>JAWKHE010000007.1:0-132266 GCA_041395005.1 Methanolobus sp. | reverse complement strand
GAATCACTTGCTGAGGACGAACTGGAAACATGTATGATCAGTCCTTCCTGTAAAATCGTCGAAGTGATAGCTTAATGTCAAAATTACCTGTCATTTCCGGGATAAAGGCAATAAAAGCCTTCTCTAAAGAAGGATGGCATCCTCACAGGCAAGTCGGAAGTCATGTTGTTCTGAGAAAAGAAGGTTCAAAAATCACTTTGACTGTCCCGAAGCACAAAGAATTAAAACCTGGTCTTCTGAGACAATTGATCAGAGTATCGGGTCTTACGGTTGAGGAGTTTATTGAACTTCTGAAGTAAGATGGGATTGTATTATAGTTGTTTATGTTTATTCAAAACAATGAAACCATCCGCCGAAGGCGGCACATTCCGATACTGCTGCACAGAAACTAATTACAAAGACTATTGTATTTATGCAGAGAATTCTATAGGATTTCTGAGAAGAAAGTAAAGGTATTTGCAGATTATTTTGTTTCTTCTTGTGGGAAAACACCGGCTGCGCCGGACCCTTCGGGGTAAGTCAAGTTATACATGGCTATATACCTTGTCATAATATGGACTCTGTAGAATTCCTGATTATATCATTTTCACATACCTTGTTCATTTTCATATCCACAAAAATAACCGGTAAGCTAAAAACAAAGTAACCATCCGCCGAAGGCGGCGCTATACAATGCTGCTGAGAAGCAAGAAGAAAGGAATTACATAATATTTAGTATGGACCTTATGTAATAAATGAAACAACATTAAGAGTTTTCAGCTTCAATTTCACTGAGGCTGACCTCACCTGCAGCAAGTGGGTGAACCCGCAGGGATGAATTATGGAATCTTTCCATGACCTTATCAATACGCCTTGATGTTTCAGGTGTATAATATGCTTCACCGCATTCCTGACAGATAAAGGCATCAACATCCCTTATGGCAAGCATAGTTTCACCTACTTTAACAACGAACTCGTGCTTACCTTCAACAAGCTTGCCTTTACAAAAACTGCATTTATCCGGGATCATTGTTTATCAATCCTTATTTTGTCTTCAATCCATTTATCTTTTGCCGGGTAATAAACAGTTATTATTCTTACATGATCGGTGCAAGCGCCTACCACCACATGACATGCCTCTCTGTTGACAAAACCTAAGAGAAGTACTGAAGGACATGGTTTATCATCAGGATATTCTTCTATAATAACCGGGCTCTGTAGAAATCCTGTATACGTGATTAATACAGCTTTTGCCCAACTTTATTTCAAAATAAACAATTCGTAATCCAGAACCAAAGTAACCATCCGCCGAAGGCGGCACATTCCGATGATTCTGAAGTAGTAAAAGAGTTACATGCATTTTTCATAAACCTTGAAAAATGGTTTTTATCGCTCTAAATTGCTTATTTATAATCATGCTGCTCAAGTAATAAAAAGAAAAGATAAAACGTACTCTGTAGTGCACGAATCTGAAATATATAAAATGATAATGTAATGCTCAAAAGCATCATGCAGGTTTTAAAATGTCCTTTAGGACAATAACTTCTATCTCTTCTATTTTCTTAAGAGCAAAATCATTTGTGATAAATGCAGAACATCCTTCATTTATTGCGGTTCCTACCTGAATTGCATCCGGAGTCTTTATTGAATAGTTTGCACGAAGTGTGGAGGCAATATCCGCTATCTCCTGATCAACATTCACAATATTGAGGTTTGGAAAGTTAGTCAGGATATCCTTATAATCAGAAACAGCTTTGTGATTTCCATCCATTTTAGGTTTGACAAGTATTTCAAGAAGTGTTATGGAAGATGTGATTCCTATTACTTTTCCAAATTCTATTTCTTCTAAAATTGTCGCACAAATGTCTGAAAAATCAGGATTATCTTCAAAAAGATAGATGAAAAGCATTGAATCAATGCCAATTTTAGAATGTTTTTTAATTCTCAGCATGTTTGTCCCAGGATTTCCTTTCCTTCCTCATGAATTCTTCTGAGTCTGTATCCTGCCATACATCTTTGTGTAAACCACGCAGCCTGCTGGTATAACCTGTATTTTTTTTCGAAAGAACAAGCCTGTCGTCTTCAACCTGGACTTCTATTTCATCATTTGATGCGAAGTGCATCTTTTTGATAAGCTCCTCTGGAAGAGTGATAGTATGCTCACTGCTGAGTTTGACGATAATACTCATATTTAACCATTTTTTATTATGTACTTTTAAGATAAATGTTTGTTGATTTTGGATAGCATTTTCTCCGACGGAGGCAGCACATTCCGATGATGCTATGCAGAATATTAGTCATTACATTCTTAGAGTTAGTCAGATAATTCTACAGGGCCTCAGTCTGAGGCCTTATCAGGAATAGTATTTAATATTGCATCATTGCAGTGAACAAATTATTCTTATACTCATGGGACCATATGTCTACAAAACAAAATTTGTGAAGGTGCCACTATGCTTATTGAATATATTCAGGCGGCTCTTGAAAAAGCCAGATATGAGATTATAGAAGATGATGAGCCTTATTATGGTGAAGTGCCTGAACTTGAAGGAGTATGGGCCACTGGTAACACTCTGGAAGAGTGCAGGAAAAACCTTGAGGAAACCATAGATGAATGGATAGTTTTCAGACTCAGAAAAGGCTTAACACTCCCACCTCTTGATAATCACGTAATAAAAGACTCCGGGGAAGTTGCTGTTGCCTAAACTGACCCCCGTCACCCATAGAAATCTTGTGAAAAGGTTAAAAGAATTAGGATTTGAAGGTCCTTTTTCAGGTGGTAAACATTTTTTATGGCAAAAGGTGATATTGTCCTGACAGGTCCTAACCCTCATAAAGGTCGATTAAGTGTTGATTTGCTACAAAGAATTTTAAAGCAGGCTCATATATCCAGAGAAGAGTGGATAGGAAAATAGAGTCGACGTACACACAACATCACCGCCGAAGGCGGCACCTTCCCATGCTGCTGAGAAGTAAAAATCCTTTCCTAACAGTTCTCACTTCTATCTCATTAAAACTGTTCTCTCCGGCAGCAAGTGGATGAAACCACAGGGATAAATCTTGAAATTACAGTAGATCCTCCAGTTCCCATACAAGAGATCCTTCATCTTCAAGTGACGTATTGCCCTCTATCTTTCTTGCAGCGATACCTACCTTGAAATTCATTCCAGATACTTCGGTGATCAATTTGATTTTCTCTGAAGTATAGTTGAGAATACTCTTTGCTTCATCCCTGGTAAGCTCTTTGTTCTTTATCTCTATAGCCAGAACTTCTCTTTTTTCTCGGTTAATGGCCAGTATATCTATCTCATCTCCCTTTCGGTTCCACCAGCTTCCAATTTCAGGATATTCGGAAATAATCCTGTCACTTATCAGCTCTCGGATCATATCCTCAAACAGTTTCCCTGTGTAGCTCTGCCACTGCTGCAGAACGTTTTCCATTATTGGGTCATATTTGCCACCCATGTACTGGCTCAATGCAGGATATATGAAACGTCCATAGAACCTGAAGAAATTATCTTTGAGAAATATCTCCTTTCTTACTCTTTTTGGGACTATCCGTAACAGGTATCCTGCTCCCGCACTATTCCAGAAGGTCTGCAAGATCATAAAAATAATGTGAAGGAGTTTGAAGATACGTGTGTCATCTCTGATATTTCGCTTTTGGAGCATTTGCCCTGCGAAATGGCAGATATTATCTCATAATAGGTAGAGTATTCTTTTCCAAACTCTTCGATAAGGATATCTCTGACCTCATCTTTTCAGCGGTGCAAACTCGCTGAATACGAGCTTTTCAAGTGCATCAAGGAAACTGATACATTGGTATTTTTTTTTCAAAGAGACGGTAATGGTAGACCGTTTCTCGGAAATACAGGTTCAGTTTTTCCTGCATATCCGTGATTCCTATTTCATCAAGCATGGCAAAGATTTCGTGAACCGTGAATGGACGAAGTCTCAGTATGTTGTCCGCCCGCTTAAAGAGTGGAGCTTTCTCCTCATTGAATATCTTTTCTGATCATGCCGATTGAAGAACCAGATACGATAAGAAAAACTTTGCAATCATCAGACTTCATATCCCAGTATCTCTGGAGCTGGGTAATGAAGGAAGGATATATATTAAGGAATCTCTGGAACTCATCGATGGCTATTACAATATCCATGTCATGGATCTTGATGAACTTGGGGAAATTCTCTGGGTCCTTAAGATTAATGTAATCCGGCAGGTCAAGCTCCTCCCTGAGCATCTGTCGAACTCTCGTCCATATTGGAGTCTATGCTCTTATTACTGTCCACAAACAAGTAGAGTGTTTTCCTGTCCCTGCTGAACTGTTTGATCAGCTCGGTTTTTCCGATTCTTCTTTTTCAGTTATTACAAGGAAAGATGGCTTACTATTGTCGAGAAGTTCCATGAGGCAAGTTCCTTTTCACGGTTGTAGAATCTCACAATGGTTATTTTTTGTAACCATTATATTTATAATCATTGATGATTGGATGCGATATGTGGGCAAAGTACTCAACATCATTCTGGTCAAAAATAGAAACAAGCATTCAGTTATTCAAATACCCTTCTAAACCTCAAGTTAACTTAACGTAACCAGCCAATCCATTTAAGGCAATGAGTATAATGTGGGCAGTGCGGAAATGAAAATAACCAGCAATGGTGTAAAGCTGTGGACTTCTAAGAATTGTACATGTACTCTACCATACAGTAAGTTACTGTCAGTAAGTATATATTATTTTGTATTATGCTTACGGAGCAGAATGGGCCGATAAACGTGTGGAACCTGCCAATTCAAGAAACACTTCTCAAATGTGTTCTGGTTGCAGTCATATCGTCAAAAAAACATTGTCGTCCCTTTCTGCAATCCTGTTAATCTGAATGACAGCAAATTGCCCTTTTTAATATCCACAAAAGCGACCTGCAATCCAAAATCGAAGTAGCCATCCGCAGCAGGCGGCATATTCCCATGCTGCTGCACAGACTATCATGCCAGATATTGTTGCATTTATGCTGATAATATACAGAGCCCATAAAATCTCATTTAAAAACAACATTCAAAGATTATATACATCATCGTGATGCGAAAATTAGTTAAGCGTAATCGCCTTCTCTTCCTTTACAGTAAATATAAGAACAAAGCTTGACGGGATGAACCCTGTAATATCCTGCAAAGGTCGTTACATGTGGTTTATATCTGGATGGGTTTTCAGGATCTCACTAATCTTCTTTTCAAGAATGTTCTTTAAATATGAATTCTTCCTGGTTAGTCTTTTGATCTCTTTTTGGCAACTTGCTGAGATCAGAAGCGAGTAATACAACTATCACCGAAACAGATCGGATATATCTTTGACCGGAATGCCTGGCTCTTTAGCAACCTTTTTGATCTTGTTTACCAATTCCTCTTTTAGCTGGCAATTCATCAACAGGATACAATCCATCATCTCACAAAAGACAGCATCTTCCTCTGAAATCGTTTTATTCTTCTTATACATTTCAAATATCTTACGTTTTCTTATTCCATCCTGTGCAACCCTGGACCATCTTATCATGACATTTTATGGATCTTATCATAAATTTCATCATCGGGGGGACTGTCATGGTAGTCATCAGTTCTCACTGCTCTCTTAAACTTTCAAATTCCTCAAGTAGAAGCAATTTCTTTTCAATACTTTCTCTGGCTACCTGCAACAGTTGATATCCGGAAAGCATCAAGTTCCTTTTAAGTTCGTCTGGGAGAGAAATAGTAAATCTTTTCGCTGACAACACCAGTTACATAGAGTTATGCATTTACATATATATCAACATAGTGCTTTTCCATTCTTATGTCTCTTATTCAAAGACCCATTATAATCCTCAAAGAATTTTAAGGGAGGAATACAAGATCATGAGAGGAATTTACGGAGGCGGATGCTTACTTTGAACAGGATAAATATAGATTTTATAGATTTTATAATATTTGAAAATTACTATTGCACCATAATAAAATAATATGAGATTTTCTTCAAAATCAAAATAAAAACCTTTAAATTAATAAGATTCCAATTCAAAAACCGAATATATCCCATAAAACTCTCTGGGAAGTAGACTCCAGTTGAAGTACGCCTTCCATAAAATCAGATTGGAAAAATCATTCAATTATCCTTTCAATAACTGCCCTGTCTTTTACATATTTCAGGCTGATAGATTTTGACACTGTCAGTCTCAGGATGGGCTTTCGATCAAATTATAAGCGGCACGGCATTGGATCCATATCAGTACGGTGTTGGTCCCATATTTGAATGATGTTTTTATTGAACTGGTTTCCAATTCTTTCCTACAAACTTTCATTTTTATTTATCGTATGCTATATACGCGACTTTATTTATAATCCCTGTTTTTGCTGTTGACTTTCTATTATTTTTTATCTATATAGTTCCTGAGAACACTCTATGTTTGGAGTACTAATCATTTCCACTGTTGTCATAATTATTGCATTCAATTTCATCTACCAGCCATGGTCATTTACTTGAGCCGGACTTTTCACACTGGGATGATATTGATACAGGCAGCAATATCTATTAATAGCCCTGTTGATGGTAGTTTCTTCATTTAACAGAGAGACTTCAATATTTATACCTGTAGCCTTTTTTCACGAATGTAGATATGGGAGCATTGTTGAATCAAAAAAGATACCAGTCAATAAATTGTCATGGCTTTGTTTATACTTTTTAATATGGGCTGTGATCTGCGCAGGACTTAGAATTATAAGAGGAAATGCCCACTCAACTATATCATTTAATGAAATACTGGCAATAGAAAGCTCATTAATTGGTTTCACATTAGCAGTAGTACACCTGACACTTTTCATAGGAGTATTCTGGATATTTGCATTCCTGGGATATAAGAATGCACCCCCATTTCTCAAAAACCTTGGATTGGCGGTTCCATTTTTTGTATTACCCCTTATGACATTTGGCGTCTTACATGAAGTCGAATGTTCATGTTTTTATATCCCATTCTCATTGGACTTGGACTTTCATATCTTTATCCTGATGACTTACTCCCTACCGGGTGATTTCAGAGTACGAAAAATCGGCTCTGTATAAATTCTGCCAGACAAACTTAAAGGTGAGCAGCAAGGTGATTCATTAACGATTATGAATAACTTGAGTAATCCCGAAGGGTCCGGCGATGCCGGCGTTTTCCCACAATAAAAATGAAAAAGATCCTGTAGTACTCTGGACTACTTTCTTTGCAGGACTTCTGAAGAATTTTCATTATAACTGCCAATCATTTTTATAATTATTTTCTGTGCAGCAGTATCGGAATGTGCCGCCTTCGGCGGATGGCTGCTTCGTTTCTGGATTACAAATTGTTTTGTGGAACTAAATAAGGAAAAGGCTGTATCAATCATATACACATGGTTTCTACAAAGCCGATAAAAATCATTGATAAAGCAAAAAATAGTGCAATCACCCACCAAAAGCAGCTCTGTGCCATGCCGCCAAAAAAATATTGACACCGGAAAGAAATACCTTCAGGATTTGCATCCTTAAATAAAAAAATAATAAAAAACCATACTCACATCAAACCAAAACCTTCCATAAAGTAAAAACCCCAAGTACCAGTGTAGCAACACCAACAATTACCTTGAACTTCTTCGTATCAATCTTTTTAACTGAAATCGCAGCAAAAGGCACGGAAAGGACAGCACCTGTAACAAGATAAGGAGCAAGGATCCAGTCAATAATACTGTTAGTATACAGGTAAGCAATAACAGCTACAATACATGTAAGACCTTCTGCAAGTGAAGTAATTCCAATTGCATTCTTCCCGTCGACTCCGGAAAGCAGCTGGCCGCCTGTAACAACAGGACCGTATCCCCCGCCGCTCATGCCTTTATTAAACGATGCAATAAGGCTTAAGCCCGTAATTTTTTTCCAGGAAAAACCATACTCCTTATTCAGGGTTGCAAGGATGACAATACCTATTACCAACACCAATAAACCAATGTATAGTTTAAGGTAAAAAGCAGGAATATTTACAGCTACAAATACCGCAAAAAGTGAACCGAATATACTACAGAAAGCGATCAATAAAGCCACTTTAAGGTGCCTTGGTAATCCTCTCTCAAAAGTTTCGGCAATACCAAGCTGCTGGGTTGCTTCAAAAATCCTGTACGGGTTCATTGTCTTTGGCCTGAAATCAACGTTTTTTACTTTATGGTGCATCAGGCCTGCAAATACCCCTGTCAGAGACTCTGAAAGTAATATGGCTGGCACCACCTGCAGAGGCTCAAATCCAAGAAGCAGCAGTATGGGTGTAAGAGTCGTTCCGTATCCCATTCCAAGGGTTGAATCGATGTATTCTGCTAAAAAAGCAATCAATAATATTGCAAGACCAAGTCCTATGGCCAGTTCAAATATCATATTATTTTCCTCCAACATATACTATATCTATTTTCTCTATCGACTTACTAGACAATATATTTAAAAAAATTAATCATCAATCAGATCTGCAAAAGAAGTGTTTTCCATCTTATCAGAAACGTAATTCCTTATTTCCCTGAAGATTTCAATCAATGCTTCATTCCTCTCAATTGGAGTATATTCATAGAAGTACTTACTCACAGATTCCACAGGCGCAAGGGCACCATCCATAAGTCTTATAATCTCTGCAAGGGAAATTTCCTCAGGCTTTTTAGCCAGTACGTATCCACCGTCAGCTCCGCGACGACTTTTTACATACCCTGCCCTCTTTAGACTCAGTAATATCTGCTCGATATATTTCCGAGGAAGATCCTGCCTGTTGCAGATATCCTCTATTTTAATGTAGCCCTGCCCGAAGTTTTCAGAAAGATCTATGAGTGCAAGGCATGCATATTCACTTTTTGTTGATAATTTCATTAAATCAATCTCTAGTAAGTCTATAGGGATAGTTAATATTTCTATGAATATAACCTTTTTGTTTTTGACAGAGATTACGAAACAGTCTTACAGCTGAAAAGAAAAGAATTGGTATAATCAGCATCAATGACTTATCTTTCAGGATGAAATAAAAAATTATTTAAGCATTGCTCAATATTTTATCTGCATAAATGAGTATAAACAAGTAGTTGATTAATTGTTTTCTATCAGGTAGAAAAACAGGACAAACTACAATTGGTTCAGATTCTAAAAATGATCAGGTATTCATTAAACGTATGGAGATTTTTGTTTTAGACATCAGATATCTCTGGTCATATTAGCTAAATAGTATAAGAATATAAGAACCACAGAGAAAAAACATGGATGAAAATAAAATTCCGGAAATGCTTCAGGAAATGATCCGTATTTCCAGGGGAGCAGGCGATATCATTCTAAGATATTATAATGATTCCAGGAAAGCAATCAAGACCAAAGATGATGACTCCCCTTTAACGAAAGCTGATCTTGAATCTGATAAATATATAGCGGAGCAACTGAATGAATTATACGACATCCCAATAGTGTCAGAAGAAAACTATCAGGATTACGCTACCAGAAAAACCTACAACGACTTTTTCCTCGTGGACCCACTGGACGGAACCAAGGAATTCATTGAAGGAAACGGAGAATTTACTGTTAATATTGCATATATGAAAAACAAAGAACCTGCAATGGGAGTAATTCACACACCAGTAATCGGAACCACTTTTTATGCTGCACAGGGATATGGCTCATATATTGACGATTCAGAAGGAATCCGGAAACTGCCGCTTACTGAAACTGATACAAGCAGATTAATTGCAACCGGGAGCAGGAAACATAAAACAGATTTTGATGCTGAATTTATGCAGGTTAACAACATTAAAGACGTTGTCCCGGCAGGTTCATCATTAAAATTCTGCAGGGTTGCCATGGGAAAAGCCCACCTGTACCCGAGGTTCCAGGGTTCCATGGAGTGGGATATTGCTGCAGGACATATAATTGCAAAGGAAGCAGGATGCAAACTTTTAGATATTAAAACGATGAAAGAACCTGAATACAACAAGGAATCTTTGCTGAATAATTATTTTGTTGTTATTGGACAGGGACTGGATATTGCTGCTATAAAAATACCGGAAATCAAGTGAGTGGTTTAATGTTAAAAGAGGGATTTACATTATGGTTTACCGGCTGGTCAGGAGCCGGGAAAACAACAATTGCAAATGCTGTTGAGGAAGAGCTCAAAAAAAGAAACACAGGATATGTCCAGAGACTTGACGGGGATATTGTAAGGAAAAATCTCTGCCATGACCTTGGTTTTTCAAAAGAGGACAGGAACGAAAATATCAGAAGGGCTACATTTATCGCCGAACTTCTTTCCAGTAACGGTGTTGCAACCCTGGTATCATTCATTTCCCCTTACAGGTCCTTAAGGGATCACGCCAGGAGCAAATGTCACAACTTTAATGAAATTTATGTTAAATGCGACAGGGACACCCTGATTGAAAGGGATGTAAAAGGTCTTTATAAAAAAGCTCTTGCAAATGAAATCACGGAGTTTACCGGAATAAGTGATCCTTATGAAGAACCGCTGAATCCGGAGCTGGTACTTGACACTGCAAAGGAAAATGTTTCCGAGTCAGTTGCTAAAGTCATAAAACACCTTGAAGATAAAAAGCTTATTTGAGGATTAAAATGTCGGGACAGGAAGAATCATACAGGCTTTCAAATCTAAAAACACTGGAAGCAGAAAGCATAGGCATTATAAGGGAAGTTGCAGCTGAATTTGAAAACCCGGTAATGCTGTATTCAGTAGGCAAGGACTCTTCAGTCATGGCACATCTTGCAATCAAGGCCTTTTATCCAAAGAAAGTGCCTTTTCCACTTTTACATGTTGACACAGGCTACAAGTTTCCTGAAATGTATGATTTCAGGGACGAATACACAAAAAAACACAAGCTTGACCTGAGAGTGCACAGAAACGAGGAAGCCCTTAAAAAAGGAACTAATCCCCTTACTGTAGGAACAGTGAAGTGCTGTGCTGAACTCAAGACAAAAGCCCTTCTTGATGCCTTAAAAGAAGGTGGGTATGATGCAGCATTTGGCGGTGCCCGCAGGGATGAGGAAAAATCAAGGGCAAAGGAGAGGATTTTCTCCTTCAGGGACAAACACGGCCAGTGGAATCCCAAGAACCAGAAACCGGAATTATGGAATCTTTTTAATTCAAAAATAGATCCTGGGGAATCTATCAGGGTCTTCCCGCTTTCCAACTGGACTGAACTTGACATCTGGACTTATATTTATTATGAGAACATAGAGATAGTTCCTCTTTACTTTGCAAAACAAAGGCCAGTTATTGAAAAGAACGGGCAGCTAATTCCTGTTTACACTGACGAGCACGAGGAAGACGTAAAAGAGGTCATGTGCCGTTTCAGGACACTTGGTTGCCATTACTGTACAGGTGCTGTAAAATCAGATGCCGATACCATGCCAAAGATTATTGAGGAAATGATGGTTGCCCGTCATTCCGAGCGTATAACAAGGGTCATTGATCATGACCAGGACAGTTCAATGGAACAAAAGAAAAGGGAGGGATATTTCTGAGCCACTCCGAATCATTGATCGAGCAGAACCAGAACATTGGTCTCTTAAGGTTTGCCACAGCAGGCAGCGTGGATGACGGAAAATCCACACTAATCGGAAGGCTTCTCCATGATTCCAAATCTATTTTTGAAGACCAGTTAAGTTCCATAAAGGATTATTCAAAAACCCACAGGGATCAGGAATTAGATTATTCATTGGTCACAGATGGCCTTAAATCAGAAAGGGAACAGGGAATAACAATAGATGTTGCCTATCGTTTTTCTCCACTCCCAGAAGGCGGTTCATTATTGCAGACACTCCTGGGCATGAACAATATACAAGGAATATGGCTACCGGAGCATCTAATGCCTCACTTGCCCTGATTCTCGTAGATGCCAGGAATGGTGTAATGACACAGACCAGAAGGCATACTTTTATCTCATCTCTTCTGGGTATCAGGCATTTTGTAGTAGCAGTTAACAAAATGGATCTGGTTGACTATTCAGAAGAAGTGTTTGAAAGTATTGTAGACGAGTATAACACCTTCTCAGACAAATTATCCGCTGAATCTATCTACTTCATCCCCATCAGTGCCCTGAAAGGTGACAATGTTATTGAAAGAAGCAGTAATATGCCCTGGTACGAAGGTTCAACACTTCTTGACTACATGGAAAACGTCAATGTCTCAGGCGGACGTAACCTGATAGATTTCAGGTTCCCGGTCCAGTATGTAAACTGGGGAGGCAGTGACTTCAGGGGTTACTGCGGGACAATTGCTTCAGGTGTAATTCGTAAGGGAGAAGAAGTACGTATTCTTCCCTCCGGAAGAGTCAGCGAGGTTTCCAGAATTGTTACCTATGACGGTGATCTGGATTATGCGTTTGCTCCCATGGCAGTGACACTGTGCCTGAAGGATGATATTGATATCAGCCGTGGTGATGTAATTGCAAGGTCCCATAACCTTCCCGCTATTGTGGGAACTTTGGAAGCAAATCTTGTCTGGATGGATACTGACCTTATGGAATTAGGGAAGGATTACCTTATCAAACATACTACAAAAACAGTCAAGGGAAGCTTCTCAGAAGTTATTTACAAATTTGATCCGGAAGATCTCCATAGGAAAACTGCAGAAGAATTAAAGCTTAATGATATAGGAAAAGTAAAAATTGAATTAAAGAGCCCTATTTTTGCAGATCCTTACTCAAGTAACAAGATTACTGGTTCATTTATTGTTATAGATCCCCACACCAACCAGACAGCTGCTGCCGGTATGATATCCAAATACAAGCAGGTTTCACCTGATAAGGCATGTGAGTCTGTAAAAGCAAAGGTCATGAGTTATCCTGCTTCAAAAAGAGCTGAAGCAAAGAACAATTACGACCGGCTTTCAATGCAGGGTACACACTGCATATATGTTGATGATGAACTGCTTGCAGAAGGTCTTTGTAAAGGAATATCTCCGGGAACTGAGGAGTACGCCGATATTGTAAAAGAACTATGCAGGATTGTTACCATATCAGGCGTATCTGTAGTCCTTTGTTCGGATATCGGTGAAATTGAATTTGAATAAGGAAAATCAAAGGAAGGTGAGCATTCAGATAAAACCTGAATTCTCACCATTATTACTTACTTTCAGATATATAGCATGAATATTAGCTTTAACTTCAGGAATCAGGCTAACGTGGGATATAATCTCAAATTTCAAAATTGGAGGCATAAATGGCTGAAATCAAGCCAAACTACGGAATTATACTCTTAAGTTTAGTCATTCTTTTAGCAATATATGCAATTCCGGCTCCTGATGGCTTATCCATGGAAGGTAAAAATGCTCTTGGAATATTTATTGTAGCAATCCTTTTGTGGACTACCAATGCGATTCCATTATCAGTTACCGGTCTTCTGGTAATTGCCCTTTTACCCCTGCTTAATGTAATGCCCAGCAAGGATGCATTTGCACTTTTCGGGAACCAGGCAGTTTTCTTCATCATGGGTGCATTCATTCTGGCAGCAGCAATGATGAAAACAGGAAT
The DNA here is from genome assembly GCA_041395005.1 of Methanolobus sp. Classification (GTDB taxonomy): domain Archaea; phylum Halobacteriota; class Methanosarcinia; order Methanosarcinales; family Methanosarcinaceae; genus Methanolobus. The sequence continues at coordinate 118,749 of JAWKHE010000007.1, read as the reverse complement.
CAGTAAAAGAGCAGCACTGGTGATGCTGAACATTTTTGACGGCACACCAAGAAGACTCTTATTCAGTGTCATGCTTTCCTCGGCATTGCTTTCATTTATCATGCCTGAGCATGCCGTTGCTGCAATGATGTTTCCTGTAGTAGCAGCCATTGCGGATAGCCTGGATCTTGAACCTCTTAACAGTAAATATGGAACTTTACTTTTCCTTTCAATGGCATGGGGAACAATAATAGGGGGTGTAGGGACTCTTCTTGGAGGAGCCAGGAATCCCCTTGCAATAGGTCTTCTGGAAGAGAACTCAGGAATGACAATTAGCTTTTTTGAATGGTGCCAGGCCATAGTACCCATAGTATTTGTTATGCTTGCCATTGGTTTTATCATATTGAACCTGTTTTTCAAAATAGATATACATGATGTCAGATCAGCGCGAAGTGTACTTAAAAGACACCTGAAAAGAATGGGCAAAATAAGTATAAATGAAAAAAAAGCAGGTTTAATCTTTGTTTTAACGGTGCTTGCCTGGATATTTTTCGGACATATAATAGGTCTTGCAGTAATTGCCGTTATATCAGGTGTTTCCCTGTTTATACTGGATATAATCACATGGGATGATGTGGAATCAAATGTGAACTGGGGAATCATTTTAATGTACGGTGGGGCAATATCCATGGGTTCGGCACTGGTTCAGACAGGTGCTGTTGAATGGATTGCAAACACAGTACTTTACAATGGTTATCCGAATGCTTTCTTTACATTGATTATTATTTCATTGGTGGCCAAGTTCCTCACAGAAGGTATCAGCAATTCTGCAGCTGTGGCTATACTTCTTCCAATTGGTTTTAGTCTTGGAAGTATTATCGGTATAAACCCGATAGCTATGACTTATATGGTATCGGTTCCGGCAGGCCTTGCATTTATACTTCCAATGGGAACCCCTGCAAATGCAATTGCATATTCATCAGGTTACTATGAAATAAAAGAGGTACTTGTTCCCGGGTTAATTTTAAATCTTATATCATGGATAGTGTTCATCCTGATGGCACTTATCTACTGGCCTTTAATAGGAATAAGTCTAACATAACATTAAGCAACAATGAGAAACATGAATGAAATAAATACTATTCTTGTGGGATTTTCTGCAACATCCATACACAGGAAACAAGCAAGAGAAGCAATTATTCTGGCAAGAGATAATAAAGCCAGGTTAATTATCCTTAGTGTACGTGATCAGAATGTATCTCAAATGGTTGCTAATATTACAAAAGACAGGGGTTTTCTTGGAAGGGATGTCGTCAAAAAGCTGGCAGAAGACATAAAAAAGGACAGGGATGACCTTATAGAGCATAGGCTTGCCATGGTGGAAACCGAGGCTGCAAAAAGGGATATTGATTTTAAGACCCTGAAAGTGAAAGGGGATTTTGAAAAATGTGTGCCTTTTTATGCAAAAAAGTTTGCTGCGGATCTGATAATTGTTGATGCCTCAAATAAAAGTTTGTCACAATTAAGTAAAAGCTGTAATTGCGAAATCAGGCCTATTTAAGTAACAGGCTGCAATTAAACAGTTATTGCGTCAGAACTTAAAATAGAGAAATAAAAAAGAAAAGTATTACCAGTCCTCTTCATCATAAAAGTGTACCCACACATCTCTGGATTTTTCTTTAATGTACTCAATCTCCTCATCGCTAAGCCTTTCCCTGAAAAGGTTAACCTGGGATTTACTGTCTCTTTTTACTTCATGTGTGTTATAAGAATTGCTGGATTTCTCTTGCTTAGTATAGTCGCTTAACTTTTTCTCAACTGAACTGCTGAATTCTAACCCAAGTGCCTGGTATAAATCCTTAAATCCCTCAACAGGGTCTGCTGCCAGATCTTCATGTCTCAAAAAAACCCATTCTGGATACTTTTTCCTGTATTCGTTAATGACATGATGCATCATTCGCCACAGGAGAATCGACTGGTCAGTAATGTCTTTTTCTTCCGAAGCAAACTCTTTAAGTTCATCATGGAATGACATTAAGTATTCTTCCATCAATTCAGTTTGCTCTAAAAATGATTGTAGTCATATGTCCAGCCTAATTTTTTAAAGCTGCTGACAAAAGCTGCAGGATGTCTTATCGTTACAAAAACATCCATATCAAAAGTCTTATACAACCATTCTGCTGAAAAGATGGCAACAGGATCTTTTACCAAAGGCCTTTTTTTATTAAATTTATTATAGTTGAACTCCAGGTAACTTTTCACAAATAGATAACCATCAATTAAATCCCTTGCTTTTGTAAGATTCTCAAAGAACCGGTAATCATAATTCAGGATGGATTGCATCTGTTTTTTGTAATACTCTTCATTGCTTTCCGGAGGACATGTGTAAACCAGTAATCCAATCTGTACCTTTTTACAGGTGGGTCTGCGAACAATGTTAAAAGGTTCATAGATGAATCCAATATCACTACTCAAATTAAGCATTCTTCCTGTCCAGGTAGTCCCGGTTCTGGGTGCACCAGTTACCAAAATTGGTTTGCGTTGTTTTTCAGGTGTCATAAATATCTCCGATTAAAAAATAATATAATAATTTGAATTTGATTCGTTTTTGCAGAAAAATTGAACATAATGCCAGTTCAGAGCAAGCACTACATGGAATTAATATCAAAAAGCTTTTGTCAAAAATTGTGGAGACTACAATAATTCCTTATAGGTATGAATTATTCCACCCTTCCAAAATCATCATCAAACCTGACAATATCACCCTCATCAACATACTCACCAAGCTGTACTTCTATAATCTCGAGAGGGACTTTGCTTGGGTTGGAAAGCCTGTGTTTCTCACCTGCTCTTATGAATGTACTTTCACCGGGCCTGACAAAGAACTTCCTCTCATCAATCTGTACATCAGCCATACCTTTAACAACAACCCAGTGCTCACTCCTGTGGTAGTGTAACTGGAGACTTAATTTCTTTCCAGGAAGAACTATGATATTTTTAATTACATGATTGCAGCATTTCTCAAGCACTGTGTATGAACCCCAGGGCCTGTAAACAGTCTGCCCAAGTTTTGCCCTCTCATCATCCTGATCACGTAGTTTGTTCACAACTTCCTTTACTTTCTGGCTGCTCTCTTTTGGACAAACCAGCAGAGCATCCGGTGTATCAACTACTATCATATCATTAACATCTATAAGAGAAACGATCTTCCCGGCTTTGGAATGTACAAAATTCCTTCTTGAATCTATAAATGCAGGATCAAAGTTATCAACATAATTGTCATCCCCATTTTTACTGAACTCTTCATAGATTGCCGAGAAATCACCAAGGTCGCTCCACTTAGTGTCAAGTTTCACAACAGCCACTTTATCAGAATGTTCCATAATTCCATAATCCACAGATGTGGAAGGCACTTTGCTGTATATGGTATCGATATCATCTGAAATCCTGAATGAATCATAAATTTCAGGTGAGTATTTTTTAAGTTCTGCAAAAAAAAGCTCTGTGTTTAAAAGAAACATCCCACTGTTCCACAGGCAGCCATCTTCAATATACTTGCTTGCAGTCTCTGCATCAGGCTTTTCCCTGAATTCTGCAACTCTATACCCAACTCCAAGAGGCTCTGATGGCTTGATATATCCGTACCCTGTGTTTGGATGGGTCGGAGCTATTCCAAATGTAACAAGATTTTCCGCAGCAAGTCCTTCTGCTGAGTTTATAATTTTCATTGCTTCAATATCCAGGATATGGTCAGAAGAAAAGACAGCAACGCTGGATTTACCAAATCTTTTCTCAATAGCTTTCATACCATAAGCAATAGCTGGAAGGGTGTTTTTGCCAACAGGCTCTATTAAAAGGTTCTCAGGCAGGATTTCATATCCCAGTTCTTCTATCTGCCCGCTTACAAAGAACCTCTGTTCCTTATTTGTCACAACAAATATCTCATCAGATTCTGAAATTTCAAGGCAGCGCAGGAAAGTATCCTGGAAAAGGGATTTGTCCTTAAGCTTCAGGAACTGTTTTGGATTTTCCTCGCGACTCAGTGGCCAGAGCCTTGTTCCACTACCACCTGCCAGTATTATAGATTTCATGTAACACCTTATCTGTTTAATTGCTATTTAAAAGGGCCCTTACAGTTTCCCTTACACTGCGCTCAGATTCCCATTCATTCTTCCATCCCAGTTCCTTTAGCTGGTCAATGCTTAGCATCATTTTAGGAACATCACCTTTCCAGCCCCTTGAACCACCTGTATAGTTGAACTTTACGTCACAGAGTCCCATCTCTTCAACTATTATCTCACCTATACGTGTGGGATTTATAACATCTTCCGAGCCAATATTAAAAATATTCACTTCCTCATTTGAACCAGATACTGAAAAAACCATGGCATCCACACATTCCCTGACATGCAGGTAGGATTTGGACTGTTTTCCATCACCAAGTATCTCAAGTTCCCGGGGATTATTCCTGAGTTTTTCTATGAAATCTACAATAATCCCATGGGTTCCCCTGTCACCTATTATATTTGCAAAACGGAAAATCCATGAGTTCATATCAAAAGTGTGGGAATAGGAAGTAATCAGTGCTTCACATGCCAGTTTGGAGGCACCATAAAGGGATATGGGAACAAGAGGACCATAGTCTTCCGGAGTTGGTATTACTTTTGCTTCCCCGTAAACAGTTGAGGTTGATGTGAAGGCAAGGTTCCTGACATTATTCTTGCGCATTGCTTCCAGTAAATTATAGGTTGCTGTGATATTCTGGTCGAAATGAACTTTAGTATCAGATACACCGAGGCGTACATCAGGATTTGCAGCAATATGGAACACCATGTCAATACCTTTACAGGCATTTTCAATTGTTTCGGTGTCAAGAAGATCACCTTCAACAAAAATAAAATCAGGATTATCAATATTCTCTTCTAAAAATTCCATCCTTCCGGAACTTAAATTATCAAAAACAGTCACTTTGTTTCCCATTTCCACAAGTCTGTCTGTTACATGGCTGCCGATAAATCCGGCTCCGCCTGTGATTAGTATATTAAGTCCTGAAAGACCATTTAGTACGACCATTAAGAATCATCCTTATACCCTGCTGCAATTTTTTAGCTAGCTGCAGGCTTTTTTACAGGATAATAAGACTCGCAGAAAATACTTAAGTCTTATGAAAATACTAAAAATGGTTAGTTTAGTAAATTGAGATGTGAATGCAGGAAATATGGCAGGCTTTCCACATATCCCGGAACATCTTTTCTGCCACTAAATATAGCTATTTTTAAAAATAACTAATTTCTGGCCGTGCTAAAACCTATCAGGGAATATGGAAGGCAGTGCCTTGTTATTGATGAGAACAAACCTACCAGTGCAACAATGGCAAGTATCCACTGTATTATTCCCGGAGCTACCAGATCCATTGCCAGAATTACAATTGCAAGAGTTCCAAAAAGTGCCCTTATAAGAAGATCAAAACCACCTACATTTTCCTGAAATAACAATTTGTTTATATCCATATTTTATCACTCCCTTTCACACAGGAAAGAAAAACTCATTTAATCCCTGCTTATCTTTAATTTGTACAGGCTAACATAAAAAAATGATCCCACAAAGAAAAAGTGCAGAAATTCTGGCTCTGTTGAAATCCTGCCATTAAGCCTTAATGGAAGTTTGCAAAGTGATTTATCATAGGTCATGAATAACTTGATTTTTCCCGAAGGGTCCGGCAAATCCGGAGTTCTCCCACAATAAAAAACAAAATAATCTAGGAAATACCTTGTACTTCTTCTCAGGAATTCTGTAGAATTATCTGTATAAACATAATGGTCTTTGTAATTAGCTTCTGTGCAGCAGCATTGGAATGTGCCGCCTGCGGTGGATGATTGCTTTGATTTTAGATTGCAGGCCGCTTTTGTGGATATGAAAAATAGCAATTTGCTACCAATCTGATTTACAGGATTACTACATAACCGAAATTCTCATTTCCTCCCAAAATAAAAAATCCCTATTGAACTCCAGAAGAGCATAATAAAAGCTGCCAGAATCAACATGGGAACCGGACCGAAATAGAATATTAAAGGAACAGATGCAGCGGTAAAAATACCTCCTCCAACAATAGGTTCAAACAGGAGTTGCTTGTATCCGAAACCTTCCATTGCAGGAGAAACATTTGCAGGATCTGCAATTCTCATGAGAAGAAGACCACTTGCAGTCATTCCCATGGACTGGCCGAAGTTACCGATACTTCTCTCAAACCAGTAGGAAGGAATCATTTTCGGACCAAGCAGCAGGAAAGCCACAAGATTCCATGCAACACCCACAAACGCAAGTATCAAAAACGGTACAAGGTTATTTCCGATTACTGCCAGGGAAAGAGTGGCTATTGCACTTGTAATCAGTATGTCAAGTGATAGTCCCTGAATTCTCATCATTATATCCCTGTCAAGTGTATGATACCTGTCAAAGCGGTCAAGGAAGAACTGGAGTATTATGCCACCAATCATTGCCATTGGGAAAAGCGGGATGTGAGAGAAGAGATAAATCCCTGTTGACTGTCCCCAGAGAATATCTTCTGCAAGGATTAACAGGTGCAGGATTACGTAACCTATTCCTATGGCTACCCCGACATATGCAAAGTGCAGTGACAGCGGCTCGATGGATTCCGGTCTTGTTGTTATTTTTCCTGCTGACTCCCTGGAGTCAAAATCAATTATGCCGGTCTGGTAATTCTCATCAAGGAATATCTCAGAAGATTGGTTAAGGACCACGGTTTTGTTGGTCCTTACACCATAATTCAACAGGATAATACCGAGAATAACACCAAATAGTATACCAACTGTAGCAAGTCCAAGTGCTAAATCAGAAGCATCGGCAAACCCGAATTCCTCATAAGTAGCTGCCATACCGGCTGCTGTACCATGTCCGCCTTCAAATGAGATTTCAATTAAAGCACCTGCTGTCGGATCCATACCAAAGAATGGCGTCAGGATAAGAATGGTAGCAAGTATTCCGAATACGTATTGTCCCCAGGCAATAGTCTGGCCATGGGCAATCTGCGGACCTGCAAGCAGCCAGATATCCTTTATTGCCGGTATTTTCTTTCCAAGGAAAAGTGTTGCAAATATCAGGTTGATAAAAGCCCCGGTAAAGCGGACCAGATATCAATCATTTCCTGCGGGAATAAACCACCGGAAATAAAAGTCCCATAATAACCTGCTGATGAGACTATTTTTCCAAGTACTTCCGATCCCAGGAACAGTGCAAGAAAACCTCCTATAAGGGAGCTGGGAATGAAAAGTTTCTGAAGGGAGGGGGAAACAACCCTTATCCATTTTCCCATCAGTAATATAACTCCCAGTACAAGAAAACTCATTCCAACCATTGAAGCTGATGACATTAATTAAACCACTCATTCCTGGATAAATGTAAAGTTAATGCATTCAGATTGTAAAGGGCAGTATATACTATTTTGGTCCATGGTTATTAAAAGTAAAATAAAAACAGAGTTAAGCAGTTAATTTAACTTTTAATAGAAGAAGAGAAGTACACCAGCCGGGATTCGAACCCGGGTTCGAGCGTTGGCAACGCCCGGTGATAACCGCTACACTACTGGTGTGCTTTGCTTAGGTGCCCAGACCCGGACTTGAACCGGGGACAACTGCCTCTTCAGGGCAGCGCTCTCCCAACTGAGCTACCTGGGCATAATGACCCGAAGCACCTAAATGTTGCTTTTGCATTTAAACTTAACTGTCCCCTAACTGTTTGTGGTGGGCCCGCGGAGAGTCGAACTCCGGACCTCCGCCATGTCAAGGCGACGTCATAACCAGCTAGACCACGAGCCCATTGAACAGTTAGCGAATATCTGTAAACACCTTACTGCTTTGTAGCACCTGAGTGCTATTATCGCATGCCTTGGCGCTTATCAGCACCCCTCATAATGCCTAATAGATAATAAATCTTTTGGGTAAACAGACACAACATGGTCATTTCTACTATAGAGAGCAATCATTCCGGTAATTTTCCCCTGTAATTTCTGTAATTAAAGGATTCTCTCCGCAAACAGGACAGTCCGGATTTTTCTTCATGCTTATCTCATCAAATACCATATGCAGCGCGTCAAAATACACCATCCTGCCCACAAGTGATTCACCAATACCAAGCAGTTGCTTGATAACTTCACTGGCCTGGATACTGCCGATAACACCTGGCAAAACCCCCATAACACCTGCCTCACGGCATGTTTTTACTGATGATTCTGGAGGAGCCCTTTCAAAAAGACACCTGTAACAGGGGCCTTTTCCCGGAACAATTGTTGTAACCTGTCCCTCAAACCTGAAAATACTTCCATGTGAGAGTGGTTTATCCTGAAGCACACAGGCATCATTAACAAGATATCGGGTTGTAAAATTATCAGAACAATCCACAACAATATCATATTCTGCAACTATATCCATGATGTTATCCGCAGCAGCCCACATATTATAAGTGTTAACCTTCACATCAGGATTCAGGCGTGATACAAAATCGGAGGCGGATTTAACTTTTTCAAGCCCTGCCATACCTGCATGTATGACCTGGCGTTGCAGGTTGCTTTCGTCAACCACATCTGCATCCATAATACCAAGTGTACCCACACCTGCAGCGGCCAGGTACTGGATAACAGGAGAACCAAGACCACCTGCACCTATACAGAGCACACTGGATCTGAGTAGCTTTTCCTGACCTTTTTTGCCAATTTCCTTTAAGGCAATGTGACGCGCATAACGCTCCATCTGCCTGTCAGTTAATCCGTCTGTCATATTATGAATAAGACTAATTCATTATTACTGTTAAGCCTTATGTCATAACAGAAATGCCGGATATCTAAAATGAAGGATATCAGCCGGCATAGAAAGTGTCCGGTGTTGTATTTGTATTGTAAATAGTCCTTGTGGAACCATCAGGGTAAACAAGTGTCAGAACCCTGACTATACTGCCCAGTTCATGAGCATCGTGAAGGAAATATTCATCATTTTCACGGGAAATATTATTTGCCGAAATAACAGCATGATCTTTTCCAATTTAATTACTTCCATGTCACCAAAATCAATGAAGAAATCATCAATTGATGGTTCAAGATTGTGCGCTCCCATGAGAAAAACATACATGCTGGAAAACATATCAAGACCATAGGAAACCGAAACAATTGCATCAGTACCCTGGAATCTTACTGTGACCTGCTTGAACGTCATATATTCCTCACCATTGGAAATAACATCATAACTGGCTGAGAATGATAGAAGTGAGAGGAATAATGCAACGATCAGAAAAACTGCCAGTTTCATTTGTACCATATCCTGATTGCACAATGCATAGTTACTTATATCCTGATGCCACTATACTCTTATTAACTTTACTCACAAGTTAAATATAATAAATTAGATCTATATAATATAAAAACCGTCAAGTATATATTTTGTACGTACAACTGAGAACAACCATAAACCTTGTGAGAAGACTATGGAAAAAGAGATTACTGATTCTAGCGAAGAAATTGAACTATATGAGGACAATTTCGAGACCACCGACTCCATAGATGTTCCCGAGCTTTTGATTGATCAAATAATCGGACAGGAACATGCAGTAGAGGTGGTTAAAAAAGCAGCAAGCCAGAGACGCCATGTCATGATGATAGGTAGTCCTGGTACCGGGAAGTCCCTGCTTGCCAAAGCAATGGCCGAGCTTCTTCCAAAGGAAGAACTGCAGGACATAATGGCATACCCAAATCCTGAGGACAGCAATAATCCGAAGATTCGTTCGGTTCCTGCCGGAAAGGGAAGGGAAATTGTCATGGCCCACAAGATGGAAGCCCAGAAGAAGGCCCAGTCACGTAACATGCTGATGATGATACTGGTATTTGGTATCATTATTTACTCATTCTACGTCGGCCAGTTGCTCTGGGGTATCATAGCTGCAATTATGATTTTGCTCCTGACAAGACAGTTCATGCCAAAAGAAGAGATGATGATCCCAAAACTAATTGTTTCCAACTACCAGAAGGAGCACGCACCATTCCTGGATGCAACAGGCACACACGCAGGTGCACTTCTTGGTGATGTAAGGCATGACCCATTCCAGTCCGGAGGACTTGAAACACCTGCCCATGACAGGGTAGAGAGTGGTGATATACACAAGTCACACAAAGGTGTACTCTTCATTGATGAAATTAATACACTTAGCCTTGAATCACAGCAGAGTCTTCTGACTGCACTTCAGGAAAAGGAATACCCGATAACAGGACAATCAGAAAGAAGTTCCGGTGCTCTTGTGAAGACCGAGCCTGTACCATGTGACTTCATCATGGTGGCTGCCGGTAACCTTGATGCAATGGAAAAGATGCACCCTGCACTCAGATCCCGTATAAAGGGTTACGGATACGAACTCTTCATGAGGGAATCAATGGAAGATACTCCTGATAACCGCAAGAACCTTGTCAGGTTCGTGGCACAGGAAGTCATGAGAGACGGGCACATCCCTCCTTTTGACAAGACTGCCGTTGATGAAGTTATCCGTGAAGCCCAGAGAAGAGCAGGAAGAAAGGACATCTTACCCTGAAACTTCGTGACCTTGGTGGCCTTGTAAGAGTTGCAGGTGACATAGCACATTCAGAAGATGCACCTGTTGCAACTGCAAAGCATGTACTTGCAGCCAAGAAGATGGCAAGGTCCATTGAACAGCAGCTTGCTGACAATTACCTTGAACGCAAGAACGACTACCAGCTTTTCAAGAAGACAGGTAGTGCTGTTGGAAGGGTAAACGGGCTTGCAGTCATGGGAGGAGATTCCGGAATTGTACTTCCAATCATGGCAGGAGTGGCACCTTCACTTTCAAATTCAGAAGGTAAGGTAATTGCTACCGGTATGCTGAAAGATATAGCAAAGGAAGCTGTACAGAATGTCTCAGCCGTAATTAAAAATGTAACAGGCAAAGACATATCCAACCACGATATCCACATACAGTTCATTGGAACGTATGAGGGAGTTGAAGGTGACAGTGCATCCATATCCATAGCAACCGCAGTGATATCAGCCCTTGAAAATATTCCTATTGACCAGTCTGTAGCCATGACAGGTTCACTGTCTGTCAGGGGAGACGTACTTCCAATCGGCGGTGCTACCTACAAGATAGAAGCTGCAGCAAGAGCAGGCATAAAGAAAGTCATCATCCCCAAGTCAAACGAGGCTGATGTACTTATTGAGGAAGCCTACAAAGACATAATAGAGATAGTTCCGGTAACCAATATTATCGAAGTTATCGAACACAGTCTGGTAGGTCCTGATAAAACAAAGATTGTTGAGAAGCTTAAGAGCCTTACCAATCTCAAGATCAATCCGGATATGCCTGAAATAGTCCCTGCATAAGCAGGTGACTTTTATTTATTTACTTATTTATTATTTAAGCTTGTATTTAATGTATACAGGGAGAAGTTAAAATTATGCATAGCGTAGACTTTTTTGATACAAGGATTATCGAGGGTACAACCACATCCATTGTCCTTGATAATGGTAAGGTTGAACAGATTTCTGTTAATTTTACAAAAGGAGCTGCAGTTCGTGCCTTAAAAGGTGGGTCATGGGGATTCACATCTGCAGATGGGGACTTTGATGTGGAAAAAGCCATAAGATCAGCTTCCGAACTTGCAATCAGCATGGATGAGAAATCCCCAAAAGAAAAAGTCCAGATGAAAGAAATTGCAAACCCTGTGGTAAGCAATACCCCTAAAGTAAAAAAGAATCCTCTGGACGTTTCCCTTGAAGAAAAAGTCCAAAATCTCAAGGAATTCGGAAAACATGCAAAAATGGATGGAATCAGCAGCACAAGTGCCGCATATAGCGAATCCACTTACAAGATCATGTATACTGACTCCACTGGCATTGAAGGGGAATATAATGTTGTCAGAACCGGTTTTGCAATCAGTGCCGTTGCATCAAGGGACGGACTCTACCAGGCAGGAAGAGAAAGCCGTTTTGGAGTTACCGGTTATGAAATCTTTGACAGGCACAATGCTGCAGAACTTGCAGAAGCAGCAGCAAAAAGTGCATTACAACTCCTCGATGCAAAACCTGCAAAAGGTGGTAACCTCCCCGTAATCCTTGACCCTGAACTCGCAGGAGTTTTTGCCCACGAGGCAGTAGGGCATGCATCAGAAGCAGACCTTGTGCTTGAAGGAAGCTCTGTACTTGAAAATCGTATTGGAGAGAATATTGCCTCCCCGCTTGTAACAATAATTGATGATCCTACCATGCATGAATATGGTTACTTCCCCTTTGATGATGAAGGGTCACAGACAGAGAAAACAACTATAATAGAAAACGGGACACTGAAATCGTACCTGCATTCCAGGGAAACTGCAGCAAAACTCGGAGGAACACCCGGACACTGCCGTGCACAGGGACACTCAAGACCAATTATCCGCATGAGTAATACATACATAGATAACGGTGAGTCTAAATTTGAAGAAATGCTTGAGGAAATAGGAGACGGAGTATACCTTATAGGTTCAAGAGGAGGACAGGTTAACACCGGAGAAGGTGTTTTCCAGTTCAATGCAGAAAAAGGATACCTTATCGAGAACGGAGAACTTACAACCCTTATCAGGGATGTGTCCCTGTCAGGAAAGATCCTTGAGATCCTGAACAACGTTAAGATGGTTGGAGACGACCTGAAAATGAATTCAGGAAGGTGTGGAAAAGGAGGACAGCTTGTGCCCGTAACAGATGGTTCCCCGCATCTCATGATTACAAAAGCCATGGTAGGAGGTGCATAAATGTATGACCTTGCTGAAAAAGCCCTAAGCTGCATCAAAACATGGTGCAAAAGAAGCTGAAGTCTACATAATGGAAAGCCAGAAAACATCTGTCAATATACAGAAGGACCTGATAGAAGGTGCAAAAGAAAGCATCACCACAGGAATTGGCATCCGTGCTATTATCGATGGGGCAGTGGGTTTTGCAAGTACCAATATAATGAGCCATATTGAGGAAGCTGCAAAGAATGCAGTGATTTCTGCAAAGACACAGGATCCTGATCCTGACTGGAAAGCCCTGCCATCAAACCAGAAATATCCATCTGTTTCAGGAATACTTGATAAAGAGCTTCAGAGCATGGAACTTGATGACTGTATCAGTCATACAATGGAAATGATTGAAAGCGCAAAGAAAATAGATAATATAATAGTCACATCAGGCAGTTTCGGACGAAGCCACGGAAAAAGACTCATTCTCAACACAAACGGCATTGAAGTTGAGGAAGAGGGAACCGGGGTTTCAGGATTTGTAGACGTTATCACAAGTTCAGGAGAAACTTCCACTGCCTATGACTTTGCAATCTCACGTAAGAATGATATTGATTTTAATTTAATAGGAAAGAATGCAGCAGAGCTTGCCAGGATGTCCCAGGATACAATTGAGATAGAACCTCACAGGACAGAGGTAATTCTGCATCCATTTGCATTCTCAGACCTGATAGAAAACGCATTCATGCCTTCAATTGATGCTGATAATGTCCAGAAGGGAAGATCAAACCTCATTGGAAAGAAAGATGAGATAATTGCAAATGAAAAACTCTCAATTTACGATGACGGATTGCTGGAAGGTGGAATTGAAACCGGTATTGCAGACGATGAAGGTGTTGCATCAAAGAAAACAACCGTAATAGAAAAAGGTACATTCAGATCTTACCTTTACGACACATATACTGCCGGGAAAGACGGAGTTGAGAGTACAGGAAACGCATCAAGGAATTCATATCTTTCAACACCTTCTGTTGGCTCCAGGAACTTCATTATTGATTTCCCCCGGTGCGATGTAGTAGCAGATACAGATTCAGGCATTTATGTGAATACAGTTATCGGAGCACACACTGCAAATTCAATATCCGGAGACTTTTCAGTAGAAGCAAGGAATGCTTTTACTATTAAGGACGGAAAACTGGACAAACCTATTAAATCACTTATGATCTCAGGCAACATCTTCGACATGCTCAGGAACATCAACGGAGCAGGAACTGATGTTCGCAAAGTAGGCGGGACAATTACACCCTCCATCAGAGTTGCCGATATGAGCGTTGTAGGTTAAATAACCAATATGGGAACAAATTAATTCCCATATGCTATTCTTTACCTGTTCCTGTACTTTCATTACTTTTTCTATATCATGTGTGCAAATCTTTATAATTAACAAAATATTTGATGCGGCTGTGTCCGATATACTCTCGATATCTTTGCAAATGTGCGCAGCAATTAGAAACAATTATATATGCATATAAATTATAAGGGAGTTATATAACATCATAAAATATGATTTTCTTAATATCAGCAATTTTGTTAAAGGCTAGTAAATGACAAAGTTACAAGTAAAATCTTTTGGCATCATTGGTGCAACTATTATAGGAATGATCCTTATCATTTACCTGAGTTCATATTTCATAATAACAGAAAACTTTGGACAGGCTGGAAGAAAGTGATGCCATAGAAAATGCAAGAATTGTTGAGAATATACTTTCCTCTGATGGTGAAAAGCTTGAAAAAAATGTTGCATACTGGTCAGTGCAGAATGCAACGTATGAGTTTTTCAGTAATAACCAGAGCAATTATGAATATAATGCATTCCAGAATCAGGAAATTGATTTTATCTTCTTTTACGATGCGACCGGAAAGCAGGTCTCTGGAAAAATAACAACGACAAACCAGACCAGTATACAGGCAATTACACAATTAGAGCAAGATCTGGAAGAGAACAGCTTCATCCCCCTTCATAATGAAAATAATCAAAATAAAACAGGTTTTCTTACTTTAAATGGTGTTCCGGTAATGTTAAGCATCAGAACCCTGGAGAAAAAAGATAAAACTTTGCCAATAGCAGGAACAATAATTGCCGGAAATGTTCTCGATGAAGATGAAATCCGCAGGCTCCATGAACTTACTGGAATGGAAATTAAAGTAAAGAGCTACAATAAGAGCAATCCGGATACAACAGTCAGCATTGATAATGGAAGAATTAATTCATATGCTTATTTTGATGACATCTATGGAGAAGAAGCATTTTCCCTGAAAATATCCCGACCCAGAAGTATTCATCAGCAAGGAATTACCACGATAACGAATTTCCTCATAATCCTTGTACTTACAGGAGCTGTTTTCACTGTATCCGGAACGGCTTTGCTGGAGAAATCAATTGTATCACCTCTTAAAAGGCTTAAAAATGAAATAACCTTTATTGGACAGAATGAAGATTTCTCAAAACGTGTTGAATTGACTGGGAATGATGAGGTTGCCAGTATAGGGAAATCCATAAACAATATGCTGGAATCTCTTGAAAAAGCCCGTGGGACAATCGAAAAGAAGGATGCCACAATAACTGCTATTTTACAGACAATTCCTGACATGATGTTCCAGATTAGAAAAGATGGAACGATTAGCAATTATAAACTTTCTACTGACAACTGCATATACCAGTCCCCAGACACGGAATTAAGTATCAGCCTTGATGACGTCCTGCCGGCTGATGTGGCAGCAAAAGAACTTGAAATAATAGACATGGCTTTTAAAACAAACAAAATGCAGACTATGCAATATACAATGCCTGTAAAGGGTGAAATCAGGAACTTTGAAGTAAGGATGGTAGTCAGTGGAGAAAACGAAGTCCTGGCTGTTGTTTCTGACGTAACGGAATTAAAACAGGCAGAAGAAATGCGCAGAAAGGACTTGCTGCTAAAAGAAATACATCACAGGGTAAAGAATAACCTTCAAATTATCTCAAGTCTCCTGAGATTGCAATCCCGGAAGTTCACTGATAAAGAAACTGTGGAAGCTTTCAGAAAAAGCCAGAACAGGGCTAAATCAATGGCGATTGCACACGAAAAACTTTATCAGTCAAGTGATCTTGAAAACATTGAATTCGGAACTTATATTGAAACTCTGACTGGATATTTAGTCAATAATTATGGATATAATCCGAATGATATCAAAATCAATATAAGGATCAAAAACCTAACACAGGGCATTGATACTGCCATACCACTTGGCCTTATAATCACTGAACTTGTTTCAAACAGCCTGAAATATGCCTTTGATGATCATAAAGGTGAAATAATAATAGAAATAACTCCCGAAGATGAAGGTTTTTACCTGCTTTCAATAAAGGATAACGGAAAAGGCTTCCCTGAAAATGTCGACTTTAAGAATACAGAGTCACTGGGAATGCGCCTTGTTGTTTCCTGTTGAACAGATAGAAGGACAGTAGAACTCATAAGGGGCAATGGCACGGAATTCCAGATAAGATTTAAAGAACTATCCTATAAGAGAAGGGACTACTGATGACTAAAGAACGAATAATGATAGTCGAGGATGAAAAAATAGTAGCTCTGGATATTAAAGATAGTCTGGAACATTTTGGCTACTCAGTACCTTGCATGGCTGTCAGTGGAGAGGAAGCAATACAGTTTGTTGAAGAATGCAACCCGGATCTCATTCTTATGGATATTGTACTTAAAGGAAAGATTGACGGAATTGATGCTGCAAAAACCATCCGTGAAAACTTCGACATTCCTGTTATTTATCTGACTGCATACTCCGATGAAAAAACCCTGCAAAGGGCAAAACTTACAGAACCTTTCGGACATATTCTCAAGCCTTTTGATGAAAGGGAACTAAGGACAAACATTGAAATCGCCCTCTACAAACAGGAAAAAGAAAGAGAGAAACAGTTTGACCATGAAAAGCTGGTTACTTCCCTGCTGAACAATTCCGGGGATGCAATAATTTCCACCGACAATAATGGAATAATAAAATATATGAATCCTCTTGCCCAGGCACTCACCGGTTATAAGAAAGATGAAGCACTGGGAGCTAATGTCAGTAGTGTATTCAGGGTTATCTGCGAGGATAATGAAAGATATGCAGAAAGTCCTGCAAAGAAAATTCTCCGTGAGGGAGCATTCTTCGGACTTGATGAGAATACTACACTTATTTCAAGAGATGGTACACATATACCACTGGACATTATAGGCTCACCAATAACCAATAAGAAAAACGAAATTATCGGTACGGTTATTATTTTTTATGATATCACCGACAGGAAAAAGATTGAAAAATCATTCCATAGCTATGATATTTCCTACAGTTGAAATGAATAATCAGTAAGTTTCCTGACCTGACGGTTCCTTTATTACTGCCATTACAAGCAGAAGTGATAGTAGCAGCATTACTGCACAAATATAGAAGGGTATTTCAAAAGAAATATACCCTGCAAGTATTCCACCCATTATTGGCCCCAGGGCCATTCCTGCTGCCTGTGAAGCTGTAATTGAACTTACTTTTGAGCTTACTGAAGGCCCTGCCAGGTCAACTGCAAGTGCCATTACCGGTGTTTCAACTGATGCCATGGATATGCCCTGTAATGCCCTCAGGAATATGAGCTGATTTACAGTGGCAACATGACCCAGGCCTATCACTATTGGAATATTGAGCAGAAGCCCCAGTACGATTATCCTTTTTCTCCCCAGTTTATCTGATAACATGCCCATGGGAATCTGGAACAGCACCCTCACAATCACGTAAGCTGATACTGCAATACTAAGTGATATCTCACCGGCATTCAGTCTTGTTTCATATTCCGGCAGGAATGCAAATATAATCATTATTCCTGCCATCATCATAAACATTGCAATTCCCAGAATCAGAAACTGAAATCCCTCTGCTTTTTGAGTGACTTTTTTTCCTGATGGCATTCCATCATGAGTTTCAGAAACGAAAAAGAATATCAATACAAAACTGGCAAGACCAAGAATGGAGCATACATAAAAAGCCATTGCAAAATCATAATAGCTGGCAACGATTCCACCCAGAATGGAACCTGTTCCAAAAGCAAAGCCCCTGACAGTGGAATAAATACCAATAGCTTTACCCCTTGTACTTTTAGTAGATAAATGGGTTACCATTGCAACAATTGCAGGCACAGTGGCCCCAACAGTTAGTCCCTGAATAATACGCAGGATTATAAGATAATCAAAATTACCCGTGTTTGCATAGATGAAAGATATAAGTGTAAAACCTGCCGTTCCAAGAACAACAAAAGGTTTTCTTTTGTTAATTGAATCAGAAAGCCGGCCGAAAAAAGGTTGTGAAAAGGCATTTGATAAGCCAAAAACAGTGGCAATTAAACCTGCCCTTACCACCACAGGAGTTCCTGAAAAAATACCTGTGTCAAGACCTACTATATACAATGGAAGCAGGAATGCAAGCATACCCGTACCAAGATCCTTGAACAGTTTGGACAGGGAGAGTATATACAAAGCAGGACTAAGCCTGTCAGCATTTATTTTTGTCTCCGGATATTCAGGATTCATCTTAACCCTGCAGGATTTAGTCTTCCAAGATATAAAAACAGATAGGAGCAGGTCTAATACCTGCTGGATCTGTTCAGTAAAACTGCGAACCTGGCAACTATCCTGTCATGATACCTGGTAGCAATGTAAAAGCTGATTACAGCCAGTATTATTCCGGCAACAAAATCTATTATCCAGTGTATTCCCAGATAAAATATGGTAAACTGGATTGCCAGGGTAATAAGCACAGCAACGATCTTAAAGCCCAGAAGATTGGTCCTGAAAATGATAAAAAGCATTGCCAGCACAGACAGTGCTGCATGCAGGCTCGGGAAGCAATTATCAAAGAACGGATCCACAGTCCTCAGGCCATCATGAATTACAGGACTCAGATCGTATAGAAGTGGTATTACATTGGACAAAGTATATCCTGTGACCTTTACAGGAGTGAAAATGTAGAAGGGAAAAGCCACAACGTAGATTATTGCAACTGCAATTGCATATTCCTGCAGTGCACGGATCTGTTTGGTGAAAACCAGTACAACGAATGTGAATATCAGCAGGAAAGAAAAGCCGAATATATAGATGAATGAACTGGCATATGTCAGAAGAGGATTTGTGAAAGACTGGAACATGCTGACACTGTTACCTTCAATGTCCAGTATGTATTTTGCAAGGGCATAATCCGGGGAAATGTCAAATACGTTGACAATTATTCCCTGTGATTTTACAAGTATATAAATAAAAGATACCAGAGCTAAGTAAGGCAATATCTGCCTGGTGAATGAATAAGCATTTTTTTCCCGCTCTGACATTGTCACTTTCAACCTGTACTTTTTTGGAATGAATACAAAGTAAGCTATAACATTCATAATGAATATAACAAGAAAAAGTATCATTACTAACTGAGCATCTGCTATAGTTACCACTCAAACCCTCCTTTCTGATAAAGATATATTAAATGAATTTTCTTTCTTTGATAAAGATTATGCCTGAATTTTTATTCCACAGGACTTACCAGAAAATTTAAAATCAACTTCCTTCAGATGTAAGCTACAAAAAACACTACATGTATCATAGGGCTATATTGTTGAAAAAAGATGTCTGGAAAATCAATGATAAATACATAGAACACTACAGGAAAGAAAAAGAGTTTACAGCAGTGAAAACAATTTTCTGAAAAATTATAACGAATGCAGAACTCAAGTATGTCCTGCTTTAGGCATTTTATTCGACGACTATCTGGCCACCTTTTGTCCACGGATGGGTGACAAGTTCATACTTGTAGGTACCTGAATTATCAAAAGTATAGCTGAAGGTGTCGTTTTTCCTGAGAGTTGGTGACTGGAAGCTGTCCCCTCCCACAAGATTACCTTTTATGATAAAAGCCACTGAATCGTTATTTACCCACTGCACGGTGTCGCCGGGAGATATTCTTGCTATGTAAGGATGGAACTCATAATTGTCTATGTATACAATAGCATCTGCATCTATCTGCACGTCCTCAACTGATTCATTTGAAGTTTGTTCAGGTGCCTGCTCACCAACACAACCTGAAAAAGGTAATGCAAGTAATGACACCATTACTGCCAATAACATAACCCGATTTCCTTATTTTAGAACAATTGTTATTTACTAATAATACTTTGATGAAATCGATTTCGTAAGTCAGTTCCTTTCACGCTGCACAAGATACATTTCCTCAAGCCTGCCTATGGTTTCAACATCTTCGAGGGGATTTGTCAGATCTCATTTACAAGTCTCGGGAATCGAAGTGCATAACCGGATTCGTAGTTGACACTTTTCTGTATTTCCTCAAAAGCTACTTCAAATATAATCTCAGGTTTTATCTCAACTTCCGTTCCTGACTCAACCACTATCAAGTCTGAGAAAAGTTCGATCAGTTCTGCAGCTGCTCATCGAAGAAACTCATTTGCGACACGTCCCACGGGCAGGAAACTACCGGTGTCGGGATCATGGCATGCAAGGGCGTATGAACCAAGGAAACTGGTACGACGACCGTATCCCATTCAGCACCAATAACAACAAGGTCCAGTGTTTCCATAACAGGCTTCTTCTTAAGCCAGTTCTTACCTCGTTTTCCAGGAGGAAGTAAGGTGATTCGGGGTTCTTTATCATCACACCCTCGTGGCCTGCCTTGAAACTCATTGTAAATCTCAAGTAGCATCTTTTCCGGGTCGTCTGTCAGATACTGGATATCAACATTGATGTTTTTCCGTTCCTGACACATCCACCCTGGAGTTTTTCCCTTCTCCGCGTCAGGGGTAAGGTCAAAAGTTCCTGCCATTGAGATACATTATATCAAAGAGATTCACAGAATAAGGGTATTTCACGTGCGGTGGACTGGACATGTATGATACGCTTTTCCTCCTGAAACGTTTCAGTATGTCCTGAAACGCTCTTGGCCTGCCATTTTCATCAATGGCAACAGCTTCGCCATCCAGTATCGCAGATTCGGCATGGACATTTCCCTGACGGCTTCACATTATCGAGTGAATCAGTAATGTTTTCAAGCCTGCGGGGAGAAAAGCGTGATATTATCTCCCTGCTTATGGATCTGCACCCTCGCACCCAAAAATCGTTCCACTCAATTGCAGCAGTACCAAGATCTGAAATGAAGCTGCATCGAGACTTGGTATCGTCTGGAGCCAGCATCATACATACCGGACGATAGAGTTCAAGTCCAAGGAGAGTACGGAATCCCGCTTCCTCCTTCCCTTGCAGTTACTGCAACAAGCCCCAGATCATTTGTAAGCATAAAAGCACGTTCTATATCCTCTGGAAGGAACATCGAATGCCCGCAAATAAGCATCCTGACGATTCCCTCTACCAACACCAATCATGAATTCTTCAACTGCAATACGTGCAATGTATCCACCTCGGTGGAAGCTGAATTAAAAAGATACTGGAGGTGTGTTTTTATTTTAGATGTCTACAGGAACCTTTACTTTCGAGGCTTTTGAAATGGCTTTAGACCTGTCAAAAACCCTCCATTATAGAAATATTAATATCGTTTTCCTCTTCAAGAAAAGATGAAAATCTGGCCATGAAACTTTCTGCAGTGCATTAACAGCTTGATCTCGCCAATATCTCGGTTTCCCTCCCCAGTTCTTTTATATCGTTGACTGATATTCCTGCTGACTTGGCAAGTGCATTGTAAAGTATTCCTGCACCGACACCGATTTCCTCACTACTCCATGCAGGAAATATCTCACCCATTACAAAATGAGTTACAACAGAAGTTCCTCAGGAGTAGCTTTTGTAAGCAAATCTGCCACAAGAGCAGTCATATCAAGAGAGCCAGGTGTACTTTCAATAATTTTACAGGCCTGGGCAAATTCCCTGAAACTTGTCATACTAAGCCACTTTCCACTAATTTGATAAAAGTAAAAAGGCTAGTCCCTGTAAATGGATATCATGTCACTGAGAATTGCACTTGCGGTTTCTGGAACCTGCTCCGCGACCTGTGACTGTTATAGGACCGGAAAGATCAGTCTGTACTGATGCAACATTCAGGGAGCCACCAACTGCCAGCGGATGATCTGTTGGCACAAGTTTCGGACCAACGTTGATAATGCTGTCATGGTGATCTCGCCAATAAGTTTGATAACATAACCATCATTCTGGGCCAGCAAAAGTGCTTCCGGAGTTATCTTGGTAATACCGGTTACAGTGACATCCTCATGGGTTGCGTTCATTCCGAATACGCAATTCGCAAGTATCACAAGCTTGCAGGCAGTATCAATTCCCTCAACAGTATATGTGGGATCTGTTTCAGCATAGCCAAGTTCCTGTGCTTCAGCCAGCATCTGCTCATAAGGAGCATGTTCTTCCATCATCCTTGTAAGGATATAGTTGCATAATTTGAAGATACCCTCAACATTTGTGATGGTGTTTCCTGCCAGCACATCGCGTGCAAGGTTTAAGACCGGCATTGCACCGCCTACAGTTGCCTCAAACCGGAATTTGGAACCACCTGCATCAGCTGCATCAATGAGTTCACCATATTTCATTGCAAGAGGACCTTTGTTTGAAGTTACAAGGTCTCTTCCGCGTTGAAAGCCACATGAGCATGTTTTCAAGACCTGCGCCACCCGTTACTATATTAGTTGGTGTGGTTTCCACAACCAGTTCATGATCAATGGTATCTATAATCTCAAGTCCTGTTAGCTTTTCATCACCAACTGTTCCTTTGGATTTCTTCCTTGCAATTACAGCAGCAAGATCAACTCCTTCAGGATTGGTTACTGAAGTTCTTGAGTCTGCTATTGCAATGACTTTAAAATCAAGACCAACATCATCCAGGTAATCCTTCTTATCAGAAGGACCTGTGCAACACCCCTGGCCAACTGCACCAAAACCAATAATTGACATTCTTACTGTTTTCATCAAACCACTCCAAGTTCGCTTTTAATTGGTTCAATGACCAGAAGATCTTTCTTTCTGGCTGTAATATAAGAATAGCAATCGCTTTTGCAAATTGTTCCTTGCTCACTGCATCTATTTTTAGTGATGCTGATGATGCTATGTTTATCTTTGGCATTGAAAGGTTAGGTCCTACAATCTCGGCTTTTGTAACCTGTGTTGTCAATAGAATCGATTGTGTCCTGTATATCAGTGTGAACAATATGCCCGATAAGTATTACCACACCGTGCTCAAAATATCTCTTTTCATCGATACGCACAATGGCAATGTCACTTTCTTCAAAGGCTTGAGACAATATTAATATTAGGTTCTCTAGCTTTGTCTCAAAAACTACCTGTACCGGAATAGTGCCACGGGGTGTTCTTTTTCATGATGGTGGACTACCGAAATCAAGTTACCTTTAAATTCGGAGACCGGTTTTAAAGCAAGAAGCAATTGCCCCGGGATGTCTTTTAACTCAATGTCCATGGAAACTCGCATGTATACCCTCATAAATATAGTAAATATCGCAAATGTGATTATGATTAATCTTGTAAATATGTAAATAGAATTATTTATGGATTCCTTCCTTCATACACGGTAAATGCAGTTATACGTTTTGGTTTGATTCCTCATCATCTTCAAGAATGATTATATTACCCTACCTTTCTTGAATTTGCGTACAACGCCCCTGTTCTCCAGGTCAGAAACCATAAGACTTACCTTTGCCTCGGAATGCTTTACCTTTGTGCGCAGTTCTTTCTGTGTAATCCTGCCATCATTCTTCTCTAAAATAGCTACAACCTGTCGAAGATCATCAGGCAGATCCTGCCATTTCCCACCTTCCAGCTGAGAAACATACTCATCCTCACCAACTACAGATACACCGTCACTGCGATGTTTCATAAAGTAATATGCCCTGCCACCACAACTACTACAATAATCAGGATCAAGACTACTGTATACAACGAACCTGAATCCTGCTCATCTTCTGAAAAGCTGGCAATATCATCAAGTTCTAAAATTCACTCTCGTTTAAAGAGGCATCATAATAAACCGGAAGGAGAATCATATCCAGAACATATCACCATCATCCGTGATGGTAATTTCCTCTTCAGTATATGCTATCAGATCAGTACCATCATAATACTCAGCGGTTAACGTGTAATTACCCGGAGTCAGGTCAAATGAATATATTCCGTAATTAGCGAGCATGGACTGGGGGAGGGGTTGAATTTACCTCTACTATGACATGCTCAAGCGGTTCAAAAGAATCCCATTCATATACTGCACCATGAATTGTGGCGGTATCTGCAGCACATGAAATGCCTGCACCGGCCAATAGCACGATTGATATCATGCTGAGAAGAATTATTTTTTTGATTAGCACCGGATGTATATTTAGATATTACACACATATAATATTTACTTGAAATATCAAAATAACAAGAAAAAACAGTTAGTATGTTAAAGTTAGCCTGAGCAGAATATTTCCTTAAACCTGAAAATTGATATTGAATGTTTGGAAATCTTCAAATAACTATTTATACCATGTCGCTAATTACTAATCCGCGGGTTTGACTAAAAATCGACAAGTTTGTCGATAATGATTTAGTAGTATCAGATGTACTATCAGCAATTAACACCTGCACACATGTAGAACGGGAGAGGAAAAACGAAAGCAAGGCAGAAATGCCAGAATTAAACAGAAAAGAGGAGATGAATACAAGTGTTAAAACGAAGTTATATTGTAGTGCTTGCTGTTCTTGCAGTAGGACTTGGACTTATAGTTTCAGGTTGTACTGATACAGGAAGCAAAGAAAACAGCATAGTATCCGAAGATTCAATTGTGTCACAGGACGTACATGAAGACACAGCAGTAACCGATGACCCCCTCAATGATGAAATGGCAGTCACCGACGAGCAATCACAGTACGCTGAAGAAGTAACCAGTACAGAAGATGCTGTATATGTAGTTGCCAGTGATGAAGAAGAACTGACAGAAGAAGCTGGCAGTGAAGAAGATGAACTGATCGATGAAACTGGCAGCGAAGAAGATGAATTGACCGATGATTCAGAAAGTGAAGACACTGAACTCACTGGTGAAGAAACCAGCGAAGAAGAAGAAGAAGATCTTTCTGATATCTCTGCCAGTGAGGAAGACGAGCTGATCAGCGAATAAGCAATTCAAGTTTCATCCCATACACCAGAAAATATGAATGACTTCATTCATATTTCTCTTTTTCTTTTTTAATATTATATCCTCGTCAACGGAAGATTATGTCCATTCAGAATAATTTATTCTACAAATTCATGTAAATCAATTGTTTTCTTGGTTTAATTGAAATAAGAGATTATGAAGTATTATCAAGCTATTGAAGATTGTTTAAGGGTTTAATTTACAAAATATGCTACCAAAAACCAGCTAAAGTAAAGTATTTATATATACTCATCTGCCAATCACACACTTGCAGGTATAAAAATCACAAGACCTGAAATAATCAACAATACCTAAGAGAACCAGAGAGGATAAAATATGAAAAACAAGAGAATACAAATTTTTGCCACCGTTGCTGTCATACTTATGATTTTTAGCATAGTTCCGGCAATGGCATTCACAGATGCTGACAGCCTGCAGGAAAAAATAAAGGACAGAGACAGGATTAACGCGACTACTGATGCAGGCCGCTATGAAGTTACCAGTCAAATAAAACAGGCTGCCAGTGCACAGGAAAGATACAATAATGCCACCGAGAATTTCCTGCGCATTAAAGCCGGCAATTCTGCACTAAATACAGAAGAAGCAATTGAGGCAACTAAAGAATACCTCAACAGTACAATTGATGTAATGACTGAAGCACTTGACAATGAGGAATACATAGAGCAGCTGAATGAAGAAAAGGAAGATGTTGCCACATCTTCTACAAGAGCGGAACTTGCTGAATGTGCAAAAAACATCAGGGATATCTGGAGGGAAGCCCGTCAGGAAAAAACCGATGCAACAGCAGAATCCGCAAACAACAAGCTCAAAGCAGTTATAAGATCATCTGAAGCAATGTCACTTCGCCTTGAAAATGAAATTTCACTCCTGGAAAAGAAAGGAGAAGACGTAAGCGGACTTCAGGAAATGCATCAGGAATACAATAACCTTGTTACTGAAGCAGGAGAATACCAGGAACAGGCAGAAAATGCCTATGGAAACGGCAATGCTAATGCCGAAACATTTAGGTACATGAAACTGTCAGGACAAAGTATCAGGCAGGCAAACGCTGTACTTGAAGAAATGTTCAGGGAACTCAAACAATACAGGGAAGGCATTGTGACCCTTGATGGTGAAGGAACATTTACAGCTGAAGGTGATGGTATTGCAGTGGTTTCCGGAGAAATCACAATGAGTATTACCGCAAACAACGCCACACTTATTGTCAAGGATATGGAAGGAGATGCGAAGGTTAACACAGATGATGCAACATACAGCTATTCAAACATTGATTCCGGAAACAGCGATATTGACAACCGTGCGTACGTCTACCAGAACCTGACAGGTGAGGTAACTGTTGAAGGAACACGCCTTACTGTTACACTCCGCGGAACCGATGTATCCCTTGATGTTGAAGGAACCGGCAACGCAGTACTGACCGGTGAAGGTACATATGAAATTGCCGGCACAGAGTATACATGGACAGCACCGGATGCATCAACCGCAAATGAGGAAGATGAAGTAACAGAGGAGACTACAGAAACTGAAGAAGAAACAGAGGTTTAAGTATCTCCGCATGATATCATAAACAGAGAAACTAGAGGAGATGAATTTCATTGTTAAAACAAAAATACATCATTGTGCTGGCTATTCTTGTATTCGGACTCGTTATCTCAGGATGTGCAGATAATGCGAGCCAGGAAACTGAAACAGTGCCAGAAGAGTTACCTGAAGAAACGGATGCAGGAGAAAATGACACATCTGTTGCTGACGAGGCACTTAGTGATGAAATGGTAGGAGTCACTGATCCAGAAATCCAGGACATTGAAGAAGAAATTAATGAAATTGAAGAAATGATCAATGAAACTGACAGTGAAAAAGACATTGTTGTTGAAGAAATATGAATGAGGCCATTCATATTTCACACCTCTTTTTTTAATTTATTTCCGGACAAGGCTCTGTCGAAATCCCATTAATATAAGTGGCACAAACATTGCTCTTATTCAAGTCCACAAAGCAACATGCAATCTAAAAACGAAGTAGCCATCCGCCAAAGGTGACAAATTCCGATGCTGCTGTACAGAAGACAACTACAAAGAATATTGAATTTATACCGGGAATTCTAGAGACCCGGATTAAATATTAGTATACTCCGGGCAATTATCCTTTATGAAGGATAAGCTCCTGATCCTGGATCTCGATGAAACACTTATACATTCAGAGATGAATGGATTAGGGCATCAGCATGATTTTCGATGCTCGGATTATTATGTCTATAAACGTCCTTTTCTTGAAGAGTTTCTTGAATTTATAGCATCACTATTTGAGGTTGCTGTCTGGACTTCAGCAAGTTCGGACTATGCAGATTGCATTATCTCAAATATTTTTCCGGAAAACTATCCTTTAAAATTTGTATGGAGCAGGGAAAGATGCACCAGGATGTACGTCCATCCATCAGAAACCATTGAAATGAACTCTTTTACCTACGTCAAGGACATGAAAAAAGTTAAAAATAAAGGATATGACCTGCGTAAAATACTGGTGATTGATGATTCTCCAGAACAATTACAACGCAGCTATGGCAATCTTATTCAGGTAAAACAGTTTTCAGGAGAAGAAGATGATAATGAACTGTATTTCCTCAAATCTTATCTTGCAATATTAAAGAATGTGATGACATGAGGGTTATTGAGAAAGAGGATGGAAAAGTCATGTTCAAAAGGAATAAGCAATTTCTCTTATTGAAACCATATAACATTCTTTCTGGCTGTTCTGCCTTACAAACCAGTTATCAATTTTATTCTCAGCAGACAAAATGTTCTGACCCTTAGTTTTACAGTTACTATAACACTGCAGCAGGTTAAGCCAACGTTCAGGCTGGAATATTTTACCTGCCAGGCATCTGAGCACAGGAAAATATACCTGAAACTACTCACCACACAAAATAGGAAATAAAGGCAGATAAAGTTTTATCAAGTAAAATAAACCATTTAAAGTCTTATTTTCAAGGTGGTTGGTAAGTTTTATGAAGTAAAGTATGTTTATATCCCACTCTGCGAATCTGGAATTTGTCAGTGGAAGTTCAAAATCAGGATAATCCAGGAAGGATTGGGCTGTATTGTGTTAATATGACTCAATAACCATTTGCAAAATAATACCAACCACCATTTGCGAACGAACATCCACTAACAACCAACCTAAATCAAAACAATTCAGAGGGATAGATAAAATGAACATAAAAAGAATCGTATTGGTTGCTCTGGCAATCATGATGGTAAGTACAGTTGCTATGACAGCTATGGCAGCAGATCGGATGACCGAAGAAGTTGAAAGACGGAACATGTCTTTATACAGACACAAGAAAGCCTCTTTGTAGACGTTGATGGAGATGGTGTATGTGACAACTACGTTGATGGAGACGGAGATGGAATCTGTGACAACTGCCAGGGTACAGGAGACGGTGACGAGTATTCTGACAGACTTCAGGATGGTTCATGTGATTCTGACTGTGACGGCGACGGACCAGACAGAATCCAGAAAAAAGATGGT
The DNA here is from genome assembly GCA_041395005.1 of Methanolobus sp. GTDB lineage: Archaea > Halobacteriota > Methanosarcinia > Methanosarcinales > Methanosarcinaceae > Methanolobus. The sequence continues at coordinate 90,238 of JAWKHE010000007.1, read as the reverse complement.
TCATGCCAGGCATAATCCGGTGAACTAAAAGGGAACGAGGAGAGACATAGAAAATAAAAACATTCACAATATTTGCTGTGGCAATTATGCTGATAAGTCTTTTTGCAGCTTCAGCCACAGCTGCTGTTCAGGACAGAGATCGTGATGAAGGATGTACAGGCGTACCTGCAGATGCATCAAGAATGCAATACAGAGGCGGTATGACTGCAGACGGTTTCCGTAACGGGATTCCATGGAAATGATAATGGCGCCTGTGGCGGTAAAAATTTGTCAGGGAACCGGAGATTGTGATGATGGGGGAGCAGGATCAGCAGAGGCTAAGAGACGGTTCATGCGTTGAATAAACGTATGATTAAAAACGGGATATGAAAAACGATGATCCGGCTTAACAGCCGGATCTTTTGATTACATTATTTTTTACAAATCATAATCTTTATCAAATTCATTCATTATATTAATAAAAAACAAAACCAGGAGAAAAACGAAATTTAAATTGGAGGGTTGAATAATGAAAAAACAAAATACGAGGATCTTCGCATTCCTTGCCGTATTGCTGATGGTGTTCAGCATTCTTCCGGCAGAATTGCGCAGCATCAGATAATGCGCAGGGTAATAACAGAATGAGTGCTGAAAACAGTCAAAGTGATAATAGCGCTGATGATTCCGGTAGTTCAGCAGACGATTCTGATAGCTCAGATGATGATTCTGATGACAGCAGCGAACCGGCAGGCGTACAACAGCAGGATCAGGACCGTGATATGGTTAATGCCCCTGAAGCACCAAGAAAAATGGTTTCCAACAAGATCATAAACAAAGTCAAGCAGGTTGGTGAGGCAAGAGATAATTACAGATCAGCAAAAGACAATTTTGCAAATATAAAGTCCAAAAACCCGAACCTTGATACTGAAGAAGCAATCGATGCAACCAGGGAATACCTGAACAGTACTATTGACTACATGATCTCTGTTCTTGACAATGAGGAATACATTGCAGAACTTGAAGCAGAAAGGAAAAATGTAGGATGCAAGTTCAAGGGATGAACTGGCAGATTCTGCAAAGAACATCAGGAGTGTCTGGCGGGACGCACGCAAAGATCGTGTAAGTTCAACTGGAAATGCAATTGACAATAAAATCACAAACGTAATCAGGACTTCCAGATCCCATGATGGTGCGTCTTGAAAATGAAATCGCAACCATGGAAGAGAATGGCGAGGATGTTGAAGATCTCGAGACAATGCTTGAGGAATACAGGGAACTATATAGCAGATGCAAAGGAGAATCAGGAGCAGGCAAGAAATACCTATATGAAAGGAAATGGCAACTACGGTGAAAATGTTCGTGAGGCGAACGGGTATATTGTCCAGTCGGAAAAGACATCAAAGATGCAAATGCAATTCTCAGGAACATGCTCAAAAGAGCTCAAGCAGGAAAGGGAAGGTGTAGTAGTACTCAGCGGTGAAGGAACACTTAAAGCAGAAGGTAATGGCACAGTCGTAATTTCAGAGCGAAGAGTTGCAATAGATCTTACTGTAACAGATGCAAAGATTGTTGTCAAAGATCTTGCTGGCGATGGCAATGTAGTAATAGACGAGGATGATTATGAAAGCTCAAATGTTGATGCAGGAAACAGCACAGATGATAATCGTGCATTCGTCTACCTGAATACAACGGGTGAAGTGTACATAGAAGGTAGCCGCCTCACCGTTATGATCAAGGGAGAAGATATCGAGCTTAAAGCAAGCGGCACAGGTACTGCAGTGCTCGCAGGTATTGGCACATATGAAGCTGAAGAAGCATCCGGTGAATGGGCAAGCCATTACACCGATGATTCACCTGATGATGAAGAAACAGAAGAAGAGGAAACTGAAGAATCTGCTGAAGAAGCGGATACATCTGAAAACGAAGATGAGACTGAAGCCTGATATCTAAACACTTGAGAGAGTTGATTAAGATGGTTAAAATGAAAAGTATCTTTTTCATAGCTGTCCTTGTATTTGGTATTGTGGTTTCGGGATGTGCAGATAAAATAGTTCCAGAGGAAGAAACAGTAAGTAATGATACTGTGCAGGAACTAAGCGCTGCAGATGAAGCCCTGAACGAGGAAATGATAGGTATTACTGACACAGAAATACAGGACCTTGAGGCTGAGCTTGCAGAGCTTGAAGCACTCATTGACGAAATGGAACTTGAAGAAGACATTATTGTCGAAGAAATATGAATGTCTGGTACTCAGGCATTTTTTCCTTTTTTGATATTATACTTTTTTGCTTTTGTTCAACTTTCAGCTGTTTATACATTAACTGAAGATTAGGACAAAACAGCATGCTATAACCAAAATCACCTGTTGTGTATCTTCTCAACACTACGTGAAATCTTTTTATAATATGTATAATATATGATTATAAGCATAAATTATGCTTTGATATTCAGATCAAAATCCATTACATTTCATAAAAATCATGAGCTTTCATGATTACCGCAGACATTGGGTGAAAATATGTTTGGCACTAATAAAGTAATTAAAGAGATTCCATCAGTACTAACCTCCATACAAAATGGAAATTATGATGCAAGATTAACTGCTAGTGGCAGCAGTTCAGATATAGAGGCAGTCAAAGCCCTGAACTCATTTCTTGATGAAGCTGTTGAGTGGCAAATAGCAGCCAGGGAACAGGCTGAGATTAAAAAGGAAATGCACGATATTCTGGCCAAAGCGCTGGAAGGAGAGCTTGATGCCCGTATAGGGACAGCCAAATCCTGTACCAATGCACAGGATATCACAGGGTGCTTTAACAGCCTTCTTGATGCTATTGTTGAACCACTCCTTGCAGCATCAAAATATGTAAAGAGAATATCCAATGGTGATATTCCACCAAAGATTGAAAAGGAATATAAAGGCTCATTTAATGATTTTAAAAACAACCTGAACCTTTGCGTGGATTCAATTAATGCCCTTATTGAAGATTCCGAAAAGCTTGCAGAAGCAGGTATTGAAGGAAACATGGCACTACGTGCAGATACTAGCAGGCATGAAGGCGATTTCAAAAGGATTATAAAATCCCAGAACAAGCTACTGGATTCAATCGAAGAACCACTTAATGAAGGAACAGAAGTGCTTCTTAAGCTCGCAGTAAACGATTTTGAAACAGAGGCAGTGGGCGATTATAACGGAATTTTCAAGGATAACGTTTATGCAGTCAATGAAGTACGCAATCGGTTGCTTAACATTCAGCGTACCTTTGAGTACATGGCTGCAGGGGACTTCAGTGACCTTGAGAAATACAAATCTGTTGGAAAACGCTCAGAGAATGACAAACTTCTCCCATATACCATCGGTATGATGGAAAATGTGAAGGGAATGGCTGATGAATTTATTGATCTTGGACATGCAGCAGAAAGTGGAAACTTAAGTTACAGAGCTGATGATTCCAGATTCAAAGGAATTTTCAACGAAGCTATTTCCACAGTAAATGGTGCTTTTGATGCAGTTATTGATCCTTTGAACATGACAGCTGACTACGTTGAGATGATTTCTAAGGGAGAAATTCCTGAAAAGATTACAGATGAATACCAGGGAGACTTCAACCACATTAAAGAAAACATCAACGGATGTATAGATGGTCTTGGCGGACTTGTTGAAAGCAATGAGATCCTCCAGCTCATGGTAGATAACGACCACACCAGAAAGGTTGAAGGAGATTACCAGGAATTTATGCAGAAGTGGCTTCTGCAACTAACGGTATTCGTGATAGGATATTAACTGTAATGGGAGTCCAATAAAAGAATAGCAGTTGGAGACCTCAGTGATCTTGAAAGGACTCAAAAGAAGTCGGTAAACGCTCAGAAAACGATGAATTGATCATGTTACATCACCATGATGAGCAATATCGAAGCTCTTGGAGACGAATTTGTAAAGCTGGGAAATGCTGCAAAATGCGGCAATCTTGAGTACAGAGGCAGATTCTTCACAATTCGAAGGTGCATATAAGGATGCAATCGATTCTGTAGTGGAGGCCCATTGATGCGCTCGTTACGCCTATGAACGAGGCAATACGTATGATCAATGAATACAATAAGGGCCTTCTTGATGCAAGGTTTGAATTAAGAGGCAGAAGGTGATTTCAAGATATTTGCTGATACTCTTAATGTATTTGGAGATAAGCTGCAGGGCCTGATTGAAGAATCAAGTGAGAATTCTCGGGGCAATTTCAAATAATGACCTTTCAAGGCCGTACTCTTGTTGCTGAAGGTGATGTCAGGAAACTGACAGACGGAATAGAAAATACAGACTATCACTGAACAATATAGTTTCGCTTGTTCACTGAAGTTCCAGCAACGTAGCTTCCACATCAGAAAATGTCTGCATCTGTGGAATACGTTAGTTCTTCATCAAGCCAGGTAGAATGCCGTATCTGGTGAGGTGCACAGAGCCAGGCATCGAGACTGAAGAAATTTCCCGTGCCATGGTAGACATGACAATGACGGTTCAGGAAGTTGCCAGGAATTCACAGAAGGCGGCTGAAAGCGCAAAGAGGTCAATGACCCTGATGGACAACCTCAGGAATACAACAAAAGACCTGCTTCAGAAAATGGAGAATATCAAACATACATCCGGTGAGTCTTCAGATGTGATTATGGAGCTGGCTGGTAAATCCAAGCAGATAGGAGAAATAGTAAACCTGATTACCAATATTGCAGACCAGACAAACCTGCTTGCATTAAATGCTGCCATTGAAGCAGCCGTGCAGGAGAACACGGCAGAGTTTGCCGTGGTTGCAGATGAAGTCCGCAAGCTTGCGGAAGATTCGAGAAGCCGCAGCAAAGCAGATTGCAACACTTATCAGTGAAATCCGGGAAGGGACTGATAATGCAGTTGTTTCAATCCAGCAGGGTTCGAAAGTCTCAAACGGTGCCGAAGCACTTAATGAAGTTGCACTCGATATAGACCAGGTAGTTGAATCCGGCGGAATTATTGCAAGCATGGTCCAGGATATTGCGGCTGCTGCACAGGAACAGTCAGCTTCGATAGAAGAAATTACCTCTTCTGTTGAAGAAGTCAGTGCAATATCAGAAGAATCTGCTGCAAAAGTACCCAGGAAGCTTCAGCATCTGTGCAGGAACAGAACTCTACCATGCATGAAATTGCAAGATCAGCAGAACAGCTTTCACGCCTGTCAGCCGACATGAAAGTAGTTGTGGATAAATTCAAACTTGACAATTCTAACCAGACTGCAGCGTCAAGTCAAGTTGGATCAAATGATGAAAATGATGGTGGAGATGACTTTTCCGGGAACTTGCTGGAAGAAGCCCTGATCTGATTTTAAACCACTAAAACCTTAATGCAATTCTGAGTGCATAGGTATCCTTTGTGATATTTATGCCACATACTTTTTTACAACATAAGAACTATACAATATCTATTTATAGAAGAACAAACAACCAGTTTGTGCTTAGAAATGACACCATATCTAAGAGGAAAATCATGGGAAATATGATAAAAACCACTTTGTTACTGGCATCCCTGACCGGTTTACTTGTAATAGTAGGCCAGATAATGGGAGGGACGTCAGGAATGATCATCGCATTCATTTTTGCGATAATCATGAATTTCGGAAGTTATTGGTATAGTGACAAAATTGTTTTGAAAATGTACCATGCACAGGAAGTTACTTCTGCTGAGGCTCCTGAACTTTACGGTATTGTTCAGAATCTGGCAATGCATGCAAATCTTCCAATACCAAAGGTATACATTGTCAATACCTCCATGCCAAATGCTTTTGCAACAGGCGGGGATCCACAGCATGCAGCCGTTGCTGCAACCACGAATACTGCAATTACTAAGCCTGAAGAACTGGAGGAGTACTAGGACATGAACTTGCACACGTAAAGAACCGTGACACCTTGTTAGTGCCCGTAGCTGCAACAATTGCAGGTGTTATCTCGATGATAGCAACCTGGGTTCAGTGGGCAGCTATATTCGGCGGATTTGGCGGAAGGGATGATGATGGTGGAAACAACATCATAGGTTTCCTTGCACTGGCCATTGTTGCACCGATTTCAGCGACAATTATGCAGCTTGCCAATCTCAAGATCAAGGGAATTTGCAGCAGATGAAGAGGGAGCACGTATCTCACAGAAACCATGGGCTCTTGCAAGTTACTGGAAAAACTGGAATATGGAAGCACTCTCATTACCAACGAAGAAGAGGAGATATACAGCCATCCCAGGCAGCTGCACACGCATGTTTATCGTAAAGCCCGCTTAAGGGAAGTGCACTGATGAACCTGTTCAGGACCCATCCGCTAACAGAAGAACGTATTTAGCGCCTTCGAGCAATGTACCTAATATCAAAGTTAAAGAGGCTTGTCTGTCCACGTTCCACAGGTGGATAAGCTCAACACCATTTTCTTCAAGCTTTATAGAAGGTACTGCCTGTGGCAGCCTTTCGGACTTTTCCACACATCAGGACAATAAGACCATCCTTTTTATTCACGCTGATATGATCCAACAGTTTGTAAGCTGTTTCTGAAAGAATCAGTAACCATATACTCCATGTAAAGATGAATCACACCTCATGCCTCAACCCCTCACAGTGTGAACCACAATATTCCGTTTTTTAGGAAGTATCGACTCAAGTGATTCTTTGTCAAAGTCCTTGAATGTTGATTGCGGATACCTTCTGATATCTACCAGATGAGTTATCCTGTTCTCAAGTAACGGCAAATAAAATCGATATGCTTCACGATTTCCGTACCCGATTGTATAACATTTCATTCTTCGTACCATCCTGATTATGTGTGAAGTGTTATTTTAATTTGGATGTTATCAATGAGTGCATAAATGAATTTAATCTTATCTGTAGATACTGCTTTTATCTCTAAATTATTAAAATTCCTTATCGATAAGAATATCATTGAGAAAGTTATTTTGTCATTATATTTAACATTACAAGGAAAAATTAATATTGGTTTCATTTAAACAAGTGTAGTATTCTTTCAATGCGTAAGGGAATGGCATCTGAAACGAATCAAATTACAAATCATAAATCACATTTTAACGTGAATAAAGAGGATAAAATGAAAGTATCTGTCAGCACTTCAAAGGTCAGTGGTGAAGTATTTGCACCACCGTCTAAAAGCTATACTCACAGGGCAATCACAATTGCAGCCCTTTCAGACGATTGTGAAATTCATCGCCCGCTTATGTCAGCTGATACCCTTGCAACTGTACGTGCATGCGAAGCACTGGGTGCAACAATAGAGAGATTCGAAGATAAATTACATGTAAGAGGAGTTAACGGCAAACCTTTTGTTCCCGGCAACGTCATCGATGTAGCCAATTCCGGAACAACCCTTCGCTTTATGACTGCTGTTTCAGCGCTTACTAACGGAGTAACCGTGCTTACTGGTGACAGTTCAATAAGAAACCGTCCAAACCAGCCTCTTCTTGATGTACTGAACAAGCTTGGAGTTGAGGCATATTCCACAAGAGGTAACGGATGTGCACCTCTTGTTGTCCGTGGAGGGCTTAAAGGGGCTATTACAACTATAGATGGTTCAATCAGTTCACAGTTTATTTCCGCACTGCTCATTGCGTGCCCGCTTACAACCCAGAGCACAACCCTTTCCATAAAAGGGGAAATGAAATCCAGGCCATATGTAGATGTTACAATGGAAATCATTGAAAAAGCAGGTGCTGAAATACTGGTTGAAGAAGGAAATACAATTAAATTCATAATTCCTGCAAACCAGAGGTACAACCTTAAGGACTACACAGTACCGGGTGACTTCTCATCTGCTTCATACCTTTTGTCTGCTGCAGCAATGACCGGTTCAGAAGTAACCGTCAAAAACCTCTTCCCTTCAATGCAGGGAGATGTTGAGATTATTGATGTCCTTGAACGTATGGGAGCAGAAATTTCATGGGACAGGGAGTCAGGAGTTGCAAAAGTAAAAGGCAATGGCCTGAAAGGAACAACTTTTGATGCAGGGGCCACACCTGATCTTGTACCCACCATTGCAGTACTTGCAGCATGTGCTGAAGGTGTTACTGTTATTGAAAACGCAGAACATGTCCGTTACAAGGAAACAGACAGGATGCATGCAATGGCACTTGAGCTCACAAAGATGGGAATATCAGTAAAAGAAGAGCCTGACCAGCTAATCGTTACAGGAGGGCAACTTCATGGCGCCAACCTGCACGGATGGCATGACCACAGGATAATAATGGCACTGACAATTGCAGGAATGGTTGCAGGCAATACAACAATTGATACTGCAGAAGCTGTTGAGATTTCCTTCCCGACTTTCTTTGAAGAAATGAAGAAGCTCGGGGCAGATGTAACACTTGAATAAAAACAATAAGGGAAGAGTTCTTCCCTTTTACTTTCCTGAATACGAATCTTCAGCAGAGCGGAAACTGACAGCTTTTTTACGCATATATTCAGGGATGACATCCTTTTCTACAACAAGTTTGGATGTGCCAATACCAACTACAATTACTTTTGTTTCAACAGGTTCCTCTCCTTCCCTGACCATGAGTTCCTTCTTTTGTAACTTCAGTTTCGACCTCATCCTTACCATAGCCAGCAGCTTTCATATAATCCACATTATTGCATCCTTACCGGTATTTCTGGCATAATCAAAAGCCTGGATATAATCAGGGAAAATCTTCCTTCCTTCGGAGTAAACACAAAGTAACTGATAACTTCCTTTGCATTCTTCAATTCCTCATCCGATACATTTTCACCTGTGATTGGGGCAAAGTCTTTCTTGATAAGGACACTCCAACACGCTTGATGCCCTTACCAACCAAAGGGCACCAACAGCATTTCCCACACTGGCATGTTCAGGAACAACAATGTCGGCATCAATAAGTTTTTCCATCTCTTCCTTATAGGCCCCCAACCGGCCCGCCAAGCAGTACAACCGGAGTTTTCCACCTTAAAGCGTGTATAGTTATCACCTGCCAGCATCTGGTCAATAACGGTTTGTGGAATATCTTCCACCAGATATGACACAAGGTCAGATGCCATGTTCTTTGCTACCTTTTTCTTAACACAATTTCTTCCTTGCTTACACGCAATTGCTTTTGCCAGTCTTTCAGCACCAAGAATGGAGGCTTCAGTCTCCCATTTATCTAATTCCCCCAGAACATGCAGAGCATCCTTGGAGTAAAACCAATGGACTGCACAAGACGTTTCTGAATAAGCCCATCAAGGGCACGCACGCTTGGTTGTTTCTTCAGGCGCTGGAAAATGTCCACATAGGATACTGGAAGGCCCTGTATAACATCGAATATTTCTTCTTCAGTCCTGCTGAGTTCAAGCGGCCGGGTATTTTGACCTAAGAAACTTTGTTGGCTGTACATTTTCACAGAGAAGTTTTCTTGATGGAGATTTTGACTCCTTAAACCTCTCAAGGAACCCCTGGTACAGGGTTGCAGCGCGACAAAGCGGGATAACCCGCCTGGGACCAATATAGAACTTCTGATCCTGTATCCATACATGGCTGTCCCCCCCGGTTGCGGAAGTTTCCATTCGTATAGCCTTGACCATTGTCTTCCAACCACCAACAACGGCACCCTGGTTACTCAGCTCAGGAACACCGTTCCTGATTAGGGCTACGTCAGTGCTTGTACCTCCAACATCAACCATGGCACAAGTATCGTATTTTGTAAGGAAGGCTGCACCTACAAGACTTGCAGCCGGTCCTGAGAATATGGATTCAATAGGGCGCTCAAGGGCTTCATCCATGCCCACAACCGAGCCATCACATTTGAGCATAAGCAGGTTTGCATCCATTCCCCTTGACTTTATGTCCTGCATTATTGACTGGATGAATTTGTGGGTAATCGGCAGAAGCTGTGCATTGAGATATGCAGTGATAGCCCTGTCGTATGCACCTACTTCCTGGGAAAGCTCGTGTCCGCATACAACCGGAAGTCCGGTAAGCTCACGGATAATTTCCTTGACCCGAAGTTCATGCTCTGAATTACGGTTACTGAAGAATGATGAAACTGAAAATGCAGCAACATGGTCTTTTACTTCAAGAGCAAAGAGCTTGACACCATCCTCATCAAGTGGTGCAGCTTCTTCTCCGTTGCTGGTGTGACCACCATCAAGCTGTACATAATATTTTGCCGGGAATCCCTCTTTCGGAATTACATAATCACCAACAAGAATAACTCCTACAGGAAAACCCGTGTCTTCAAGAATAGTATTTGTAGATAGGGTTGTTGAAACCGAAACCAGCTTAACATCCTGCAAATATTCGGGGTTCAGCGAATCTATTACCTGTTTTATTCCGCCAATAGGGTCAGGATAAGTGGTAAGCATTTTTGTGGCATCCATTATCATACCATCCGAATCACGGATAATTACACCGTCTGTAAAGGTTCCTCCGGCATCAATGCCCAGACTGTATTGCATTTTGGTTCACTCCTTTAAGCAAAAAATAATTTCATAATTGATAGTGTAAAAAATAATGGTTTTGCAATATTTAAGCATTACCACGCAAAGAAGGCAAAAGAGAATGTAAGAAGTATTTACCAGGTTCCGGATAATTTCTGTTGAGATATGAGTGGCACAAATTTTATTATTTCATTAATACAAAAACAATTGAAATCTAAAAAAAAGCGACCATCCGCCGAAGGCGGCACGTTCCTATGCTACTGCACAGAATACAATTCCAAAGATTATTGCGGTCATGATTACACTACTTCTAAATAAGTTCCATAAAGAAAGTCTTCTGGAGTATTACGCAGATTATTGTGTTTCCTCTTGTGGGAAAACGCGGCTTCGCCGGACCCTTCGGGATAACTCAAGCTATTCATGACCTACAATTGATCCATTTACAAACTGATAACAAAGAAATCCAAATGAGTTTCTGTTTCACTCATTTATTTTCTCATCATCAGGGACATTATTCCTGGTTTTGAAGGTTTCATCGGATCCTGGAAGAAACCCATTTCCATGCCTGCGCCTCCAAACATCTCCTCATTAACTCTTTCAGTAATCTCGTCGAGTATCATTTTGTAGGAGATACAGTGTGGATCAACATCCTTTATTACCCCGTCTGTTGGAGCTATGGCATTGTAAGGACAGCCACCCCTGCAGTATTTATATGTTTACAGTCCTTACAGTTCTCATCCACGTAATCTTTGTAATCGAACATTAGCTCCCATGCATCTGATTTTGAAAGATCTTCAATGCCTGGATGGTCATGGACATTGCCCATTACGTATTCCGGCATGCCTACAAAACGGTAGCAAGGATATATGCTTCCATCAGGTCCCTACGGCTAAAACATCACCCATACAGTCCACGAAAGTACAGACAGCTCCCCTTCCACTAAATACACCTTTACAGAGGTGGTCGATATTCATGACTTCTATCCTGTCACTGTTTTCCAGGTATTTGTCCAGGAGGTAGATCAGAAGCCTGCCATATTCTTCCGGGTCAAGAGCCCATTTTTCAGGTTCATCTCCACGTAATGAAGGCAGAGCAGGATGGAATTTCAGGGTCCAGCCGTTTTCAAGATAAAAGTTGAAAATCTCTTCTCTGAATTTTTCAGAATGGGAAGTGAAAGTTGTAATGAATCTCACAGAAAGCCCATGTTCTTTTGCTATCTCGTAGCCACGCATGGTATTTTCATAATATCCTTTCCCTCTCTGGAAATCATTAAGCTCTTTTGGCCCATCAAGGCTAGAACCGATGGGGATATTATATTCTGCAAAAATCTCAGCTATTTCATCTGTCATCTTCCAGAGGTTGGTCTGTATGGCAAAAGCCACTTCCTTTGGCTTTACTCCCTCGGCAAGGATCGGTAAAGCTTCTCTGTAGAAATCAGCACCTGCAAGAAGTGGTTCTCCTCCATGGAAGGTAAAGGTAACCGAATCTTCCCTGAAGTCTTTGAGCCATTCAACTACTTCTTTTATTGTTTCTATACCCATTACCGGGGAGTTTTCTTCGGAACTCCAGCAGTAATTACAGTTCCCGGGACAACCCAGGGTGGGGATGAGCATTACATGAAAAGGCATTCCCATAGCACTTTTGCGTTCCGTTTTAGCCATAATGTATGAACTATGCACGATATGTAATAAAAGTTTGGTTAGAAACTTAAACAACTGTAAGTAATATGTAAATCTCTCACCTTAAAAATCAGGTGATTCAAAAAAAGAGTAAGTAGTAGGCATAAAGCCTACACTTGTTTTAAAATTACTTTGCTGGAATGACGAGTGATCTCTCACCAGCAGGCTCGAACTCTCTGAGAGCTCCTCTTGCGAATTCCTTCCTTGGCTTGGAGAAGTCAAATGGAAGGAGATCGTCTGCGAAACAGACCTTGACAAGTGGGTTAACTGCATATGCATCTCCACGTCCTGCGTGAGCAGCGGATGCAATAGCTGTGTAACCACCCTGGTGACCTACGTTCATTGCATAGTTAGGGTAGTTTGGTCCACGGAGTTCAAGAGCAAGACCTTCGTCGGACTGGTATGAGAGTACGTTTGTAGCACCACACTGGTCCTGCAGGTCGAATCCGAAGAAACCGAGACGGCCGTGTGATTCCTTGTGGAGGTACATACAGAGGTACCATCCGGAAAGACCAGCGTTTCCGTTTCCTGTTGCCAGGGATACAGCTGAACCAGCTGCTGCGGAAAGGCTTGTTGCTCTCTGGGATCCACCGAAGTGGTCTTCAAGGGTTGTTGGGTACTTCTCGTAGTTCTCGAGACCGTAGATTGTGGACTCTGTTGCGATGTCCTTTACTACTTCGAGGTCTGCCTTTACCTTGTTGTCTGTACCTGTGGTTGCTGCACCATCGTACTTGTCGTTGATGTAGTCTACGTTGTAGTAGAGGTTGTCATCAAGGATGTTGTTACAGTATGCTGCTGTTGCGTACTGGGTGAAACCTACACCACCGGACATGTATGAACCGAGCCAGATCTGGTCGTAAAGCATACATGCTCCACCAACTACCTCAAGGGTTACGTTTGCTGGGTCTTCTGGTGTCTTACGGCTTGTCTGGATGATATCAGCCATGTGACCGAATGGAATTCCTCCAGGCTCGTTTGGTGCACGTGCACGTCTTGCAGGAAGCATTTCTCCCATCTGAACAACACCAGCGTGCTTTGCTGCGTATGAAAGGTCAGCTACTGCTGCTTCACCAGCACACATGCTGTATGCTGAAATGAATGACATACCGACCTGCATAGCCATCCACCTGCTTGTCTGACCACCGTCTGTGGTTCTGCTGACAATTGTTGGGATGTGTGCTGCCTGGAATGAGTTCTTGCCGATAGCTGCTTTGAGCTGCTCTGCCTGCTCTTCTGGGAATGCCTTGTTGATGTCAATGAGGAACTGGCTGTCAATCTCGTCTGCGAGTTCATCGTCACCGGTGAACATCTTGACGTAACAGTCATCTACAAGAGCTGGGTGTGTCTCGACCATGTGTTCCTGGACAACTGCTCCACCAGGAAGTGCGTGGTTGAGTGTCTCAAGGTAGTGGTTGATTGTTTCTGGTGTGACTTCGATACCGAGCCTCTTCTCGAGTGTCTCGTGTGCCATATCCAGACCGACAATTACAGTCCTTCTGATGTCATCCCACATCTGCTGCATTGCAGCGTTGTTGACGTAGTGAAGGTCATCGATCTCTACCATGTCATCTGTTCCGGAAAGGAAAGATGGTGTGAGTGCTCTCTGACCGAGTGGTATACCACCACAGTGCATCATTGGGTTGTAACCGACAAGTCCTCTCTTCTTTGCGATTTCCTGACCTGCCTTTTTCATTTCTAATTTACGTGGGTTCTGATCGACACCGAGTCTGTGGTATTCCACAGTCATATCGGTGATCTTTCCACCTTCCATTTTGTTAGTACCGTGCTCTTTTGTGTACTTAATTTCCATGTGTTTTGCAAACATTCTCTTTCTATCGTCTGCCATTATAATCACCTCAGTTCTCCGGCTTGAATCCGTATGTGGTTCTCTGGTCGAATACTCTGTGTACCCATTCGATAACTTCTGCGTCATCTCTGAATGCTACATTGTCGACACGGTAGATTGTTGTCCTCTTTGCTGCTTCTTCTGCAGACATTGGCTTGCCGAGGTTTACCTTCTTGTCGATTGGTCTTCCTACCTGATCCTTGTGCATAATGATTACATCGCCTTCTTTTCTGCACCTGTCGAGCATGTCGAACATTACACCGTCTTCTGGAAGTCTGAGTGAGTGACCGTGTACTGTTGCACCTCTAAGACTTGCGAGTGCTGGACATGTCATCTCGGTTTCCATCTGGAACTTTGCGAGCTCTTCCATGTCTCTTTCACGGGCTTCAACGACCTGACGACCGGAAAGTGTACCTGGGTCGACACCTCTGAAGTTGATTGCTGCAGCGTAGGATCTGAAGTATGGTACTGATGGACCGTTGTACATTGAGTCAACGAACTGTACGTACCTTACCCTGTCACCAGCTTTTGCGCCTGGTGTTGGTTCTACCATTTCTCTGACTGAACACTCTGGCTCGCCCATTTCTGCGAGTGGTGGGTGGGTGCTTGGGTAGTCACTACCTGGTGCACGGTGTCCGAGAACAAGTGTCAGGTCATCGTCGGAGATCTCTCGGAGCTTCTCGACGTCACCAGACATGTGTTTTCTTCTGTTTTCAGCAACGGATGTTGCTCCTGGATAATATTGTAGTTCATATGCCATAATTATTCACTCCTAATTCTCTAATGATCTCATTGTGGTTTTCACGGCTTTCACGAGTTCGTTCAGTTTTTCCCTCGAACATGATTCGCCTCGTGTAACTCCTGTCACAATTTCCATTACCCTTCCTTTTGCTAAAATATCACTATCTTTGGGTTTAACAAGCCGGGTTTTTACTCCTGCCATTGCGAAATCCTCGAAATCAACGAGGGTCTGGCAAACAACTACTGCAGGAATATCGGCTTCTTCAAGAATTGCCTTTACTTTTCTGACCACATGGTCCCTTATGTTTCCTGTGTGAATAACAGCCACTTTGTGCCTGTTGATCTGTGCTATCTCCTCCGGACTTATTCCAAAAGAACCGGAACCCATATTGGTGTCCGGAACACCTGAACCGGTGTTAAGCACAAGAACACTTACCTGGATTTCCTCACGGCGCATGCCATATGTGAGTTCGCATACGGGTTTTGTGATATGTCTTCTTCCCGGGCTCATTGCAACTGCGATGACATCAGGTCTTCCTGTTTCTGAAAGAGTACCGCGCTGGGCAAGTCCTCCTCCACGGCCAAGACCCATTCCGTGTCTGCAATCTACAACCTGTGTTTCCCGGTCAAACATCTAATCACTCATTCCATATCATCAGGTTTTAGGATACATACAGGATTATCCTTCAGTTTTCCTTTAGGGTCTGTCATTCCGGTCATGATCGGATCAGCATTTGGACCACGTCTTGCATAGTCACTGACTGTCTGTCTCCTTGGAATGAAGTTTCCTTCCCTGAATTGGAATGGTACTGAAAGAACCTTTTCGCAAACTTCCCTGACCTGCTCTTTTACATCTACGTCTACAACTTCCATACGGATGCTGCCAACGGATACAGCAAGTTCTATTGCCTGACCTGCAACCTCGATTACAGCATTCCCAGGATGGTTCACAGGCAGTCCTGTGGCAGGTCCGTAAGGAACGGTCTGGGGAAGTCTTGGGCCATGGACAAACAGCCTGATAATTCCTTCTACTTCAGCGATCTCGCTGAGTAAGTTCTGGGCTGTTTCGGGTTTGAGCAGCCTTGAAGGGAATATTTCAAGCTGCACATAGTTTGCTTCTGAAAAAGTATCGGACATTTTTGTTACCTTTATGATTATCTGTGATATTTAAGGAGGGGTGTTAGGTGTCTTAGAGTGCACCTGCCACTGCCTTGATTGGCTCCTTGAATTCTGGGATTGACCCGAATACGTTACCGACAAGTGTGGATGTCTTCTCGATGGTGGTCATCTGTGTGCCTGCGTCAAGTGAGACTGCTGCACATACACAAGGAATTGCGAAACCTCTGGAGTGCCTGGTTACAACGTGGTTACCGTTGAAGATACTGTCCACCGCCACCATAGATGGAGTGACTGAAGAATGAGAATCCTACTGCGGTACCCTGTGCTCTACCCATGTCACAGCCTGGAAGGCCTGTTTCCTTCTCAAGTATGTCGTTGTAGTAGAGGATGGTTGATGATACGTTCTGAGCTGCTCTTCCTGCACCACAGTTTACCATGGTTGCTGCAAGCTGACCTGCTGCTGCACATGCATTCCACATTGAAACATCGTTTGCCTTGTAGAAGTTGTATCCGGATGGAGCTGTCTTGTCGACTGAGATGATACCTGCTTCAAGTGCTCTGTCAACTGTTGACTGGATCACAGTACCGATTGTACCGTTCTTACCGTTCTCCTTTACGATGTCGTAAACGTAGTTACCTGCGTTAAGACCTCTGGTATGCAAGACCGAGTAACTGGTGTCTCTCGAATGGTCCTACAGCGTTACCCATCTCGTACATACCTACCTGCTCGAAGATTGATGAAAGTGCTGCTGCATTTATTGCCTTCTTGCCGGTGATTGCTGCAACGTGGTTTGTTGTGATGTTCCTCAGGGAGTAACCAAGACCTTCGTTGTTCTGTGGAATGCTGAGAATGGATGCGATGTTTGCGCCCTTCATGTCCATTGTCTGTGGGTAGCTTCCCCATACAGCGGACTTTACTATTGGTGCATCAAACATGTCAGTGTTGAACATGTCAATGATTGTCTGTACGACTGCTGCACCTGTTACTGTGCTTGCAGATACGAAGTCAGCACCGACCTGTGTCCTTACGCTTGGGATCTGGACAAGGAGCTGTTTTCCGCCACCAAGTTCAGCTACGTTGGTGTCATCATCATCGCTTACTTTAATGAGCTTACCTACAGCATCAAGGATAGCACTGGAGTTGCCTAAGATATCGTAGTCAAGTTCTCTGCCAAGGATTTGCTTTTTAGCTCCACCCATTGCACCGGTTTTAAGCGCTTTCTCAATACCTGCGAGGTTTACAGCAACTGTCCTCTTTGTATCTTTGATGATATTTTGAATCGCTGCGTTCCTTGTTGGCGCAATATCCATAAGATCAACGCCGCTTTCCAACAGTTTACCTCTGTCGTCGTGAATGTCTATTTTGTCAGACACGTATATTTTCCTCCTATATTTCTATTCAGAAATCACCCAACTGGAAATGCACAGATGAATTTTGAAGTTTAAATTACTCTGTACCACACAGTAATTTCTGCACGAATACTTTCCACTGGGAATTCTCGGATTTATTAAGCAACGATGACGTTTAAACCTTTTGCATCATTTCCAGACAATTTCTGCAATCATCAAACGCGAGCTAAATTTTCCTGACAAAAGAATTCAATATGTTAGCATCCTTAATAATCATAAGTAAGATTTATATAAAATGAATTAACCTCAACCCTGAGTTTCCGGTGGAAACTGCAAAAACCACAAAGATTTAAGTACCTACATTATAGTAAACCGGTCTATGGAAATCACCGCTGACGTAGGAGGCAATCCCGGAATCGATTGCAAAGGCTTCTGCACCTATTGTTATTTTAAAAAAGTCAAAGAAAATCCACCCTTTGGCTGCAAGTATTGTTTACCTTTCAGGAAGGGATGTGATTACTGCACAAGGGGCGTGAGGGAATCATATTCAGGATTTAAGCCCGGAGAATTTGTTTTCCGGGAATTGTACCAGAGAATGATGATGGAATCCGGGAACATTGAGAAAATTACAATCAGCGGTGGAGGAGATGTAAGCTGTTATCCGGATCTCATGGAACTTGTTGCAAACATTGCACAGTTCGGATTACCAATTCATCTGGGATACACAAGCGGCAAGGGTTTTGAAAAAGGAGACGAAGCTGAATTTTTCATAGAATACGGAGTAACTGAAGTCTCATTCACTGTTTTTGCCACAGACCCTGAACTTCGCAGGAAATACATGCGTGACCTGGAACCTGAAGCATCGCTTGAGGTGCTGAGCCAGTTCTGCCAGCACTGTGATGTATTTGCTGCAATAGTCCTCATTAAGGGAATAAATGACGGTGAAGTCCTTGACAAAACCCTGCAGGATCTTGAAGAGATGGGAGCAAAGGGAGCAATACTTATGCGCTTTGCCAACAGCACAGATCAGGGTCTTATCCTGAACAATGCGCCTGTAATGGAAGGTATTGAAACCCACAGCATGGATGAGTTTTTAGCTATTGTAAGAAATGCCGCAGAAAAGTATAATTTGCGCATAACCGGGACACCACTTGAAGACCCGTTAATAGGATGCCCCTATGCCATAAGGAATGAACCTGATGCACTTGGAAAACTTCCTGAAATCAGGAAGGATGCAACCATCCTGACAAGCAGGGCTTCACAGGAAAGACTTCAGGAAATATTTACAAAACTCGGAAGTCAGGTCAATGCAGTTGCCGTGGGTAAGGATATTGGATGTCTCATTACCATCGAAGATCTGAAAAACCTGGATCTTGCTGAAGTCAAGGAAACGGTAATACTGCCGGGAAGAGCATTTGTTCACGACCCGGAAGCCACTGCCGTACTTTCAGTAGATGGTGTGGATCGTTTTGTACGCCGCGGGCCTGAAATGCTCACCTATGACGGTGAAATGTCAATTGGTCTTTCAAAAGAAGAAATACTGGAGTTTGAGATTGAACAAATCTCAGAACTCATTAATCTAATTAATGCAATCGGCCTTCCGGTTAAAGAATGAATATCAATATAAACCTAAATCGAAATCTAAAACCGGAAACTATTGTTTTTACTAAATGATCACATAAATTCCAGCAGGCCAGTCTGCTTGGAACGATCATTTTCAAAGAGTGATTTCATATCCAGCCCGAGTAGTTCAATTCTCTGTTTTGTGTAACTGGAAACATTGTAGTCATGTGCAACTTTCTTTGATACCTCAAGATACTTTTTCACCGCACCTTCATGCACAGTCAGTATTACGCGTCCCCCGCATTTTGGACATATGCCTGTAAGTGGAGGCCTGCGGAACTTTGCAGCACATTTAAGGCATCTGGTTCCCTGTCTGGAAAACGCCCTGAGGTTACCAAACATATCCGGCAGGAAATGGGAAATGAGTACCCTTTCAGCTACATTTGAAGCATCCACAGCACGAATCTTGTCTGCAAGCGCAAGCTGCGCATCCATTTTTTCAACCATGCTTCCAAGTGTCTTGTAAGCACTATTCAGAGGTCCTGCTGCTATATCAGTTGTATCATGGGTGTACATGAAATGCTCATACTGATCAGGAGTTCCAAGTCTTGAACTGATAAGGTCAAATGTTGACTCAAGCTCTTTTGGATTGGTATATTCCTGGGTTGCTTCATAGAATTCAAGCGGATAGTGATCACAGACATCTATATTATGTGCTTCCTTATCCACCTCACTTGGATCCAGACGCGTGGTTAAAACAAGAGGTGCATCCATCTTACCGCCTCTTTTCTCAGGAAGATAATCCCTTGAGAAATTTATCAGACCATCCAGAAGAAGCATCACGCAGTCTTCATCCCCATCACAGTTTCTTCTCTTTGCCGCATGGAAGAACGGATGTGCATAACCAACTGATGCCTTGGTAAAACCTACCAGTCTTCCAAGAACACCTGCTGAAGTATGCGGGGCAAGACCCATAAGCATTACACCTACAAGGTCCTCGCGTGTTTTGGCATTGTAGAACGGTTCTTCACCATAATATTTCACCAGAAGATCATCTATGTACTGGCTTGTCCTGAGCAGGTAGTCAGCACAGTCATATGAAACAACAAGATCCTGGACTTTAAGACATACAACCTGATCATCCCGCTCCAGCGGATTGCCATAAATGTCCTCAGTATAACCTACCTGCAGGAGTTTCTCAACACCAATAGCAAGTTCATCTGCACGAATATGTGTAAGGGGAATATCGGACATATCATACCTGACAGTCCCGTCCTTGAATGTAAAAAGATCATGTTTTGCCCGCAGAATACCCTTCTCAAGGGGCTCAGGTGTCATTGTACCGGACATCATGCGCTTGACACCTTTGACTTCAATATTCTCGCGCTCACCTACATTTGCAAAGGCAGCCTGGTAAATTTCCTTGAAATTTATGTTCTGCATCTTCACACAGCTTGTCTTTGTTCCACACTTGGGGCATTTTTCTTTCTGCGCAGATATGCCGCATCTGGGACAGAAGAGTTTTGGAATGGTAAACTCACCGCAGTCACAACGATAGAAAAAGGTATCCATTCCACATGCAGGACATACTCTCTGTCCTATTTCAACACGAATCTGTCCTACCTTACTGTTCATGGAAGACGTGTATGCAGCTGCAGCTTCCATTTTCCGGGTATTTCCTGCAGAATCTCCTATCGGGAATAACACATGTGGGGCAGGAGACATCTTTCTTTTATTAGATTTTTCCGGGCGTCCCATCCTTGCACCAATCCTTATGGGTGCGCGGGCACGGACGGCCATATTGCTGAATTCATTTACAGCATCAAGTGTTTCTGTGAACTCTGTGCTGCCCCATTTCTTATTAAGTTCCCTGTCAAGACCAAGGCATCTTATGAAAGGAAGAGGATTCTCAATTATAATATTACCATTATCTATCCTGTGAAGCACAAGTAAGTTCTCAAGGATTATCTTGATACCGTCCTGAGTTGCTGTTTCCAGAGGCAATTCCAGATATTTCCCATCATGTGAAAGACGTCCATTTTCAGACACAAAAGAAGCAAGAGAACTGTATTCATTAATGTTAATGTCATGCCAGAGATGCGTATATGCCGGATGCAGAGGTACATTATACCTGTCACTTAATTCCAGTGCAAGTTCCTGAGAAGGCAGGTTTAGTTCATCCCTTATATAAGGAGAATCACCAGCTGCTTTTTCAAATTCCTGAATCCACCACTCAAAACAGTAAGAAGATGGAACTAAAGGATGATTGTTCTCAAGAAAATCACCATAATTGATGAGTATTTCACCTATATCTATAATGGCTTCGACTTCAGGATGGATATCAATAGCCATCTGTTCATCGTCAACCCTTACAATGTCCCCGGATTTCAGTCGAACAGTTGGACCCTCAAGGCTGTCCACAGGTGCCATTCCTGCAGCTTTTCCCGGCCTTTCAACCTTAAGCTGGGTGCCTGACACAATAAAACTGTCCATAATATACATACTGGCAGGACTGATACCTGCTGCGGCAAAGGACGTATTCCTTGACCTGCCGTAGCGCAGCCGGAAACCCCCCGGACGCATGGGATGGGAGAAAACAGGCCTTCCTGCAATTAAATCCCTGAGATACTTGTCCTTGGGTTTAACACCCACAAAACCACCGTCATCATCATCGGAACTTTTAGTTCCTGCTATGAGCTTGCCAAGCCACTCCCATCCATCCATTTCAAGTTTGTTAACATGCTTCTGGACCTTTGGGGCTTTAAGTGCAAGACCTTCCGCAAGAACAAGACACATACCACCGCGAACCCTGTTAGTCTCTATCCTGTCAAGGTTCCTGTAACCCTCAACTTCCTCGGCTTCTGTGGGTTCACCATCTATGCATATGGGACAGTTTTCAACGATTAGCCGGATCTCATCCTCGGAAGGTGTGTACTGCAGGGTTGCAACACGCCTGTAAAGCAGGATTTCCTCTACATACCTTTCAACCTCTTCCTTGCGGGGCTTGAAACGATCAATACCAACTGCCCTACGCACATAATCCCCAACCAGAACGGAAAGCGCCTGGGCTGTGCCTCCTGCACTGCGTATTGGTCCCGAATAAAAGATCCTGATGAATTCACTGCCATCATCATTCTTTCCAAGGGTGACTTTATCTATACCCTCAATCGGGGCTGCCACAACACCTTCGGTTAGCATTGCAACTGATACGCGTATTGCAGCTTCAATGGCAGCTTCCTTTGACTCAAATTCACCCACAGCACCTTCTGCTACAGCTTTACCTATTGCAAGGGCGCCTTCCTCACGAGACATGGTCTCGTCAAATATCCTTATCTGCTCGGCGACACCTTTTACGCCAATGAGATTTTCAACCCTGTCTGCAAGGTCCTTTGCAAGGGGAATTTCAATATGAGGTTTTGGATCCCTTCCTTTTGAGCGTGCGCTGTTTGCGATTTCTATTTCCCTGTGAAGCTTTGATTCAAGGTCTTCAAAATATTCCCTCATTGAATCGCTTACTACTATTTCACCCATTGAGAACAGCCCTCTGTGATACCGAACTATGCATTTGATATTAAAATTTGTTTTCCTGCAAAAACAACCGAGCGTTAATATATATTAAGCACAGATACTTATGTGATTAATATAGAACTAACTTAGTAAATATATACCTTAGGATGGATGTGGATGAAAAAGCTGATAATCATAATGATGCTGTTGCTGACTTTATTTATGCCTCTTGCCAGTGCTGATGTGGTCAGCGACCTTGAAGTAAAGGTTAATGAATACAATGAGAATGCGGATCAGTTGCCTTCTTTCCTCAAGAGTATTCTCGGGGATGAGGTAATAAAACTTGTAATTACAGCAAACGACGGAAGTGAAATTTACATAAAGGCAGTCACTGAGGATGCTTATGTTACCAGTTTTGAAGTGGTCGATGCAGACACTGAAATTGGGGAAACAATCTTAATAGAGACTAATGAAGCAACTGTACAGGAAATAATGAACTCTGAAGACCCCATCACCAGTTTCCTTGATGCAATGGACAGTGGGGATCTTGTCATAGAACCTGTGGGCATTATGAACAACATTACCTTTACAGTTGCAAATATCGTGTTGAAATTTTCACAGATACTTGGACTGGCATGATTTACGGATAATTAATTTTAAAACCAGATTAAGGTCAGCGTATTTCCAGTTCGCTGGCCATTTCCCTGTATAGTTTTCCTTTGTCGGTTGTAACAAAAATATTTCCTTTTTGCTCTATTAGCTGGTTTTCCTTAAGTCTTGAAAGATACTTACCTGCTATAGTGGAATTCAGATTTGCACCGTATACTATCTGGGTCTTTTTTGCGCCATCCTGCGCAATTTTAAGAATATCCAACGTAATATCCAACCTGCTACGTCTAATAGCAATGCCCCCTGCACTCTATTACTTGTACCCTTAGTAAACGTATAAAATTATACCAATACTATAATCCTGATACTATTAAATCTATCACTCCACACATATTTAACAGCATCGACTAAAAAAATACATACACATATATAAATTGACCTGGTTTTCATTTAAAGATATAAAATTAAGGTGCAGTACATAAGGAATATTATAATTTAGAACGACAGTTAAATTTATAATTAATACTGCAATAGAGGTATCGTTAATTCCAGATGCGGGAGTAACCAAGTGGCCAACGGTGGCAGACTCAAGATCTGCTCGCGCAGGCGTTCGGGGGTTCGAATCCCTTCTCCCGCACCAAACAAAAGGTGATCTTTTTTGGCACGTCCTATTACTTATGATTCCGTTGTATCTTCTGTTGTTGATATATTGCTTGAAGCCGAAACAAAACTGCCCCAGGATGTTATTGATTCCCTAAAAAAGGCAGCTGTAAAGGATAGTTCTCCTGTTGCAAAAGAACAGCTCAAAGCAATACTTAAAAACATTGAAATTGCCGGAAACCGGAAAGTACCAATTTGCCAGGATACCGGAATACTGATCTTTTTTGTTGAACTCGGTCGAGATGCCAGAATGGATTTCAGGCTTGAGGATGCCATTCTTGAAGGAGTGAAAAAAGCAACGGAAAATATTCCACTCAGGCCGAATGCAGTTGATCCCATAAGCCGCAGTAACAGTGGAAACAATACAGGAAGCGGCATACCCGATATAAAATATGAACTTGTTGACGGAAACAGTATAAAGATAACTGTCGCCCCAAAGGGTGCAGGTTCTGAAAACATGAGTGCAATTAAGATGCTCAATCCCACTGAAAAAAACATTATACGCAATTTTGTGCTTGAAACAGTGCTTAAAGCCGGTGGAAAACCATGTCCGCCTGTTATTGTGGGTGTGGGCATTGGCGGTTCTTTTGACAAGGCTGCAAGACTTGCAAAGTCTTCCCTGCTCAAGGATGTTGATGATATGGACGAAGAAGAACTCAAACTCCTTGAGGACATCAATTCCCTTGGAATCGGACCTATGGGGCTTGGAGGAGATACCACAGCCTTAGCAGTTCACATAAAAAAAGCCCATTGTCACACAGCATCCCTGCCTGTTGCAATTAATATACAATGCTGGGCCAATCGTCATGCATCAGTAACACTTGGCGGTGATAAGTAATGGAATACAACCTTACAACACCCCTGAAAAAAGAAGATGTCACAAAACTCAATGCAGGAGATATTGTCTACATTAGCGGAAAAATATACACTGCTAGGGATGAGGCACATGCAAGAATACTTGAAATGGCAGATGAAGGAAAAGAATTACCCTTTAAACTTGAAGGTGCTGTTATCTACCATTGCGGTCCTTTAATGAAAGAAAAAGAAGATGGCTGGGAAGTTGTTGCAGCAGGCCCTACAACCAGTGCCCGCATGTCAAAAATGACACCAGAACTTCTGAATATCCACGAAGTACGGGCTTTTGTAGGAAAAGGTGGCATGGACAACGTGGCAGGTTCAATGAAAGACAAAGCCGTGTATCTTGCTTTTACCGGCGGATGTGCTGCACTTGCTGCCCTGAGCATTGAAAAAGTAAGCACTGTTCACTGGCTTGACCTTGGAATGCCTGAGGCTGTCTGGGAACTTGAAGTGAAAGAATTCGGGCCTTTAGTGGTTGGAATAGATTCAAAGGATAATGACCTGTTCCTTAATGTCAACAAAAAAGCAAAGGAAGCTTATTCGAAAATCGAATAAGCATTTTTCTATATTTTCCTGTTTTAGATTCTCAGATTACAAACGTAAATACTGACCATGCGATAAGTGTCAGTATAATGGAGTGTTTAAGTCCCTGTGAAACCGAACCTTCACCCATCTGACCTGCAACAAGTCCACTCATAAATCCCTGGATTACACCTGTGTGCATCATGAGACGTGTGTACTTTGCCGGGTCAAATGCCCCGATAAACTGGCTTCCGGCACCTGCTGCAGAAGCAGCTTTACCTGCCTCGGCCATTGTCGGGACAAAAGTTGCTGTCAGCATTCCAATAACAAAAGGAACACAAAGAATGACATGTAACTGATGACCACGTAAACCATCATATTACCACGCCTTTCACGCTCCAGCATTTTTACTTCCCTTGCATCCCTTGCAGCTGCTTCAAGTACAGAAGAAACCTTACCTCCTGCCTTGCTTGCCTGGGTGATCAGGGAAACAGTCCTTGTGATGATTGGAGTAGGTACTCTTTTTGAGAAAGATATAAGTGAATCCTCAAAAGAAACACCCCATGACATAGCAGCATCCATACTCTGCACTTCCTTTGTAAGAGCTCCGTATTCACCTTTTGCAACTGTGTTTACAGCCCTTGGAAGTGTAAGTCCTGCCCTGCTCATCTCTGAAATATCCCTGAGGAAAGTTGGAAGGTATTCCTCAATTGTATCCGTCCTCTTGTATTTCTTATGAAAAGCAATGGAAGGAGGAATTATTGTTATCATCACTGTAAAAACAATGACATCATCTATCAGGGAGTACCCCAGGTTGCAGCCATTCCTATTATAAAGAAAATCAAAGCAACAGGAGCACTGATGAAAATGTGTATTCCGGATTGGTATAAAGTGTTGTCAAAGGATCTTTGAAGAATTCCTTCAAAAGCACATTTTTGCCTGCATCCTCCATCTTTATATCAATATGTGCATCCTCTAGCTCTGTAAGTTCATCTTCTGTAAGGGAGGCATCAAACTGAGTATTCCTGTTTAATAAATCACGTATGTTAACCATATTAGGCCTCCGGAGTCATCATACTGATAAGAACAACATACATTATACTGCCAATTGGAATCAGGGCATAGATAATAATATAAAGGAAAATCATCTGTGCATTTCCCATGATGGACATGATGGATATTACAACCACCGGAAAAGAGGACCTGCAACAAAAGCTGTTACATAAGTTTCTCCCAGAAGACCCAGGGTCTCAAGAAACTCTTTCTGGTTCTGGCGGTTTTCCATGATATATTGTTCTGTCTTAATCTGGAAATACGGTTCAAGTTGTCCACCAGATGTTACAATGGTAATTGCACCCTGCAAAAACTCCTGGAATGCAAGTGAAGGTGTTGTAACAGACAGATGTTTCATAGCAGTAACAAGATCATGTCCGAGAATTTCAAGATCGCGAACCAGATAACGGCACTCAATTGCCATTTCACCGTATATATCATTATTAGCAAGGGATCTGAAGAGATCAACAGGAAGAACACCTGCACCGGACATGGCAGACATATAGTTTACAGCATACGGAAGCATACTGTCAATTCTTCTTTTCCTGTCACCTGCCATAATAGTAGGATAAAGCTGGAATGTCTTGTAAACAGCTCCAAAAACCAATACAGTAAAAAGAACCGCTAATAGTAACCCTGCAAAAACTGCCTTGTAGTGTAGTATAGGAGCCATCCATGCAGGGAACATTATTCGCGTTGCGTTCATCTCGGGAACACCGAATGCAAGAAGGATCAGCGAAATAAAGAACAAAGCCCCTACTGAACTGAGAATGGAGCTCAGAAGAGCACCAGACATATATACATCATATGCAACGTCCATTCTGTTCTTCAGCAGACTATGACGAAGGCCGAAAAAATCGATCCTTTTCTTCTCATAGTATTTGCCAAAGAGATTATACGCAAATACAAAATACGGATTAGCCATTTAAATCCTGCCTTACCATTTTCAGTATTTCTTCAGGTTCACGGCTGTAACCTACGACTATCTTTGTGAAATCATTGAAGTGTGTGATCTTTTTCACACGCGCCCATTCAAGGATATCCTGCCTGCGTTTTAACTCATCACGAACCTTCTCTTCAGTCCATCCGCGGCTTTCCATGATACTTTCAAGCACATAGGACCTGCCCGAGTACTGGAACATGTCCTTGGAAGCGTCCCAGGCAAAAACATCGTTAGTGAGTAATTCACCAGTCCTTGGATCCACACCTACGATTTCCGTGAGAGTCTTACAACGCCTTACACGTTCTTCACCAACCTTAATCTGGATCTGGATTGAAACAAGGTCCAGGGCCTGGATCATAATTCTCGGGACATTAATTGGAGGGTTTTCAAGCCTGTGAACAACAGATTGTACTGAATCAGCATGCATTGTTGAGAATGTTGTGTGGCCTGTTGACATTGCCTGGAACAATACATAAGCCTCAGCACCTCGGACCTCACCCACAAGGATGTATTCAGGTCTTTGCCTGAGAGATGCTTTCAGAAGTTCATACATTTCAATAGAACCTTTCTCATCTCCTGAGAATGCCTGTCTTGTAACACCAGGAATCCAGTTTGGATGGGTCAGGTTAAGTTCCCTTGTATCCTCAATGGAAACTATTTTCATTTCCGGCTGGATGAAAAGTGAAACAGCATTCATTGCTGTTGTCTTACCTGAAGCAGTACCTCCTGCAAACACAAGACTCTTGCTTGATTCTACAGAAAGCCACAGGTAAGCCATCATTGCAGTTGAGAACGTATGGAAATCCACCAGAGTAGTAGGTGTGATTGGGTTATCCTTGAATCTCCTGATGGTAAAGGTAGTACCTCTTGTTGTGATTTCCCTGCCAAGGGTCATCTGTATACGGGAACCATCAGGCATGGTCGCATCAAGAAGCGG
This sequence comes from Methanolobus sp., assembly GCA_041395005.1. Classification (GTDB taxonomy): domain Archaea; phylum Halobacteriota; class Methanosarcinia; order Methanosarcinales; family Methanosarcinaceae; genus Methanolobus. The sequence goes on along the minus strand of JAWKHE010000007.1, from coordinate 62,440 downwards.
CCTTGCAATGGATATATGCCTTCCACAAAGCTGGGCAATCCTGATTGCAAAGGAATCCAGTATATCATCAGATTCAAACTCTATATTTGAGGGAATTGAGTTGTATTCCTTGTGATAAATATAGATTGGAGTGTTAGGACCGTCACATGAAACATCTTCAATGTACGGGTCTCTCATCAGAACATCAATTTCACCGTAACCCACATAGTCACGGATGATATGGTAAATGATCCTCTCACGTTTTCTTGGTGAGATATCTATCTGGAACTCCTGCAGGTACTCAAAGACCTTTTCCTTGAGATATTCCTCAGCATTCTTACGGGAAACTTCCTTAAGGTTTACATCAAGTGTCTCAATGAATTTTAACTTGATCGCTTCCATGAGTTCCCGTTCTTTATCAGTAAGTACAGCTTCAATGGCCTGATACTCAAACTCGTGTGACACCGGGTCATAAGCAATCCTTACATATCCATAGAGAGGATTTACCTCATAAAGCTCAACTTCCTTAAAATTACTGTCTGCGGGCATTGTAAGATCTACTATCGGACCATGCTCCACAATATTATAAGGATCCAGATTGATCTTTTTCCTGGCAAAAAGCTTGTTTACCTTGTCTATTATTGACTCGGATTCTTCTACCTCAACAAACTCTTCTTCTATAGGCTCAATCTTGAATATATCTGAAATTGTTTTTTCCCAGAAGGATTCTTTTTCCTCAGGAACCTCGTCATCGAAAGAAGAAACGTACGGAACATCAACCCTGCTCTTTAAGCTTTCAATACTGACAGGTTCTGCATCCGGAAGAATTAGTGCTGCCAGGTCATCGATAAGCTCATCCTGATCCACTGAATAAATATTTACCAGTGATTCATCCTCTTCCTCTAAATTACCTTCAGCTATTGGAATATCAGAATAATCAGTCTCATCCAGCGGAAGATCCATTAAAGGAGTTTCCTGTTCAGCCGTTTCCACAGCTGCAGCTTCCATCCCGGCAGGTTCTGATTCAGCCTCTGATGATTCCGGGTAGAAAAGTGGAATTTCCTCTGTATCTGAAACCGGCTCTCCAATATCATTTTCTGCCGGTTCAGCAGGAAGTTCAATTTCATCATCTTTGTCTTCAGTTCTGTCACCTGAAATGTTACTCAATTGTTACCAACCCCGGTATTAGCGACCATTATAATTTACATGAAGTTTACAAAACATATCTTCCACCTCAAGATAGTAAAATCATTTTTTATTTTTTGATAATGAAAACTTCTTGCTCTTCTTTTTCGGTTCTTTGACTTCTTCTTCCCTTGATACCTCAGCAGAAACTTTGATACCTGCAATTTCAGCTGCTTCTTTGTTAAAGCCCACAGCACCCTGAGAACCCGGATATTTGATTATAACTGGTGCTTTAAAAGCAAGAGAATTCTTTACATTACTATCTTCTTCAATTGTGGCAAGAATCTTCAGACCAAGAGCTGTTTCAATTCTGTCTTTGCTCAGTTCATTAGGAGTAACGCCAGTCCTGTTAAGGAAAACTCCACGGAACTGTTTACCCATATTATCAGAAATAGTCTTGATTTTCATTGCTCCTGCAAGAGAAGCAATGTCAGGGTTTACTACCAGAATAAGTTCATCAGCAAGTGATATTGAATTGATGGAATTCTTATTGATACCTGTGGGCGAATCAATAACAATAAAATCATATTTTTCTTTCACACTGTCTATGATATCATTGATTACATCTGTATTTGCATTCACAAAGCTTTGGAGGGATATGCTTCCCGGAAGGACATGAACGTTATTTGGTCCGTCATAAATTGCTTCTTTCAGTTCTGCCGTTCCTGACATAACATCATGAAGTGTTGCCTGTGAACTATCAATTCCCAACATCAGCCCGATTGTGGGCATTCCGACATCAGCATCAATAATTAAAGTCTTTTTTGCAAATCCTGCCAGTGCAGCAGCCAGATTTATCGCAGCTGTTGTTGTGCCTGCACCACCCTTCCCTGAAACGATAGTAAAAGTTGTTGCTGTCATAAAATGCCTCTGATAATTACAATTTTCCTTTCCAGTTGAAGATTTCCACTATAATGTCATCTAAAGTATAATACTAAACTTAATATCACTTAAAAATATAAATACATATCTATATTATATTCTGATTAATTTATGCACAGCAACTATCAATATATATGATCAGGATTCATTTGTCCACATGGACCAGGACGAAAAAAAAGATATCAAACTCTATCTTTATCATGCAAAACAGTGCGACCCGAAAAAGTGCACAGGTAAAAAAATGGCACGTTTTAAACACGTGAACCTTTTTGAAAATATTAACCGCATACCTTCAGGTTCAATTCTTCTTGATCCAATGGCAGAAAAAGCACTTTCTCCTGCAGATTCCGTGAAGAAAGGCATAACTGTGCTTGACTGCTCCTGGGAGGAAGTTGAAAGAGTATTTCCACAGATAATTAAAATGAGACTTCAACACCGTGCACTACCATATCTTGTAGCTGCAAACCCGGTAAATTTTGGAAGACCGTTCAAACTCACATCTGTAGAAGCATTTGCCGCTGCACTATATATACTGGGAAATAAAGGACAGGCTGAAAAAATAATGTCCAAATTCAACTGGGGACACACATTTATTGAACTTAACCACGAACCACTTGAGGAATACTCTGAAGCCAGGGACAGTAAGGATATTCTGAGAATCCAGGGTGAATACATCTGAACAGGAAGTGATATTATATGATACAGATAGGAGTTATCGGAGCTGGGACATGCGACAATGAACTGGAAATGCTTGCCGAACAAGTTGGTGCTGAAATTGCAAAAAACGGTGCATTGCTTCTCTGCGGCGGACTTGGTGGAGTCATGGAAGCTTCAGCAAAAGGTGCTAAAAATGCAGGTGGAACAACTATAGGAATACTTCCCGGAAACAGGAGAAGTGATTCAAATCCTTATATCGATATACAGATTGTAACGGAAATGGGACATGCACGTAATGTAATAATTGCACGTTCAGCAGATGCACTTATTGCTGTTGGCGGGGAATACGGCACCCTTTCTGAAATAGCGCATTCCCTTAAAATGGGAAAAACAGTTGTGACCCTTAGTTCAAAATGGGAAATCGAAGGTACTGTAAAAGCAAAAGATCCTGAGGATGCAGTAAGGATTGCAATGGACAGTATCAGTTAAAAGTAGGCCCTGTAGAATTCCTGCCATTAAAACTTTAAGATAAGCAGCAAACGAGATGCCGTTGGTTCATTGATAGCTGGAGTTAACTGAAGGGTCCGGCGAAGCCGGCGTTTTCCCAACAGAAGAAACAAAATGTTCTCCAAATACTTTGTACTTTCTTCCCAGTACTTCGGTAGAATTATTTGCATAAATGTAATGACCTGATAACTAAGATTCTGTACAGCAGCATGGGAATGTGCTGCCTTCGGCTGATGCTCACTTTGTTTTTGGCTTAAAAGTTGTTTTTGTGGAAATAAAAATGAGCAAAATTTATATCGCTCACATTAACTGATTTCTACAAAGACAAAAAATAATCATCTTTTGTCTGGGTAGTTACAGTCAGAATTCAACATCAATGCCAATGGGACAGTGATCAGAACCCATTACATCAGGTAGCATAAATGAATCTTTGATATTGTCTTTTACATTGTCACTTGCAAAGAAATAATCAATTCTCCAGCCAACGATTCTTTCCCTGGCTCTTGTTCTCATGCTCCACCAGGTATAGTTTTCAGGTTCCTCGTTAAACATCCTGAACGTGTCCACATACCCGTTATCCAGTAGTTTGTCTATCCACGCGCGCTCTTCCGGCAGGAAACCGGATACATTTTCATTGTCTTTGGGGCGGGCAAGATCAATTTCCCTGTGCGCGGTGTTCACGTCCCCGCATACAATAATCTTTTTCCCTTTTGACTTGAGAGTATTGGCATACTCGAGAAAAGCATCATAGAACTCCATTTTATACTCCAGCCTCTCAGCGGATGCCTTGCCATTGGGGAAGTATATATTAAAGAGCACAAAATCCCCGAAGTCAGCTATTTGTGTGCGGCCTTCACTATCAAATTTTTCAATTCCAAAACCGCATTTGATGTCTTCTGGTTCTTTGTTAGTGTAAAGTGCAACACCGCTGTAACCTTTTTTCTCTGCAGAGGCAAAGTAATTATAATACCCTTCGGCTTCAAGAAGCTCTGCAGGGAGCTGCTCCCTGCGTGCCTTTGTTTCCTGAATACAGAGTATATCAGGTTTCTCTTCATTAAACCAGTCAAGGAAACCCTTCTTGTGAACTGCCCTTATACCATTTACATTCCATGAAATAATCCTGATTTTACTCATTTTATTGCTCCGGGATTTTTGATGTTTATTTGCTGGCTTATCTATTAAGTATCTTGCTCAGATATCGGCAGTTCAGGCTATTGAATCATTTTTTACAAAATAATAGTGAAATCTATAGTACTAAAGAGGTCAAAATATTAAATGAGAAAAAAGCTTAAATAATAATAATTGTTATTTAGAATATGTTCTTACATAAGATATGTTAGAAACCAGAAAAACCGAAGAGTGGTCAAACATGAAACAGGCAGACATCAAATATACAAACCAGCGGATTGAGATCCTGGAATTCCTCAAGGAGTTTGATGGTCATCCAACTGTAGATGATGTCTATGAGGGAGTAAGACAAAAACTGACACGTATCAGCAAGGCTACGGTTTATAATAACCTTAAATTCCTGGCTGAAAAGGGACTGATAAAGGAGGTGAATGTCAAGGGGGTTTCGAGGTTCGAGTCCAATCTGGAACCACACCACCACACAATATGCATTGAGTGCGGAGAGATAACAGACTACCAGTCAGAAGAGCTTAGCGAATATGCTATGAAAATAGCAGAAAAGATTGACGATTTTAAAATAGAATCAGCAGACACTAACTTTTACGGAATTTGTAAACATTGTATGGAGATGGAGTAATATGGAAGAAGAAATAGTAACAATGCCACTTATTGGAGACGACGCACCGAGCTTTAAAGCAGAGACAACTGCCGGAGAAATCAACTTCCCTAAAGACTACAAGGGCAAGTGGGTAATTTTGTTCAGTCACCCTGCAGACTTTACACCTGTATGTACAACTGAGTTCATGACTTTCTCAACTATGCAGGAAGAGTTCAGGGAGCTTAACACAGAACTTATCGGATTGTCCATTGACAGCATCTATGCACACATTGCATGGCTGCGCACCATCAAAGAGAAGATAGAATATAGGGGCATGAAGGATGTAGAAGTAACTTTCCCTGTAATTGCAGACCTTAAGATGGAAGTTGCAAAGAAGTTCGGAATGGTGCAGCCAAACGCCTCCACAACACAGGCTGTCAGGGCAGTTTTCATTATGGACCCTAAGGCAAAGATCAGAGCAATCCTCTACTATCCACTGTCCAACGGTAGGAACATGGATGAGATAAAGAGAATTGTACTTGCAATGCAGAAGTCCGATGCCGAAAACATCGCAACACCTGCCAACTGGCAACCAGGCGATGATGTCATAATCCCACCTCCAGGATCATGCGGATCTGCAAAGGAAAGGGTCGAAACCCAGGAAGAAGGCAAGTACTGCCTCGACTGGTTTATGTGCCTGAGGAAACAGTCTTAAATAGATACTCAAAGATATATTCCATAGGTGACCAATCATGGGAACAAAAGGTGTTGAAATACTTGGATTAGATGTGAATGAATTGATCGAATTACTGAACAAAGCACTTGCAGATGAATGGCTTGCATACTACCAGTACTGGGTAGGAGCTAAAGTCATTAAGGGTCCAATGAGAGAAGCTGCCACAGCTGAACTCATCGAGCACGCAAACGATGAACTGCGTCATGCAGACATGGTTTCCAACAGAATAGTCCAGCTTGGAGGAACTCCTGTACTCTCCCCACAGGAATGGTACGAAATCACAAACTGTGGATATGAAGCCCCGGAGGATGCATTCGTAAAGAAGATCCTTGAGCAGAACATCAAGGGAGAACAGTGCGCTATCCAGGTCTACAGCAACATCCTTGAGAAAGTCAAGGATAAAGACCCAGTTACATACGAGATCGTGTTACAGATCCTCACAGATGAGATCGAGCACGAAGATGATCTTCAGGCAGTTATGGAAGATATCGAACTTATGCAGAGAAGGGATTAATCCCTTACAGTTGGGTTAGGTTGGCATTTCCTGTTCAGGAGATGGACAGGAAATGTTTCACCTGCTTTTTTATACTGTGAGTTTACTCACATTTATTGAAAATGGATAATGCTGCCATTTTATGCTGTTTTATTGCAGATACTATTTTTTAAGAGATGCGATTCATTTGCGATAGATATATTTAGAAGAATGCGTGTTAGATTTAATCATTAAATAACCGTGTAAAAATAAAGATTTTCTATCAAAAGTACCATTTCAGGCGGATCAGAAACCATCTAGTGCAATATTTCAGGATTGTGGAGAACAATGCATCTCATCATAGCAGAAAAACACATAGCAGCAAAGAGGATAGCGTCAATCCTCGCTCCGTCAAAACCAAAACAGGTTCGTGTAAGCGGAGTAGATACATACGAGTTTGAGGATGAAGAGGAAGAAAAAGTATTCATTGGCCTTAGTGGACATATTGTGAAACTTGATTTCCCAAAAGCCTACAACAACTGGCAAAAAGTGGAAGCTAAAGAGCTTGTCGGTGCAGACATAATCACAGCTTCAACCCAGGTGAAAATTGTAGCTGCACTTAAGAAATTAGGAAAAAAGGCTGCAAAAGTAACAATTGCTACTGACTACGACCGGGAAGGAGAACTCATTGGAGTTGAGGCTCTTGACATAATTAAGGGAGTGAATCCTGAAGTAGTATTCCAGCGTGTGCATTACAGTGCAATTACACCAAAAGCCATAGATAACGCATTTTCAAACCCCACAAACGTCGATTTTAATCTTGCAGATGCAGGACATTCCCGCCAGGTAATAGACCTTGTATGGGGTGCTTCACTTACCCGTTATATATCCCTTTCTGCAGGCCGTCTTGGAAAGATGTTCCTGTCTGTGGGAAGAGTACAGTCACCTACGCTTTCACTAATAGTTGAACGTGAAAAGGAAAGGGAAGCTTTTATTCCAAAACCTTACTGGGAACTCTCTGCAATGCTTAAAAGCAAAAGCGGGGATGAATTCAAAGTAGAACATCGTACCAAACGTTTCTGGGATAAAGCAGAAGTTGATGCTGCAATACAGAAAATAACAGTCGGTGATGATGCAACAGTAACTGAACTTACAACATCTGAAAAACGGATAAGCCCCTACACCTTTTAACACTACTGAATTTATCAGCGCCGCAAGTTCAATTGGTTTTACGGCTGCCAATGCAATGAGAATAGCTGAGACACTTTATACAAACGGTTTTATCTCATATCCAAGAACCGATAACACAGTTTATCCTGACACTCTTGACCTGAGGGCACAGATAGAGATATTCAAGACCGGACCATTCAAGCAATATGCACTTAAGCTGCTGGAAAAGAAAGAACTTGTTCCAACAAAAGGTAAGAAAGAAACAACCGATCACCCTCCTATTTTCCCTGCATCCCTTGCCAAAAAAACAGAACTGAATGAGCAGGAATGGAAACTTTACGAGATGGTTGTAAGACGTTTCTTTGCAACTTTTGCAGACCCTGCGAAGTGGGAAACCATAAGATCAAAGTACGACATCCAGGGGGAAGATTTCAAGGCTAACGGTGCAAGGCTTGTGGAACCAGGATGGAGATGGTATTATCACTACAATGCTCCTGAAGACAGATTGCTTCCAAAAATGGAAGAAGGAGACGTACATTCTGTTCTTAAAGCAGAAGTGGAAGCAAAAGAAACACAGCCACCTGGAAGATACGGCCAGGGCAGGCTCATCAAAATAATGGAAGAAATGGGCCTGGGGACAAAAGCCACCCGCCACGAGATCATAAGCAAACTTTACTCAAGGGCATATGTGCATGGAAACCCTCTTCAACCTACTAAGACTGCAGTTGCTGTTGTTGATGCCCTTGAAAAATTCGCACCTACAATTTCCAAACCGGACATGACAAGCAAGCTTGAAGCCGACATGGACAGGATAGCAGAAGGTGATATCCCGGAGGAAGAAGTCCTGAACGAATCCAGGGAAATGCTGGAACTTGTATTCTCAGAACTGGAGAAGAATAAAGATGATATAAGTGAAAACCTGCGTGCAGGTCTTCGTGAGGATAAGATAATAGGTACCTGTTCAGAATGCGGATCAAACCTTATGGTTATGAGATCCAAACGTGGTTCACGTTTTATCGGGTGTGAAGGTTACCCGGATTGCAATTTCTCACTGCCGCTTCCCCGTTCCGGCCAGGTTATTGTCACAGACAAATTATGTGAAGATCACGGGCTTTACCATATTCGCATTATCAATGCTGGAAAAAGACCGTGGAACCTTGGATGTCCAGAATGCAATTTCATTGAATGGCAGAAAACACAGGAAGAAGAAAGGCAAAAGCAGAACAGTGATAAGGAACGTCCTGAAACCCTTAAAGATATATCAGGAATAGGGAAGGTCACTGAAGAAAAAACTTGCTGATGCTGGTATTTCCAGTGTGGACGAACTGGGTGAAGCTGATGCACTAGAACTTGCAAAAGTTACAAGTATACCTGTTAAGAAAATAAAGAACTGGCAGGCTGAAATAGTCTGACAGGAGACAGGTATAAAATGGAACTGGAATTTAAGGGTGCATGCCGTGAAGTCGGCAGATCGGCTGTTCTGATTGATGAAAAAGTGATGATGGATTATGGCGTGTCCCCGGGAGAACACATTAAATACCCGCAAAATGGGTCACGTCCTCAGGCTGTACTTTTATCACATGCGCATGTTGACCATTCCGGTGCAATTCCAAATCTTATGGACATGGAACCCGATGTTTTCATGACACCACCTACTTTTGATCTTGCATATATGCTGGCAAAGGATACCCTGAAAATTGCTGAAAGGGAAGGGGAAATGCCTGCATATGATTCCATAGAATTAACAAAATTTGCCCACCAGACAAAACAGGTAGACACCGGCATGCAGTTTCACACACATGGATATGATGTGGAATTTCTTGGTGCCGGACACATCCCCGGCGCTGCTGCAATCCATGTTGAAGATAAAGAAGGTAAAAGCCTCTACTATACAGGAGATATAAATACCTCTGATACACGTCTTGTTTCCGGAGCAGTTGACTTTCCGGACACTGATGCATTAATTACTGAAAGTACTTACTTCGGGGATGAACACCCCCCACGCAGGGAAGTTGAAGAGGCATTCATAGATTCAGTCATGGATACACTGGATTTTGGCGGCACTGTTATTGTTCCTGCATTTGCAATAGGACGAACACAGGAAATACTCATGCTGCTTGATGCACACGGTATCAGGGCATATGTTGACGGTATGGGGACACAGGCATACAAAATAATGTCAAAACATCCCGATTACATCAGAAACCCCACACACCTTGAAAGGGCATTTGATAATGCCACGATGGTAAAGGGAAGAAAAAGAAACACCCTGCGTCTTGAATCATCCGTAATTGTAACAACCGCAGGTATGCTTAACGGCGGACCTGTACTTCATTATATAAACAGGGTTTACAAGGATCCTAAATCCAAAATAATTCTTACCGGTTACCAGGTTGAAGGCACCAATGGCAGAATGGCAATGGATACAGGCAATATAGATAATGAAGGAGTAATCCAGCACCTGAAACCAAAGATAGAGCAGTATGATTTTTCTGCTCATTCCGGAGACAAAGAACTCAAGGAAATGGTGAAAGACTTCTGCGACAGGGGAACTGAAAAAGTATTCACAATGCATGGAGATAACTGCGAAGGCTTTGCAGACTGGATTAAAGAAGAAATCGGTGTTGAAGCCTATGCCCCTGAAATAGGAGACAGATTTAACATTTAGTTTTGAAAACAGAATGTATTTACAGGCATGAAGTACCATGGAACTTCATGTCATCATTTATTTTTTTTGTCTTGGACATTACGATCTTGAGATTCTCAATTGCATCATGATGATCAGGATTCATTTTCAGGACACGTTTAAAGCAGTTAGCAGCATCCTCATATTTTCCAAGACAGAAATAAGAAAGACCTTTTTATGCCAAACAACAGCAAACTTATTATCCAGCTCTATTTCCTTATGGACCTTGCTGTAACATTCAATGGCATCGTTATGTTTGCCCATTAATTCGAGCATGTCGCCCTTGCTAATCCAGGCATTTTCATTGTCCGGATCAATGGAAAGTATCCGATTATAGCATTTGATAGCGCCATTGTAGTCTCCCATGTTAAACATGGCAACGCCCATATTGCACCAGGCATCAATATCCTTTTTGTTAAGTCGTACTGATTTCCTGAAGCATTCAAGAGCTTCTTCGTTCATTCCAAGAAAAGAATATGCTATCCCCTGATTATTCCAGACAAGGGCAATAGCTTCATCACTCCACAGCTCTGGATCCAGATCTCCACATTCAAGAATGAGAGTGAAATATTCTATTTTTTCTTCCGGATCTTCAGCATCAAAAGCTAATTTGAACCATTCTTCCGGCGTATCAGGATCCATGCTATGTACAACTCCAAAATGAATATTGCTTATACCCTGTAAAGTACAATATACATTTATTTTACATTCTTTGTGCACATAACATATTTATTAAGTTATCGAAATAATTCAGCCGCCACTACACTGCATATAAACAAAATGATTAACAAACTTATATTTTAAGAATTAAATGATTATTTATCACACGGAATCAACAAAATTTTACTTTTTTCTGATATCATCAACATGAACAATCCTGTTTGCGTCAATTCCAACAAGACATCTGCCATGTTTGTCCATGGCCCAAACACCTTCCAGATCTTTGGGTATTGGTTCTGTGGGAAGTTCTGCCGGATCAATGCTGCAGGATTTCAGACCTGGATAAGCATCGGGATTTAGTTCCATTATGAAAATTACCTTTTTCAAAAGCGAAAGTAATTCATTGATTTCTTCATGATCCCACTGGCGGATTCTTTCGCAGATAAGAGGAATAAGAATTTTAGCAACACCTGCTTGAGACAATATTTTTCCGGAAAGGCACAGGGAAGCATTGTCATACTTTACATCCTGATTCGGGCCCCTGAAACAGAATATACCTTCCTTAACCATTAAATCAAGATCCAGTGAATCTTCTGAATCCTGTATGGCTTTTTCTATTGTTTCAACATCAAAATCGTATTCATCTGCTATTCTCTTGATAGCTTTTTTTATAACAATACCGCTGTCAATCATCCATGCACGTCCGTGATGTAATCATTATCTGTTTTTTAAATCCCAGTTATCTAGTTTTATCATATCTGACGGCGTATTAATGTTCACAAAACTCTTAAAATCTTTGTCTACTGCCTTTATTGCATCAGCATCAAGGTAAAGGACATCATCAAGAAGTGACACAGGTGCGAGTATACTGCGACGACCTTCATCAAGGGACAACTCAACTGCCTCAAGCATCACATCCTTGTTATAAATAGCATGTAAAGGCTCTTTTTTTCCATGTTCACTAACCGGAATAAGAGCATCATGCTCACCAACCATATCAAACATCATATCAATAAGCTGGCTGTTGAGAAAAGGCATATCACATGCAACTGTAAAAACGTATTTACCGCAGGCTCTTTTAAACCTGAAAGCACATACCTCCAAGAGGACCTGCATGTCTTATTTGTCGGTTACAACATTTCTTCCTGCAAGATAATTCCGAAAAATGAAGTACACCTGGCTATCATCCCTCAGGGAAACAATAACTTCATCTGATACATCACTGCGACACTAAGAGTCCTTTCCAGAAGAGTGCTTTCCCTGTAAGTCACCAGCGTTTTTCCATGCCTGAAGACGGCCCAACCCGCCTGCAAGCAAAAGTGAAGATCTTATCATTAATTATATACTCCTATCCTTCAGCGTACAAGAGGCCAGCTCAGTGTCCTCTTCTACGTTCACTCCTGTATTCTTCTAAAATGGATTGTACTTGTTTATGTTCTTTTTCCTTACGTTCTGGATCTGCTTCTTCCTGCCATTTTGCAATTGCATCTTCAAGTTTTTTCGGGATCAACTGAGGCAAGGTCGCCAACCCTGTGAAGTTGCAGTAGCTATCCTTAAGAACCGAAGCTCTCCTCATAAAATGTTTCAACAGCCGTACGGGGCATGTCTTCATAATGATAATCGCCCTGATATTCTGCCCTCAACAAGAGTGATGCTGCTACAGGCCTCCCCACTTGGGTTTTCAAGGTAAACAACATCATTCTCATACCGTAAAGCTCCTTAACACGCTGTATGGACTCCTCTGCAAAAGAAGATATGACTCTTTACAGGAATACCCTCTCCCTTTTACTTCCTTTTTTACGTATCTGTTTAAGGCGCTTGTTCTGCCTGCGCTGGTTGCGAAGGGATTTCTTGTTTTTGACAGCCCTTGTTTAAACGGATATTTCATTATCTTTAATCTGAATCTCTTTTTCGCGTCTTACCTGCTTGTAGGTGGAATTCTTAATCTTATTAATGCGTAGGCGTTCAAGCTTTTCAATCTGCCTCTTCTGACTCGGCTTCATACTTTAGTTCAGCAACATATCTCTTTAGCTGCTTTACCTGGGAATTTTTCAGGCTTAGTTCCTCACGAAGCTTCTGTACCTGTTCATCTACATCGGTTTCTTCTTCCCTAACAGGTTCAGCTCAGGTTTCATTTTCACTTGAATACGTGGATTCTGATGCTACCTTTTTCAACCGCCTCATCAATGGAATCGCCATATTGATAACATGTAATTTAACTGTCAATGTCAAGATACTTTGGGGCTCTTTTTTCTCAACCCGTGAAACATTCCTGTAAGCTTTATATGTAGAAAGGGCTGCTGTTAATGAGTCACGTTAAGGATCATTGGAATAACCAAAAAAAAAACTGGCGGGAAAAAGGGCTATCTTATCTTCTGCCCTGATTTCCCCACCCGGACTCCATGTAACCGCATTAAAACTACGACGCATCTTTTTCCACTGCTGAAGGTGTCGGGTAGATATCAGTGGCTACTATTGCAGGTTTTCCGTATTCTGCTATAAGCCTGACAACTTCATCATGGGATATGCCACGTATGCTGTCAGATAACAGAAGTTCCCCGTCAAGCGAGAGTATTGCAACTCCAACTGTTGTACCAGGATCTATACCAACAATTGTGTACTTACGCCCTGCTTTCTTGATTGGTATGTATTGTATTTTGTCCCTCTCAACATCTCTTTTACTGTAACCTGGACGTCTGAAGTTACTGATGGTTTTACAGGTACCCCTTCTCTTCTGGCATTAACGATGAATTCGGCTCTCACATAGCCTCCAAAGCCTTCAGTTATGCGTTCAGAATATGAGTAACCTGTTTCCCGGGAAAACTTTTTGAGTATTGCATCAATTTCCCTGCTTACCTTGACAGCACCATGGACTTTCCTTCGATAATTGTTCTGGCTCCATCCACCCCTGCCAAGAGAACGTGCACGGCTTACTTTGATACGGGTGATATCCTCAAAAAGTGAAACTTCAACACCAACTCCAATTTGCAAGGATTGCACAGGTTTCTGCCTCCTGGAACCGGGTCAAACTGGTTAAAAGAAAGACCGTGTTCATTTGCTAGACGAAGCAGGGATTTCTGGTGAATACCTCCGGTAACCTGCACCAGTTTCGTGTCAGGAAGCTTCTTCAGGAATCTGATAAGGGCTTTTTTATCTGCAGCCAGTTCAAAAATATTGTCAACAGCGATGTAATCTGGACGATCCTTGTTCAGCATCCGGAGTATCCAGAAGCCGAACCATTGTATGATGACTTATTTCCCCATCCTTGAGAACCGCCACAGCATATCTGGGAACTTCCTGTGCCCGGGAAGAGCCCTTTGCTGGGTGTCAATGCCGTAAATAACCCCGTTTGCATACAATATATTTTATGTTGCTAATATGATATATTTATGACTCCACAGCACTTTATGCGTGAGATTACTTCATTCTTATCGATATCAAGACGATATTTTCGCATGAAATGTTTGAGGACATTGTGCACATCCCTTTCAAGTAATTCATCTGCATGTGGATGGCTTGTTTCAACATACTGGGGCCAGTCAATGAACTGGACACCGTTTTCATTTACAAAATGTTGTATCTGCTCAGGTCCGAATGAATATAGCCTTTTTCGTAGACTATCCCTACCTGTCTTATGATTTCCTCAAGGAACCATTGGGGTCTTCAAGTTTTGTCTTGTAAAGAAGTGTACCCTTTGCAACATCCATGACAAGAGCATGACGATTATTATCAACAAGTTTTGGAACCGATACATCGGGATAGAGTTTTCTGATTATTTCAGCTTCCCTTTGCTGCAAGCCTGGCAGCATAAATCCAGGAAAAAATGTTCCCTGTCCTCTATAGATGTGAACGCGTCCTTTTAACACTTTTAAAGCTGGTACGTCCTTCCCTGTGGAATTTAAGAATTACTCCCTGAGCCTCACCAAAACCAAGTTCAGGTTCTTTACAGCCTCATGAACAACAGATCTCTTTACCGACACTGATTTTCATCACCGATTGCACTGATAGTGCCCCCTTTTTACAAAATGTGTTAAGGGCAAGGGTGTCATAGCCATCAAAGTATATTCAGAAGTTCTCATACGGGTTCTTGATTCCAAGAACTATGTTATTCTTAATAAGCAAAGTCAGCTTATAATTAAGAGAAGAATATGGGAGACGGGTATATTTCATCAGTTCCTCAATTGGCACCCATTCAAAGTGTTTCATACCTATCTCGATACCCGTAAGTATGCGCAGGTCCTTGCTGTCCAGTTCTTTGAATAACTTCACAACGTCGTCTATCATCTGAACTCCTAATTGATGGGATGGTTTAGATTGTTTGTGGTAGGCAGGACATCATAAATGAAGAACAAAAAAATGTTATGAGAAAACCCCCGTCATTAAAACTTAAGGAAGTTTGTAAACTTATTTATCGTAATTCATAAATAACTTGATTGCTCCCCGAAGGGTACGGCGAAGCCGGCGTTTTCCCACAATAAAAAACAAAATAATCTGCAAATACCTTGTACTTTCTTCTCAGGAAATTTGCAGAATTCTTTGTATAATGCAATAGCCTTTGTAATTCTCTCTCGTGCAGCAGCATCGGAATGTGCCGCCTGCGGTGGATGGTTACTTTATATGTTGTTTATGATTGTTTTGTGGAAATGAAAAAAAGAGTAAAGTGTGTGTTGCCCATTTCTGTGATTTATACAGGGTCAAAAATGAAAGTTCATTGAGGTCCAGCAAACTTCCCCCACGCCTCTTCCTCAACCCTGCGAATGACTTCTTTAAGCGGCAGCCCAACCTTATCAGCTATCTTCCGGCAAACTCATACTCCGCAGAAATATGCAATACTTCACCTGTTTTATCCTGTGCTTATCTTCTGCCTGCACTGGTAAATTCCTCACCTTTAAGCTGACGCTGACTTCATCCATCCTGCGGTCAGCCACAAAACGTACGGTTGAATCACACGAATTCCAAGTGTGCCGGTTTCTTCATGATTTCCCTGGCAACACGTTCGCTGTTCTGGGATTTTGTGATAACTTTGATAATATGACCTGATCTGCCTTTTTTCATGATAGTTGGCGTGATAGCAACATCCCTTGCACCTGCTGCAAGCAACTTGTCGAACAGGTTTCCAAGAACCTCGCCGGTAACATCGTCAACATTGGTTTCCAGAACTTCAATCTGGTCTTTGGTGAGAATGTCATCCATTTCAACCAGCATACTTCTGAGAACGTTAGGGTCTTCAGTATCAGCATCGCCTGCACCGTAGCCGATTGAAAGGACTCTTCCTTTTGGCAGATTCTCAATGGGCTTTGCAAAATAGGATAGTAAAGCGGCACCGGTTGGTGTGAGAAGTTCTCTTTGCCGGAACCATAGGATAAGAGATTTCCTGAACGTGCAAGGATCTCAAGTGTTGCAGGTGCCGGTACAGCCATTATTCCGTGTGCAGCTTTTACCTTTCCCCCACCAACGTTGATGGGTGAGCAGAATATTGCTTCAGCGCCAATCTCATGGATGGCTGCACAGGAACCGATAACATCTGCAAGTGCATCATTCTGTCCAACTTCATGGAAATGAATTGTTTCAAGAGGCTCATACCATGTACCTTTGATTCGGCTTCAGCCATTAGGCAAACACATCAAGAGCGCTCTTTCAACCTGCGGGTGAAGTCCAGATTTGATAATATCCACAAGTTCGTGGTAATGTCTGGAATGTTCCTCGTGTTACGGATCTTAACATCGGTAGCAGATATGTCTTCCTTTATTGGCCCTGTCAACAGATACAGTTACATCAACTAGCAGATTCAATTATCTTGCATATCTTTGCAGCATCTGCTCCGAGGTCTATGAGACTTCCAAGTATCATGCGTCACCGGCTGCACCTGAGAACGGATCGAATATAAGGGACTTCATGGTATCTTTCCGATTATATGTTTGAAGTTGTATGTTTTAAATTATAAACGTTAAACAGGAATGTCACTTTTTATTGTTACTTGCCTTGCTCAAACCAGCATATTCTTGCAGCAATGAACCTGCCACAAATCCTGCATCTATGTTAACAACCGAAAGTACGGAACATGACTGCAACATGGAAAGAAGTGCAGCCTCGCCCTTTGCGCCGGCTCCGTAACCTGTGGATACTGGAAGTCCTATAACAGGAACATCCATAAGACCTGAAACTACAGTCGGCAGGTTCCTTCCCTTCCGGCTGCCACGACAATCGAATCAGGTTTTCTCTCCTTGAGAATCCGCATTTCGGATACCAGCCTGTGAAATCCTGCAACGCCAACATCATAAATTGCAATGGTTTCGCAGCCCATTTCATGAGCTACCATTCTTGCTTCCTCGGCTGCATCAATATCAGCAGTACCGGCTGTGATTATTGCAACAACTCCGCCTGTTCTTGGTGCAGGTGTACCGCTGTGGGCTACAGCACCCTTCGAATGAAGGTCCCATTCAAGCTCTTCTGGACTGAAACCGGCTTTCAGGGCTTCCCTGTGACCATCATTGAGTCTTGTAATAAGAACTCTGCCGCTTGCAGCGACCTGTGCCTTTGCGATTTTAACCACATCTATGCAGGGTCTTTTCCTTCTGCAAGGATGGCTTCCATTATGCTCGTACGGTGCTTGCGAAAATATCGATCTTTGCGATATCTGTAACGGGAACATATCCCATGGAGCGGATATCGGATTCTGCAGTTTCGAGATCCATCTCGTTATTTTTCAGTTTCGTTAAAATGTTTTTAAGATCCATTTATTTCACTTCTGCATTGGATTACTAATATAATTAACTGAATCCGGAAGTTCCGGGAAGAGCAAAGGATAAAAAGAGTATTGTGTGATCTTTGATATGCTCAAACCAAACAATGCCTCTACTCCATTTTTTGTGCTTCGGATTATTCCGGATGCTTATATCTGCTTGAACATCTCCTTTGCCATGGCAGCTCTCTGCTCAAGGTCTGGTCCTTCCAGTTCTTCAACAACAGATGCAAGAACAGTTGGTATGTCGATGTGCTGCGGACATTTCTCAAGGCACTGTCCACACTGTATGCATTGGGAAGCAAACTCAGGTTCCCCCAGAGCAACTGCTCCGCCCAGACGTGCAGCGTACATGAACTTTTCAGCTTCTGGATTGTCCACCAATGCCAGATTGTTATAATGCTCAAAACAAAGAGGGATATTCACACCTGCCGGGCATGGCATACAATACTGGCAACTGGTACAGCCCACTTTCATCATTTCACGGTACTTGTTCTCCACTCTCTTTACAAGCTTCAGTTCATCTTCTGTCAGGGAATCAGGCTGTGCCTGTCCTGCGATTCGGAGGTTCTCTTTGATATGCTCTTCCTCGTTCATGCCGGAAAGGATCACTGTAACTTCCGGGTGGTTCCATACCCAGCGAAGAGCCCATTCTGCAGGTGTTCTCTTTACCGGTGCTTCATCCCAGATATCTTTAACTGCCTGAGGCACGTTCTTTGTAAGGTTTCCTCCGCGAAGAGGCTCCATTATTACAACGCCAAGACCTTTTGAAGTTGCATATTCCAGACCAGCTTTTCCTGCCTGGTTCTTTTCGTCCAGGTAGTTGTACTGGATCTGGCAGAAGTCCCAGTCATAAGCATCTACTATGCGGTTGAAATCCTCTGATGCTCCGTGGAAAGAAAAACCAGCATTAATAATTCGACCGTCAGCTTTGGCCTTGTCAAGGAAATCAGCAACACCAAGTTTTTCAACATTGTCCCACAGGTCGCCAACAAGAGCGTGTATGAGATAGTAGTCTATATGGTCGGTGTTAAGTTTCTCAAGCTGAGCGTTCAGATAGTAATCCATATCCTCAGGTTTCTCTATAAGCCAGGATGGGAGTTTTGTTGCTATCTTTACTTTTTCACGGTATCCGCCAGCAGAGCACGACCCAGGAACGGTTCACTTGCTCCCATGTGGTATGGGCCAGGCTGTGTCAACGTAGTTGACTCCTGGTCGATAGCATTGCGTACCTGTTTAGTTGCTCTTTCCTCATCTATGCTGCCGTCTTCTTTAGAGGCGAGGCGCATGGCTCCGAATCCAAGTATTGAAAGCTCGTCTCCATTCTTTGGCATTTTTCTGTATAACATTTTAGTTCTCCTTTTGTTTTGAATTGAATATGATTATATTATTATAAATATATGACTGAACAGTCAGTCATGTATTGGCTTATTAGTATATATCTGCTTTGATTGACCAATCACTCATGGCGTTTTTGAAAATGAATATTCAGTATTACTATTGTTCTCATTTTATCATTGAGGTGCAAGTTCACCATACCAATAAGCAGATGTCACTCCACCGTCCATGAGGAAATCCTGCCTGTGATAAATGTGCCTTCCGGTCCCATTAGTAAGGCTGCGACAGCCCACAACTTCGTCAGGAGTACCTCCGCGACCTGCTGCGATACTTCGATCATACGCAGGTATCCATCACCGCGTGGACCATTCAGCTCATCTCTGGCAAGAGAAGAAGATTATACCGGGACTGATGGCGTTAATCCTTGCACCTCTTTTACCCCAGCGCACAGCCTCTGCCATTACACGTAAGGAATTTCCACGTTTAGATAGCTGATATGCATGAAGTGAATCAGTAATATTGTTCAGTTGCAACAATTCAAGATCAACAATTCTTCTGTTGGAGTTGTGGCAAGTTGCCTGTTCATTTCTACAGAAAGAGGTGGAAGCCTGTGTCCTGATTGTGAAGAAATAACAATCCCACTTCCTCCTTTTGCAATAACATTTCCAAATTCTTCCAGTACTACAGCAGAACCATATAGGTCAACTTTAAAATAGTCTCTGGTGATGCCTGTGACGGTGAGACTCCTGCTGCAAGGACTACGCCGGTAACGTTTCCAATGGCAGTTGCTTTCCGGACCAATCCCTTAATTGAGTCACGTGATGATATGTCTACTATTGCTGTACTCACATCATAGCCGGCATCCAGCATGACCTCGGCTGCTGAATCAGCATTCTCTTTCTTTAAATCTGCCAGCAAAACATGTTTCCCATGCTTACGCGGCGTGCTATTGCCTGGCCTATCGACCCTGCACCAATGATTACGATTACATTATTCATGTCCCTTACCTCAATCTTTATTTCGAAATCAAACCGCCTTTCCCATTTCAAAAGCCTGGTCCATTGCTTTGCTTCCCTTGATATCTCCTATGTTCCAGGCTCCTGTTCCATAGACGATCCCTTTTTCTTCAGGTCTTTCAAGACAGGAAGTAAATCCTCTGAATCCTTCCAGCGTTCTTTCCATTGCCTGTACGTCAGGGTCAGCAGCGGCTACAATGAATAGAAATCCTTGTCACTGATCTCTGTGTAACGGGCACATGTACGGTCGATAAGGGTCTTTAACTGACCATTCATTGTGTAGAAGTACACCGGAGTAGCCATTACAATCACATCTGCTGCGATCATTTTGTCCAGAATTTCAGTCATTTCGTCCTTTATGGAACATTTTTGGTAGTGAAACAGGTTCCGCATCCTGTACAGTAAGCGATTGCCCTGTCTCTAACAAAGATCTTCTCCACCTGATTGCCTGCTTCTTCTGCTCCAAGCAGGAACTGGTCGCACAACAGATCAGAATTTCCGCCTTTCCTCGGGCTGGCGGACAGTATCAATACATTTTTGCTCATTTCAATCATCCATGTGTGAAGTTATACTAAGTTTGCTTAACCAGTTTTCAATATCTTTTTTTGCAGCACTCACACGTGAACCATGAATCGCAAGTCCTTTCAAAATTGTTGCTTCAGGACAGAGCTTCTCAATATCACTTTCACTGCGTCCCATCCCGCTTCCTTCATGTGTGCAGAACGGGACAATGACTTTTCCGGAAAGGTCGTATTCTTCAAGGAATGTGAACACCGGCATTGGCATGGTTCCCCACCAGTTAGGGTAACCCAGGAAGATCACGTCATACAACTCCATATTATCTACGTGGCTGGAAAGCTGCGGTCTGGCATTTTCATTCAACTCTTTTTTTGCTATGTTTGTAGTAGCAGCATAATCTTTAGGATAAGGTTTTACAGTATCGATCTGGAAAACATCGCCTCCTCCTCCTGTTATTTCCCGGATCATGTCGCCTACTACTTTTAGTATTACCTACAGGCAGATTCACGATCTTTCCACTGACATAATTATTCCCTTTTCGGGAATAATATGCTATCAGACATTTCTTTTCATTGAAATTAGTCATTTATCTCACGACTTTTTGTTAAATGGCACTCAACTATCTCATCTATCTCAAATACTGATCAATCCCTGATGAAGTTTGTAAAGATACTCTCTTCCTTCATCGGGAACGGTACTCCAACTTTAATGCCAGCTTCCTTACATTTCAGGAAACATGCCATATTCCGTGCAAGCACACGCATGGTCTGCAATCCTTCTAGGTCCTTTTTTACATCTTCTGGCTTTGCTCCGTGGACCATGTTCCAGTATCTGGATGAAACTATGGGCATTTCAGAGATGGTGAAGTACTTATTAATCTGGTCAAGTGTTGCTGTGGTTCCGGCTCTTCTCGCCGAGATAATTGCTGCAGCAGGTTTAAGATAAAAAGCGTTTCTACCTCCTAACGCATTAGTGTAAAAGCACAGTCCATAAAGGATGTGATCGCACCTGTAGCGGCTGCATAATGCACCGGGGAACCGAAAATGAATCCATCAGCATTTTGGGTAATGTCAAGAAACTCGTTGACTTTGTCGTTAAATGCACACTTTCCTGTTCTGGCACAGCTCTTACAGGCAGTACAGCCGGAAAAGGTTTTGTTCCGATCCAATATATCTCAGAGTCGATACCTTCATCTTTAAGAGTGTTCGCTACTTCCGAAAGAGCAGTATATGTGCTTTCTCATGCGGACTTCCGTTTACCAATAATACTTTCATTTTCATACCTCTATAATACTTTTAAAAATCATCTTTAACTCGATCTATTCTGCTTCCTGTCGCTCAAAAGCTTACCACCAACACAAACAATTGAATGTTAATTTTATAAGCTCATTTTAATGGTCCATAAACAGTGTATCATCTCTGTCCAGAGTTTCATTTTTCTGCATATGTTCCCTGTTTTTTCCCAACCGTTAATCGAAATCCAAGCAGGTGTATGGATATCGGAATCGCTGCAAATGCTGCTATGGCGGCAACTAAAAAAACTGATTCAATTCCAAATTTTCCGGCAAGATACCCTAACGCCGGACTTCCAAATCCAAGAGTCACATCCAGGAATGCATTGTATGCACCCATAGCAAGACCTCGTCTTTCTATAGGTACGTGTTTTATCGCTTCAATGCCTAATCCGGGAAAACCAGAGAATAGCCAAATCCTGAGGCTGCAGCACCTAGCATGGCAATCCAGCCTGAAGATGCTAGTCCTATCATAACCATACCAACAGTCTGAAGAACAAGGCAATAAGCTGTAACTTTTGCTCCTCCATATCTGTCAGGAAGATGACCAAAGAATATGCGTGTTACAATCAGCATAATTGCGAAAATAGCAAAGGCAAAAGCGCCATGGTCCCAGTTTTTTACTGAGAAGAAGAGAGTCAGAAATGTCGTTAATGCACCAAAGGTGATTCCACTGAGAGCAAAACCTACTCCTGGCAAAAATACCTTATTAAGAACTGTAGAAATGTCTGATTTTTCAGAAGAATCTTGAGGAATGAAAGAATGAACTTGTTGAATCAGCAGTAATGATACCAAAGGCAAAACCATTGTTATAATGGCAATTCCCAAAAAACTCCAATTTTCAAATACAAGACTTCCAACCGGCGCACCAGCGGCCAGTGCACCAAACATCGACATTCCTACCCATGCAATTACTTTTGCTGATCCGTCTCCTGCTACCAATTGCAGAGCCCAGAGTATTCCACCCGTAATAATAAGGCTTTCAGCTCCTCCTAAAAGTGTTCTCCCCACAAGCAGAGCCAGGACGGACATTGTTACAAGTTTCGATATGAAAAAAGAAACCGTGTAAAACATCCCTCCTGCAAGGGCAAAGTAAAGACCAAGTCTTACTGCATACTTTGAGCCTCGATTATCTGTTAATCGTCCAGCCCATATACGTGAAACCAGAGCTGCAACAAATTGACATCCGGCTACAATACCGACGACAAATGTATCAAAGCCGAGCACATCATGAACTTGCAGAGGTAACACTGGCAGTGCTATTCCTATAATTAAAAAAGAAATAAAGACCGTTGCCATTATTGGAAAAGCCGCACTTACTCCTCTATTCATTTTGCTCTCCATCTCACTGATTCTCATAAACTAATCACACTTCGTTTTTGCAAATATTTCGGAACACATTCTCATTGATCAGACTGGCAGCTTCTGGATTCACACAGTTTCTTCCATCAATTCAAAAGTAACTTCTGCATCTCCAAGTCCATTAAAAATCTCAACGCCGGAATCAATATGCCCCATCTTTTGCATACCGAATCTCTCTCCGTTTTGAGCATACATAATGACAAAGCTATGGCCAGGTGGCCAATAGATGATTTCACCA
Source organism: Methanolobus sp. (assembly GCA_041395005.1). Lineage (GTDB taxonomy): Archaea > Halobacteriota > Methanosarcinia > Methanosarcinales > Methanosarcinaceae > Methanolobus. The sequence goes on along the minus strand of JAWKHE010000007.1, from coordinate 39,274 downwards.
ACCTCATAGCCAGTAGTCCTCACATTATCCGCAGGCAGTTCGTCAGAAAAACGATATACCATCTCACGTCCATACAGATCAAGCATAGGCAATGTCATTGGGAGTTTTTCTATCAGTGCTTGCGTTGTAGGATTGTTATCCAGCGTAGCGGTCAGCTCTTGATCGTCAACGGTGATCTTTATTTTTATGTCTGTAATTTCTTCCCTGTTATTCTGGGTCTGTGCGCCAGTCATGGTATCCTCTTTTTGTTCTGTCTGCTCATCTTCTGATCGATTGTCGATGATGTTTTGATCCATGTTATTTTGTTCAATACATCAGATCGCTAAAATTACCAGTAAAAATACTCCTGAACAGATCAACATCCATTTTTTTCTATCATTATTTTCCGGAGTAATTTTCATAGACAATACCTCAATTTGTTATAGTTCCTGAACAGGCGCAGCCTTATTGTTTAGTATATTTTCATTACAAGTCTCTGAATTTTGAAATTCTTCTTTATTCAGTTCATCCCGGACTTCTATCACACATGAATCGTCTGCCAGTTGATTGTCATCCAGTATTACTTTGCCAATTGAATCTGCAATGATATTTCCACTACGTGGATTTTTTACACTTGTAATCGAACCTGTAATTGTAGCATTAACATCACTGTATTCAAACGAAAGATCACAATCTATCATCTCGCAATCTTCAAGGACCAGACCTTTTGCATAACAAAGTGGCTGGGTTCCGATTATTTTACAACGGACAAGTTTGAGATTTTCAGAGTACCAGCCGAGATATTCGCCTTTTACGATACTGTCTGAGACGGTGACATTTTTGCTATGCCAGAAAGCATCTTTTGTATCCAGATTGGAGTTTCTGATCTCAACATTCTTTACATACTGAAATGAGTATTTACCATTCAATGCGAAGTTATCAAGCAGGATATCTGTGCTGTAGAAGAATGGATATTCAGACTCAAGCTCTGAATTCTTTATCATAAGTCCGTGTGATAACCATCCAAACTCGGATGATACAATGTTAGAGCTTTCAATTGTGATGTCCTCACATTCCCGTACAGCTTTTATGCCTCCAATATGACTATCTTTTATTGTCACATGGTTACTGTACCATAATGCAGCACGGCATGTATCTGTCATTCGAATATTTTCTACCTGAGCATTTTTGACATGCCAGAATGGATAACGAAGTCTGAAGTCACAATCTGAAACGTGTATGTCTTCACTTTCCTTCAAAGCAGACTCGCCATCTTCAGGACCATCAAAAGTACAGTGAGAGATCGTAGCGCTCTGTACGGCATACAGAGCACGCTCTTCGTCCAGTATCAAGTCCTTGAATTCATTCGTTTTTGTACTCATGTAGTTGAACCTTTTTTTATTCCAGATTTTCTTTGAAGAATGATTCCAGTTTGTCAAATGGAATATAGTCATTGTCTCCGCCATCGTACAGATCGATGTGTCTTGCACCAGGTACGATGTAGAGTTCTTTTGGTTCTGCAGCCAGTTCATAGGCATCTTCACTGAAATACCTGGAATGAGCATTCTCGCCGATGATGAACAGAATTGGTCGTGGTGAAATAGTATCAATATAGTTCATCAACGGGAAGTTCATGAATGACATGGTACTTGTCACAGTGAATGCACCTATTGAATTTGGATGGTGTCCACGATTCATTCCATAATATTCAAAGAATTCACTTGAGATAGGATCCAATCCTTCTGGAATAGTTTCAACAGGTTCGCCCGGGAATCCTTCAGGTAACAACGGACTGCCATTTTCAAAATCCTTCCAGCGTTGTTCGCTCAGCTGAACCAGAGTTTCAGCACGCTGCTCGTCAGTCATTGAATCTTCCCAGCCCTTTCGCATTACTCTGCTCATATCATACATACTTGCAGTAGCAACTGCTTTGATACGTGGGTCAACCTGGGCTGCAGTAAGTGCAAATCCTCCGCTGCCACAAATTCCAATAACGCCGATCTTCTCCCCTGTCTACAAAATCCCTCGTGCCGATGAAGTCAACTGCTGCACTAAGCTCCCTGACAAACAGGTCCGGGGATGAGATATGCCTTGGTTCTCCACCACTGTCTCCATTATAGGATTCATCGAATGCCATGGCAACAAAACCTCTCTGTGCCAGTTCCTGAGCGTAGAGTCCTGCTCCCTGCCCTTAACCTGCCGTAAGGAGTGCCAACAATAATTGCTGGATATTTTTCGGATCCATTTATGTCTTCAGGCACGTACAAATGACCTGAAACCTCGACTCCGGAATTTATTTTTGAATCTGACTTTCTAAAAATTACGTTTTCACTTAATTCGAATGTAAGATCTCCTGATCTAAGTATCTTCTTGTTCGTTATTTTCTACCATATTATCTTCCTCTGAATTTTATTCTGTTTCTTACTATCAAAATTGTTTCATCTTCGAGTTCATTATCAGAATCAGTTATGCATCCCGTTGCAAAATGAACATCAAAGAAAAGCACAGTGAGAGTAATCTGGTTTTAGAATATTTTGACATAATTCATTCCAGTTTTTTGTACTCTTCATCTGCTACAGGTTCCAGCCATTCTGCCGGACCTGCAGTGGCATTTGTCTCAACGGAAAGGTGCACGAACCAGCTGTCATGTGCTGCACCATGCCAGTGCTTTACACCCGGAGCGATAGTTACTACATCGCCAGTTTTAAGTTCCTGTGCAGGCTTTCCTTCTTCCTGATAGTAACCACGTCCGCCTGTCACTAACAGAATCTGACCTCCGGGATGTTTATGCCAGTTATTTATGCATCCTGGCTCGAATGTTACATTGCCAATGGGACAATTGAACTCATTATCTCTGTCCACCATCATGCTAAGCCATGCTCTTCCTGAAAAAAACTTGCTGAACATTCCCGTAAGTTCCTCCCCTTTCGGGAAGATCACGCTTTCACTCAGATTATTTGTATCGCTCATATCAAATCCTCTATTATCGTTTTTGAAAGTCTGATGTAGTCAACAACCAACATGATTGAGTAATCAGTCATGTAGTTACGCATGTCTTTTGCTCGCGTCACGAGGGTCAAGAGTGACTAATCAGTCATTTTTGTATATTCTCTGTTAGTATATAAAGGTAAGCATGTAATAAAATAATTGAATGCACTCTTAAACAGGGCTATTCACTTTTTTCAGAATGCGACAAGACGTTTTTCTCTCTCTTCCTATCTCAGATCAGAAATCCCACCACGAAGTTGGAGACGTTTCCAGTTCAGAATCTAACAGAACTGTCTCACCGATCATTGGAGCGATTATGTTCACTTCTCTTTTGTTTGCTTCTTCAAGCGCCCTTTCTATTGGTTCATTCCAGGCATGATTAGCCAGTGTAAATGCTCCCCAGTGCATCAGCATCATGGTTTCTCCATTTACATCCAGATTGGCCTGCACTGCCTGTTCCGGAACCATATGGATCTCAGCCCATCTCTGGTCATATTGAGCACCTTCCATCAGGGTGATATCAAAAGGTCCGTATTGGTTTCCAATCTCCTCAAAGTGTGGACCATATCCGCCATCTCCGCTGGTATATACCCGGGTTTTGCTTCCCAGTATGACCCATCCACCCCATAGTGTGGTATCAATGCTGAACAGGTCTCTTCCTGAGCCATGTCTTGATGGTGTCAGAACAACGGTCAAACCCTGATACTCCGTTTCTTCCCACCAGTTGAGTTCTGTGATCTTCTCTTCCGGGATGCCCCATCGTATCAGATGAGCCTCGCATCCAAGAGGAACAAAGAAATGAGATACTTTGCTGTTCAGTTTAACGATAGACTGGTAGTCCATGTGGTCGTAATGGTCATGTGTAATGAAAACTGCATCAATTGGCGGCATTTCGTCAATTATATTCAACATGATATCTTCAGTATATTCATATCTGTTAATCCCCACAAATGAAACCGGAGAAGCAACAGGACTCAGCATAGGATCAAGCAATAGCTTTTTGTCATCAATACTAAGCAGGTAAGCGGAGTGTCCCAACCGCATGGGCTGTCATTTTCATATTTACCTGGTTCCAGTCAATCCGTGGAAACGGGTATCGGATTTGCAGGGTCACGATTCACTACCTCAGAACCGGAAGGATCATTTGAAGATGGAGTCTCTGATGAATCTACGAAAACGCTGGTCGGTAATTCATTTACAAAATGTCCGTCAGCATAGTTACTTAATTGTTCATATGCTTCTTTTTGTTCTGATGTTGGATTCCCGCCAAAAGCCGGAGCTACATTCATAAACAATATGATTCCTGTAAAAAACAGAACCAAAAGTATGAATGAATGTAATGCTATCTTTTTGAGTTTGATCTTTTTTATTTTTTGAATCAAAGAACACCAATTTTTTCAAACACTTTGTTTTTTATTACTCCGCTATAAGATATTACAGAACAATATCTATAATAATTCCTGTTGTAATCGCAAATACGATTGTATATGCCGAATATATACCAGATTGCCTTTTGCAAGGACAATTTTCACAGCACCAAGATTAGTTATTTTGGTTGCAGGTCCGGTTATCATAAATGCTGCAGCAGCACCAAGAGTCATACCATGTCGTAACCATTCCAGCAGTAAAGGAATGGTGCCTCCTCCACGAACATTGTATAAGGGTACACCAATGGTTGCTGCTAATAATACACCAAATCCTGCTGGTTTCCGAAAAAGGCTGGCAAATGTATTAGGGGATACATAGCGTTGAAACATTGCTGAAGCAAGATTCCCAGAAGAAAATACCCTCCGGTTGCCTTGAGATTTCTCCATATGTTCTTTAACAGACGCATTAACATATTAGGATCAGTATCCCTGCTTTCTGGTAGTATGAGCGTTGAAAAATTAAAGAACCCTTTTTCCCGGAAAAATAACCTGACACAGAGACCGGCAAGAATTCCACATATGATGGCTAATACTAAACGTATGGAAAAAACTGTTTTTCCAAGGGCAGCGCTGTAAATGAGCAGTTGAGGATTCAGTAAAATAGAGCTCATCATGAATGCAGCTAGCCAGTCATCCCTCATTCCTTTTTGAGAGAATGAAGCTGCTATGGGGATGGTTCCAAACATGCAAAGAGGTGAGGCAATTCCCAGCAAGCTTGCCGGGATCACCCCGAATACTCCAAGGCGTTTGTTCTGTATGGAAACAAACAACTTATGGATCTTCTCTTTGCCAAATACGGAAATTACTGAGCCCAGGAAAATACCAAAGACCCAGTATATAGCGATCTGGTTGAACAGAACACTGGAATAATACCAGAGATATATGAACTCTCTCTGAAGTATATCAAGCATCCAGATTCACCAATTCATATTCCTGACTGCCAAGACCAAGTCCTGCGCCATAATCAAGGATATGTGTGCCATTTCTTGATTCCATACGCTCGATAATATCCTGTCCGTCAGGAGATGCATATACCTGATCAACACTTGCCTGATCTAATGCAAAAGGATCTAAAGAAGCCATGATTCCAATATCAGCCATTGTCGGTTCTGCAGGACTGGAGTCACAATCACAATCAACAGACATGTTGTTTAATACATTGATGTAAACTACATTACCTCCGACTTCGTTCATGAAGGCTCCATTGGCCTCTGCCATGGATTCTAAGAAGTCATCCTGTGGAGTATTGCTGAAAGCATCCCATATCTGACTGACATCGTCATAATTACCTGCACCATGGACGCTTGTTTTTCCATTAGCAGATGCAACGCCAATAGCAACATTCTTTAATGCGCCGCCAAAACCACCCATTGCATGACCTTTGAAATGAGAAAGGATCATCCAGGAATCATAATTCTCAAAATGAGAACCTACAGTAAATTCATCAAGATGTTCTCCAAAAGGAACTGGAAGAGATATTTCACCTTCTTCATCCATGATATCTGTTGGAGCGATCGCAGTAAAACCATGATCTATCATAACTTGCTTATGCATTGCTGTTTCAGCACGGCCACCACCGTAAGCGGTATTACATTCGACAATTGTACCATTGACTGACTGTACCAGTTCACCTATCAGACCAGGATGAAGATAATATTCTCCACCAGGTTCACCACTACTGATCTTTACCGCTACATTTCCGGTAAGTTCACGGTCCATTGCTTCGTAAACTGCCATCAATCCTTCAGGGCTTATGTCAGTGGTCATATAGACTTTAGGAACTTCATCTGTTGTGCTGTTAAAAAAAGGTGTCATCTGAGTATCTTCCTCGGAGCCGTTGTTTGCCTCCACTGTGCCAGTATCCATTTCTGCTGCATTATCATCTGTGATGCATCCTGCAATAAAGGAAAACATCAGGATGGAAACCAGCAAAATAGTAATGTGCTTTTTCATTTTCATTTCCTCTCCATTTTCTGTATATGATTATTTGTTATTTTATTGTGAAAGTAGGTGTGATTTCAATGTTAATTGAGTGACCGGTCACTCATACATATGGAGAAAAAAATATTATTTTTTGGCAAGCCCTTCCCAGATAACCAGAAATCCATCTTCTATGGCTTTATTTCTGTCCTGTGGTTGTGAATAAAGAATATATTCCACTATTGTCCTGCTTGACTGATAGAACATTGAAATGATCATGCCCTCTGGGTAATCTCTGAACTCGCCGTTTGCCAATCCTTCCTTTACAAGATCATGGAAAAACATACTCTTCCATAACGATTTCACGGGTATGGTTTTGATGTAAGGAGAAGAACAGAACTGTCCGACAAAAGGAAATCATCCTGGTTATCCAGTCCCCATTCTACAAGGTTGTACCACATTTTCTCTTAGTTTTTCCTCAAAAGAGTCCTGTGACTGGACATCTTTTCCCATGCTGCGCTCTAATTTCCCTTTAACATCGAAATACAGGGCATTGATAAGATCCTCTTTGGTAGGGGAAATAATTGAATAATGTGCCTGTGGCTACACCTGCTTCTTTTGAGATCTGGGCAGTGGATGTACCGTGAAAAACCTTTCTGTAAAGAGCTTCAGGGCAGCTTCCAAAAGGGCTGTTTTTGTCTTCAATCTGTTTTTTCATGAATTTTCCTGGTAATTGACTGATTAGTCATTTTGTTTAAATAAAGCTGTTTTGTTATATGTAAAAAGTTTTTTGTATCACTTTTAGAAGAATCAAACTTAATTCATTCGTACCTCAATGCATCCACCGGCTTCATTTTTTGACGCATTGTACGCAGGTACCAGACCTGCGATAACTCCATAAACATTGCAAATGGCAATGGCCTCAACAGCATCAGGCTTGTGAGCAACTGTCATTCCTGTTGATGAGCGGCGTCATGGGAAGTCCAAGGTATGTGGAAAAAGGATGTCAGTATCAAACTTAGTACTATACCAAGTACTCCCCCAAACAAAGCCCACAAGTGCCGAGTTGAAGAGGAAAAATCATGAGAATATCACTATTCTTGGCTCCAATTGCCTTCATAGTACCTATCTCTTTTGTTTTTTCCAATACAGATGTGAACATTGTATTTGCAATACCCACTGAACCTACAACAAGTGATACTCCTGCTATTGCCCCCAGGAATATTGTGAAAGATGCCATCATCTCACTGAAAGATTCAGCCATTGACAATGAATCTGAAACACTGAAATCACGGTCATCGTCATTCATGATACATGCCTTGAGATCATGAGCCTTTCTTCGATGTCATCTACAACTGTTTCTACGTTATCTACACTATCCGCTTTTACTATTATACTATCAAACACATCCGGCTCGGCATCATCGATGATATCTACTGCAGAATCTATTGGCATGATGACAGCACTATCACTTTCACCATCTGCCAGTATGCCTACTACTCTGTATGATCTGCCTTCTATGGCAATTATGCGGTTAAGTCCTATCTCCTGGTCATACATCTCATGAGCTATTCTGTAACCTATAACCACGACATTGTTGTCAGTGGCTTCAAGCAACCTGCCCGATTCCACCTCATAAGTTACAGTATACTGCCATACCTGTGGATCGACTCCTGTCACAGAAAGTCCTGCAGTCTCGCCCATGAAGTAGACATCCAGATTACTTCCTGTTATCTGGCCGTAGATATAATCGATATTTTCTACCAGTTTTATTGCCATTATATCCTTATCAGTCAATTCTGCATCTGATGATGAAGTGCTGCCACCAAAGCCACCTCCGCCTCCCCTGAAACCCGACATTGCCTGTGTGTAACCAGGTGTAACTGTAATAAGGGTGAGATCCAGATCAGCTAATCTGTCTTCCATGTCTGCTTCCATGCTGTCACTAAGAGCCATGATGGTGACTACTGATCCAACACCAATGACAATGCCTATAATGGTGAGCCAGCTTCTGATCTTACTATGGATCAGGATATTTGTAGCAAGTTTCAGGTAGGTACTTTTCCTCATCGCTTTTTCTTCCCTTTTGTATTTAGTCTGCCTTGTTTAGAAAATAATACAGCAATAATCATCAAAAGATGTGTATTTTTGTTTTTCAGGCTTATATCCGAAGTTGACTGATCAGTCATTCATAGTTACTTAAAATTGTAAATATAAAAACTTATGCTAAATTTATGAAAAACTCCTGAATATGCAATATCATTATCATTATGAATTCGCAATAAATAGAAAACTATAATATGGATAAAATGTTGTTCAGACCTATGGAAGGACCACTTGAAAAAATATACAGCCTGCCCGCAGCACTTTTACTGCTTATTGGCATGGGACTTAGTGCTTTCCTTTTCTATAGCCTCATGAAGGCAGCAGAAAACGGGAACCTTTTAATGGTAATATTACTTGCAGTTGCAATATCCATTGTAGCATTCGTAGTAACCAAGGCTATTAAATTGCAGAAAATAAAAGAGCTATAAATACGAACAGACAGATATATTCTTTCTGAGCTTAGCTTCCATTATTATATAAAAGTTCAAGAGACTTTTTTATTATTCTAATAAAATGCGATCATCTGGCCAAATATTGCCGTATCCAGAGATAATATAAGGTGCTAAATCCCCTTCTGAAAAAAGAAAGGATCAAATAATCTGTTTTTAAGAGTTTTATTTCATCCGGCTTTCGAAGCGGAACTACTCTGATAATTTACATGAGGAATTATAGTACCCGGCTTCATGCCATACCCTGAAATGTCTGAAACGTTGCTGTGTTCTTCGTGGCAATTTCCATTCCATATTAAAACCTCATATACTTATCAAGTAAAAATTTAATATGTACATGTTCTTAATCTTTACGGCAACATTTTGATACTAAGTAAATTCAATTATTAACGTGCAACAACCAGAAAAGGATGTTTTGTTAAGGAAAATGGCATTTCTGATTGCAATCGGAAAATGAATTGTGCTTACCAGACAGGTTTTATTGAATAGCAGCATCAGTAAGCTATTGTGAATTTTATGACTGTTCGTTGAAGTATCAATTATGGAAAAACAGGCTCTGTAGAAATCGTGCCATTAAAGCTTAAAGGTAAGAAGCTAACCAATTCATCGTAGATCATGAATAATTTAATTTATCCCGAAGGGTCCAGCGAAGCCAGTATTTTCCCACAAGAAAAAACAAAATAAGAAAAAAGAGATAAAGGATTTTAAAAGAAAATATGCGGAATAAAATACCAGTCTCAACCGGTTACTTCATCCTTTTTCTGGATTCTTCAACTTCATCAATTACACCGGGATATTCCTTGAACATGGATAGTATATCAAGTATGCAACAAGATCTACAACACCAATTGCACCAATCGCCTCACCCTCGACTGTCCTGATGGGAGCAACAACAACAGACTTCCCCCTGTATGTCCCCTCTTTTGGAACGGTCCTTATAGTTTCATTTACCTTAATGACCTCTTCAAGAATTGGACCCGTGTACTCCCTGTCCATGATAATTCCCCTTTCCATACGGATGCCTTTGCAGTTCAGGCTCCTTATGGTAATAGGAATTCCCAGGAGAGTGTGTATTGCAATAGCAATAGGCTCCAGATCATCAGCCAAGTGGAATCTGAGCATATTTTCAGGCAGAACGCACCGTTGAGTTTTTCATCGCATGTCATTTTGGCTCACCTTCTTGTTTATGAAAAGGATTTCATTTTCATGTGTTTTCAAATTTGACAGATGTAATGTATTCATGGGCAGAAATAGCTGCTACAGCACCATCTGAAACTGCAGTCACAACCTGCCACATGGATGTCCTGCGACAATCTCCTGCCGCAAATATTCCCGCAACCGAAGACTCCATTTTATCGTCTGTCACAATAAAACCTGCACCTATCTTCTCAACATCTGCCATGGAAGTGTTGGGATTAATACCTACATAGATGAATATTCCATCTATTGCCATTTCAGACAGTTCACCCGTCTTGTTATTTTTGAGGACGACCTTTTCAACAAGTTCATCACCCTTTATTTCATCCACCACGGTGTCCCAGATAAAGGTGATATTTTCCTTGTCAAAGGCTCTTTTCTGAAGCAGGGAACATGCCCTGAGTTCATCACGCCTGTGCACAACATAAACCTTGCTGGCAATATCCGACAGGATCAAAGCATCAGTTACAGCAGATTCCCCACCACCTACAACAATGACTTCAAGTCCGCCGTAAAAGGGTCCGTCGCATGTGGCACAGTATGAAACGCCCTTTGTGAGGAATTTGTCTTCACCGGGAACTCCAAGGCGCCTGGGATTGGCACCTGTTGCAACTATCACAGCAATGGCTTCAATTTCACCGTCGTCTGTTACAACAACTTTTTTGTTGCCTTCATCACGGATGGTCTGTACATCAGATATCTGAATGTCCACGCCGGCGGCTTCTGCATGTTCCTTGAACTTTTGCATAAGCTCCATTCCTGATATTGAAGTAAAACCCGGATAATTTTCCACTTTGTCTGCTGTGGATATCTGACCGGGAACTACATTCTTTTCAATAACAAGGGTGTCCAGACCATAGCGAACTGCATAAATGGCGGCAGTAAGCCCTGCAGGACCTCCTCCAATTATTACGAGATCGTGCATAAATATCAACTATCGTTACAAACATTGCTTGCCTGTGCTTTATCAGGAACTCCTACAAAGGCAACCTGATCATCAATGATAGTTGTAGGTATTGAACGTATCTTGAATTTCTTTGCAAGTTCTTTTCCTTCAGGAGTGTCCAGCTCTACTTCCTCATATTCAAAATTACACTGTTCCTGTAATTCACGCCACATTTTCTTGGCAGTTGGACAAAAATGACACCATTCCGAATGTACTAAAGTAACCTTAACCATATTTTCCACACTCCTTTACATTGGTTATTAATCTATTAGTTAGGAGACTATATAAAATCAATGACTGTAAAAAGTTAATTATCACTGTTAACAAACTGTTTGTCCGGGTTTGTCCTTATATCAACGAACATCCTTTTGAAAAACTATATCACAAATGAACAATATTTATAATGATGGAGGGATTGATATTTCAAGATACTCTATTGATGAATTTGTAAAAAATACAGGCCAGAAAGATCTCGGGCAGGGTAAGTTAGAACGTGAACGCGAAAGGATTCTTGAAGTAAATCTTGAAGGCCGCATATGGATGAAAATGGGCGCTATGGTGGCATACCTTGGTGATGTAAAGTTCACAAGGGAAGGCATGCTGGAACACGGCCTCGGGAAATTAGTGAAAAAAGCAGTTACAGGTGAAGGAGTTACCCTTACCAAAGCAGAAGGTACAGGAAAAGTATACCTTGCAGACGGTGGAAAGAAAATATCCATAATTAATCTTGATAATGAAGCCATCTATGTAAACGGCAATGACCTGCTGGCTTTTGAAGAAAGTATCAACTGGGATATCAAGATGATGAGAAAGGTTGCAGGAATGATGGCAGGCGGACTTTTTAATGTCAAGCTGGAAGGCAGCGGCATGGTTGCTATTACAACCCACTACGACCCACTGACACTCAAAGTTTCACCTGACAGGCCGGTATTCACTGATCCGAATGCAACTGTTGCATGGTCAGAAAATCTTGCACCGGACATTAAAACAGACATCTCCCTGAAAACACTGGTAGGAAGATCCAGTGGTGAAAGCCTGCAGATGGCTTTTAAAGGAGAAGGATTTGTTGTTATTCAGCCTTATGAGGAAATTCCGTATATGACACCTACGGCATAAGCTCATTTTATTTTTTTATTTTGTCTATGAATGAAATAATCAGATCTATGTTCTCATCATTGCTTTTTGTCATATCAATTTCCAATATGGGAACATCCAGATCACGCATCAGATCGACTACACGAGCTGTGCTTACACATGATTCATTACATAAGTCTCTCAATTCATCTTCATTGTAATTTAGTTCAAGAGAGGTTATATTCCCACTTGCAATTCTTTTTTTTCTTCGCAGTATGTTTTCTTCTAAAGGAAGATTACAATAAATAATTCCGCAAGGGAGAATTTGTTTTCTATTTTCAGGAGGCAACTGCATTATCTTTTCATATGCATTGGAATTTTCAAGTCCAATACTATTATGCATTATTCCATCTTCATATACAACAACACCATCGTAGCTGAAAAAATTCAATATTGCCAGGTCCCTGATAAGAATTGATTCATAAAACTGGCAAAAATGAATGAGATTATAAGGCTTTAAATATTGTACCGTTTTCCCGCACCAGGAATCCAACAGCAATTCAAAGAGGCAATTATAATCAGCAGCATTATTACTAAAAATATCAGCATACTTTTCTATTAGTAATTTCTCCAGTGCAGCTCTCCGAAAATGTGGGTTTCTTTTAAATAAAAAATATAAGTTATAGCCAATAAAGCGTAACAGATTACCTCTTATCAACGCATCTTTTTGTTGCATTGCGATGTTGATTCTTGCCTCTTGTGGCGTACTCCATGCCTTGCTATCATGTCTTTCTGACAATAACTGTTTAAATAAAGTAGTTTTACCTGCCCCTGATGCCCCGATGAACTCAATTTTTTCCATAATTATACATCCAAAAACAAGTTTCAAGAATACATAGATATTAACATTAAATTTCCAGTTTTAGCATGATAGTATTCTTATCCATAAAGATTACTTTATAGTCAACATGTACCTGTGAATAATCAAAGCATGGTTAACAGCTAGCTTTTAATGCTCTTTTGTTTCTCCAAAAATCGCGTGATAGACTCTGAAGAATCCCAATTGTCAAACAAAGAGGACCAGTCAGGAACCGCATCCGAAACATCTACTGCAACTTGTACACGACTCAGAAATTCATCTCTTGGAACCATCACCGCTCCGGTACTTTCAATATGCTTTGTGGGCCAGATGCCTTCATCAAAAAATTCAAATCCCAGCTCATGTAATCGCAGGGATATTGCTAAAAAGCCATACTTTGAGGCATTATTCTCCAGCGCAAACATAGATTCTGCGTAAAAATAATAGCCAATCTGAATCCCAAAGAGTCCGCCTACAAGAACATCTTCTTTCCATACTTCAATAGAATGGACATACCCCGCCTCATGTAAACGGTAAACGGCAGTCACCCTATCGTCGTTTAACCATTCATATCCGTCATGCATGGACCTGCAGTTTTCAATAACCTCTGAAAAAGCCCTGTCAGAAGTTACTACAAATTCAGATTTTCTCAGAAGCTTTCTCATTGTGCGTTCAATATGCAAATTGTCAAGATTCAACACACAACGTTCATCAGCAGTCCACCATAAATACGGCTCATCGGGTTTAAAAAAAGGTATGATTCCAAGTTTGTATGCCTGTAGCATGCGAGGCACTGATAAATCCCCCCCATATGCCAGCAGATGAGCTATCGGTCCAAATTTAAAATCCCGATTTGCCTTTTCAAATTCTGGAAAAACTATATCGTTGCTAAGTTTGACTACTTTACCTGAATACTTGTAAGATTTAGGCAGAACAGAACTTATGAGTGCATTTAATTTTCTGGTAACTTTTGGTTGAACTATACTCTCATTTTTCATTTGCTCACTCATCCTTTCATTTTTGTAATTGAAATACGTGATATACCTGCATGTTATGCCTTTTCATTATATCACGAAAATATTCAGTTTAAAGTATCGTGCTTCCATAAAGAGGCATTTTCTGATCTTAAGGAGGCATCTCTTGTGACTTTTCATTGATTTATTGATGGCCTGAGCCATAACTATCCTGTATAGTTAGTATATACTCACTCATATAGTAGAATATATTGATATTTATATTTTTATATTTATACTTTTTTTATAAAGACTAATTCCCAGAATATTTGAGAAATAGATTTCCCTACATCCTGAATGAAACTGGAATATAGAGAATGCTTTCTGCACTGGGAATTAACTAAAAAAGTTAAATTCGAGTTATTAGTGCATAACCTTTGTAGGCATATCAAACTCATATTTATTGTTTAACTTTGAATTTCGCCAATGAAGCTTTGTCTGGATTTTTTAAGCGGACAGAAGGTACATCTTGTAACGATGTTGGCGAAAATCATAATTAAGCGGATTATACCGATATTTGACATCGACCCAACAATATATCTCATCCTGAACTGATCTTCTATTTTTTTGTTGCCTACTCTTGCATAGTATTCAGCAGTCCAGAACCAGGTATTCATAGACATGGATTTTTGTTCAGCTTCATTTTTCATAGACCATATTCCGCCTTCATGAACACGATAAGCAGCTGGTTTTATGTCTGGTAAATACATGCCTGAACCATATTGTCCCAGAATGGAAAACAGGAAAGTATCGTCATTTCTAATGAACTTGCATTCAGGCGGGTAATCTTTTAGTGCCTCAACATTCCTGTAAAATACCGTACGAGTGGAAATATGAGTCTGACCTGTCATCATTTCATAGTTGGTGTATGATTTCTGAAATTCAGGTGCTATTCCTGACTCTTCAATAAGGCCATTATCAGTTAATATAAATTCATCGTGATAACAACAAACAACATCCGGATTGTTTTCAAGACAATCAAATTGGGTCTGCAATTTTTTCGGATCAGTCCAGAAGTCATCCCCATCACAAATAGCCATATACTTTCCTTTAGCTCTTTGACAATTAAAGGAGAAAACATTCTTACCTTTTGAACACTGGTTCACGTCCTGATAAATTGCTTTGATCAAATCAGGATACCTTTGTTCATAAGAACGTATAATATCTGGTGTTCCATCTTCTGATGCATCATCGTGCAAAAGGATCTCATACTTGAAGTTAACTTCCTGCATCAGAAATCCTTCAATTGCATCTGCTATAAATTTTTCATGATTAAATGCAAGACAGCAGATGCTAACCACTACCTCTTCGTTTTTGATCATATGTATAATACCCCTATCCAATTTTTAGTATAGTTACATATATTTACACTTTAATATTGCTTTTTAGTTTAAAAACATTCCTAAATGATTTTCCAGGCTAAATATATTTTGAGAAGTTAATATAATATGTCTAAAGACTTTGAACATGACAACTCCACAATCAGTTGTTTCTGATAAAAGCTTCTTCGAGCACATTTATCAGTACTTCCCTCTGTTAACAGGAGAAAAAATGATATTAAAACTAGCTACTCCAGATGGTAAAGGGGATTGAAGACAAGCATCAGACTGATTCATCATAGGTCATGAATAACTTGATTACTCCCGAAGGGTCCGCGAAGCCGGCGTTTTCCCACAAGACAAAACAATCTGCATAATACTCCAAATACTTTCTTCGCAGACCTTCTGTTGGGTTGTCAATATAATAAACAGTTGTTTATATCATATTCTGCATAGCAGTATTGGAATGCACCGCCTGCGGCGGATGCTTACTTTGTTTTTAGATTACAGTTTGTTTATGGGAAAATAAAATGGGGCAAAAGTTGTATCGCTCATTGAAACAGGAATCCTGCAGAACCGAAAAATCTATCTTTTCTCCTGCGGCACGATACCATTTTCTTTACTATTACTCTTGATTCTGGTTTTTATCCTTTCGTGATGCATTCATACTTCACATCAGCTTTCTGTATCTCAGGTACATCACCCCAGAAACCCATAAACTCGCCCTGGATTACAATTGCACCTTTAATGCCTTGCACATCTTTTACAACATCAAAGGAATTCTCAACGGCATCTCTGCCAATATCTGTTGCATTACCAAGAGCCGTTGCTGCTGCATCCGCAAGGGAAACGTTGTCCGAAAAAACAATCGCTGCATCGGCCATGCCAAAACTTATTGAAGGACCAACACTCCCGGAAGAAGTACATACACCAGTTATAGAATCACGCGGCTCCATTATAAAACCAAGATCTTTCAAAGGTGAATTACCTGCATAAATACCCATAAGCACTGGCCTGTCATTGATGATAGCTATATCCCCTCCATTATCAACTATTGCGAATGTGGCACCTGCGTCCACCATGGCCTCCACAGCAAGTGCGGATATCGTGCCCGCAACAGCACTCATTGGACCTATACCCATGGCATTTCCTGCATGGATCATTCTCCTGACAACCTCTGGAAAATCTCCTTCAATATCATAAGGCTCAAGAGTGTTCCGGAAAAAAGAATCCGAAGCTATGTAGGCTTCCAGCTCCTGCCTGTGTTTCCTAATAGTATCCATGGCAAGTTCAATATAAGAAGAACTATTTGCCTGAATAGTCACGATGGTTTCTTTCAACCTGAAGTATTCTTTCATGGTAAAAAGCAGAATATCACTTGTAGTCGTTTTCAAGTGACAGTGCATTATGAGGACACATATCCACACATGTTGCACACTGTATACACTTTGACTCATCTACAACCAGATTGAAATCATCGTCCAGTGAGAATACTTTAGTAGGGCAAACGGAAATACATGCACTGCATTCCACACACTCATTTTCATCCCACCTGATCGGGGTATCAAGCTTGATAACCTCTGCACCCTTAGCAGTTAGTGCTTTGAGCATTAACTCATAACCTTCCTTATCAACATCAGCAACAACTTCACCGTGGGAGCGGTCAAAATGTGCCTGGGAAATATTCAGCAGGACACCAGTTTCAAGTATAGCTTCTGCCATTATGGGTTTTGTAAGAATATCACTTGAAATATTGATTTTTAGTTTCAAATTATGACCTCCTGGCGTATAGTTTGCTGATATCATCACTGGTTATAATACCTATAACATGCCTATCCCTGTTGATTACAGGCATCGCGGATACAGAATCCTGATCCATCCTCCTGGCAACAACAGCAACTCTTTCATCTGCACTTGCGGTTATGACCTTACGGGTCATTATGTCTTCCACAAGGTCGAATTTGTTCTGGGAAACTGCCTTGGAAATATCCCATGCTGTGAGAATTCCCACCAGAGAACTATCATTTCCGACTACAGGAAGATGATTAAATGCAGTGTCCATGATTATTTTTGCTGCGTCATACACACTTTCATCCTTACCAATTGTAACGACATTAACTGCCATGATATCTGAAACAAGGGCAATTCCTTCTGTCTGTTTCATTGGTTTGGCAGAAACGTCCTTGGGCAGTCTTTCAACAGGCATTGAAACAAAAAACTCACCCCTTCTTATCCAGTCCTTAAGCTCTGAAGCAATTTTCCTTGACTTCTTGAAACTTGACATTGAAGAAGTCGGAACATTCCTTCCATTAATGTCAACATAACCACTGCGAAGTTCCTCATATGTGACCTGTCGTATAGAAGGCCTGTCCCTGCTGGGAACACCATAATCAAGAATGTTAGTTGAAATATCAGCATCTGTGACAGCAGTTGCCTTTGCAATCTGCTCGTTAAGAACCGGGATTGGAACACCCATTCCAACATAAAGGGAAGTACCGTAGCCTGTAAAGTTTGCTGCCCGGATATAATCAGGATCCATGTTCTTAAGGTCTCCCTGGACCATCAGGGTACCGAATCCGCCTCCTGATGAATGCTGGGTTCCCTCTCCTGTTATGTAACCATGAGTACCGCCCAGAAATATCCTGGTTCCGGTGCCTATTGTCATGTAATCAGGATCATTTGAAAGTGGGGAAAGTACCCCTGCACCTGAATAGGTTATGTTTCCAAATGAAGGCAACAGTGAGCCCATATAAGTGTGTATAGTAGTTTTCGTGCTGTTAGTTGCAGCGTTATATTTCTGGTATGCATTACGAGGGTTCATCATAATGGCCTGATTCATGTCCTCGAGAGTCAGGGTTGTATCCAGTACTTTACGGGGGTAACAGTCAGTTCCATGGGATGTTGCATGGAGGTGTACAGATTTTCCCCGGATAAGATCTTCTATCACATGCGCTCCGCCATATGCCATTTCCAGTGTCTCTGAAAGCTGGGTGGCTCCAAGGAAAGCATCTACTGCAGCAACACCTGTGTAAGCTTCAACATCGTTCAAAAACACTTTCTGCATCTTAATTGGAGGTTCCGAATGACCGAAATTCAACCAGACACCTGATGAACACATTGCGCCAAAAGTACCGGTAGTTACAACATCAACTTCCTTTGCAGCACCTTCTGCCCCCAGTTCACCAACGATATGAACCATTTCCTCGGCAGTGACAACATTGACACTTCCGTCTCTTATTTTACTGTTGATTTCATGAATTGTCTTCTTAACCATTCGACTACCTCTAATAACCAAAGTAATTTTTTGCCAACTATATATTACTTATGGTAATTGTGCACTGGAAATTTCATTCGCATAAGAACGCACAAAAACAAATGCTGAATCTGAACCTATATTAACAATTCTTAATTAAGGTTTTCATTGAACTGTTAATACTGAACTGGAAAGTCCAATTGAAGTCCTGATGAAGCTATCTTTTCTAATTGTTAATACGAACTTAACTGGTAAAGACATTATTGTCCTTCTCTTAAAAGATTTAATTCCTTTTAGAATTCTCATTTATTTTAAAAAATACATAATACGATTTAAAAACAAATAACTATTTGTTGCTATTTTTTTAAATATTCGTAATATTGATATACAAGGAATTCATATTATAGCGGGAACAGGCAGGCACGCTCTGACTTGATCTAAGTTCTCCGAAAACCGATCTATATAGTTATAAAAGCCTGAATATTCAGCTCAGGAGCAATGTGTTTGCCCTGTTTCCACCTGGCCGATTCATGTACCACAAGCTTCCTGAAATTGGCCAATCCTCCTATACTTTTTTATTAAAGTATTCAAAAAAATCAGGTAATAAACTATCAGGAAGATATCATTAATAAAACCAGGCAGGATTTTTGCTTTTAATCAAAAACAGGAAATCATAAAAGTGAATGAAACAGGATACAATCAACTTTTTTCATTGGAAATCATCAAATTCATGGGACACCTGAACCCTGAACCAGAATGTAGTACCACTGCCTGACTTATTGTCTTTGACATGAAGTTCCTGGCCATGGCATTTTAAAGCCATACGGGATATTGAAAGCCCAAGACCTTTTCCACATACATCGGTGTTGGAAACCCTGCTAAAACGTTTGAATATCCTGTCCTTATCCTTATCAGATATACCCCGACCATTATCTGACACATTAACCTGCCACATTTCCCCATCTTTAAAAATATCCACCACAACCTCGCTGTTTTCAGGAGAATATTTTATTGCATTGGACATCAGATTGAAAAAAACCTCCTCTATTATAGGATTGACATATGCAGGGCATGTACTGGGTGAATTCAATGTTACCCTGATATTGCTGGAAACAACTTCGTCCAGAAGTCTATCAAGGGAATTATGAAAAGCGTGCCTTAGATCCATTGTCTGTACTTCCATTTCCGTGGCGCTGCTCATGCGCGCAAAAACAGCAGATGAATCTATGGTTTTCCTGAGTTTATCCGTGCTGCTCAGAATGTGTGAAAGATACCTTTTTTTCTCACCTTCCTCTTCAAGGTCAGAAAGATAGCTGGCAAACCCTTCAATAAGAGAAACAGAGCTTATAAGATCATGACTGGTTACATCAGCAAACATGTTTTTGATCTCATTGGAATATTCAAGCTGTTCCGAATGATCCCTGATTGCCCTCTCCAGGATCCTCCTTTCACTTATGTCACGTCCAACTGAAAGAATACGCTTGTACCCGTTGTATTCAATTATCTGACACTTCATCTCCAGTGGGAGACTTGTACCATCTTTTCTAATAATCTCAATTTCTACCGTAATAGTGTCTTGCTCTACTATTTCATCCAGAAGGTGAGTAACATCTCTTGAAAATGCAGGTGCAGTAACATCTTCCACAGATATTCCTATCAGTTCTTTTTTTGTATAACCCATGGAATCCAGCATTGTCCCGCTGACTTCCAGAATAGTTCCGTCAGTTTCGGAAAGACAAATAATATCGCTGGCATTGTTGAAAACAGTACTCAGTTTAGCTTCAGATTCGCTGAGAATCTGATGAGCCTTTTTCTGCTCGGTAACATCACGGCCTATGAGCACCATGTAGATCTTCCCTTCATTTTCCACAAATGAAAAACTGATATCAACAGGGAAAACAGTGCCGTTTTTCCGTACAAATTCCGAACAAACCACATAAGTTCCTTCATCAGAAGCCTTGCGAATAACATCAAGAATATCAAGGGCTTTCATAAAGCAGTCAGAATCAAAAACATCCTTTTCCATTATTTCTGATTCAGAATAACCAAGATCCTGTATTACCCTTTCACTGGCATAGATTAATTTCTTGGAAACAGTATCAAGGACCAGAATATAGTCATTGGAACGATTGATAAGCTTTTTATAAAGCTCCAGTGAATTGAATGATTCCCTTAAGTTTATTGTTTCAGCAAGTATGTTTGCTACAGATTGCAGGAAATGAATATCATGCTCACCAAACTGCCTTTGTTTACCTGAATAGGCAAAGAGTACGCCTGAGGGATTTTCCTTATTTCCTATTATAACACTTGCTCCGCTGACAATATTATGCTCAAAAAGAAAACGCGGCACACTAAACCGTGTCTCTTGTTTAATGTCATCAACAATAAGCGGTTTGCCTGAAAAAACCGTAAATCCTGAAGGAGAAGCCCCATAATTATCCACAATTATGGAACCTAAACACAGTTCATTAATACCGTATCCGTACCTGAGAAGAAAGCGCTCATCTGGCAGCTTTTCCATAATTATGCAATATTCAGTCCCAAGGGTGTGTGCAACGATTTCTGTGGCATATTCCATCAACTTATTAATATCATTACAGGAAAGAGCTTTCCCGCCCAGTTTTGAGAGGGCTTTTTCCTGGACATTCATGTTTTCAAGTTGCTTTTCAAAGTTTTTCCTGTCATGAATATCCAGAACAGCACCATGAAAATGAGTAATATTACCATGAGAATCCCTTATTGCATAGGATCTCTCAAGAACCCATCGCGGCTCATTTTTCGATGTTAAAATCATGTACTCCTTTGAAAAGCAGTCCCCTCCACATTCACTGACAGCTTCTTTTACACTTTCAAGATATTCAGGATGTATTATATCGGCATAAGAGAGTTTACCCGATATGAAATCATCAGGATTGTAGCCAAACTGCACTATGTTGTCAGAAACATATTCCACTGCCCAGACATCATTAGCTTTCCACAAAAACGAAACAAAGGGCAGATGGGAAACATCAAGCTCATCACTGTTAAAAAGACACTTGTTGGAGCAAACTGTGCTTATAGTTTCATCTTTTAATATGAAGAGCTTGCCATTCTTGCCACCCAGGGAGTATGAAACTGAGTTGAAAGAGAAATACTTAAGGCAGCCGTCATGTGTTACAATTTTGACTGGTTTTAAGATATCAGATTCCTGCCGGTTCAGTAAAACTAACTGACCGAAAAATGATGAATATCTTTTAAGCAGACCTGATGAGAGAATATTGAGATTGCGGCCAACAATGTCTTCAGCCTTAATTGCTGTAATAGTTTCAAGCACACTGTTAAAATGAAGTACCGTGTTTTCACTGTCAAGACCAATTGCACCCATACCAAGTCTTGAAAACAAATCCAGTTCTCCGTCATGTTCAGGGCATGGGAACATAAAGTTTTTACAATTGTAATAGTTGGATTCAGCAGACATTTTTCACTCCCCAGTATAATTTCCTGCAAAACGAAATATAGAATACGTGTGATACATATATACATGTTGGTATAAATGTAAAAAAATAAAAAAACTAATCGATGTGAACAGTACGGACTACGCCCAGCTCCTTCACATCCATTTTAACATCAAGTACGCCATTGTTATAGTTTGCTTTTACAGTGTCCGGATCAACAGTTAAAGGCAGGGTGATGCTTTCAGAGTATGATACCCTCTCACTCTGCGCCTTAAGTTCAAGCACTGTTTCTGTGAGACTGAGGTTTATATCTTCCTTTTCCACATCGCAAAGTTCAATTGTCACATGGACCTTGCCATCAATTTCAAAGATATCCATAAGTGGTTTTCGTTCATCCACTTTGTACTGTTGTATCACGGACTCAAATTCATCATCTTCGTCATCCGGGAACACATTTCCGAATTCCCTGATTTCAGGCTCTTCCCCCGGATGCCCGGATACGGAAAAACCATAGAAGAAAGGCTGTTTATCGAAATCCTCAAGGTTAAAGCCTAATCTCTCCATCATGTGTTCTATGATATCTTCGATATCATTGAATTCACTATCACCAAAGATGTCGTCAAAAAAACCTCGCTTTTTTCTTTTATCAGCCATAGGTAAACACCACTTTGCTAGGTAGATGGAACTGGCAGTATTTATCTTTTGGGAACTATTTCTTTCTTTTGGAACAGGAAGATATCAGAAGCAGAGAATCTAATAAATCATCAATCAACACTTATATTAATTAGACAGTATTCAGTGAACTACCACCCTATGAATAGGGTGGCTTCTTGCTTCATTCTCCTGACCACTGCCAGTAAGTCCACAAGCTCTTCCCGCAGTTCCTACGGTGCTAAATACCTATGAGATTTTGCTTATCCAAAGCAAACTTTTTGATATTAATAGCGGCATTAATATCTCTATCATTATTGGTTTTACAATCAGGACATTGCCATTCTCTGTCTGCAAGTGTAATATCCTTATTGTAGTATCCACACACGTTACAGATTTTAGTTGATGGCTCAAATTGTCCGATCCGAAGTATTGTCTTTCCGTACCATTCTGCCTTATATTCCAACTTCGTTACAAAAGACCTCCATGATGCATCGGCTATGCTTTGCGCAAGACAATGATTTTTCAACATACCGCTAACATTCAATGTTTCCAATGCTACCGCTTGATTCTCACTTATGAGCATAGAGGATACCTTGTGTTGAAAATCATGTCTTTGGTTGCTTATTTTCTCGTGGATTTTTGAAACTGCAAGTCTGGCTTTTGCTTTGTTCTTTGAACCTTTTTGTTTCCTTGACAATCTTCTTTGAAGAACTGCAAGACGCTTCACTGATTTTTTGAGATACTTTGGGTTCGCAATTTTTTCACCATTGGAAAGAACAGCAAAATCTTTGATACCCACATCAATTCCAACAGTCATTTTTTCGTTAAAGATGGATTTAACAGGTAATTCCTGCTCATCATCTACAAGGATACTGATATAGGAATTTTCAGTTGGTGTTCTGGATACTGTGGCGGTTTTTCCAGCGCCAGTGAATCCACGATGTAATTTGCCTTGACCCATCCTGTTTTAGGAAGTTTTACTTTATTAGCCTCAAAATCGACTTTATAGAATTGTGGAACTGAAAACGATTGTAATGGATTTTCCTTGACTTGGAAATGAAATCCTTTTTTTTCTCTGAAAAACTTGGTAAATGTATTTTTCAAGGTTAAGAGTCGCACCCTGCAATGACTGAGAGTTAATATCTTTCAACCATTTGTGTTCTTTTTTCAATTCGGTTATCTTAGTGTTCAATGCAAATCTTGATACTGATTTACCATCCTGTTCGTATGTCTTAATTTTCTGTTCTAAAGCCCAATTATGGAACAAACCTACACGCACCGAAATGCTGACAGAACTGCTCTTGCTGTTCTTTTGTAAGTGCGGTCTATATCTATAGGCTTTTAACATACAAAAGTACGCATACTTAATTATCACATTATATAGTTTGTGTTAAGTTATGCAACTTTCAACATGTTTTGGAGAATGGACGTAATTCATCCACCGTTTGAAAACGGTGGTCTTCTTACTCTAATGTTATAAAGAATAAGAGTATATGTTCAAACAGGCGGCGATAAAATGCAACCATTTATTGTTGAGCACCTTATGGGGAAAGATGTTACAGTTTATTGTGGAGGCATTCTAAGTTTCCGGGGAAATGTTACAGCTTGCAGTGACGGAGTACTGACATTAAAAATAACGGACAAAAGGTATTCCCACATATCCATTGATGAGATTATTACAATCAAGCCGGATGAAGAACTTTCTTACGAATAGTAAGAAGAACTACAGTCTTATGCAATTCCTCGCATGTATACTACTGTACAGTTTGTAAGGTAATTTCACAGGGACTTTTATCAACGCTGTTTTCAGCATAATCTTCAGACAACTAAAGGAGCTAAGAAATGGAAACTGATTATGATGCTTTTATAATAGGTACCGGCGTTGCAGGTTCTTCCCTTGCATACAAACTTAACAAAGCAGGCATGAAAGTTGCCATTGCAGACAAGGAGAGATTCGGCGGTATCTGCGCATTCCACGGATGCATCCTAAAAAAATAATCAGTGGCGCTTCCGAAATAGTTGATGCCGGAAAAAGGATGAAGGGAAACGGACCAAAATGTGGAAGTGAACTTGACTGGTCTGAGATAATAGCTTTTAAGAATAAACTTGTGGACTACTTTACAGGACCTAAAGAACAATCATTCATTAAGGCCGGGATTGATACTTATCAAGCAAGGTGAGTTCCATGACAAAAACACAGTTTTTGTGGGAGACAAGCTCTTTTCATCAAAATATATATTGATAACAGTGGGAGCAACATCAAGACCTATAACTCTCCCCGGTGCAGAATATCTTACCACCAGTGACCAGTTCCTTGACCTGGAAGAGCTGCCTGAAAGATAATCTTTGCCGGTGGCGGATATATTTCCTTTGGTGCGCATCGCAGCAAGGGCAGGTGCTGATGTCACAATAATCCACAGGAGAAAACCTTCTCCAAGACCTTTGACAGGGATATTGTAAACATGCTTGTGGAAGCATCAGAAAAAGCAGGAATTACCATGAGTACCAGTCAGGAACTGCAAAGTATAGAAAAAACAGATGGACAGCTCAGACTAATCACAACTGACGGGAAAACTGGCAATGAAAACGTCCATGTATGTAACATGGTAGTTCATGGTCTTGGCAGGGTTCCTGCAATTGAAGGTCTTGAAACGGAAAAAGGCGGAGTTGAAGTTAGAAAAGTTGCCATTTCAGTTAATCAGTACATGCAGAGTGTTTCAAATCCGTATATGCGGCAAAGGCGATTGTATAGCTCCCGGGCCAGCACTTACTCCCACTGCAAGCCTGCAGGCAAATATTGTTGCGGACAATATCCTTAATGGAAACAAATATGCAGATTATTCAGGAATCGCCTCGGCTGCATTTACCATTCCAACAATTGCATCTGTGGGAATGATGGAAGGATGCAACTGACAAACATAAAGTTCTCTTTAACGACCTTAGCAGGATGTATACTGCCAGAAGGACAAATCTGGGTTACTCTGCGGCGAAGGTAATTGTTGAAAAAGATACGGACAAAATTGTCGGTGCACATGTTATCGGACCCAATGCAGAGGATACCATCAATATTTTCACTCTTGCAATTAAGGCAGGACTTAAGCGCCGAGCAGGTAAGGGAAACATTATATGCATATCCGGCAAGCAGCTATGATGTCAGGTATATGGTAAAATAATATTCTTACTCCTGATTCTCCGGTGTATCAACCTCACTGAGCTTAAACGAAGGAAGACGCAGTGAAGCGCAAACACAAAATAAATGATGACAGCCGAGACTATAAAAGGAACCCCTGCCAAAGTTCCTTGAACCAAATCCACCACCCACAAGCCCGAGAATGCTATACTGATAAAGCTGCCTGATACTCCCTGCACAAGCCTGTATCGCTTTCCGGCAAGTTTAGACAGGACCGATTGTATTGAAGGCCACATAAACCCGTTACCTACTGCAAATAGCACAGCAGCCATACGTGATGAAAGTACCTCCGACAGCCAGAAGCATAAAATTGCTTCCAAGTATCGAGCTTCCTGAGATTATAAGAAAAAGAATCCGAATACTTTTTGAAACATAGGGAAGAACCGGACCTTCAACAATTACAAGCATGATACTCAGGAAAGAAAGAAAAATCCAAGTTCAGCGATGCTCCACTGGAGTTCATTTGCTGCATGTACAGGAAATGCAGTATAAAGGTGTTAAATCCAAGAAAGATGAAATAAATCAGGAACATGAGGAATATGTTCCAGAACAAGGACATCCCTGAATTTGTATTTCTCAGATGTGGTGACTTCGGAAAGTACACCCGCCAGGCTTGTCAGGCATTTCCGCTGCTTTTCCGGCCATATCTGATTTTACATTACAAATACGTGATTCAGGAACAAAATGCTATTAAAAGAAGCCCTGCAAGTGAAATCATAATTGCAGCAAATACAGGAAGGGCTTCTATATATTTGTGACACTTAGAAGTCCTGCAAGAGCAGGACCAAGTATAAAACCAAGGGATTCCGTGGCAACTGACATTTTACCGAAATTCTTGCTCATCATCTTCTGTTATATCTGCAATATAGGCATTTGAAGCAAAAACGACCACCTGTGAGACCGTCCGAATGCCCTTGCAATGAAGGAGAAGAAGAGGGATTGTGATTACAAAAGTTCCGATATTCCTGAATTGACATCTGTAAGTGCAGTTATGGGTACAAAAAGGGCAACAAGAAAATAATCCAAGAAAGCAGTGTTCCTGCCTGGCTCAGGAAGAGAACTTTCTTCCTGCCATAAGTATCAGACCATTTTCCCAGCAATGGTGATCCTATCAACTGGAAAAAAGGATACATAGATGACATTATACCATAAATGAGCGCATTACCGCCAAACCGCTCAACAAGAAAAATAAGGAAAGGCAAAACCAGGCTCAACCCCATGGTGCCTATGAAAGTAACCAGCAGAAGAGGATAAAGTGATATTTCTTTTGTGTCCCTGTCAGTCATTTTCCCCATAATTCCTAGGGCACAGCTACTATATGATATTTTTGTAATGTTACTTTAAGAAGATAGAAAAATTAATGTTGCTGGGAACCTTTACTTTTAGCTATGAGTGAACTATACCTTACCGATTGTTACCTGAAAGAATTTGAGGCAAGTGTTGAAAACGTGAAGGACGACAAGTTCGTGGTGCTTGATAAAACAGCCTTCTACCCGAAATCCGGTGGTCAGCCCCATGATACAGGAGTACTTGTTAAGGAAGATGGCACAGAGTTTCCTGTAGTCTTTACGGGTAAATTTGACGGGAAAATAAGCCACGAAGTATCAGTTCCGGGCCTTAAGGCAGGAGATAAAGTAAAAGGAGTTATCGACTGGGACAGAAGATACCGTTTCATGCAATATCACACTGCCTGCCATATACTCAGTGCCATAATACACAATGAAACCGGGGCAAAGATAACAGGCAACCAGCTTGGAGAAGATAAAACCCGTGTGGATTTCAATCTTGAAGACTTTGACAGGGAACTTATCAAATCCTATGAAGGAAAGGTTAATGAGATTATAGACCGCAAGATCCCCGTCAGTATTGATATTATGCCAAGGGATGAGGCATTCAAAATACCTTCACTTGTAAAGCTTAAGGATGCATTCCCTCCTGAAATAGAAGATATACGGGTGATAACTATCCCTGATATTGATACACAGGCTTGTGGCGGTACACATATGGCTAATACAGGCGATATCCCGCATATTGAGATAACAAAGGCAGAGAACAAGGGAAAGAATAACAGGAGAGTTTATTTTAAACTCGTGGAATGAAAAAAGTATCTTTTTAGTTTAGCTGAATATCAGTATTAAATGACGGGATGGAAACATGCACAACCGTGCCTTTTCCCTCCTCACTTTCAACTTTAATACTCCCGCAATGCAGATCAACTATATTCCTGGCAAGGTAAAGTCCCAGCCCGTTGCCACCATATATTCGGGTTGCTGAGCCATCCACCTGGTAAAACCTGTCAAATATGTTTTCCATGCACTCCTCAGGAATACCGATTCCATGATCAGTGATACTTACCTGAATGTGATCCGGGCAATCATTAATGCTTACGGTTATTCCGGATCCGTTTTCTGAGAATTTTATCGCATTGTCCAGTATGTAGACAAAAAGGTTTTTCAACAGCTCACCACTGCCATATGCAAGATGACTGCCTTCAGAATACTCCTTAATTATAGTGGCATTTTTGTCTTCCACTTTCATGGAAAGACTGTTAGCTGCATTGTCAATAATATCTTTCATGTAAACAGGTGAAAATGTATTTTCCTTTTCAAAATAGATAGAATTCATATTAAGCAGGGATTCTATCAACCTCTCAAGCCTCTCAGAATTTGACACAATTATTTTCATGCAATGCTGCTGTTTTTCATCAAGATCCCCGAGAACCCCGTCATAAATTAGTTCACTGTAGCCTTTAATGGATATAAGAGGAGTTTTTAGCTCATGGGTGATATTGGCAACAAATTCATCTTTCATCCTGTCCAGGGATTTCAGCTCTTCATAGGCTTTGCGGGTTTCCTCCAGCAGACGTATGTTTTCCACGGTGATACCCACCTGATGACCCACATTGCTTAGTATATCTATGTCAGTATCCGAAAGGATATATTCAAATCCGGGAACAGTAATATAAGTCCGATGCTTTTTCCCTGAAAACAATAGGAATATAAACAAGTTTTTTGATTTGTTCCCCGGACATAAACTTCTCAAGAACGCCCTGCATGTCCTGAATATCCTCAACTACACATGTGGTATTAGTATCCGGAATTTCCCGGAACAAATTATCTTCGGGAAAGATGCTGTTCAGGCTGTTAAGATACTCAGGGCCTATTCCATATGAGGAACACAGGTGATATTTTTCTCCTGCGCAGAGAAAAGTAAACTGAACTGGTATTACATCCCAGGTATGAATTTATTTCACCTAATATATCTCCCAGAAACTCTTCCATTTCGGGAGCTTGCTGCAATCAGAGCTGTTGACTGCAAAATCAGGAGATTTCGGTTTTCCTCTGGAGATCTTCTTCAGCAAGTGCAAGATCGGTAATATCCGTGTGGTTCCCTGGAAAAAGACGTGATTTCCCCTGTTATCCCATAACTTCACCAAAGAGAATGCAATATACAGATTGAACCATTTTTCCTGATGACTTTCGTCTTAACATCAAATTTGTATCCGGGTATGCTGAGTGCTTTTTCAACATGAATAAAAATGCTGCCTGTCCCTGGGATGAATAAGATTTGAATAGGTATCCCTGTTTACACTTATTTCATAAGGAATAAAACCCATTATGCGATACATTTCCTCCGACCAGAAATGTTTCTTTGTATGAAGATCAATTTCCCAGCTTCCGATGTGTGAGATTTCCTGTGCCCATGCAAGCCTTTCCCTGTGTTTTAATACTGATTCCTCAGCTTTCTTTCTTTCAATTATATCAACAAAGATGTCCCCTACTATCCTCATAAGTTTCAGGTAATTAGAAGGCCAGCTTTTTTCTGGCTGAAAGAATCAAAACCCAGAAAACCGATTAGTCTCCATTTTGACTGGAGAGGAATTGATAATACAGACTCAACACCTGCTTTATCAAAAAGTTCTTTTTCTTTTTGCGCTTCATTCGGGAGAACTGAAACGTCTGAGATGTGTACTATTTCAGTGGACCTCATTTTTTGCATCCACCATGGGTAATTCTTGTCAGGGTAAGAATTGATATAATCAGTTCCCAGGTCTTCCCTGTGCCACTGGTATATTATATCATTTTCATTTCTCCTTCCGGAAAACAGTACAAGATATGCGCGATCTGCGTTTGCGAATTCAGCTATTTTTTAAGGGAAAGATTGATTCCATCATCGATGTGAATCGATTTTTTCCAATGAAATGTGAGGAGATCTCTGCAACAATATTTTCAAACTTTAATTGGGACAGTAGTTCGTCTTCTGCACAGTGACATTTATGTGCCATTTTTAAATTGTAGTCCCGAATAAAACAAAACCGACAAAAACGAAGAGCTTCATATAAATATCATGAAAAAAGCCTGTTGTGCAGCGGAAAGGGACACAGCGCTAGCGTGAAATATGAAGTGGAGCACATAACTATCCACTAACCAGAATGCAAGACCAAATGATATAGATATCACTAGTATTTTTGCGTCTTTTCTCATATACAACCCTGCTATGGAGAAAAAACCTAATTGTACCCAGATTCAAGCCCGGATTTTATTCCAGACTATTTAAACGCATTAATGCATATTTTATATATATGTTTCTATTTTATTTTGAGATAATATTGAAAAGAAGAAGATAAAAGAGAAACAATTGAATTTAATATCAGTAAGCACAAAAGATTGAAAACGACAAAGTATATGTAAATGGTGCATTTACACAGTAGGTTATAAACCTGAGAGGCATATTTGATTCTATCAGGCGATATATAGAAAAAACTATAATTGCATTTAACCCTTTAAACCTATAAACTAAATGTAAGTTACCAATTAATGCATTTACCTGCGGAGATATACAAAATGAAAGTACTAGTCAGTGATCCATTATCAGAACAGGGATTAACGATACTTCAGCAGCATTTCACAGTTGATGTCCTTACAGGACTTTCCGAAGAGGAACTCGTTGAGAAAATACCGGAATATGATGCACTTGTAATCAGGAGTGGAACACAGGTTACAAGAAATGTCATTGAAGCAGCCGACAAAATGAAAATTATCGGCAGGGCAGGCGTTGGTGTTGACAATATTGATGTGGAAGCAGCCACAGAAAAAGGAATTATTGTTGTCAATGCACCGGAAGGCAATATGCTCTCAGCTGCAGAGCATACCATTGCAATGATGATGTCACTTGCAAGAAACGTGCCTGAGCAAACGAGTCACTTAAATCCAAGAAATGGGAACGTTAAAAAGTTCATGGGTGTTGAGGTCAATGGCAAAACCCTTGGTGTCATAGGACTTGGACGTATTGGTGCTGAAGTTACAAAGAGAGCACAGGGTCTTAACATGAACATCCTTGCATACGATCCTTTTGTTTCAGAGAAAGAGCAAAGAAATGGGTGTGAAAATGATGTCTGTGCAGGAAATTGTAAAGGAAGCTGACTTTATTACTGTTCACACACCACTTACAAAGGATACCAGAAATATTATCGATGCAGAAGAATTTGCAATGATGAAAAGCAATGCAAGTTATCAACTGCGCACGTGGTGGAATTATCAATGAGGAAGCACTTGCAGAAGCACTTAACAGCAAGAAAATTGCCGGTGCTGCAATCGATGTGTTTGTGAATGAGCCACCACTTGACAGTCCTCTTCTTGATTGCGCAGACACTTATCGCTACACCTCATCTTGGTGCATCCACCGAAGAGCCCGGATCAATGTAGCTGTTTCAGTTGCTGATGAAGTGGTATCTGTGCTTACCGGTGGAACTGCAAAGAACGCAATTAACATTCCATCTGTCAAGCCGGAACTTATGACCATGCTTGCACCATACATCCAGCTGGCAGAAACCATGAGTGATGCATGCGCACAGTTACTTGGCAAGAACTATGAGAAGATTGAGATAGCATACAATGGCGAGATTTCGGAGAAGGATACAAGACCCATAACAGTTGCCGCACTTAAAGGAATGCTGCAGGTAGCTGTCGGATCTGTTGTAAACTACGTCAATGCACCGGCCCTTGCTAAATCAAGACAGGTTGAAGTTGTCGAAAGCAAGTCGGGAACTACTGAAGAATTTAGTTCCACAATAAAAGTAGAGATAACTATAGGGGACGAAAAATCATCCATCACCGGTACTGTTGTTGGTGGAAAAGGAAAGATAATCAACATCAACGGAGAGCATGTTGACCTTATACCCGATGGATACATGATAGTTGCAAAACACATTAATAAGCCCAATGTTATCGGACCTTGCTGTATTATTCTTGGAAAGAACGACATCAACATTTCCGGAATGCAGGTCGGAAGGGCTGAAATCGGCGGAACAACCATAATGGCCCTGAATGTTGACTCGGAAGTACCAGAGCCAATACTTAAAGAGATGAGGGCAGTTGAAGGAATAATTGACGCAAAGCTCATTAAACTTTAAATAGAGTGAGCGGTCATTTATTATAAAAATGAAGGGATGGTAGCAGTTAAAAATGATGCGAAAGCGAATATATCATCGGTTTCCACACAGGACGATAGAATTTGAACAGAAATACCGCTACTATTCTGACCTACCTTTTTTTGTGAAAGTCATGGCAAACATGGACGGTAAGTTTGGTATGTTTGTCACAGAGTCAGTCACTCAGAGAGGGCACCGCATCCAGGCAAAAAGAGAAATTTCCGTGGAAGTGGTGACAAATGGTGTTGATTTCTCACCGCTGAGCTATGATACTGTTGAAGGCGTGCTTGAAACACTGGAACCTGAAGGCATCATGGATTTCAGGATTCATTTGAGGTACAGCTACCTTGACGGAAAGTACAACCGTGTACCATTCCGTGGTGATATTTACCTTGCCAGGGCTATTGTTGAAAGTGAACTTCTGGTACTCCAGATAAATCACATAGACGGGCCTAAGCGAACTGAATGTGGCAGGGTTGCGGACACCATTATTGACGAGCTTCGCAGAGGATCATAATGGATGAACTGATGCTTGTAGCAGCAACGCCATTTAAAAGAAACAATAAGAATTCACTGTCAATCAAGGACTTTGAATTTGTTCTCTCCTTTGACCTTAAATGGATGGCACCGGGTGCTGCTTCTAAATTAAGGGATAAGGCCATTGGTTCCAAATTGCTTAAATTTGAGGGTACTGAGCTTGTACCCGATTTTGACATAAGCAAAATAGAGATACCACACGGTTTCAAGCCTTCTGAATCAGTCTTTAAAGAAAGGGCAATTATTGAGGATATTGTATCCATGATAGTTGCAAAGTGCGGAAAAGGTGCCAGGGAAAGTATAGCAATGATTAACAGAAAACAGGAAGACCTGGATGACCTCGTGGATATTGAAGTTGCAGGACTTCTTGTTGCGCGGGAAATGGGATGTGACATCTCGCCCATGTATGATAAAGTATATAGTAAAGTCTTCAACATACCGGAAAAATCCACATAATCTTTATGTACTATTAATGTTATTCAGACACCAGTCTGGTTTATAGACTATTTAATGTTCTTACTTAATTGACACCTAACGGATGTTCGAACGCAGATAATGCGTGAGTGAGACAACCTCTTGCGGAGGAACATTATGAGCAAGAATACAAACGTAAAAATCCAAGAAAGACAAACCCTCACTCCAGTGCTTATCGCAGCATTGAAGGAAGAGACACGTCAGAACGGAGCTGCAATCTGGAGAGATGTGGCTAAGAGGCTGGAAAAACCTGGCAAGAATCATGCGCAGGTCAACCTCAGTAAGATCAACAGGTATGCAAAGGACGGCGAAACTGTTCTTATTGCAGGTAAGGTACTGGGCTCAGGACTGCTTGATAAGGCAGTAACTGTTGCAGCATACAACTTCAGTGCAACCGCAATGGAAAAGATCGCAGAGGTCGGCGGCAAGTGTCTTACAATCGAAGAGATCATGGAAGAAAACCCCAAGGGGTCTGGAATTAAGATCTTGCAGTAGGTGAACAGTATGACAATTATCGATGCAGAAGGACTCATTATGGGAAGACTTGCCAGTACAGTGGCAACAAAGTTGCTTGCTGGTGAAGAAATTGACATCATCAATGCAGAAAAGGCAGTCATTTCCGGTTCAAAATTCACTACAATGAGAGAGTATGATGAAACCCTGAGAAGAGGAAAACCGGAATTCGGACCATACTTCCCGAAGAGACCTGACAGGATTCTCAAAAGGACCGTCAGAGGAATGCTTCCTTACAAACGTGCAAGAGGAAAGACCGCAATGTCCAACCTTAAGGTGTATATAGGAGTACCTGAGGAACTTCAGGGCAAGGAATGCATTAAGATTGAAGAGGCAAGCATGGAACGCCTTAGCTCAAACAAATACCTCAGGCTTGGCGACCTCAGTAAGAAACTTGGTGCTAAGTTCTAATAAGGAGGAAATATATAATGTCTGTTAAAGTTATAACCTCATCAGGTAAAAAGAAGACAGCCATCGCACGTGCAACCGTAAAGAAGGGAAATGGAAGAGTGCGCATCAACAAGAAGCCACTGGAAATATTCGACCCTGAATTTGCAAAGCTCAAGATCATGGAAGCTGTTGCACTTGCAGGCGATGCTGCAGAAAGTGTTGATATAGATGTAGTTGTCAAGGGCGGTGGAATCATCGGCCAGGCAAGTGCTGTCAGGACTGCAATTGCAAGAGGAATTGTAGACTGGACAAGTGATGCAAATCTTAGAGATACATACATGGCATATGACCGTAATCTCCTGGTAAACGACTCCAGGCAGAAGGAAACCAAGAAATTTGGTGGACCAGGTGCACGTGCCAAATATCAGAAATCATACAGGTAGGCGAGAGAATGTTACCAGTTCGATGTTTCAGCTGTGGGAAAGTTGTCTCAAGCGTTTGGGAAGAATACAAACAGCGTGTTGCTGAGGGAGAAGACGCGGCTGCTGTACTGGATGACCTCGGGGTTGTCCGCTACTGCTGCAGAAGGATGATCCTTTCACACGTCGAGCTAGTAGACACACTTGCCCCTTACCAGTAAAGGGACTGTAGGGTAGTCTGGACCATTCTTCGGCGTTTAGGACATAGTGTGTATAACTATGCGAAACACACCGGAACCTGAGGTTAAATCTCAGCGGTCCCATACCCTAAACCCGGTAAAGAAAGAGACCACATTCGGAGGGATTCCGAATAAAATTATTTATCAAGGTTATCATTGACCGCATTCATGGCTATTCATACAGGAACACTTTTTGAAAGCAATAGGAGTAGCTATCGATAAATGGACTATTGGTATTTTCAATATGATTTTAATCAGGTGATCTATTGACTACAGAACACTACACCAGGTATGAAAAGGCAAGAATCGTTGGAGCAAGAGCACTACAGATTTCAATGGGAGCTCCGGTGCTCATCGATGAACCAAGCATGAACTCATTACATCTTGCAAAAAGAGAGTTTGAACTCGGAGTCATTCCGATTACAGTTAAACGAGATATTATTAATTAGGTGATTTTATGGATTCTACAGAAGAAACTACTATTAATGAAACTAACACAGTAACAGAGACAAACGAAGACGTGGGTGAAGAAGTTAAAACCACATCACTTGTCCCAATAGACGAATACCTTGCAGCAGGTGTTCACATCGGTACACAGCAGAAAACAGAAAACATGATGAAATTCGTCTACCGTGTAAGAACAGACGGTCTTTATGTTCTTGACATCCAGGCAACCGATGAGAGAATTAAGCTTGCAGCATCATTCCTTTCAAAGTATGACACACAGAGAATCCTTGTAGTATCTGCAAGACAGTACGGCCAGTTCCCTGCAAAGATGTTCGCAAAGGCAATCGGCGCAAGATCAATGGTTGGAAGATTCATTCCTGGAATTCTTACAAACCCGAAGATCGAGAGTTTCTTTGAACCTGACGTAGTAATTGTTACTGACCCAACCGGTGACGCACAGGTTATCAAGGAAGCAGTAAACATCGGTGTTCCTGTTGTTGCACTCTGTGACACAAACAACATGACATCCAACGTTGACCTTGTAATCCCAACCAACAACAAGGGTAGAAAGGCACTTTCACTTGTATACTGGTTACTTGCAAAGGGAAATCTCAAAGTCCAACGATTCAATGTTCACATACAGAACTTGAAGACTTTGAAGCAGGAGTCTGAACCTGACAGCTTGTTGAAGCATACTACATATATTAAAAACCCGTAATATTAACTGGGTGAATAGTAGTATGAGACAGACAACCGTTGCCGGTCAGTTTTATCCGCTTAATCCTAAAAGTCTAAAGAAGGAACTCAGCAGGTGCTTTAAGGATGTGGCAATTACAGAAAAGCCCATCCTTGGTGCTGTAGCCCACATGCCGGATACATGTATTCGGGAGAAGTTGCAGCACATGCATATGCCCGGTTACCTGAAGCAGATACCTATATCCTGTTTGGACCAAACCACACAGGCTATGGTTCCCCTGTTGCACTGTCCCAAGACAGCTGGACAACTCCACTTGGTGTTGTTGAAGCAGACAGGGAAATAGGGAAGATGCTTGCGGGACCATCATAGACTTTGATGAGCTTGCACACCATTACGAGCATTCCATAGAAGTGCAGATTCCTTTTTTACAGCACAGATTCGAACATGATTTTAAAATACTTCCAATTTGTATGGGACTTCAGGATGAAGAAACCGCTGTGGAAGTAGGAACAGAAGTTGCCAGGGCTGCAAAAGCTTCAGGAAAGAAAGTAGTGTTCATTGCGTCAAGTGATTTTACGCACTACCAGCCTGCAGATCTTGCCAGGGAAAATGACCACTACCTTATAGAACCCATCATTGAGATGGATATTCCCGAGTTTTACAGGCGCAGGGAAGAAAGGAGCATATCAGCATGTGGTTTTGGACCTATTGCAGCAATGTTGACAGCATGTAAGGAATTTGGTGCTGAGAAGGTATCTCTGCTCAAATATGCCACAAGTGGTGATGTAACCAGAGACATGTCGGGAGTTGTCGGATACGCGGCTATTGTCGTGGAATAATAACTTTTAATCAGTGCATGAGGGGATTGATTGATTACATGTTCCGCACCTGGAAAAATTTACCTTTTTGGTGAACATGCAGTTGTGTATGGTGAAAGTGCAATCTGCTGTGCCGTTGAACTTCGGACCAAGGTCCATGTGGAAAAGAATGAGGATGTAGTCATCGACTCGATTCTTGGCAGCACAGGACTTGATTTTGAAATACACCCGTATGTATCACATGTTATCGAAAAGATGCGTCAGTTTGCTGATATAAAAGGTGTGAAGATCAGGATAGAGTCAGAACTCCCGGTTGGTTCAGGACTTGGTTCATCTGCAGCAGTGACCGTAGCAAGTATACAGGCATTAAACCAGTTATACAATTGCGGACTTTCACTGGAAGATATTGCAAATACCGGGCATGAAGTCGAAAAACTTGTGCAGGGAAATGCAAGCCCTACTGATACGTATGTCAGTACAATGGGCGGAGTTGTAATGATCCCCCAGAGAAAAAAACTTCCACTGATTAATTGTCCCATTGTCGTGGGTAATACCCACAAATTCTCTTCCACAAAAGAACTCGTGGGCAATGTTTCAAAACTCCGTGAAGAGTTCCCTTCCATTATAGAACCAATACTTTCAGATATTGGACAGATGTCCCTTCTTGCTGAAAAACTGGTTCATGAAAATGACTACGTAACTATTGGCAAGCTTATGAATGTCAACCAGGGACTGCTTGATGCCATTGGTGTCGGTGGTGCGGAACTTTCGGCACTTGTTTATGCAGCCCGCAGCAGCGGTGCCATAAGTGCCAAGATTACGGGAGCCGGTGGAGGTGGATGCATGGTAGCACTTGCAGAAGATAATACAGCAGCGACCATTGCAAAAGCCATAGAGGATGCAGGTGGAGAAGCCATAATTACGAAAAACACGGAAACAGGCGTGCGGCTGGAGTAATTAAATGGATAAAAGTAATATTACCATCCTGAAAATAGGTGGCAGTGTCATTACCGATAAAAGTGCTGATGACGGTGCCGCAAGGATGGATCAAATAAAGCGTATTGCAAATGAAATTGCAGGTTTTGAAGGAAAACTTATCATTGTTCATGGAGCCGGATCATTCGGACATCCGCAGGTCAAAAGGTTTGGCCTTACCGGGAAATTCGACCATGAAGGCTCAATAATAACTCACATGTCAGTGAGAAAGCTCAACACCACGGTTGTTGAAGCCCTGAATTCCGCAGGTGTGAATGCACTGCCCCTTCACCCAATGGCATGTGCAGTTTCAGAAAACAGCAGAATAAAAAGCATGTTCCTTGAACAGATAGAACAGATGCTTGAAAGCGGCTTTGTTCCAGTTTTGCATGGGGACATGGTAATGGACACTGAATCAGGAACATCCGTTCTTTCAGGAGACCAGATTGTACCATATCTTGCAATACAGATGAAGGCATCAAGAATTGGAATAGGAAGTGCTGAAGAAGGTGTTCTCGACAATAACGGAGGAGTAATACCCGAGATTAGCAACGCCAATTTCGATGAGATAAAGGAATATCTTGGAGGTTCTGCCAACACAGATGTAACCGGCGGAATGCTGGGAAAAGTACTTGAGCTTTTAAACCTAAGTGAGCAATCAAACGGTACTTCTTATATATTCAATGCAGGGAATGCAGGAAACGTATCAGGTTTCCTGAATGGGAATAATATCGGTACTGCAATTTGCGGTACTAAAAGAACATAAGCCTAAGTTTGGTAAAGGAATTATTATGAGCACTTCCAGGAGAAAGATAGAACATCTTGAATTATGCGCAGCAAGTCCGGTAGAATCAAGGAAAACAGGACCAGGTTTTAGCGATGTGATGTTGATTCACAGAGCACTGCCGGAGATGAACATGGACAAGATAGATCTTTCTACAAGTTTCCTTGGAAAGGAAATGAATGCTCCTTTTATGATAGCATCCATTACCGGAGGACACCCTGAAACCACATCAGTCAACGCAGCACTTGCCGGGGCTGCAGAAGAACTGGGCATTGGAATAGGAGTCGGCAGCCAGAGAGCAGCTATAGAAGACCCTGAACAAGAGGAATCTTTTAAGGTCGTAAGGGAAAAAGCGCCCAATGCATTTGTTTATGGAAACATCGGTGCTGCACAGATACAGGAATATGGCGTTGAAGGTGTGGAAAAGATCATTGAGATGATCGATGCCGATGCCATTGCAATTCACCTGAATTTCCTGCAGGAAGCAATCCAGCCCGAAGGTGACAGGGATGCTTCAGGAGCCCTTGAGGTAATCAGGGATATATGCTCACTGGCAGTACCCGTAATAATAAAGGAAACCGGAGCAGGTATTTCACATGAAGATGCTTTCCTTCTGAAGGAAGCAGGCGTGTCTGCCATAGATGTAGGTGGAGTTGGTGGAACCAGCTGGTCCGGAGTTGAAGTTTATCGTGCAAGAGAAAGAAAAGATACGGAATCTGAATTGCTGGGAGAACTTTTCTGGG
>JAWKHE010000006.1:0-143161 GCA_041395005.1 Methanolobus sp. | reverse complement strand
TGGTTTTGGGCTTCTTACTCTCCTGACGGGACTGTTAAGTCTGAAGGGAAGGTACGTGGATGTATCAGTTGTCATGAAGGAAAAAGCGATGTTGACTATATATTTGTCAATGCTTAATCCTTTCTCTTCTTTTCTTTTTTTTGCTCGGATCATAAAATCAATAATGTTTATATAATATGTGCAACAACACACATGTTTAACCAAAAATGTGTAATTAATATTCTTCGGATGTTATGAAATTGATCAGGTTTTTGGTGAAAAAATGAGAGACAGGAGGTAAAAATATGAGAGACACAAAGAAAAATAGAAAGTCCGATTCTTTCAATGGCTGCCATGCAGTAATTGACGGGGTTTCGGCAGACAAACTCAACGCCGAGGAAATGGAGCTTTATCGTTTCATGGTAGGCGGCGTGCAGGCAAAATAGCCTGCAAAACTTATATTTAGATTCTTCACATACTGTTGTTGCATGTATGACATTGTTAGCGTCCGGGAAGATTTTCCCGTATTAAAGGATGTTTTATATCTTGATAATGCAGCCACAACGCAGACACCTGTGCAGGCTGTTTCTGCAATGCTTGATTATTTCTACAAGTACGCAGCAAACCATGGACGTGGAGCTCACAGGCTCGCAAGAGAAACAACCAATCATTACGAAGATTCCAGGGAGATTGTTGCATCTTTCTTTAATGCACCTGATGAAAACATAATTTTCACAAAGAATGCAACAGAAGGCATTAACATAGTTTCAAATGGTTTCTCGCTGGAACAAGGTGATCATGTCATAGTCACACTTGTTGAGCACCATTCAAACCTGCTTCCATGGATGCGTTTAAAGGAAAAGGGCGTTGAAATTACAGTAGTTGAGCCTGATATGCAGGGAGTCATAAACCCTGAAGATATCAATTCATCAATTACTGAAAAAACAAAACTTATGGCTTTAAACCACGTTTCCAACGTTTTCGGCTCAATTCAGGATATCAAACAGATAATATCCATAGCAAAGCAAAGTGGTGTTAAAATACTTGTGGACTGTTCCCAGTCTGCAGGAAACATGCCACTGGATATTAAATCACTCGATCCTGATTTTCTCGTGTGTCCCGGGCATAAGGGCCTGCTGGGTCCTCAGGGGACCGGTGTGTTATACATAAAAGAGCCTGAAACAGTAAAACCTCTGTTAGTCGGAGGTGGAATGGTAAGCTCGGTAACAACTGATGACTTCAAAATAGAACCAAGCCCTGCAAAGTTTGAAGCAGGTACTCCAAACATACCGGGAGTTATCGGTCTTGGACGTGCTGTGGAATATGTGATGGAGATTGGTGTTGAGGATATCGAAAAGCATGAGATTTCCCTTGCAAGGAAAACTGCTGCGCTCCTGGCTGAGCTTGATGGTGTTGAAGTCTATGGGCCCGTGAACCGTGCTGCGGTTGTATCATTTAATGTGCCTGGAATGAATGCCCATGATGTGGCAATGATTCTCGACCAGACACACAGTATCTGTGTGAGAAGTGGTTATCATTGTGCAATGCCGGGTATAAGTCATCTTGGTGTTAATGGTACTGTGAGGGCATCATTTGCCCTGTATAACACTGAGGAAGAAGTTGAAACTCTCGTGAAAACCGTTTCAGATATCACTTCACTTGTTTAAAGGACTGGTATTTTTGAGGTTTCGTGTCTGAAAAAAGGCAAAAGATTATTATGCACAGATAATTATATTAGTGTAGCAGACCTGATACCTGCAAAAAATGTAAATTCTATTCATCTACATTATCTTTAAGTATCAGCAAAAAGCATCAAAAGGTAGTAAAAGGGGATGTGAAAATGAGCAAGGACATGCTTCTGTGGGATGAGACTATTTTCAGCAACGGTGAGGTTCTTGAATTCGATTACCTGCCGGAATATTTTGCACACAGGGAATCCCAGATGCAGGCTCTTCGTTTCAGTCTCAAACCGGCACTAAGGGGTATGCGCCCGGTTAACTGCCTTGTTAAAGGACCGCCCGGGACCGGGAAGACAACTGCTGTGATGAAAGTCTTCAACGAGGTGAAGGAATTCACTGATACTGTTGCTTTTGTAAAGGTTAACTGCCAGATGGAGTCTACGAGGTTTGCCGTTGTTTCCAGAATTTATGAACAACTTGTGAATATTACTCCGCCATCCTCGGGAATATCATTCAGGAGGCTTTTTGAGAAAGTGATCAAATACCTGCTGGATTCTAATAAAACACTGGTGGTAGCCCTTGATGATATTAATTACCTTTTCCCCGAAGG
This sequence comes from Methanolobus sp., assembly GCA_041395005.1. GTDB lineage: Archaea > Halobacteriota > Methanosarcinia > Methanosarcinales > Methanosarcinaceae > Methanolobus. The sequence goes on along the minus strand of JAWKHE010000006.1, from coordinate 140,893 downwards.
TCATGCAGATGAGGTAATGTATTCTCTTTTAAGGGCTCACGAACAATATCCCGGAGCAAGAATTTCTGTAATAGCCATCATAAGTGATGTGGGTATTCCTTACAGTTTCGATCCGCGTGTAGGTTCAGTATTCCTGCCGGAGGAAATTGCTTTCCCCAGATATGAGATTGCTGAGATTTCGGATATTATTTCCAACCGTGTAAAACATGCCTTTTTCAAGGATGTTGTTTCTGATGAAGCACTGGACAAAGTTGTATCTTATGTGGACAGGACGAGAGATCTGAGGTGGTATTGATCTTCTGAAGCGTTCAGGTCTTAATGCAGAGAAGAGCAAGCAAGACGGTGTCTGTTGAGGATGTTGACAGGGCTTATGAAGCTTCAAGGCTCCTGCACCTTTGTCGCAATATCAAATCCTTTCCAGATCCCTGAAAAGACATTACTGGGTTTGATAGCAAAGGACGGCAGTCTTCGAACAGGTGAGCTTTACAAATCGTTCCGCGAAGTTACGGGGCTTGAGTATACCCGCTTCTACGAAATTATTGAGGAAAATGCATATTTCAAGGCTTATTGATGCTGACTTTTCCGGTAAGGGTATGCGTGGAAGAACAAGGTATGTAGCACCAGTTTATGATTCTGAAGATATACTCAAATGTCTTGAGTAATTATTTAACAGGCATTTCAGCTACCAAAATTCTATTTTAAAAAAAGCAGTTTTGCGCAGAATTCCAGCTGAACCTGCGCAAATGAGTTTGTGTTGTATATTTTTTGTTAACAGGACATTTACATGTCCATTCCGCCCATCATTCCTGGAGGCATGCCGCCTGGAACCATGTCTTCTGCGGAAGGACCTGCTGGTCCCTGTTTGGATGCGATGATGTCGTCAATCCTGAGGATCATGACTGCGGATTCTGCTGCTGCGTTGATTGCCTGGGTTTTTACCCTGAGTGGCTCTACTACATAGCTTCCCACATGTCGATTACCTTTCCTTCGTAGACGTTGAGACCTGCTGTCTTTACGCCCTTCTCGTGGTGTGCACGGGGCTCCATGAGCATGTCTGTTGGGTCAAGACCTGCGTTCTCTGCAAGGGTTCTTGGAACTACTTCAAGAAACCTCTATGAGAATGCCTTGACTGCGAGCTGTTCCCTGCCACTGAGTGTTGCTGCGTATTCCTGGAGTCTGAGTGCAACTTCAACTTCAGGTGATCCGCCAGCTACGAGCTTCTCGTCTTCGATTGCTACACCGACTACTCTGAGGGAGTCGTTGAGTGCTCTCTCGATGTTGTCGATTACGTGCTCTGTTCCGCCACGGAGGAGGATTGAGACTGCCTTTGGATTGTCACAGCCTGTTACGAAGGTCATTGGATCGCCGCCGATCTTCTTCTCTTCTACAAGGTCTGCCTTACCCATGTCAGCATCTGTAATTTCGTCAACGTTTGTGATGAGTTTTGCACCAGTTGCTCTTGCGAGTTTCTGCATGTCACTCTTCTTTACACGCCTGATTGCGAATACACCTGCCTTTGCAAGGTAGTGCTGTGCCATGTCGTCGATACCCTTCTGACAGAATACAACGTTTGCACCACTGCCTACTACCTTGTCAACGAGTTCCTTGATCATCTTTTCTTCCTGGTCAAGGAATGACTGGAACGCATTTCAGGATGTGATTGAGATCTCAGCATCGACTTCTGTGTCTTTGAGTTCGATTGCTGTGTTGATAAAACGATCTTTGCGTTCTCGACCTTCTTAGGCATGTTGGTGTGTACACTCTTTGTCGATGATCATGCCTTCAAATAGCCTCTGTCCTCGATACGTGCACCGACCTTCTTCTCTACCTTGATGTTGTCCATGTCGACCTGGTTGTCTTCATCGGCAATACTTATGATAGCGTCAACTGTGACGTTTGTAAGGACTTCCTTTGTTGCTTCTGCACCCTTTCCTGTCATTGCTGTTCCGGAAATGTTGATGAGTACATCCCTGTCTTCTCTGGTAACTGATTTTGCGAGTGTCTTGATGATCTCGCCAGCTTTCTCTGAAGCCATCCTGTAACCGGATGCGATAATTGTTGGGTGTACGTCCTGCTCGATAAGCTCTTCTGCTTTCTTGAGGAGTTCTCCGGCAATTACAGCAGCTGTTGTTGTTCCGTCTCCGACTTCGTCGTCCTGGGTCTTGGAAACTTCAACGATCATCTTTGCTGCTGGGTGCTCGATGTCCATTTCTTTAAGAATGGTTGCACCATCGTTTGTGATTACTACATCTCCTAGACTGTCTACAAGCATCTTGTCCATTCCTTTTGGACCAAGTGTTGTCCTGACAGCTTCAGCGACTGCTTTTGCAGCCATGATGTTGTTGCTCTGTGCTTCTCTGCCTCTGGTTCTCTGGCTTCCTTCTCTTAATATGAAAATTGGCTGTCCAGCCATCTGTCCTGCCATAATTGTCTATCCTCCTATGTTATGAAATTAGAATGACATTTATTTTCAAGTCGTTTTTTAATGTTTGTAGTTCTATATAAACGTATCGGGTTCATTTAATCCCGGATGAAGAAAAAATTAGTCAATAATAAACTATAAAAAAAGAGCCAATAGGCTGTGAAAGAATAAAAAAAGTATTGAAGTAAAGTGACTGAAATCACTTTACAATTGCTTTTGCTGATCTGTTAAGGAATCTTCTCTTAGCACCAGATGAGGTGTATCTCTGTGCCGGGCCTGGATGAGCTTTTCCTTCCCTGCATTTTGGTACCTTGATTGTTCTTCCTTTGCGTCCTTTTACTTTAGACCATTCAATGCTGCCTGTCTTACCCATGATATAATCCTCTTGAATAATATTATTGTAAATAATGTAAATGTAACTCTTAATTTAAGTTACATTAAGTTTAACCTAGATATATAATTCTAGTCGTTGAGTTTACCTTTAGACGTAATGCTCATTATTAAAGCTTGCGGGAAATCAGACCAAAATTGCTTTTAGATAGCAACGATTATGGCGTGACTAGAAGAGGAGTTGATGGCAGTTACATCAGTAATAGAAAAAGAGCTTGAAATTGTAAGTGAAGAGCTTGAAGGTGTGCAGGAGTACCCAATGGACAAACTGGTGTCCATCATACAGGAAGTTGGCTTTGAATGTGATTTCTGTGCACGCTGCTGTACCCGGCAGTTCAATGACCATGTGTTCCTTCTTACTGATGATACCAAAAGGATGAAAGAGATAAATCCTGATTGTCTGGAACCAGCTCCCTATTATGAGTTATGCGACCAGCATGGGAATTTCTATGTATCCGGCTATGCCCTTAAAGCAAAAGAAGATGGTTCATGCATTTTCCTTAACCCGGAAAAGAGATGTACTATTTATGAGAAGCGGCCGACCATCTGCAGACTTTACCCCTATATGTTACACCGCGAACCCGATGAAGATGGCAACATAGACTGGAGGCAGATAAGCGGCCTGAATCAGCACGGCTGTTATCATACAGATATCAGTGATGATGAAGCTACTGAGATTGCTGAACTAATCAAGTCCTATGAAAATGCTTATCTCAGGCAGCTTATTGATTTTTACAAAAAGGCCCAGGAGCATTTCAGCAAGAAAAAGCTCAAACACGTTAAAGGTATTTACGACAGGGAAATGCGTAAGTTCAACAAAGGTGGGGAGGTTACGGTTTTTGTCCTTTTCAATGGTGAATTTACAGAGCACAAGGTCAAAAAATGAAAGATGGAAAGCTTGATCTCCCTTTGATCTGTCTTGTAGCATTTTTCGCAATGTCAGCCGGAGCCCTGCTTGGACCTGTACTACCTTTCATGGTAGAGCCCCTGAACACATCACGGGAAGCCGTGGGACTGATACTCGGAATGTACACTTTTTCCACAGCTCTGGCCATGATAGGTGTGAGTTTTGTCACCGATCGCGTTGGACGCAAGAAAATACTTGTCCCATGCCTGTTCATTAACGGTATTGCCGGTGTAGCCTGCTATTTCTCAACGGACATGACAACTCTTCTGGCTTTGCGCTTTGTCCAGGGAATAGGAATCGCCGGAATGCTGCCAATAGCCATGACAATGATAGGGGAACTATACACCGGTCTTGACAGGGTCAATGCAATGGGTAAAATGAGCATGACCACTGGCATTGGCGCTGTATCTGCACCTCTTATAGGTGGTATCCTTGCATCATTTGCATGGAATGTACCTTTCCTGTTCTATGGTCTCAGTATTCCTCTGGCTATTATAGTTGCATTTGTCCTTCCCGAGACAAATCCTCATGAGAAAAGGTCCAAAAGCAGGAATTCCATAATAAAGGCACTTACAGAATTCAGGATATTGTATACTATTATACTCAGTTTTTCGATATTCTTCCTGCTTTATACTATGGTAATATATGTCCCATTCATACTCAAGGACAATTACGGCTTTACAGCCAGCCAGGCAGGACTTGCACTTGGAATTGAGGGGATAGCAATGGCAACGGTTTCTTCCCGTGCCAGACATCTGGCGGCAAAGTTCGGAAAACAAAAATTGCTTATGGCAGGATTTGCAATCACAGGACTATCAATTGTGGTCTCATTTTTGCCGGTTCACTTTATCAGTACTTGCTCTGTTCTTAGTCTTTGGCGCAGGTTTTGGAATGGTCCAACCCCAGCTGAATACCCTGGCAACACAGGTGGCACCACCGGGAATGATGGGAAGCATCGTCTCAGTTTTCAATATAATGAAATACGCAGGACAAACAGCAGCTCCGCTGGTGCTTGCAGTTGTTTTATTTAACAGCGATTTGCATATGGTGTTTGCAACATCATGCACATTCGCGTTCCTTATATCCTTTTCAGCTTATTTCTTCAAGGATGTTTACAAAGTCTGGATTGAATGGCTGATAATTATTCCCATGAACCGGTAGCCTTACCTGTTAATGCAAGTTTACCCATCACTTTCTTGTAGCGTTTGCTGACAGGTGATGGTTTTACATCAGCGTACGGTGTTCCCGGGGTGGAGTCAGGTAGTGCGAATGTACATTTCCGCCTTTCTTACATATACACTGGATAAGCTCCAAGGCTCATGTCCTGCTCCTCTTCCGGTCTCATCAGGAAATCCAACCTTGAAATCCACCACAGGTATTATTCCCGTGGTCAAAACAGAGGTCAAGGCTTTGGACAACATCATCTACGGTGTGTCCCCTGAGTATTTCTCAGGATCCTGTCACTTCCTGATTGAGCTCCAAGGCTCACTTTCGTGTTTGTGCAGTATTTCGTGATAAGTTCCAGTGACTCATCGGTTACGAATTCTGGACGAACCTCTGAAGGAAAAGTACCGAAGAAAATATTCCTGTCGCCCGTCTCTTTTAATGCTGTAAGAGTTTTTCAACCTTGTCCAGACGTGGATGAATACCATCACTTCCATATGCCATTGAATTTGAAGATGTAATCTCAGGTCACGATAGTATTTTGCATATTTCACGATGGAATCTATACTTCTATGTCTCATTTTATTTCCAAAAAGACGTGGCGTCTGACAATACCTGCACCTGAAAGGACATCCTCTGCTGATCTCAAGGGGTGACATCACAATGTCGGGTCAAAACACGGATATTTATCAAGGTCAACAGGTTCCCTTTTTCCAGTGATAACTGTTTTTCCGGAATCATCCCTGTAGGCTATTCCTTTGACAGTGGAAACATCTTTCCTGTTTTTATCGCCTCGATGAGTTCAGGTAAAAGTTTCTCTCCCTCGCCGATAACAACGTAATCAAAATACTCCAGAGTCTCATCAGGTGCCCCTGAAGGATGGGGCCCACCTGCAACATATATAGAGTATGTGTCTGCTTTTTTGACTTCTTTAAAGATGGAATTTTTCTGCCTGCTGGCAAAACTGTATATCATTACCCCATCGTGAGGCTTTTTGACCTTCAAGGCATCCGGCACAAGAGGTGCCAGTGCAGCAAGACTGTATGTGTTCTTCTTGTTCCAGCGAAAGCAGACATCCATGAATTGATCTCAGGTAAAATCAGTTATTTATTCTTTAGTTCAACAAAGCCCTCAGTGCTGTTGACAACAACCATATCACCATTATTCAGAATCTCGTAAGGGTTCTGTTCAAGCCTGTCAACCAGAGGCACTTCAGATATTATTGCTCCAACGGCTACAATAGGCTCTGATTCCAGGTTTATCATTGCAGCAGGAGCTACACCATTCTTGAAAGCTGTAAATTACGTATGAACCAACGGTTGAACCTTTTCCATGAGGGAATACAAAGGACTTTCCCGGCAATTGACTGTCCGTAAAGTTCGTGCTGTGGCTCGACTACTTCTCCTGTCTCAGGGTCAACATTTCCAAGGAATGAGATCGCATCATTTGTAAGAAGGATTTCTCCTCTGCAACTCCTCTGGATATTGTCCTGCATTTAATTTTCATCGACAACACCTGCCTCGTTTATGCAGTCTTCAATACTAGCATATTTCGCTGCCACCTTGCACATGCTTGGAACGTATGCAAGAGCCTTTCCTGAATTCACGGTCATGGAAGCGTACTTGTTCATGGCAGGTGAGACTACCATGCAAGTATCACATACTACTTTTGCCCCACTTTTCTCTATTCTCTGAACGAGGTCAAGATTCTTCTCAGCAACTTCCCTTGCAGTGCAGACCCACATCTCTTTTTGCAGTTTCTTCCCTTCAACAAGTCCTGCTATTTCTTCCAGTTCCTCAACAGAACAGTGTGGACATCCAACGGTGATTATCTCACTGGACAGGATGTCCTTGTTAGTTTCATAGACCTCGTCTATCTGTATTCTCTCCACAGGGATGACTTACATCAGGTCTTGTAAATGTCTTTCTGGTGGCTTCAGGTGTAACGCCTTCTATATGATGAGGTGCTACTGCACCGGAAGCTGCAAGCGCTGCACCGAGGGATTTCATCTCGTTCTTTGAAGGCTCGTTCTTCATGTAGAATATTAGGACCCTGCTTTCGACAGTATTACCAACAACGTAACCAAGAGCACCAAAGTCTGAGCCTGAAAGTTCGCAATCAACCTCCACCGCTACCACAGGTTCTCTCATTTCATCAAGGTGATATCCATAATTTGCAGTCTTGCCTACAAGTGCAGCGGAGAGTGCTGAAGGACCACCTTCACGGTTTGTCCTTGCACCGATTACGGAGTTACAATAGGATACTGCCGAAGACTCGCTCCATGCGACGTGGTCATCCAGCTTAACGTCGAATCCTTCAAGATAGTAAGGTGTGCAGGTACATTTTGTCCTGATTCCCAGTTTTGCATAAGCCTCGATTATTTCCTGCTGCTTCTTTGCAAAATAAGGTTCAATTCCATTTCATTCCATCTGATAATGTCCATGCCGGCAGGGTTGAGTACGGACCGGATTTTCACTTTTCCTTCAAGGTCGGATATCCACTCAAGACCTGCATCTCCAATTGTCTTATAAGATACTCCGGCTATCTGTGCACTCTTTACGGGAATGAGCCTGTCAGCGCCGTAAATATCTCCCAGTGCCACAAGAATTTCGATGGCTTTCTGGAGACTCTCTCCGTATTCGCCGTTAAGTGTTTTTTCTTCTTCAGGTGTAAGATACATTCTTTTTCACCGTTTGTGTCCAAGTCTCACTCTGGCATTTTTGCACGTTCGAAGTTCTGTGCTTCTTTCAGAACCTTGGTTGCATCAATTCCCATTTTGGTGGTGGTTCCGTCAGGTGCACCACGCGGGTCAAGTGAACTTCCTCTTACATTTGGTATTATCATAACGTCCATGTCACCCTTCACCCTTGTTGCAATGGCAAATTCAACATCATGCAGGTCAAAGATGTCGATATCATCATCAACTACAACCACATGTTTCAGGCTTGTGTGAGCTGCAAAGGCTGCCATGATGGCGTTCTTTCCGTCACCTTCTGTCTGTTTCTCTATCTGAACAACAGCGTGCAGGTAACAGCATCCGCCTTCTGTGAGTACCACGTTCTTTACTGTTGTGACCTCGCTGACAGCGTTGAATATCCTTGGTTCGTATGGAACTCCCATCATGAGCAGGTGTTCAGGACCTGCCGGGAGGATTCCGTGATAGATCGGGTCTTTGCGGTGTAGTATTCTTGTGATGTGTATGACTGGTTCCTTTCTCACAAGGTCGTAGGTTCCTGTGATATCCACGAATGGTCCTTCATCAACTCTCTCAACCGGGTCAATGTAACCTTCAAGTACTATTTCTGCATGAGGGACTTTTATTCCGTTTGAGCATTCGAAGAGTTCTACTGGCTTTCCACGAAGTGCTGCTGCATAGTTGAATTCCTTTCCGGCAGGCACTCTTGTTGTGGACGCGAAGGTGACTGTAGGTTCTGCACCAATAACGATTGCAATCGGGAGTTTCTCTCCTTTCTCTGCTGCCTTTTTGTGCATGACGTAGCTGTGTCTTGGAGCTACAAGACGTGCTGCAAGTCTTGTTTTATCGACTACAAGCAGCCTGTGGATAGCTGCATTCATGACACCATCGTATTCAGTTACAACAACTCCGGCTGTAAGGTATGGTCCTGCATCCTTTTCGAAGTGTGTCATTATAGGGAGTTTTGTGAGGTCAACTTCATCCTCAATGACTTCCATTGTTGGTGAGTTTTCTACAATAACGACCTCGCCATCTGGTGATACTTCCGAGAGTCTCTTAATGATTTTGTCCTTGTCCACACCGAACATCGTTGCAAGTTCATCCCTTGAACCGAGCACGTTCATGATGGCTTTGTTGCCATCAATATCATGGAATAGCACCGGTCCGGGTGTTTTCTTTGCAATACGCGGTGCTTCGAACACCTTTGAAACAGGCTCTGTGATCTCAACAAGTTTCCCGTTCTTCCTGAGCTGGTCGATAAATTCCCTCATGGTATCATCCGTGTAAAAGTTGTAATATATTAGTGTAATCTCATTTTTGGGCTAGAATATGAGCCAATTATATTTGAATGCATATACTTATTGTATTAATCTCAGCTTACATTTGAAACATTTATAACTAAAGACGTAATATTAAAAAATTAAATGAATGAGCCACTAAAGTCATCAATTCCTGTTATTGTAGGTATTATTTTGGGACTTTGGGTAAATAGTAAGCTTTGGAATAGCTTTACATTAGTATTTATTTTTTTGTTCATTTTTCTTTATTATTTCAATTGATTTTTTAATTGGCAAAGAATTGAGATTAAATATCATCAATCTCAAAGATAAAATTTCTTTGCTTCATATTCGTAATAAGACCATTATTTTGTTGCTGGTTTTTATATCCTTAAGCTTAGTTGTTTTTTTCTCATACAATGATTATAAATCGTCTAGTACAATTCCAGAATTGGAAATTACGTTCATCAACAATGAAGCAAGTGAAATTACCATTTATACTCAGGGAGAATTTTTCCTTAGTTCCACTGGTACCCCATCTACCGATAATTTTCTAAGTGGTGGGAAAATTGAGTTACAAGCGTCCGACGACAACTATCTAAACCTTGTAATTCCTCCTAATGGAGAGTTAACTGTTTATGTTCAAATCATTTATCAAACGCCGTATTTAGAACTTTTTAAAAGAGGAGATATTGATATGTTATTAGTATTAAACTCAGATGAAAAAGATATTTATGTAAGGGGAATACGTTTTGATGAAGATACCTTTTCAAAAGGTTTTTCCTACTACTTATAAAGTAACTTGGGATATTCCTCCTGCATCTGTGCTTTGAGACATGTTGATCTAAATATATCTATCATATCTCTAATCATTTCTTTGTATGTTTATTCGACGCAATTATTTGCCAGCTTCAAAGTTTTCTATACAGCAGGTACTTCATTTATTGTAATTATAAAGTATTATGCCGAATAACTCAAAAAAAATGATGATTTTCAGCACCAGGCATGATAATACCCCTTATCCTTACCAACCTCAACCGGAATACCAAATAACTCCGTCAGTTTCTCGGCAGTAAGAATATCCTCAATATCTCCGTCTGCAAATATCCTGCCGTCCTTCAGGAGAACCGCACGGTTTATTTCAGGAACAATATCCTCAAGGTCGTGGGTTACAAGGATTATACTCTTTCCTGAAGCTGCTATCTTGCTTACAGTTTCCCTGAATTTGTGCTTGCTTTTCAGGTCAAGGCTGTTTGTTGGTTCATCCAGGACAAGTATCATGGGGTCGTGGACAAGTGCCCTTCCTATGAGAACTCTTCTTGCTTCACCGGTTGAAAGATGGGATATGTTCTTGCCGGCAAGATGTCTTATCTCAAGGAAATCAATGATATCTGCTGTCCTTTTCAGCATGTAAGGCTCGATTTTCATGTTAGGATATATACCAATACTGCTGAAAAAACCGGAAAGGACAACTTCTACTACTGAGATGTCCCTCATATAATCCAGTTGAAGGTCACCAGATACGATTCCCATGAGTTTTTTAAGGTCAGAGATGACCCACCTGTCTTTCTCCATAATCCTGAATGTCATTCCCTTTGTGTCTGCAATTGGACGGTAGTCACCGATAATTGTCTTTATGATGGATGATTTGCCTGAACCGTTTGGTCCGATCAGGGCTATGTTCTCGCCTCTTTTCATCTTGAAATCCATAGAGTCAAGAATAATCCTTTCGTCTTTGCGGACTACTATATTTTCCATTTCGATAAGTGTTTCAGGGAGATTCTCTTCTGGCATTTGTGTGACTTCCGGTGATGTAAATTTCTGGGACGATTGCTTCCTCTTAATGAATTAATGCTAATAATCTTTTTGAGTAACTGATGGGACTTTCTCGTTGTATGTGCATGGAATTGCACGCTTTTAAATCAAAAATATATGTCAGTAGCGTTGTAGCAATCTTTATATAATTATTAGTATATTTTATTTATCAACCTTCATGGTTGTTGGTGCATTGGTATATGTGTTACTATATTTTCCAGGATGTTAAGGAGAATTCAAATGGATGATGAAATAATCGGAATTGTTCCGAACATAAAAAAAAGCAAGATGCTGGGTATGTCTTATGATATGTTCACTCTGATCGCAACGCCTGATACAACAATAATGGCCAAGGTCACACGTGAAATGCTGAATCAGGTTGTAAAAGATTCCCGTGCACAGGCCAAAGCTGAAGGTAAAGGTTTCTTCGGCCAGTGGGGTGCCCAGATCTCAGGTGCAAACAAGTACGCAGAAAGGTACGCTAATATGAGTGCACAGACAGCACTATCTGAAAACGAAGCAAATTTTGCAATTCCAAATTCAGCAATCAGTTCTGTTAAAGTCAAAAGAAAATCTCATTCTGACGACGACAGGACCTATTACACATGGGAATTAATCATTAACTCAGATTCCGGTAAACTGAAGTATAAGACTGATTTTGATCCAAAAGGACATTTGCAGGCTATATACGGAAACAGGGTGAGCTGATTCCCTGAATTTTGATCTGTTAAAGAATACCGGTACAGGATGTTCATTATTAATAAAATCGGAACATTCTATGTTTAGGTTTTACTATCAATTTTCATTTATTTTTTAAGATCCTGTACTGAAACATTTCGATTTCATTTACTATTGAACAAGGTAGGGTGGTAAATTGAAAAAATATATTCTATTGATAATGCTATTACTCATGCTCTGTCCTCAGGCACATGCGGCTGAAGGTGTCAGGATAGAGATGCCTGATAATGTGGTTTCAGGCGAGATATTCCAGGTGAAACTCATAATTGATGATCCTCTGGTAAAAGAGCTTACAAAAACTATCGATCTAACTACGGATGGGAACATCATGCTGAAATGGTCTTACGACCAGTATGAACCCAATGAGATCGAGTACGCAGGCCAGGATGAGCTTGTTTTTGATGCCATAATGTTCTCCGGTGTCAGGGAAGACGATGAGCTTGCTACTTTAAGTTTTCAGTTCTATGGCGACACGGATGAGATGTATGAAAAATATCCAGACTGGGGCACCTATTATGGTGATATTTGCAAAGTATCAAAACAGGTTTATGCTTCACCTGTAAGTTTCTATGCCGAACTTCCTGATGTGCCTGACGGGGATTTTAAAACAGAGAACTGGGATAAGCTAAGCTGGTCACCTTCATTCTCATACAGGATGGACCCTGACGCAAATTATTTTGATGTTCCTCTGCAGTCGTATTCAGGCTCTTTCAGCAGGGACGCTGTTATGGCCCTATAAATGATGACTACCTTCTATGCAAGTTCATTCCAAAGGAATACCTTACAAACCCCGAGGAAGGCATGGAAGTTTCAAGCTATAGTTACGGCACATTCGGAGAAGGGGGAACTTCCGAAGGTTACTATACGTACACCGTTACAAAGTCAGAACATACAAAATATAACGATAATGGCGATCCTTATGAAGTCTATACCGTTTCAGCTTCCTACACTTATGAGATCGTCATCGATGATTTCATTTTATACAATGGTGCTTTGAGCAAGGTAATGCGGGATCAGGAAGATCCGGATGCATTTGCAGGTGAAACGCTTGACGAGTTCCATAAGATAGTTCTCAGTCAGCGTTATACTTCCGTTGGCTCTGCCGGTGGTTCTTATCCTTCAATGTTTGAAACAAATCTGCCGACTTCTGGTACTGAGACCATTTACATAAGTGGTTCTGTTAGTGATGCCGATGGGAATCCGTTGCCATATGTTGAACTGCAGGCAAAGGTCAAAGATGAGACCTTCAGGGCTAGGACAGATGAACACGGGGATTTCCAGATGCCATTGTCCATAGAGCTGGACGAGAAGGAAACAGATGTCAACGTGGATTTCTGGGTGATCTTCTCATACGAAAGGGACGACAAGAATTACTTCAAGGTCTATGACCTTGCAGGCCGCAACTACAAAGGAGTCTGGTACTATCAGAAACTGGCCATCATAGACCAGGGGAATGTTGAGGTCCATGTCCGTATGGACGGCTCACAGGGCCGTGACAGGAGTAGCAGCACCGGTGATCTCGCAGATCTGAAAAGTCTTGGTGTGATCTATTCTCATACAGCCGAAGCAGTGGATTTCTGTATTACTGATATTGGAGCCAATATAAGCTATAAGCTGCCGGTGGAGGTGTTTGTGGGTAATAACAACGATGACACTCTCTATGATCCAACCAGTTCCAGTATATATATCTCATCTAATGATGCAGGATATTCTAATTCCAACAGGCCAAAGAACCGTGAGTATCATGAGTTCGCCCATCACCTGATGTTTGCGACCTATGGCGGATGGACACCTGGAAGCAAGGTGGCAGGGAACGCAAACCATGACGGTTTCCTGAATCCCAACACTGGTGATTCATATGAAGAGGGATTTGCCGAATTCATGGCTCTTGTTATATCTGATAAATGGGGCGACAGTAATCCGGCAGACGGGCAGACAAAGTCTGATGTCTATGCGTCATTTGGAAGTCTTGAGAATAATTATCATCCATGGGACGGCAAGGGTTACGATGAGGAGTTTGCAGTTGCTTCCCTGCTCTGGGATATGTACGACTCCAATAATGATAATGGCGACTCTTTAACCATGTCAGTTGAGAATATATGGTCAGTTCTCAAGGTCCAGAGGAATGATTTCTCTGAGTATTACGAAGCGTTCAAAGCGGCTAATCCCAGCAAGGCTGACGAGATAGATAAACTGTTCATTGAGCACGGTTTCTTTATTGATACTACAAAAGGTAATGGTGCAAGAGACCGGTTTGAAGGTTTCAGGGATGCCAATAACAATAACAGGTATGATGTTGGCGAGTTCTTCTTTGATCTTGGATGCCTTAATTCCACTTCCGAGATCGAGTACAAGAAAGGCATGGTCATTGGAAAGGCTGCCAACTACGATAGGACAAACAGGAGTACTGCTGTAAGGCTTGATGGTGCTTACCTGAAAGTAAAAGATGATGAGGTAAACCAGTATCTTGTAAAGGTACACTATCTAGAATCAGGTTACGGAAATGACTATGAATACGTTGTTGACCTGAGGGATAGTCTGCTCTATGTGCAGCCGCTTCCTTCTGGTGTTCCGGCAGAGATAAGCATTGAGCCGTATTCAGTGGAATATACTGCCGAAGATGTGTATAGCATCAGCAATCGGGAACTTATCAGTAAACTGGAAGAGCCGGATGAGTATTTCGATGAGCACAAGTTCTCCCTAGAAAGTACAGGTATTACCGGTGACATGGAGTATGTCATCTATAAGGATACTGAACCAACTTACGCCTATGAAGGAGATCTTGGCACACAAATTGATGCAAAAATATCCGATGATGATCTGGATGATGACAAAGGTCTGCCTTTGTTCTGGCTGCTGCCGATAATTATTATTGTTGTTATTATTGGTGTGGTTGCAGGTGCTGGTGTGCTGATCCTGAAGAAACTGGGTAACAAGACAAAGGCTCAGGAGCTTATCAAAAAGGGTTCACATGAATTCAGTGGAGAAAGAGCGTGCCTGCAATAAAGGAAGCTGGAAAGAAAGCGGCGGAATATACTGCAAAAGGCGCAGAATTCGCGGCTCATCAGACAAAGGAAGGCTACGAGAGGGCAAAACCTCACATGAAGAAGGCACAGGAAGACATCAAGAAAAGATCGATGAGACAAAGGAAAAGAGGAAGTGATTCGCTCTCTTCTTCTTCTTTTTCCTTTTTTCTTTTCACTCTATTTTTTTTAGTTTCAGATACCTTGGCTGAATTTATCCTATCCTAAAGCATCTCATTGAAACAGACCCATGCTGGAATCCTTCATGTGTGAATTCAAGAGCTTCGCCTTCTTCCTGTAATGCGATTGTATATATCATCGGCAGGTAGTGATCCAGTGTAGGAATACCAAGTTTGGCCACTTCGCCCATGTTCAGGTATTCAATCAGGTCTCTGTGGTTCCCGGATAAAAGGTTGGTTTTCACTTTTTCATCCAGTTCCACAGCCCATTCATAGGGTTTTGCATTTACATTCCTAAAATCAATAAGGCTAAGATTATGTACAATATTTCCACTGCCGATTATAAGCACTCCATGGTTGCGAAGTTCTCTGAGTTCTGATGCAAGATTGTAGTGATATTGCATCATTTTCGGGTTCCATTCATTGAAAGAGTAGTCAATGCTCATCTCAAAAACAGGAATATCAGCTTCGGGATACATGTGTTTGAGAACTGCCCAGATGCGTGGTCAAGTCCCCACTTGTTGCTGCACTTTACCGGAATACTGTTTGCAGTCTGACAGGCTAGTTCCGCTTTATCGGGCGCACCGGGACTGGGGTAGTTTATCTCATATAATTTGCGTGGAAACCCATAGAAATCATAGATGGTTTTTGGCTTTTCATTACAGGTGACAAATGTCCCAGCGGTCATCCAGTGAGCCGATATTACCATGATGGCTTCAGGCCTTGGAAGCTCTTTCCCGAGTCTTACAAGGCTCTGCGTGTAGTCGTTGTCAAGAATTATGTTCATTGGGGAGCCATGTCCTATAAAAAGAACAGGCATTTTGCCGCTGTTTATGTTTCCACTCATAGTATCCCTATGTGAACTATGTTCCGCGTTGTATTAATGGTTTTTTCACTTTATTACAAAAAGGCTTGCGTAGAGATTATGTTTAGAAATCCTGTTTATGCGAGCGACACAAACTCTGCTTATTTTCATTTCCAAAACCCAAAATGCAATTTGCAATCTAAAAACAAAGTAACCATCCGCCGAAGGCGGCACATTCCTATATATCTGCACAGAAGATTATTCTAGAGATCGTGAATCAATTTTGAAAAAATGCAGAACTTATAGGGGTGAAGTATTCCGGGTAATATGCAGATTTTGTTTATTCTTATGGGAAAACGCCGGCTTCGCCGGGCCCTTCGGGATAACTCTAGTTATTCATGCCCTCTAACAAATCTACTGTATCCTGCTATGTTTATTTGCGTCCATTTATGTTCTTTTTCATTTCCCAATCACACTTAAAAAAGCTAATATACGTTAAGTCATGCATTAATATTGTGAATTCAGAACTCCTTTCATCACTTAACAGAAAGATTACGGATTTCAAATCACTCCCGGTCATCGAAGGTTATTACCTTGTGCTTGGTGGCGGAAAGATAGGAAGTGACTTTGCCAGATATGCTAAGGAGAAGTCTTTCCCTTTTGTTGTTATCATTGACCTCGATAAGTCAGCCGGAGCCGCTGGCAGTTCAGTAACTGTTGACCGGAAAGAACTTTTCAGTCTGATCGAAGGTTTCCACAAGTCAAAAGCCAATTCAGGTAACATCTATTTCCATTGTATGGATGTTCGAAATGTTCCTGAGCTCCTTGAAGCCGGAATTCCTGAGTTCATAATTCCTGCCGTGCCGACACATGCGGTTGTGAATATGGCTGTCGATATGTTGGGTTCGTCGGGTTCACCGGGTTCACTTGGTTCTGTCTCATCCGGAAATCTCATTTCTGCTGTTCAGATAGGTGAGAATGATGAGGAAATGACAGCATATTTCAACGGTGTCCTTTCTCTTTGCCGGAAAACATTGTGGTATTCAGTTCCCTGAAGGACGGAGCGATCATGTTCTCATACGCCAGAATGGGTGAAATATGTCCTGATAACTGCATGGGTCCTGCTGAATATTGCTACAATTTTAAGAGAGAAAAGCCCGAGACTATAACGGTTTATGCCAGGAAACTGCTGCCATATTATAAGGGCTGGGTCTTTGAAAGCTGCCAGATGAAGCCGGGAATTGGAGGGATAAGGGGAGTTGATTTCAAGGAACATATGCTTTCTTTGATGGAGCATGTGAGGTCAGTATCTCTAAACAGGGATCAATGCTCAACTGAAGGTCGTGTTTTCTTCATTTCGACAACCTGTAATTGTCATGGGATTATGAACTTGCTGAGTTTCTAGTGATGATCTTGTGTTTCTTTTGAATATATGCTCCGTTTCTCATGGCTCTGGCTTGATAGCACCGGTTATTTATACTATGTGCCGCTATTAGGACTGTTCGATTGCTCAACGGTTTAATAAAGGATTACTCTATTTTTGCGTGCTTCTTTTTACAATTGCTTGACAGTTAGAGGTAGTCGTATCGAAATGGACGATTTGGTTAAGACCAGGTAAAACTAGTCATGCTATAATTTTCAATCTCGGTTCTGATGAGCGAACGATATTACAAAAAATTCAGGAGATAAATACAATGGGATTTAACGATAACAACAGAGGCAGCAATAACAGAGGCGGAAACAGCAGAGGCGGCAGCGGTGGCTTCAACAGAGGCGGAAACAGTAGAGGCGGCGGTGGCGGCTTTAGATCAAACAACGGTCCAAGAGAAATGCACAAGGCAATCTGTTCTGACTGCAAACAGGAAACCGAAGTTCCTTTCAAGCCATCCGGTGAAAGACCTGTATATTGCAGGGAATGTTTCCAGAACCACAGACCACCTAAAAGATACTAATTATTCTGTATAATTTAGTATATTTCAGACAGATACTACGTTGTCATTGATTTGACATGATTTGTATCTGTCAACACAACTTTTTTGATCCTTGTTTTTATACGATCACTTTCCGTAAGCAAAGCTAGAGAGGAATGTAGGTATGAAGTTAGAAAAGGTGTTATGTCCTGGATGTGGTTCTCATATTCTTGCAGGTGTACCACTTGGGCAAAGCATTGTATGTGTTTCAGTCACTTCCGGTAAACCGGGGGATTTTGGAGCAGCATATAAATCAAATTCCAGATGTACAAGCTGCAACAAGATGTTTGCGTGCTATACTAAAAATGAATGATCGCGGATGAAAGTCCAGAACTAAATCCGTTTTAATTTATTCGCTGGAATAGATTTCTTTCACTCTTCCGACACTGCCATCCTGCAGTTGGACTTTTATTCCATGCGGATGAGATGAGGAGTTTGTCAGGATCCTTTTGACGACACCTTTGGTTCTTTTGCCGCTTTTCTGATCCTGCTTGAGGACTATTCCAACAGAAAGTCCAATCTTGATATTCTTTCGTGTGCTTCCGGGATTCATGGTGGCAGGAGAGTTTGAGATTATATAATATTGTTTGTCGACGATTATATTGGTATTATCTCATTCAATATGTCTTTTCCAACTTTTTGTTTCAGGACAGGCTTGAGTACAAGTTCAATTTTTATTCCCAATGTGTCAGAAAGATAATCCTCAAGTTCAATAAAGCCAAGCAATCCGGGCATTTCAATATAGTCTACAAGCAATTCAAGGTCACTTTTTTTGTTTTGTTCATTTTTGGCATAAGGCCCGAACAATGCAAGAGACCTGACGTTGAATCTTCTTTCCAGTTCCGGCAACATATTACGAAGTTGTTCTGTGTACATATCGATTTCAATATTACTTGTATTTACCATAAGCATTCGTCCAGTTATCAGCAATCTTCAAAAACTCATCATATCCATTTTTCCTGATAAACTCAGTTGCCTGCTGATATTTTCCGTATTTGTACCCATTTTTACCGTAGAACTCATTGATCACAGGACAGGCTTTAATTTCATGACAGTCTGCACAGCTATCATATCCTTTCCCGATGCAGCAGACCTTCATCTTACATTTTGCCTTGCTTATATCCCTTTCACCTGTATCATAGCCTGTTTTACATCCTTTGCAGGTCCCGCTGTTAAATGGTTTGCATGTCTTGCAATAGGCTCCACAGCAGCCAATTTCTTTTATTGACACAAATTTCCCCTTAAATTTATTAAGCTAATAAGTTTATTTGCTTTTCGGGATTTTCATGTCTTTATCAGAAAGAATCAATTCAGATTGCTTCTGAAAACCCATTTTTCAGTAATTTTTGCAAGGTATTCGTCTCTCAGTCTGCTAAAAGTATTTTTGTTGAGAATGCTTCCTGCATTATCAAGTGTCAGATCAACCAATTCGTTTTCTCTTTAATAGATAAAATACCGGCTTCAAGGCTCATCAGGTGTTCACGGTAAAAACTGAAGGCAAGCATTTCTTTCCAGTTTCGGTCTCCAATTTCGGAAACTTTTACTCCCAGGGTTTCAAGATCTGTTTTCCTGTCTGGACTTGACCTGATAACAAGGTCTCCGTAGATGTCTAAAAAATCATATAAAAGCTTGTTCTTTACCAGTGAACTTCCTGCTATGATGTCATTTTCTACAAAGTACCTGAACCATCCATAGGCATTGTACATTTGTTCATCGGAATTATCTGACATCTCAATATTCTGCATCAGATAGAAAATGATTGCTGTGAGAATCTCGCCTGTGAACTGTCCTGTGTTTAGTTTTTCCTGTTTTGCCACATTAATTGCTGCTTCTTTTATAGCCGTTACCCAGTCTTCTTTTTCTTCTACTGACCACTGGGCAGCAATAATGCAGATTGCCATTGAGAAGACGTTCCCTGTAAACGTGTTAAGGCTGAGATTTTCTTCTTTTGATGTCCTGATTACTTCTTCTTTTATGGGTTCCAGCCATTTGGCTTTGTCTTCTGCAGATACCCTGTCTGCAATATTGGATATACAGAGGGAAAATATATTTCCCATGAAGCTTTCGATTGCCAGTTCTTCCTGCTTTGCAGTCTGGATTGCTGCCTCTCTGATTGGAGGGATCCATTCTCCTTTTTCCTGAACTGGATATTTTTCAGCAATACTGGAAATAGCTGTTGCAAAAACATTTTCCATGAATATTTCAGTATTCGAATTCCCGGTTTTAGCTGCCTTAATTGCAGCATCTTTTATCTGATTTATTTTCACAGCATTCTCTTCAATAGTTCCGCTTTCAGCGACATTGAACATTTTAGTGGAGAACTCTTCCATGCATTGTTTTTCAATATCGGTGTTTTCTTCAGGAGAAGATTCTCTTTCTTCTATAGCCTTAGCTTCTGCTCCAGTACTGCTAAAATCATCTTGCAGCTTACTTTTGCTTTTAATGTCTGTTTTATCCTTTTTTGAAATGGAATCCATCAAATCACCGAATATACATGAAATTAGTGTTTGTTCTCAAGTCCACTCTGGAAATGGGCTTTCAAGTTATACATTCTCTCCCATAAAAAAGAACAGGTAGGTAATTGTTAAATCAGTCAAACAGTATCTTTACAACCACCACAATTCCCAGTACAATAACTGCAAAAACAACTAAAAGGTGCACAAAGCTAAATGCAAGATGGTAAAACGCTCCAATAAGATCAAGAAAAGCATCCAGCAGCACAAAAGCAGCCAGAATTACTACAATAACCAGAATAATCTCTTTAACGTCCACTGATATCCACCTGCATTTTTCATTTTTAATTCATGGCTTTAAGGAAAGCATTCACTCTATAATTTAAAAAGGTCACACTACTTATGTGTTTACGTATTTGAAATGTCAAAGTCATTGTCAAATCGTGTAGTTGCTGACAATCTAAAATAGTAATATACAAATCTTAATAATTTCATTTTCATTTTATGGTACGTGAATACGAGATGGGTGATACTGATTCAAGAGGAAAGGCAGGAACTGCGGACATAGAGAAATATTTGAACCGATTACCTGAAACCATACGTGTGGTAAATGTAGAAGAAAATGAAAAATACAGGGCGCAGGACATTGATCTTATCTGGTTGCGAAAGGGTGATTCGGGCTATCATGAAACCTTAATTGAGGTTAAGGCGGATTACCAGGAAAAGACAGGGAACTACTTTATTGAAACCATAAGCAATGATAAAAAAGACACTCCGGGATGCTTCATGTACACTGAAGCTAATTATGTATATTATTATTTCTTCAATATTAAAGAGTTACATATTTTACCGATGCCTTCTTCTAAAGAATGGTTTATAGCTAACATGGATCGATTTAAAGAGATGCGAACCAGCACCCGTATTAATGGAAAAATAGCGTACTATACAATTGGCAGGCTGGTTCCGAAAGAAGAAATGCAGAAAGAAGTAGATGGAATCCAGGTATTAACGATATCATGAATAACGCAAAACCTTTTTTAAAATGGGCCGGCGGAAAAAACAATTGCTTCCTGAATTTGAAAAACGCTTTCCACCCGGACTTTATTCAGGAGAAATAAAAAAATATGTTGAACCTTTTGTGGGTGGCGGAGCTGTACTATTCCACGTCATTGGAAAATTCAGTTTTGATGAGTGTCATGTTTATGATGCAAATGAGGAATTAGTACTGGCATACAGTGTTGTGAAGAAAAATCCCCATGAACTTATTTCTCTCCTGCAACAGATGCAACAGGATTTCCTTCAGCTTGATGACGAAAAAAGAAAAGAGTTTTTTTACTCTAAAAGGGAAGAGTTCAATAACAAAAAAGCTGAAATTGATTTTGAAAATTACAGTGATAACTGGATTGAAAGGGCGTCTATGATCATCTTTTTGAACAAAACCTGCTACAATGGATTGTTCAGGGTTAATTCAAAAGGTGGTTTTAATGTTCCTTTCGGAAGATACAAGAATCCGAAAATAGCAGACGCAGAGAATCTGCTATCCGTTTCAGATGCACTGCAAAATGTGGAAATTCATCTTGGTGATTTTGAGGATTGTAAAAAAGTAGTTAATAATAGCACTTTTGTCTATTTTGATCCACCTTACAGGCCACTGAATAAAACATCCAGTTTCACTTCTTATTCAAAAGACTCATTTAACGATGAAGACCAGATTCGCCTTGCAGGGTTGTACAAAAAACTGGACAAAAAGGGTGCAAAGCTGATGCTCAGCAATTCAGATCCACGAAATGAGAATCCTGATGATGATTTCTTTGATGAACTGTATTCAAACAGGATGTATCCAAACTTCAATATTGAAAGGGTTCCGGCAACAAGGATGATTAATTGTAATGCGCAGAAACGTGGTTCAATTAATGAGTTGATAGTAACAAATTACGAATATTGAATGCTGCTGAGTTTAAAAATATTAGTTCATCATTCAAAGTTCTAGCTAGTTGAATAAATTTTTAGCAAAAATATAAGTAGAAAGCCTCAGGCGTGATTTGAACACGCGACCTAGTGATTACAAATCACTCGCTCTGCCGGGCTGAGCCACTGAGGCATTCTGATAGCGCATTCCACATCTATTTATGGAAAGCATTCCCTTACATACCATAATAGCAGATAAATTTTATGGTAGCAAAGTACCCGGAGAAGTCCCATGTGGCGTGAAATATCGAGGATTGGTAAAAAACTTGTGGAAAACGGACTGGTGGAATCACATTTTGGCAACATCAGCGTAAGGATTGGAAGCCGCATGCTCATCACAAGAAGCGGTTGCGCTCTGGATGAGATTACAGAGGACAGCGTTGTGGAAGTGAACATCAATGATTCATGCCCTCTGGACGTGATAGCCTCCTCGGAAACCATAGTTCACAGGGCAATCTACAGGAACACTCCAGCCCTTGCAATAGTCCATGCCCACTGTCCGTTTGCAGTAACCCTTTCCCTGCTGGCAGAGGATGCTAGTATCACCCCGGCTGACAGCGAAGGCCAGTATTTCCTCGGGAAAATACCTGTTGTAAAAGGTGGAATAGGTTCTGATGAACTTGCCCGCAACCTTGCAGAGGCTCTTGCATCACACAAAACAGCAATAATCTACAGTCACGGCACATTTGCCACAGGAAAAGTGCTTGATGAAGCCTATGTGCTCACAACGCAGGTGGAACACTCCTGTAAAATAAAATACTGGTATGATCTTGCCAGAAAGGAATGAAATACTGTTATTTTCAAAGGATTTCTTTCATATTTATCTATTTAGATGAAAATCAACTATATTTCCCGGAAAATGTTAAATCATAAAAATGCTCATTGAGTAAAATATTCATGACGTTCAATGCTCTTAGACCTATAGCATCAAAAGTACTTGAGCCAATGGCAAGGACAATGGCAGATTCCGGCATATCCCCGAATGCCATATCAATGCTCTCACTTCTGTTTGCCGCACTTGCCGGTTTTCTTTACTACTACTCGGATTTCAGTCCTTTACTTGTGCTTATCGCAGGACTGCTGGTTGCATTAACTCATTCTTTGATGCAATGGACGGCCTCATGGCCCGCTATCTCAATATTGCCAGCGCAAGGGAGATTTTCTTGACCATGTCATAGACCGCTACTCCGATGTATTCATAATCTGCGGTATTTTCTTTGGAGGCTATGTGAGCTGGCAGATAGGCACTGCAGCCATTGTTGGTGTGCTGCTTGTCAGCTACCTCGGCACACAGGCACAGGCACTTCACCTGGGGCGCTACTATGGAGGTATAATTGGAAGGGCAGACAGACTTGTGCTCATAATGCTTTCTTCGGTAATCTATTTTGTATATCAGTCTCCAATCTATGGTTTCTCGGTACTTGGCTGGATGATTATTGTAATAGGCATCGGCAGTCATATCACAGCTTTCCAGCGTATTGCCCATATATGGAAACAACTTGGGAATGAGAATCCCTGAGAATAGTCTGAAGGGGCTAATTTAATTATATCGAGATCAATTAAGGTTCATGTCATCTGTTCAGAGCAAGGACTTCGAGTATCTGGAACACACAGCGGATGCTAAATTCAGGGCTTACGGTAAAAACCTCGGGCAGGCCTTTGAGAACGCGGCCCTTGCCATGCTTAACGTCATGGTTGAAACAGGCTCCGTGACAAACAGTTCTTCAGTGGAAGTCGAAATTAGTTCCCCTGATATGGACAGTCTTCTTTTTGACTGGCTCTCAGAAATCCTCTTTCTTTTCGAGGTTGAGGAAATGGTCTTCGGTGCGGTCAAAGTAAATGAAATGGATATTGGTGAGGATGAGTGTTCACTTTCCGCAACCCTGTATGGAGAGACAATTGATCATTCCATTCATGTTTTTGATACAGAAGTCAAGGCTGCCACATACAATGACATGAAAATAGAAAAGACAGATGACGGCTGGATGATACAGGCAACTGTGGATACCTGATCAAACTCCAAACACTTTTCACTTGTTTCTTATTATCAATATATTCATACGATCGAAGCACATAGTTTCCATTATAGATATTTGACAGGAAAAATTTGGCAGGAGGTAAATAATGTCAGAGGAAAATGAAAATTCAGTTTATGATGTTCTTACAAAGATTAATGATAACACATGGGAGGTACCCGGTAACTTCAAACCGGATATGAAGGTTCCGGGCAGGATATTCGTATCAAAAACATTACTTGATTTGCTTGAAAGGGAGACACTCGACCAGGTTGCAAACGTAGCCTGCCTTCCGGGAATCCAGAAGTTTTCCATGGCAATGCCCGATGCTCACCTGGGTTATGGTTTTTCCATTGGTGGCGTTGCAGCCTTCGATAAAAATGAAGGTGTAATAAGTCCAGGTGGTGTTGGTTTTGATATCAACTGCGGAGTGCGTATTATACGCTCAAATCTCATGGAAGGTGACGTTCGTCCGAGATTGCCTGAACTGCTTGATGCATTATTTGATGCAATACCATCAGGCGTTGGTTCCAAGAGTCGCATGAGGCTTACAGATGAAGAACTGGATGATGTTTTTATTCACGGAGTTAACTGGGCTGTTAAGAATGGCTATGGTATGAAAAATGATCTGAGTCACTGTGAGAGCAATGGTATGATGCCGGAGCAGACCCTTCAAAAGTAAGCATTAAAGCCCGTAAAGAGGCAGACCACAGATCGGAACCCTTGAAGCGGTAATCATTTCCTTGAAGTCCAGTATGTGGATAAGGTCTATGATGAGGAAGCTGCTAAAGCCTTTGGCCTTAAGGAAGGACAGGTTACTTTCATGATTCACTGCGGTTCCCGTGGTGCAGGTCACCAGATATGTACTGACCATCTCAGAAGCTAACACAGGCTTCAAAGAAGTATAAAATTCCATTGCCTGACAAACAACTTGCATGTGCTCCTGCCAGTTCAGAGGAAGCACAGGATTATTTCAAGGCCATGGTATGTGCGGCAAACTATGCATGGGTTAACCGCCAGATGATTATGCACTGGGCAAGGGAAGTATTTGATGACTTCTTCAAATCCCAACACGGGGATCTTGGAATGGAACTGGTTTATGATGTTGCCCATAATGTGGCAAAACTCGAAAAACACATGATAGATGGCAAAGAAAAGGAAGTCTATGTTCACAGGAAGGGTGCTACAAGGGCTTTCCCTGCAGATCACCCTGAGATTCCAGAGGATTACATGGATGTGGGCCAGCCGGTCATAATTCCAGGAAGCATGGGCACTGCATCCTATGTCTTAAAAGGCTGTCCTGCTGCAATGGAGCTTACATTCGGAAGTGCCTGCCATGGTGCAGGCAGGGTAATGAGCCGCAGCAGCGCAAAGAAGGAACTGCGTGGCGAGGAAATCCAGAAAGAGCTAAAAGCCCAGGGTATCATCGTAAAAGCAACCCAGCCCTCACTTATTGCAGAAGAAGCGCCTGAAGTCTACAAATCCAGCAGTGAGGTTGTTGAGGTAGTACACCAGCTTGGCATTGCCACAAAAGTTGCACGTGTACTGCCAATGGGTGTTGTAAAAGGTTAACTATGGTTAACCTTTAATTTTCAAAAAGAATTTTTAAAATACTATTTTATTATCATTTTTATTATTACTCAGACCATGGATTGACGTACATAGCCCAGGCTCAGTAATTAAATAGCAGAAAAATAAGAATTTTGCTTTATTGAGCAACGAGGAAACGAGACATGTTTGAGGGGATGAATGGTTTTGCTTGGTTACAGTTACTATACCTTTGAATACAG
Organism: Methanolobus sp.; assembly: GCA_041395005.1. GTDB lineage: Archaea > Halobacteriota > Methanosarcinia > Methanosarcinales > Methanosarcinaceae > Methanolobus. Next base: position 115,282 of record JAWKHE010000006.1, on the reverse strand, counting down.
TTACAAGCAGTTAATCCCGTTTCCTCAACTTATAATTAGTCATTATTATATATAAATATGATCGGCATTATTTATATACCAAAAATGGTTTGCTTTATAAAATAAAACATGATTTTTCTCTTTTTATCCTAAATTAACCGCTACCAATTTAAAACTTACATCGTATCTAGCGTCTATGGGCAATACTGATAAGAATCTCATAAGAGTGAGAACAATGGCAGATATCCAGTTTGGAAAAGGTTGTGGAAAAATCCTTTTCCCGGATGGTGTCACTTTCCAGCTTTCAAGAACCAAACGTGTAAGACAGGTCCAGTACCAGGGTAAACACATGGCTACAGTTCGTGCAAAAGATGGAATGCTCACACTCAGTATAGATGGAGCAGCTGCATTGCACAACTCACTGGAAAAACCCGCTTCAAGGATTGTCATATGTGATGATGCGGTACCCTTTGTCTCAAAAGGCAAGACCGCTTTTGCAAAACATGTGCTTGCTGTGGACCCTGAATTAAGGGCAGGAGATGAAGTAGTAATAGTTGATTCTAGCGATGAGCTCCTTGCTACCGGTCAGCTGTTGTTGTCCCCGAATGAGGCCATGCATATGGACAGGGGTCCTGCTGTGGATGTAAGGCGTGGGATAGCACAATCCTAGAATAACTATTTATAAATCAATCTCTATTAAATACGATAGAACTAACTCATAGTAACCTTTGATACAGTAAATCCCTATCTGGAGAGTGAAAGCATAGAAGAGGAGATTTTTAAGACATTTGTAATTCCGGACAATACCAGGATGGAAGAACATACAATAGTCGTAGAAGGGGATGTCATTGCGGGCAATCACTCTGATATCAGGTACGGTGTCATTGCAAATTCAGCTATACTTGGCGAAAGGGTTACTGTTTCAGGAGACCTGACAACAACAGGCGATACAAGAATTGATATCTGGTCAGTTATAGGCGGCAATGTCAAGACCGATACCAATGCCTATATTGGTGAATTTGTTACCATTGACGGGAAGCTTGTGGTAAAAGGCGATCTTGATATTGGCAACGATGTATAAATCAATGGTGGATTTGAGGCAAAAGGCTGGATAGTGGTAAGAAACCCGGTTCCTGTAATTGTTTATCTTTTCCTGTACATAAGTGAGCTTCTAAGGCTTGGAAAAGACGAGGAAGTCGAAAAGGCACTTGAAGAACTGTTTGAAGATGAAGTTGAGTCCATCGGACTTAATTCCATGATAGTTCCAAACGGCTCCAAGATTTCCATGGATTCCATAAAAGTTCCATCAAACGCGATTATCGGAAGCAACTGCAGGCTTGTAGGTAACATACGTTCAACTGCTCTTGATATGGAAAACGGGACCACACTTTACGGCAGCATACGCACCATTCAGGATGTCAAACTTGGTCACGATAATATCATTCACGGAAATATAATCTCACGCGGCAAAGTCTACGTTGCAGGCGGTACTCATATTCTCGGTGAAATTAATGCCCAGTCTATAACAATCCACGAAAGTGCCAGGGTAGACGGCGTTATGCGTGCACCGGGGGGTATTATTTTTGAGCGTGAAGAGGATAATGCCTTAACTGACAGTGAGTTAATGGATCTTGATGTTTAATTTAAAAAAAGTACCCGGTACAAACAATGAAGGCCATTTTATGGGTTCGATAGAACTGATTAATTTCCTGAATCTTGCAACACGTCTTTGCACAGTGATTCTTGCTGCGCTGACATCATATCTGCTTATACATCTGGATGCCGATGTTATCCGCTCCCGCATATATGTTTCATTTAATAAACTGAAAGTTTATTTTTTCGTACTTACAATCGGACTTGTGTTTTACTTTTTAGAAGCCCTTGTTACAATTGCTTCAGTCCCCGGGAGTAACCAGAATGATGGATTAAAAGGTATTCTCTTCTTACTTTTCCAGCTTGCAGTCCTGATTTTCCTTTATCATCTTTATGTAGCCATCAAAGTTCCGGACAGGCGTATTCTCTAGATACTTTTTTTGCCTTTTTTTAGATCTAAGGTGAATTTAAAAATCTATTTGCCTTGCATGTAGCAATAGTCAGATTTAAAAAAGGTTCTAATATTATAATGGAGAGGTGTTAATTTGCAACAGGATTATAATTCATCTTCACCAGATTCAGAATCTATCTTTGATAAAGACGCAAAGTATGTAATGCAGACATACGGCCGTCAGCCAATCGTTCTTGAAAGCGGAAAAGGTTCTCTTGTATATGACATAGAGGGCCGCGAGTATGTTGACTGTGTCGCCGGAATTGCAGTTAACAATGTAGGTCACTGCCACCCACGTCTTGTAGAGGCAATACAAAAGCAGGCAGAAAAGCTGCTTCATGTGTCCAATCTTTACTACACAGAGCCACAGGCCCAGCTTGCAGAACAGCTTGTGGACATTACGGGAATGGATCGTGTCTTTTTCTGTAATTCAGGTACAGAAGCTGTTGAAGCTGCAATGAAACTTGCAAGGGTTACAAGCAAAAAGACCGATTTCATTGCTGTTGAGCACTCATTCCACGGCCGTACCATGGGTGCCCTGAGCCTGACCTACAAGGATATGTACCGTGCACCTTTCAAACCTCTGGTTCAGGAAGAAATGTTTGTACCTTTCAATGACCCTCAGGCAATATCAGATTCTATCACCAAAAACACGGCAGCAGTTATAGTTGAACCCATACAGGGCGAAGGCGGTATTAATGTACCTGATGAAGGTTACCTGAAAGAAGTGCGCAGGATATGTGATGAAACTGAAACCCTGCTCATATTCGATGAAGTCCAGACAGGTTTTGGAAGGACAGGGACATGGTTCTGCAAGGAACACTTTGGTGTTGAGCCGGATATTATGACAATGGCCAAGGCAATAGGAGGGGGTTTCCCAATGGGTGCCATCGCAGCCCGTGAAAGTGTCTCATTCGGACGTGGCGAGCATGCTGCAACATTTGGTGGCGGACCTCTGGCCTGTGCGGCAGCATTAGCCTCAATTGATATTATCCGTGAAGAGAAACTTATCCAGCGCTCAAAAGAAATGGGTGAGTACTTCCACAACAAAGGCTATCAAAACTTTCCACCGAGGTCTTGTTGAGGTCCGCGGAAAAGGAATGATGATTGGTGTCAGTTTGACCGCAAAGTGTGCAGACCTTGTTGAACATGCACGTAAGAATGGTGTCCTGCTTAACTGTACATCTGAAACAGTCCTGCGTATTGCTCCACCTCTTGTAATAACTAAGGAGGAAATGGATAGGGTGAGTGAGTGTACTTGAGCAGGCCTGAACTTGTTAAGGAAGCAGTGGCATCTGTAAAATATGTTCCGGCAGATCCATTGAGGAAATAGCCGCAAAATATGGTATAAACCCTTCAGAGATTATAAGCTTGATTCAAATGAGAATGTGCTGGGGCCATCCCCAAGGCAATCGAAGCCATGAAATCCACAGCATCAAAGGTGAACATATACCCTTCAGCCGATGCTTCAGAGCTTGTGGAGGCAATCTCCTGTTTACAGGCCTTCCTGGTGAATATGCGCATCAGGTCCAGGTATGGATGTTTCATGACAATCTCTTCTGGACTTCTGATTGAGCCGGGAGATACAGTGAGTATTACCCACTCAACATTCTCATATTATGAGAATAGCAGCGATGCAAATGGGCAGTGGCTGTCCACGTGGCTCCGGAGAGGAACTGGCATTCGATGCTGAGCAATAAAGAATGCAATCACGGAAAAAAACAAAAAGAAAGTTGTGTTTATCTGTTCCCCTAACAAGTCCCCACTGGCAAACATGGCTGAGGAGGGATGTACGCTCAATTCTTGAGGCAACAAGGGACTTGTGATGTTGTTGACAAGACTGTATGTGGAGTTTTGCAGACAGCAACCTTTCCAAAAATGGTGCTGGAATAGCATTAACCTCATAATTGGAAGAACTTTTTTCAAAAGCATTCGGTCTGGCAGGCCTCAGAGATTGGATACGGGCTTATGCCTGCATGGCTGAAATCCCAGTATATGAAAATTGCAGCTCCTTCAATATGTAGCCTTCCTGCAGTAGTGGCAGGGGTAGCGGCACTTTCTGATAGTGAATACCTTGAGAAGAGTATCTCGCACAAGGAGTCGTCAATATCTTACAGAGAACATTCCATTCAAGGTCTATGATTCTGAGGGCAATTTCATACTTGTGGATGTTTCCCGCTGATTGCCCGCAGATATTACAGAATCACTACAAAGAAAGTATCTTGTAAGGGACTGCAGGTCATTTAAGAATACGGGTGATTCCCTGATACGTGTTACTGTAGGCACTCAGAAACAGAATGAAAAAAGTGGTTGGAGCCTTTTAAGAGAAGCAAGGCTCAGAATCAGTAAATTTTGTCTATTTTCATAAGTGGGTAGTCAAGTTCGGTATCAAATTCCATACTGACATCCACTTTGCACTTTATAAGCTGGCTGTTATCTTTATATCAAGCATGCGACCTTCAAGTTCACAGTATCCATATTCACTGTTCAGTTTTGAGCTTATCATGTCACGGTTAATCGACACTTTGATGCTCTTCCACACATGGCTGGACAGAAATACTCTCCCTGTATTGCCTTTTCAAGGCTGGCAACGGTTTTAAGGTTGACAGGAGAACCTGTGAACTGGTGATAAAAGGGCACCAAGTTTAATTCCTGACTCAAAAAGTACGTTATCCCTGTCTGTAATTGTTTCGCTTTGCTGCATGATATTCCTCATGTAGTCCTTTTGCCTATTAATTGGTGAAGCAACATATATTGTCATGATTCCTGACAACAAGGCTGCCATTATATGCGTGTATTCAATATTGACCATATATGAAACTATTGTTAATGCGAAAATGATTGTTAGTGGAATAATTAATTGTTTTGTTCCTGACTTTCAGATACCGGAAAGTTCTTATCATAAGGATGCCCAGTATAGACTGATAGCAGCCATCAGGTACTCATTGAAGAACATATCTCCATAAGCAGATAAGAGATACGATTATCCCTCCGGCTGTAATGGGCAGGCCACTGAATGAGTTTTGTTCCTTGTGCATAGTATTAAATCTGCAAAATACAAGAATGCCACAGATAAAATAGAATGCAAGGGCTGGGAGAACAAAATACTGCATGCTTCGGCCCGGACTGCAGAGTACATCATAACAATAACGGGGCAACCCCAAAAGATACGACGTCTGCAAGGGAGTCCAGATTACTTCGATCTCACTGGAAGAAAACTTTCTGGCAATAAATGATAAAATCAATACCATCTGCAATAGCGGCTATGAGGATGAGTACCGGTGCAAGATAGTTAAAACCGTTCATTATTACAAGAATAGCTATTACTCCACACAAAGCATTCAGAAGGGTGACAAAATCCGGTAATTTCAGGGTATGGAGGTATCTGCTTCACGTCCTTTATTTTATTCTTGCAATGACAGTCTCACCGGCAAAGACTTTGTTGCCTTTTTCAATAGTTATGTCAAAGTTCTCGGGGACAGTTACGTCCACCCTGGATCCAAAACGAATCATTCCAAAGCGCTGTCCCTGTTTCATATAATCCCCTTCCTGGACATAGGAGAACAATTCTTCGGGTAACTGTTCCGGCAATTTGTATAACTTCTACAATACCATGCTCAGTTTCAATCAGGGTATGGCTTCTTTCATTGCGGCATGAATCCTTACAGAAAGCAGGAATGTATCCTCCTTTTTTATGTTCAATGGTGTGGACTTTCCCGTTAATGGGTGCCCTGTTCACATGAACGTTCTGGAAGTTCATGAAAATACAGATTTTTCTTCCCCTTATGTCAACAATCTTCCCGTCAGCTGGTGAGAGCATATAACTCTCATGTTCTTTAATTTCTCTTTCAGGATCCTGAAAAAGAAAAAGAAGAATATGCTAACACTTATTCCCAGCAAAGCAATCTGGGCCGCAAGTGGTGTATTATATACTAAATATGCAAGTGAGCTCACCACACTTACAGTGATGGATGTCAATATCAGGGAAAAGAACCTTTAGCAAGCATTTATTGGTTTCCTACGACTTTATAGAATAGCTTCTGGATAAATCCGGCAACCAATAGCTCAGACTCCTTCTATCAGGTCTATGATTCGGCAGTATGCGCATGACTACATAGGCTATGACGAATAATGCAACACCTGATCCTATTTTTGCGATAGTGTGGTGTGCGATTTCGAAGCTATTTGGGCCAAACCACTGATATCCATAAGCTACAATTACAAAAACATCTCTTATTATATTTAATATATGTATATAACAGTACAAGATGCCATGAATGCACATGATCAGTCTTTGACTGGCGCATCACCAGATGCAATAAGTCCTATAAACGTGCTATGCTCTCAATGGCGGTGCATGCAAGAAAGACAGTCTCGACCTGATACCCGTTTAAGGCTATCTTGTTCCAGGCGACCATTTCTGCAGGTACGTTCAGAACGTGCAGCAGCCATAATACGTTATCAGTTACCTGACCAATTATCCATACGTTCAGAAACTCCATCTGAGCAAAGGGGAAATAAAAGAGGGAACCAAGTGCAGTTGCGCTGGTTGCCATTGCTGTTATATCCGGATTAGGTGCTATTCCTTCTTTATGTTCTTTGTACATGGTGTATGCCAGTATAAAGGCAGACTACTCCTACGGCTATAACCAGAACAACATTTACATAATCGTTTATTTCCAGATAACGAGGCTGATAAAACCAGTGTATGGAGAAAAAATCCCCAACCAGCTGCAGATATTAATCTGCGGCCACCCACGCTTTTAGGCAGTATCGAGCCTAATAACATGAAAGTAACTGCAATCCATAAAATGTTCTCGATCGTTTAAGTACACCTTTAATAGGTATGGCTCTTATATATTTGATGTAGTGTATTAAGTTTTTGTTCCATACTTTAATTTGAACTGATCCTGCCGAAATGTAATTTAATTATATTTTCCAAATTTTTCTTCAGGCAAGGGCGTTTTCTTCGCCGGAGTCAAGGGCAAATAAGCATGAATCCATTTTACTATCTTGCGAACAAGATCCAAAATCAATGTCAGGTTCCATACTGAAAACATTAATTAAACCTGTGGTGCATTGGAGGTATTGGATTCCATAATACCCTGGTAGTATTTTGTGCTGATGTTGGGTATTCTTGCCAGCTCTGAAAGGTTTTCCAGATATTGCTGCGCTTTATAATTGATACTATATTGCTCCTTAACGCAACTAATCATTTTAAGCGATGCTTTCAGTTTTTCTTAAGTTTGTAAGCAATAAGGATGGCAAGATCAGTTCCCCCAGATCCATGCTGATATCCCAGTCAGGACTGCGGTCGTTTATCCAGAGATTTACTGAATTCTCTCTCCCAAAAACCGTATCCGGGTAGACAACCAAGCAATAACACGCCTATATTGCGTTTTGAGGCTTTTTGTATTACTTCACAGGCTTTGTTTCTCTGCCTTCAAAACCATTCATGTGAATAAAAAGGACTCTTGGCCTGAAAAAAGAGCCACTGAGCGCTTCCATGCCGGCAATTAGGCTTTTATCGAATTCTTCTGTATCTATAAGTGTCCATGAGAAAAAAACTCTATTGCGGAAAGAATCTGTATCAGATCCATAAGTCGTGAAGATAATTTTCTTTCTTCAACTTCGCCTGTAAGTCCGAGTATTTTTTACAGAACCTTTTGGGTATGTAATATCTTTATGGATTTTTGAAAGCTCTGATGAAGTATGTTTAGATTTCTTACAGGAATGAGAAGATTTGCTTTCCATGTTCTTTCATTTGAAGGTGCAATGCGATTACTCTGTTTTTGCTGCCCATTCGGCAACAGCTACACAGCCAGCCCACTGCGGACATCTCCAAAAGGTGCTCTAAGATGTTTTTCAGCAGGTATGCGTGTATTAGCGCACCACAATAAATGCAATAACAGTAAAAGTAGGATTCACAATTATCATTACAAAAAGACGCATCCAATGGCACCTATTATGGATACTATCATTGGTATTTTGAAAAAGAGGCCTGAAACTAATCAGTTTTGAGGTTCTGCTCAATAAGCACAACAATGTTAATCATTGCATAGGTGATCAAAAAGAACAATGTTATCAGCGGTGCAATTGCATTAAGATCACGTAGTAATAATGCAAGAAAAACAAGTGCACCAGTAAAAAGCATAGCGTTTCTGGGTTCGCCTGATCCTGAACTTTTTGCAAACCCATTCACTTGCAGGAAGAATCTGGTGGTTTGCCAGGGCCTGGAGGATTCTTGGGGCTCCAACAATAGATGAAAGGGCTGAAGAAAAAAGTGACGACTCCCAGCAGGCCGGCAACAATTAACTGTCCCCATGCGGCCTTTTCTGCCATTATTGTATAATTGTTAAGTAATCATCCGTCTTGCAGAACTTGCAAGCCAATAAGCAAGCAAATATATTACAAGACTCAGGGCTATGGCAGCAAGAGTTCCCACAGGTATGCTCTTACGGGGATTCTTAGCAGTTCCCCTACGAACGCCTATTTGCTCCTGCCATTTATGCCTGTTGCCAGGAAGAATACAGCAAAAACTCCCCAAGAAGCCGATTCCTGCAAATCCGTTTCAGGGATCCTGAAAAAGTACCCCACCACGTGATTGGTTCCTGCACTGACCCTGAGGAAGCTGCCCATGCTATGGATACAAAAGATGAAATTATAATTGCAAGAATCACATATTGTATTCTGAATGCCAGTGAGGCGCCTATTATGCAATAATAAAAAGTATCGCAAAGGCGGCAAAATCCACTAAGATAGGTGAGTGTTCCGGGAAGATCCATAGCCATCCCGCACGAAAACCGAATATGTACATTGCAACGGCAAGACTCTGGGAAATATACAGAGGAATTCCTATACTTCCGCCAACCTCAAGACCGAGATTGGTAAAGTTATTGAAAAAACTCCACCTGCACCTATTCTGATATTTGTTGTGATGGATGATAATGAAAGGTACTGTGGGAAAGTGTAATCCCAAAGGCAATCGGTATTATCAGCCGGGCACCAAGAAGACCTGCATTACCAACAACCCATCCTTCTCTGAGGTACATTATCACCCCAGAATTGTCAAAAGGGTTACTTGGGATAAATACTCCTTCAACAGTTCCAAAGAGCTTTTTGCCGGGAACTCTGCCTATTGCTCCCTCAACTCTTTTCCTGAAGATTAGTTTCCTGCAACTCATCAGTATTTTCAGATCCATCTGTGCCCTCCCATTTATTCTTTGTTTTAGAGTATTTATAATGTCCTGCCCACCGGCTATGCTAAAGTGGCTCTCAAAATGTATTATTTTTTCTGATTCAAGCGCACCTTTAATATGGATGGTTCCTTAGTTTTACTTTAGACATTGAATTTTTGTTCCTCATGCCCCTACGACTCCAAGATTAACAGTTGATGCAGTAATCATATTGAACAGGCAAATTGTTCTGATAGAACGAAAAAATCCTCCGTATAAGGGAAAATTCGCACTTCCAGGCGGTTTTGTTGATATTGGTGAAACAACTGAAGAGGCTGTTGAACGTGAAGTCATGGAAGAAACAGGTCTTACGATAGAAATAGTTAAGTTACTTGGAGTATATTCTGACCCTTCGCGCGATCCCCGCGGGCATACTGTGAGCATAGTTTATCTTGTCAGGGGGGAAGGTGTCCCAAAAGCTGATTCGGATGCGCAGGGAGTAGATTTATTTGATATTCATTCCATCCCGGATATGGCTTTTGACCATAACGTAATAATAGAAAATGCGAGAAGTGATATTAATGGAATTTTGTCCCGAATGTAAAAGTATGATGTTCCCTTCAGGAGATTCCTTCAAGTGCAGAAAGTGTGGTTTTGTTAAAAGCAAGAAAGGCGGTTCTGAAACCCTTGTGTCAAAGGCATCAAGGGAGGACAGGGATGTCACCGTGCTGGAAGGTAATATTGATCAGGGTCTTCCTACAACTACTGTCAGATGTGAGGAATGCGGCAACAATACTGCATACTGGTGGTTGCGCCAGTTAAGGTCTGCAGATGAATCTGAAACACGCTTCTTTAAGTGTACCAAATGTGGTTGCACCTGGCGTGAGTATGACTGATCATCTTAATCTTACGTTCCATCGTTTGATTTCAAATAATTAAAAGAAAACTTATATTACTTAGTAGATATAATGACGTAAAAATTCAATTTATGGTGGCGAATCAAGATGTTCAAGGCAACTATTGATGCAGATATCTTAAAAACTGCAATTGAGACTCTTTCAGTTCTTGTTGATGAAGCAAGGTTCAGGATCTCCCCTGAAGGAATAACTGTCCGGGCTGTGGACCCTGCAAACGTAGCTATGGTCAGTTTTGAACTAAATTCAGGTGCTTTTGATGAGTTTAGCGCAGATGACTGTGAGATTGGTATGGATCTTTCAAAGATCAATGATATTTTTGGTGTTGCAGGCAGAGATGAAAAAGTTGTCATGGAACTTGATGAGATGTCCCAGAAAATGTCATTACATCTGGGCGGACTGTCTTACACCCTTGCATTGCTTGATCCTTCAACAATCAGGGCGGAACCAAGGATTCCTCAGCTTGAGCTTCCTGCAGAAGTTGTCCTTAACGGCAAGGACCTTCAGAGGGCGGTCAAAGCAGCTGAAAAAATCAGTGACCACATGTTACTCGGAGTGGACGAGGATGTTTTCTATATGGAAGCAGAGGGTGACACAGACCGTGTACGTCTTGACATGACACGTGACACACTTATCGACCTGAAATCAGGTGAAGCACGTTCACTCTTCTCCCTTGATTATCTTGCAGACATTGTCAAGCCGGCATCCCGTTCAAACGAAGTTACAGTGGAACTTGGAAAGGATTTCCTGTAAAGATTGGCTTCTCCATTGCAAACGGTGAAGGTAAAATCGGTTATCTTCTGGCTCCAAGGATTGAATCTGATTAATCTATGGATGAAAAGGACTTCATTATTCCCTTATATCTCCGGGGCTTCATTACATGTAAAGAGCCTCGGTATATCCCTTGATCGCCTTGTTACTTCAAGGGCAATGGATTCTGCGCGTATCCGTGGAAAGGACGCGTTCTGCAGGCTATTGAAGGGAAATAACAGTCGGTATTTCCAGTTCCGATGAACAGAAAATTCTGGTGGAACTGCTTTCCTATCCTTTTCAAGAATACTTGTTTCATGTATTGATGATTCTTTTCTTACCCGCAGGTATTGTCTTGCCGAAGCGGTTGCTTCCTATAAACAGCTAAAAACCCGGGAACACGAATTTCTCATTGATTTTGCTGCGGATTTCGGAGTATATCCTGATGAAAGTGAAACCGGTTTTAAACTTCATTTTACTTCCTATATCAAAATGGCCAGCTCTCTTAAGGCTATTGAATGGAAACTTGTAAACAGAAAACTTGATCACGGAAATGTTAATGTTTCCCGGGAGGAGTTCGCACGTCTTTTGCAGGAACTCATAAAGGCCCGTGTTGAGCATAATCTGCCAATGCCTGTTCCTGATGAGCTGACAGAGTCATGTGAACCTTACCTTGTTGAAATACGTGAATTTCTTGAAGAAAGAAAAAGCACTTTCGGTGAATCTGAATTTGAATCCGTGGAAACCGATCTTTTCCCTCCGTGTGTTACCCATGCCATTGCAAACACCCAGGCCGGTGTTAACCTTGCACATTCGATGCGTTTTGCAATGACTGCTTTTTTGCTCACTATAGGCATGTCAGTGGATGATATCATTAACATGTTTGCAACTTCCCCTGACTTTGATGTGGAAAAAGCCAGGTATCAGGTGGAACACATTGCAGGCTCTTCAGGCACTCATTACAAACCCCCTTCCTGCTCAACAATGCAGACTTATGGTAACTGCTATGCTCCTGATACCATGTGCAAAAAGATAAGTCATCCTTTGAATTACTACAGCCGCAAGTTGTGGTTTAAGAAAAGAGATGCACAAAAACAGGAAGTTAACAGTCCATCTGAAAACGCAGAAAGTGAATGAATTTTTGTTTTAAAAATAAAAAGGAAGGATATCGGATTATCCTCCCATTAAAATCCTCTTTTTTGGATTGTTTGAACCGTCTTTAAGCTTCTTGACATTGCTGAAGGTTTACATCAAAATCTCCTGAAAGGGCTACAGTGCCCAAATATGGTACATTGGAAACAGTTGCTTCATTTGATGTAATTGTGAACTGCCCACCACATCCTGTAATGATTATTTCTCCTTCAAAAGGACGCTCATATCCATTCCATTCAATGTTTCCAGTTGCAGTTATCTCAATTATTCCGGTATCTTTGTCCAACTCTGCTTCGACCTGTAAATTATTTATTTTCAATGCAGGGTTTCCTGTTGTTTCAACATTTGAAACATAAACAATCTCATTCTCAAAATCGGCCAGAATATCTGCCTTCAACCCGGTTTCTCCCAGTAGTGGTACACTGAATGTTCCATCAATTGTTCCGCAGTATGTTCCTTCCGGTGGTTCGCATGGTTCTTCACCACAGTTTCCTGTTTCTAATTCAAAAGTTCCAGTCAAATCGTATTTTGTAATTAGTCCGTTTTCATCCGGTACTACTACACGACCTGAAGGTGTACCTTTTATTGCAAAATCGTTACAGGTATCAATTTGCATTGTTCCGAAGAAATCATACTCCATTGAACATGTTCCCAGTGCGACTACTGTTATAATTCCTGTGTCTTTATTCAATGTTGCTACAACAACAACATCATTTACAGCAGGATTACTTTCTGCAGTATCAACTGTAATGGTCCCGCTGTCAAGGTCTGCCACAAAGTCAACTTTAAGATAGAAAGGCCCGGCGCTATTTCCCTCCAGATCTGTTCCTGTGTATGTTCCTTCCAGTGTTCCACATACTGTTCCTTCAGGTATTTCACACGGATCATCTTCACAGTCTTTAATTGTTATTGTGAATTTTCCTTCCAGATCATATTTTGTATCACCTGCTACGACGTATCCTGTGCTTGAAATTACTGTAAAATCACATGCCTTTACTCTCATTTCTCCATAGAATTCGTTGCCACCCATGCATGTTCCAGTTGCAGTAATCGTTATTACTCCTATCTCTTTATCAAGTTCTGCAACTACGTCCAGGCTACCTTCATCTATTCCCGGGTTACTACCCGTGGTATCGATGTTTGATATTGTGATATCTCCATTATAATCTGCTTTAAAGTCAGCTTTTAGATCGAAAGTTCCGGGTATGGCAGGATCATCTGATTGGTATGTTCCTTCCAGTGTTCCACAGTATGTTCCTTGCTCAGGCAGTTTGCAACATTCCCATACATACAGGTCGAAATCTCCTTTCAGATCCAGCTCCGTCTCAACCGGGGATATTACTTTTACCCATCCTGAATTTTCTGTAATTTTAAACTCATCACAAGCATTGATTTGCATTTCTCCGTGGAACACATTGCCTGCCATGCATTTTCCGTCTGCAGTTACAGTTATTATTCCCGTTCCCTTATCCAGTGTTGCTTCGACATCAATTTCAGTTATTTCCGGATAACTTCCTTCCGTATTCACATTAAGGATGTCAATTTCTCCGCTTTCAAAGTCTGCTTTGACATCTGCCTTCAGCATAAATGGTCCAAGTTCATCTCCCGTTTGAGTTGTTGCTGTATATTCTCCTCCAGTATTCCACAGTATTCGCCGGTTGGCAACTCACAGGTACATTCTTTAGCTGTTAATTTGAATGTTCCTGTCAGGTCATATGTTGTTTCACCTAGCACTACATATCCCGATGGAGTTCCTATAATGGAGAAATCACATGCCTTTACTTTCATTTCTCCATAGAATTCGTTGCCACCCATGCATGTTCCAGTTGCAGTAATCGTTATTACTCCTATCTCTTTATCAAGTTCCGCAACTACGTCCAGGCTACCTTCATCTATTCCCGGGTTACTTCCCGTGGTATCGATGTTTGATATTGTGATATCTCCATTATAATCTGCTTTAAAGTCAGCTTTTAGATCGAAAATTCCGGGTATGGCAGGATCATCTGATTGGTATGTTCCTTCCAGTGTTCCACAGTATGTTCCTTGCTCAGGCAGTTTGCAACATTCCCATACATACAGATCGAAATCTCCTTTCAGATCCATCTCCGCCTCAACCGGGGATATTACTTTTACCCATCCTGAATTTTCTGTAATTTTAAACTCATCACAAACATCGATTTGCATTTCCCCGTGGAACACATTGCCTGCCATGCATTTTCCGTCTGCAGTTACAGTTATGATCCCCGTTCCCTTATCCAGTGTTGCTTCGACATTAATTTCAGTTATTTCCGGATAACTTCCTTCCGTATTCACATTAAGGATGTCAATTTCTCCGCTTTCAAAGTCTGCTTTGACATCTGCCTTCAGCATAAATGGTCCAAGTTCATCTCCCGTTTGAGTTGTTGCTGTATATTCTCCCTCCAGTATTCCACAGTATGTTCCTTCATGAAGGTCACATGGATCTTCATCACAGTTCCAGATATCAATATTGAAATCTCCTGTTACAGTGTATGTTGTTACGCCTTTCTTGGGATTTTTGACTTTCACCCATCCTGAATTAGATATAATTTCAAAATCATTGTATGGATCTATTCTCATTACTCCCCTAAACCGGTTGTTTTCCATGCATTTTCCAGTTGCAACTATTCTTATTATCTTCGTTTTTTTGTTCATTGTTGCTGTAACTTTCAGGGTTTCATCATTGATCATTGAATCTGCTGAAGTCTCAACATTTAATATCTCTATTTTTCCACTGTCAAAGTCTGCCTGGAAATCTGCTGTTAATGTAAGGCCGGGAATTTTAGTCCCATCCGGAGCTGTTGCAGTATATGTACCATCAATTGTTCCGCAGTATGTTCCTTCCAGCACACAGTCCTGTGCAGGATTATTTTTTGCACTTGCATTTGCAGTTACCAGTAAAAATGTCAGGGCAAATGCAATTAGTATATGTGTTATTTTCATGTACGCCACCATTTAGATAATTATTAATTATTTTTTTAAAGATTAACCATTATCAAAAAACAATACTTAGTTTTCTCCTAAATTTTAATTAAAAGCAATTTGTATAAATGCTTATCGAAAAATAATTACTATGTTTGGATGTTTATATTTACTATTATTTTTTTTAAATTAATATATACAAAAGCTAAAAAAAGTAGAGAGATATTTTAGGAAACAATTACTAAATTAAAAAAGAAGTAAAAAATAAAGAGAATTATCTTCTCTTATATTCCCTGCACTTGTCAACAAAACTTGCAACAGGGAAAGAAGCAGGATGTGCATGGGTGTAACTTGCCAGTGCATTGTGCTCTGTAAGTCCGTCCTTACCGTCAACAATACCTTTTCCTCTTTTCATTTCGTAGGCAAGTTTAGCATCGTTATCACAGTAGGTAGCAGAGTAGTGGAACTCATGGCCTCTGATTGTGCCTTTGATAAAGTCCCCGTTGGCAACTCCTTCAGTGTAACCCAGTGCCTGAAGTTTATTTGTCCTGACAGTTTCTGCAGGAAGCACATCTGCCATTTTGTAAACGGTTCCATCAATCTCGTATGATGTGGAAAGATACTGCAATCCGCCACATTCCCCGTACATTGGCATTCCATCGGTGGAAAGATCCTTGAGTGCCTTAGTTGTGCTTGATTTTTCAAGTTCTGAAATGTAGAGTTCAGGATATCCTCCGCCAAAGTAAAAACCGTCAACTTCAGGAAGTTCATCTTTCAGAGGACTGAAAAATACCGGTTCAGCACCTGCATTTTTGAACGCTTCAAACATGTCCTGGTAATAGAAGCAAAAGGCACTGTCATACGCAATACCTATTTTTACATCTGCTTCCATTTCCTCTTCCTTGACATAATCATCGGCATCTTCTGCCTGCTCTGAAAGTGAAATTATTGCATCAAGGTCTATGTTTTCTTCTATGAAGTCTGCAAGGCTGTCAGTGTCAAAATCCTGTTCATGTGCCATGTAAAGACCCAGGTGACGTGAAGGTACTGTTATGTCCTTGTTCCTTGGCAGTGTTCCTACCACTGGAATATCAGGTATTGAATCTATAATCATCTGCGCATGTCTGGGACTACCTACTTTGTTCAGGATTACTCCTGCAACCTTTACATCCTTGTCAAATTCAGAAAAGCCCTTGACAATAGCTCCGGCACTTCTGGACATACCATGAACATTGACAATGAGTATAACAGGTAGTCCCAGTGATTTTGCAACATGGGCGGAACTTGCAATTTCTGTTGCTCCCATTCCGTCAAAAAGTCCCATGACTCCTTCCACAACATTGATGTCGGCATTTTCAGAATGCTTTGAAAATGTCTTTTTAACGCCATCAATCTGCATCATGAATGTGTCAAGGTTCCTTGAAGGCTTGCCACAGATTGCTGTGTGGTATGTCGGGTCTATGTAATCAGGCCCTACCTTAAAGGGCTGAACTTCCATTTTTCTTTTCTTCAGGGCTGCCATAATGCCCATGGAAACGGTTGTTTTTCCAACACCACTGTTGGTACCTGCAAGTAACACTGCTTTTGTCATGGAGTTAATTGTGCACAGTTTGTATATATGTATTATTCCCCCGGGAGAGATTCAAAATAGTTAAATAAATAAGGTATATCTAGGTACTATGCTTTCTGCAGGAACAGGTGAAGTCCTTACAGACTCTTACGGACGTACAGTCAGGAGTCTCAGGATGTCCATAACCGATCGTTGCAACCTTAATTGTATTTATTGCCATAATGAAGGGCATACAGGACACGTTAAGGAGATGTCAGTGGATACGATTGTTAACATAGTTGAGGTTGGCTCCCGGTTTGGGATTGATCGGTTAAAGCTCTCAGGAGGTGAGCCTCTTCTCAGAAAGGATCTTGAGGAAGCACTTGTGCGCCTGCCACAGATGCGGGATGTTTCCCTGACAACCAATGCAGTTTTGCTCAGTAAAAGGGCCACTTCCCTGAAAGATGCAGGTCTTAACAGGGTCAATATAAGTCTGGATACTCTTGATCCTGAAAAATATCACCAGATTACAAATTGTTCTAAAGGTACTTTTGATAAGGTTCTGGATGGTATTCATGCGGCGGTTGACGCAGGACTTACGCCTGTGAAACTGAATATGGTGCTTTTAAAAGATCTCAACGATGATGAAATAGCAGCTATGCTTGATTTTACCCGTACGTATGGTGGCGATGTTATCCTGCAGCTCATTGAGCTTATGGACTTCAGGGATCTTCCGCAATACAGGATAAATGCCGCAGAAGTGGAAAAGTCTCTTCTATCGGTTTCATCGGATGTTAAGGTTCGCGAACTGCACAAGAGGAAAAAATATATCATCAATGGTGCAGAAGTCGAGTTTGTACGGCCTGTGGATAACACAGAGTTCTGCGCAAACTGCAACAGGTTGAGAGTTACTGCCGACGGGAAACTTAAGCCCTGCCTTCTTGTGAGCGATAATCTTGTGGATGTGGCAAACGCCACCAGGGAAGAACTACCTGATCTTTTCAGGCTTGCAGTGAGCAAACGCGTTCCGTTCTGCAGAAATTAACAGGAGATGTGAAAAATGGAAGTAACACTTACAGTTGATGGTAAGGACATTGAAATCAATCACTTTGTCCAGGAAATACTCGGAAGCACAGTAGTAGGTGCTGCCACAACCCTTCATGGTGTTGGCAAAGACTGCAAAGAGATACTGATTAAAGTAAAACAGTAATCTCTTTTAATATCGCTTTTTTGTTTTCCTTTACTAAAACCTTTATAGCAGATGCTCTATTTCCGAAAAGTCAATAGGGGATGTTGCATCAAGGGAAATAGGAGTTACTGACACGTTTCCATTGTGCATAATTGCGTTGACATCCGTGCCCTCTTCTTCTTTAATTATGAGTTCCCCTGCAATCCAGTAATACGGCCTTCCCTTGGGTCATGGCGCTCTTCACATCTGTCTTGAAAACTTCCTTGCAAGGCGTGTAATTTCAATCTCAGGCTCATTCTCTACGTGATGTGGTATGTTCACATTAAGCAGGTCCACATTTTCAGGGAGCCCGTATTCAAGGACTTTTTTTGCGATCCTGCTGACCACTTTAATGGCTACATCGTAGTCATGCTTAAATTCCCGGTTATCGTCAAACTTGTCTCCCTCTTCCATGACCTGGATGGAAGCTGCAATTGCGGGAATACCATAACTTGCGCCTTCAAGTGCAGCACCTATGGTTCCTGAAGTGGTTATGGTATCAGTACTGATATTTTCCCCGATGTTAAAACCTGAAAGAATAAGGTCCGGCATTTGTTTTATTACTGAGAAAATCCCCAGGATAACAGAGTCTGTAGGAGTGCCGGCTATTGCGTTGACTTCAATTCCATTTACAGTGGTCCGGGTAATTCGAAGTGGTTCAAAAATAGATATTGAACGTCCGACTCCACTTTGTTGTGTCATGGGGGCAGCTACAGTTACCTCTCCAAGTTCAGCAACACTCTGGTATGCAGCATGTATGCCTGTGGAGTAAACGCCATCATCATTTGTAACCAGTATCTTTTTTGACATGTCTACATCATTGTAAGCTCATGCCTTAAAATTAATGGATAAAAGAATTTATAAAATGTAAAAAAGGGGGAGGTGATTAATATTCAAACATTTGCGTATATTCTGTCCTTCCTGTGTGAAGGTGAGGTGAAACCTTCCTGATCAGACATGTCTGCAAGGGTTTTAACTTCCTCAAGGACTTCTATCTGCTCACTCATTTCATCCAGTTTGAATATCATTTCTTTGATTTCTTCGTTTTGCTCACTACTGAGGCAGGAACTTCCCTTGACGATTTCCAGTAAAATGGATGCATCGTCTATCACCTGGGCCAGTATTGTCCTGTCCATATATGACTTGGCAATTTCTGAGTCTTTGCCCGATAGGGTTTCATTGAACTCATTAAGCTGTTCTTCGAACATCCCTATGTCATAATGTGCGCTTCTGAATATTTTCTTAACATAATCCTCTCTGTACACCTGTTTAGAGTTTTTAAGAACTTTCAGAAGTTTTTTGTAGTTCATGTTTTTCACCCGCAGGTTGGTATGTAGGTGCCTGTTCCCTTTCCCGTGCGGTTCTCATCCTTACAGGCCCTACGTGTATGATTGAAAGTCTTTTCGTGTTTTACTGTAAGTTTGCCTCACTTTCAAGACCGTGTCTGAGAGTATCCGGCCTGCTCATAATGTAGGCCTGGCTGAACTGTCCGCCATTCACATCAAATTCGCTTTCCATGTTGATTCCATAATCTTCTTCCATTTCATCAATTATAGGATCACACAGATATACCTGAAGGTTGCCGCCTGCATCCATAAATACGGATGGCCTGACGCCTTCGTTGTTGTACTCTTCTACGAGCCCTCTGAATACTAATGACATATAACGCATTGATTCCATCGGTCATCACCAATACATCATCTTCATGGCCATGCACTTAAACCTAATGTATGTATTAAGTTGTTCATGTACAAAGGATGTGCATTTTATGTTCACAAAATGGCATTTTTCATCTTCGTACTTTGTCGAAAAACAGCATCGTGCAGATTTTTGGGCCATGTATATTTATATAATCATATATATACTGTCAGCTTATTCAAACCGTGTTAATTTAGCTAGTGATAAGAAACGTTTTTAATCATTGGTGCGATAGTTGGAAGAATAAATTAGACTAAAACATTAACCAGTTGGAATTATTATGCTTGAAGATGAGTATCAGCTTGATTTTTTCTCTGAGAACGGATTTGTTCGTAAACAGTGCTCCAAGTGCGGAAAGTACTTCTGGACCAGGGATACTGAAAGAGTTACCTGTGGAGATGCACCATGTGATCCGTACTCTTTTATTGGCAATCCTGTTTTTAAGAAAAAGTTTGAATTATCGGAAATGAGGGAGTATTACCTTAATTTCTTTGAGGAAAGGGACCATACCAGGCTTGAAAGGTATCCTGTAATAGCAAGATGGAGGGATGACATATATCTGACCATAGCTTCTATTGCTGATTTCCAGCCATTTGTTACATCGGGGCAGGTTCCACCACCTGCAAACCCACTTACAATCTCCCAGCCGTGTATCAGGCTCTCGGATCTTGATGCCGTGGGCAGGAGCGGTCGCCATCTTACAACATTTGAAATGATGGCACACCACGCTTTCAACAAACGTGGGGAAGAAATATACTGGAAAGATCACACAGTTGAGTTGTGTGACGAGCTTTTCAATTCACTGGGTGTTGACCCGCTGGCAGTTACATACAAGGAAGAGCCATGGGCAGGTGGGGGAAATGCCGGGCCATGTGTTGAAGCACTTATTGGCGGCCTTGAAGTTGCAACCCTTGTGTTTATGGACCTTAAGCAGTCCAAAGACGGTGATATCGTAATCAAGGGCGAGAACTACCATAAGATGGATAACTACATTGTGGACACAGGATATGGTCTTGAAAGGTTTGTATGGGCATCAAAGGGTTCACCCACAATCTATGACGCTGTTTTCCCCAACATTGTCAACGACTTAATGGACCTTGCAGGAATTGAGCATGAACTTGACAATTCCGAATACGCAAACATCCTTTCCCAGAATGCCCGTCTGGCAGGTCTTATGGACGTAAGCGAAAAGGCCAACCTGTTTGAACTCAGGAAACAGGTTGCATCCAGTATTGGAACAACGGTTGAGAAGCTGTCTTCCATTATGGAGCCTGTTGAAAATATTTATTCAATAACTGATCACACCCGCTGCCTGACATTCATGCTGGCAGACGGAGTTATTCCTTCCAATGTAAAGGCAGGATATCTCGCAAGGCTTGTCCTGCGCCGCACGCTGAGGATGATGACAGATATGGACATATCCATCCCGCTGTCGGAAATTGTGAAGATGCATATTGATAACCTTCCTGAATATCCGGAATTCCAGGAAAAGTTCGATGTTATTGAGGATATCCTTTATCACGAGGAACGCAAGTTTGCAGATACCCTTGAGCGCGGCAAGCGTATGATAAAGAAGTCCGCAAAGCACTACAAGGAAGCTGGCGAAAAGATCCCTCTGGACACTCTTGTTGAGATGTACGACAGTCATGGTATTCCTCCTGAGATTTCAAAACAGGCAGCATCAGAAGTTGGTGTGGATGTTGATCTTCCTGACAACTTCTATTCCGTGGTAGCTGAAGGACACAGCAAGGCTGAGCCAAAAGAGGAAAAAGTATTTTCCTATACGGAAAGGGTCTCAAAGCTTCCCAGGACAAAAAAGCTGTTTTATGATGAACCAACAAGGATGAAGTTCGAGTCAGTTGTTCTTGATATCTTTGATAATCATCTTGTACTTGACAGTACACTCTTCTACCCGGAAGGAGGCGGACAGCCTGCTGATCACGGTACAATAACCGTGGAAGATGCTACCTATAATATAATAGACGTGCAGGGTGTTGACGGAGTTGTTGTACATATTATTGAGGAAATGGAGAATGATCTTCATATCAGGAAAGGAGACATGGTCCAGGGTCATGTGGACGAGGAGCGTCGTATGTCCCATGCATGCCACCACACAGCAACTCACATAGTTAACGATGCGGCACGCAAGGTACTTGGGGACCATGTATGGCAGGCAGGTGCCCAGAAGTTTGTGGACAAGGCCCGTCTGGACATATCACATTACAAGCGTATCTCACAGGAAGAACTTAACAGGATTGAGCTTATTGCCAACCGTATAGTTATGGAGAACCAGCGTGTAACTGCTGAATGGATGGATAGGATTGAAGCCGAGAAAAAGTATGGTTTCGGACTCTATCAGGGAGGTGTCCCTCCTGGAAAGACCATTCGTGTCCTGAAAGTTGCAGACGATATTGAGGCATGTGGAGGTACACACTGTGTGAGCACAGGTCTTGTCGGTCCTATAAAGATCTTAAAGACGGAACGTGTTCAGGACGGTGTGGAGCGTATTGAGTACGCAGCAGGACTTGCGGCAGTAAGGGCAATGCAGGAAATGGAGCTTTACCTGAGTCAGGCTTCAGATGCTTTGCGCGTAAGGCCGGAGCACCTGCCTTCAACTATTGATCGTTTCTTCAATGAATGGAAAGAGTTCAAGAAGGAAAACCAGCGTCTGAAGGAAGATCTGGCACATGTTCATGTAATGCAGATGGCAAATGAGGCAGTGAGTATCGGAAATTTGCGTCTTGTTGCCACATCAATTCCAAATGCTGACATTGATGAACTTGTGAAGATTGCAGGTGAGCTGACAATAAATAAGGATCTTGTAGTTCTTCTGGCAAGTGATTCATCCGGTGTTAAGATTGTAGGTGCCGCAGGCGAGGATGCCTTAAAAGCCGGTGCTAATGCAGGGCAGATTGTAAGGAAGATGTCCGAAGTAGTCGGTGGCGGCGGAGGTGGTAAACCTGCCATGGCCCGTGGTGGAGGTACTGATGCTTCCATGATCGATGCAGCACTTGATGCTGGCCGGAAACTGCTTGAAGAGCAGATCAGCAATTAAATATATATGATATTATTTAATATTGCATATACATGATACCTGGTGAGGTCAAAGAATTCTTTACGTCGCAGTTTGGAAAATCGCTTCTTGTAAAAGGGAAACCCGGAACAGGAAAGACAAGCTTTGTCTTTGGGATACTTGATGAACTCTGTCCTGAAGGCAACTGCGTCTATATCTCACCGCGTATTGATAAATCCTCAGAATATGGCAGGTACCCCTGGATAGAGGGGGATTTTACCAATAATGAGGATTTTATCAGGATGCTCGCATCCCGCATAAAAGTTATCTGGGAGTCAAGTGAGACCAAACCAATAATTGTGGTGGACTCCATAGATTCCCTGAGTATTGCCACAACGCGTTCTGCTCAGTGGGAAGACAACAAGTTTGAACTTGAGAGGCTTCTTTTTGATTTTTCCAGAAAGGTAAATTCAGACCTTATAATGATAACAGAACAGGTAGATGTAACTTCTCTTGATTATCTGGTGGACGGGGTTGTTTCCCTTAATATCAATAATATATCTGACATAGACATAAGAAAGATCAGTCTGCTCAAAATGCGCGGTGTGGAGTTATCACAACCAAGATATCCTTTCACCCTTGACGGAGGGGAATTTAACAGTCTTGAACCTTTCACTGTGTCATATCCTGAACAGACCCAGGTTCCACAGGCTATAAAAGATCCAATTGAGAGCAAGGTTTCAACCGGAATTGCGGATTTTGATGAAATCCTTGGAGGAGGCTATCAGAAAGGAAGTTTTAATCTCTTCGAAATCACAAGTGGTGTAGGTGATTCGTTCTATAGTTTACTGCTTCCTACATTTATCAATCACCTGAATTTAGGCCGTGCTCTTCTCAGCATGCCAACGGAAGGTACCAGCGTTGAAACTGAAAAACGCATGATTTTTCCATTTACAGGTGAAAACCATTTTCATGGCCATTTTACAGGATTTGAAATACGTGATTTGAAAGGCAGGATTCCTACATATATCGAACCGTTTTCAGGAAATGTGTACAAGGATATGGACATATTCCACAAGTCAAAGAATGAAATGATACAGCAGTATGGTTCGCCTATACTTGATTACATAGGCCTTGACAGTATGGAGTACAATTATGGATGGGAAAATATCGGTTCTGTAATAGGGCAGATGGCTTCTATCACAAAAACCACCGAAAATATTGTTCTTGCAGTTACAAAGTACGGCCAGAGGATTTCCGAATCAGTAGCGCATATGGCTACAACTCACTGGAAGTTTGAAAACGTTGACAGGACTCTTGTCGTTTATGGTGTTGTACCAAAAACAGGTGCATTTGCAGTCCAGATGGAATTTATTTCCGGTTATCCACAGGTTCGTCTTATTCCGATGAAATAAACAAATTTTAATGCGGCAAATGCATTTTCTTCCCAAACATTAATAAGAAAATAAAACTAATAATATTTACTAAACAAAATTAAAAGGTACTTGTCAATGAATGATCATACACAGGAAATTCTTTCGACTTTGAGGAATGAATTGGCCAGCAAGAATGCATTGTTCCTTGCTCCGGTTGATAGTTTTATTGATCGTCTGATATATTTTTACGTATCAGATATACTGAAAGAGGAACCTGGCAGGACAATTGTATGGTTGTGTCTGAATGTTTCCAGGGATAAAGTCCTGAGCCGGTTTGAGGAATTTGGGTTTGAAGTAAACACGTCCGGCAGGATTCATTTTATTGATGTCGATGCACCTGGGAAGGAACATCATGACGATACCTTATACTGCAGTTCAGTTGCTGATTATACGAAGATGGCTTCACATATTTCAAACATCTTCCAGAATAATCCACGGGCAATGCTTGTGGTTGACAACATGAATGTTCTGGCAAGCGACACAATGCAGGTTGTGGAAAATTTTGTAAAGTTTATTCAGAAGAAAGTTGCTGAAAATGAGGGTAGTATTCTCTCAGTGCTTTCTAAAAATATTCTTCCTCCTGAAACCGAGGTCCTGATTACTTCATTTTTCGACGTGGTAATTGAGATATCCAATGTAGGTGAAATTCATACTGAAATAGGCCTTAAGAATTTTGATTTCAGGTATTCTGTGGAAGAGGGTTCAATAGAATTTGAACCAATCCAGAAAAAGATCAAAAGAGACAGGTTAAAAATACTCATCGTTGATGATGAACCTGATATTCCTGAGCTTCTCAAACTTTCCCTGATAAGTGAGCCTTATGATTTTATTGTAGCTCACAATGGAGAGGAAGCTATTGACTTGACATTAAAGGAATTACCTGACTTGATTCTTCTTGATATCATGATGCCTGATATGGATGGCTATGAGGTGGTTGAGCATCTTAAAGAGCAAGTCTGCAAATGCCATTCCTGTCATAATGATCTCCGCCAAGACAGCCATAGAGGATAAGGTAAAAGGCATGGAGCTTGGTATTGATGATTATATTTCCAAGCCGTTTGATAAGCGTGAAGTCAAGGCAAGAATTAAGATGGTTATGAGGCGCCTTGGTTGGGTTGAAGATGAATAATTATATATTTCAGATATATACTTATATGTTGTAATTCATTAATCCATTTTCCGGAGCTGTAATCAATTATGTGTCCTAAAGTCATAGTCGTAGATGATGAACCCGATACCATTGACCTGGTAAAACTAATTCTTGAGGCTGAAAACATGGAGGTTATAGGTGCAAAAAGCGGGTTTGATTGTCTTGAAATAATAGAAAAAGAAAAACCTGATGCTGTTCTTCTTGACATAATGATGCCTGAAATGAATGGGTGGGAAACTTTCCACAAAATA
This sequence comes from Methanolobus sp., assembly GCA_041395005.1. Taxonomy (GTDB): domain Archaea; phylum Halobacteriota; class Methanosarcinia; order Methanosarcinales; family Methanosarcinaceae; genus Methanolobus. The sequence goes on along the minus strand of JAWKHE010000006.1, from coordinate 90,003 downwards.
AAAGAAATCCAGCCAAAAATGCCTGTGGCTATGCTTACTGTGAAAAGCCAGGAATTCGATAAAATGCTTGGCTTGCATGTTTTAAAGGCAGATGATTATATCACCAAGCCTTTTAGCAGGAAAGAATTAATTGAAAGGACAAAAGGATTGCTGGAAATGGAATTTGATTAATCCAGCACTTCACATATTATTGCATTATTTTCTTTTATAAAAAGATGGGCTTTTCTCTCGCCGTTGATATCTTTTTCAAGACTGTTGCGAACTTCCCAGTATTCATCCGGGTTTATTGCAGCCCTGATTATTACTGTGCCAAATGAATTCTTTTTTAAATATGGATTGACTTTATTAATGTCAAAGGGCATAATAGTGGCTACTTTATAACTGTTTTTAAACAGAGAACTATCAAGAGGGTTTCCAGAGCTGATAAGGGTTCTTTTTCCGTCAATATCAACAATGCTTACGTCAGTTCCATCTTCTGCAAATTCACCTGCCAGCTGCTTTAGGAGGCCAGCCTTTGTAACGCATTCTTCAGGTTCATAAGCGTAAATCCCTGGCATTTTCCTGTCAGGTATTCCAATTGTGTCACCTGTTTTCCGTATAATGTTTTTTCCGGGAAGTGCAATTGCAGATATTTCTGCTTTTTTGAGTTCTCCAAAATAAAGATTCAGGCGGTTTAGTTTTCCTTCAAGGGACATATATTCCTTTTCGCAGTCAAATGGTATTTTTTCAGGAGAAAGCTGGGGTGGAGCCTCAAATGCAAAGTTTGAGCTTTTTTTTGCATAAGCTTCCATAACATCGGGAATTGAAGGGCTCATATTTTCGATATTTCTTTCTTTTTCCGCAGGTGGTCTTGCAGGGTCGGAGAAAACCACGTCAAGTTCAGGGAGTTTTTCGATGATCTCCGGTTTCAATGCATCTCCTGCAATAAATTCGATATTTTCAACACCCATGGTTTTTGCATTTTTTCTTGCATAATCTACTTTTTTCGGGTCAATTTCTATTGCATAAACAAAATCACATGTCTGGGCAAAATGGAGTGCCTGTCCTCCTATTCCACAGCTGATGTCTGCAATGGTTTTGCATTGGAGTCTCTCTGCCCTGTATTGTGCAACAGGCTCAGGGGTTGCGAATCTGATACCATCCCTGTCGGATGTCATTTTGGTTTTAAAAACTTTCTTGCGGGCCAAGTGAATCAGTACTGTAAAGAATTAGAAATGATTTAAACTGATCTGAAGAGATTTTTTAAGTATAGTTGAAACCGTCATTTTATTCATAATTTATATATATTATTAAGGGTATATTTGAGTATAATATAGATATATCTGTCTCTGATTAATAATTCTTACCAGTGTAAACATGGCCGGATTAAGTGATAAAGTAAAAAAAATGACTTCTGTTCTTAAGAAAAAGGGCAAGAAAAAGGGAGGCGACTCCCCGTTTGAAGCAGAAGCACCTCCTTTTATGCAGGGCGGTCCAGATCTAGACGCAGTCCCGGATCTGTCTGCAGGTTTCCCTCCATCACCACCTGGTGATGCACAGGCTCCCCCGGGTATGGCACCGCCCGGAATGGCTCCTCCAGGTGCAGCTCCGGCGCAAGCTCCGCAGGATTCTGTAAGTAATGAGATGGTTGAGGAGAACAGGAAGAAAATAAAAGATGTTGAGACAAAGATTTCAAAAGCAGATGTAACTCTCAACATGGTACAAAGGGAAAATGAGGAAATCAGGAAAACCGTTGACAAGATCGATCAGAGTGTCCTTGAACTTTTATCCCTGTATGAAATTGTTTCAAACCAGGTAAATCCTTTTGTGGGCGATGGTGCAGGTTCCAGGGATACAATTGAGAGATTTGAAAAAGCAGAAACCCGCCTAACTGAAATGGGTGACATGTTTGTCCTCATGAAAAATGAACTGGATGGAATGACTCAGAAACTTTCCATGCCGCAGGGAATATCTGAAGAAGCTTCCTCTAGAATGCATAACCTGGAATCAAAGATGGATGCTTTTGCAGATGCAATGGTGATGATGCACGAAAGCATCGAGCAGTTATCTTCTAAAACAGAGAGTCTTTTCTCCAGAACCGATACTATCGATCAGAATATTATAGATCTGGCTGAAACCACATCAAATATTACCTCACGCCTGGATGAACTTGAAAAGAGACCAGTAACTGCCAGCATCCAGGGAAAAAAGGAAAAGTTTGTTGATAGTGACCTTGAACCGGAAATCGTAAACGTAGAAGAGGTAGAAAGTGAAAGCAGTACTCCTGTGAAGAATGCAATACCCATGGTAAGGCTTGAATGTATCAAGGCCGACCCTACAAGTGTGGTTGTCCTGCTTAACTGGATTGAGTTCCTGATGGAGCGTGTAGGAAGAAACAATCTCATGGATGCTCTTGATTATTATGTTGATATCGGATGGATAAGCGAAGACGTGATGTCTGAGATTATGGCATATGCCCGTGGTATTGATTACTATGTGGAGAAGCCCACATGGCGCCTTCTTCCGGAAGACCATACCAAGTCCCTCCTCTTTATTGAAAGACTGTCAGGACGTAAGATTGACAGGAATATGCTCAGTTCAATTGACAGAGAAATGGCAAAGGTGAAGCACGGACTGGAGGAACTTTATGGGATTTGAGCTCTCAGTTGTTACGGTAATTTTTTTCATATCTGCAGTGCTTCTGGGAACTTTCTCATATACGATGTTGAGTTCATCAGACGAAATCATTGACGATGCATCGCAGGACAGGTACAATATGCAAAACTCCCGCCTGCAGACAGATATTGAAGTTGATGATGCTATTCCTGATATTTACGGCAGTTACTATAACCTGACTGTTATTATTTCCAACACAGGAAGTGAAACACTCCATTTTAATGAATTAAATGTTCTTGTAGATGGTAATCTGGTTTCCTATAGCTATACTGATACAACTGATACGTGGACTCCTGCTGAAACCAGGAATCTGACAGTAAATTATCTTTCAGGTCTGGGGATGCATCGTGTAAAAGTGGTAACAGAGAACGGTGTTTCAGCTTATGATGCTTATCTTGTTTAATTCAGATACAGCTTTATATACTAATACTTGTATATTATTATTCACTTCAAATTATATCCGGACCGGCATAAAAACATGAAACGCATGCTAACGACAGACAGAAAAGGCATATTGGAAAATACCAGTGCTGAAACCGCTATCACGCATATGATATTCTTCATTGCAGCTATTATCCTGGCAATGAGTGTAGTGGCACTTATAACAGCAGATGTACAATCCATGATTTCTTCTTCAGGTGCAAGCAGCAAGTTACTTTCTGAACAGATGAGGACTGACATTACAATTGTCAATGACCCTGAAGTAATTCCATATGATGGTGGCAGCAATAAATACACTTTCTATGCCAAAAACACAGGGAAAACCGAGCTTGTCCCTGAATATGTGACTGTTATCGTTGATGGTATACTTATTGAACCTACAGATGTTGATATAGCGCTTGTTGATGGCGATGTTATCTGGAGGCCAGGGGAAATCCTGACCATGAATGTAAGCACAACCCCTGCACCACTGGAAGCAGGTGATCACAGGATACTGGTTGCAGCTGAAAATGGCAAGTCCGGGTCAATGAGTTTTAAAACGTAATAAAGAGGATAAAATGGCAGCAATAAATGCATTTGCAATCCCAAGGGATGACTTAAATGATAAGTTGGGCGGAGGTTTTCCGGCAGGCTCACTTGTAGTTATTGAAGGAGGCAGTGGTGGTGGTAAAAGTTCCATCTCCCAGAGACTTTCATTTGGGTTAAACGAGAACGAAGTCAGCGTTACGTTTGTTTCAACCCAGCTTACAACAAAGGGCTTCATCAACCAGATGTATTCCATGGATTACCTGATAGCACAGTACCTTTTGAACGGAATGTTACTATACATCCCGGTAATTCCCCTGGTGCAGGCTGCAAAGTCACGTTTTGATTTTATTGAAAGGTTAATGGCAGCTGAGGAGCTTTTCGAAAAGAACGTAATAATTATTGATACCCTTTCATCTTTGATAAAATATAGTGCAAATACTGAAAAAGCCTTCAATTGATTTCATTTTTCAAGAAACTTAATGGTATGGGGAAAGTAATCATTCTTACAATAGAGCCTAATCAGCTAAGTGAGGAAATTGCTTCAATGTTCCGGTCCTCATGTGATGTTTACATGACCCTGAAATCAAAACCCCTAGGTAGTGAGGTCAAAAGGACGATTTTTGTAAATAAGTTCACAGGAGCTAAAGGCCCGGTAGGACAGATGATTGGTTTCAGGATAGAGCCAAAGGTCGGACTGGTTGTAGAGATTGCTTCAGTCTCATAATTCAGGAGAGTTGTTAAATGGATCCGGAATTTCAGAAAGCTATTGAAAGAAACCCGCATCTTGGGGCGTATGTAAAGAAATTCATGCAGGAAACCGGTGAAGATGAGCCAACTTTTATGGTTAAGTCTCTCAAAGGACCTTGACAGATCCAAAGTGAGTGTTATTCTTCCTGTAGGTGATCCTGTCTTTATTCACCTTTATGGTGGTGATGAGCTTGGAGAAATTAAGTATTTGGAATTGAACCTGAGCTCAGTAGTATTGAGAAATCAAAATACAAAGCAATTCTGGATATAGTTCTTGAAAAGTCTGCCAATGAGCCTGTTCCTGAAACCGAGGGTGAGCTTAAGGATCTTATTACCAAGTTGCTCAATTCATCTGTGGATGTTGGCGCAGGTGGGAATTTAGAGGAAGAGGGCGGAGGCAGGTTTGCTTTCCTGCAAAAGTTCATACCGGTGCAGAGAAAGGTACCCTTACTCAGGCAGAGTACAATAAGATTCTCTATCATATCGAAAGGGACATTATCGGCTCAGGTCCCATAGAACCTATTATCCGTGACCCCTACCTTGAAGATATCAGCAGTATAGGAGTGGACAATGTATTCATTGTTCACAAAATATTTGATACAATAAAAACCGACCTCACCTTTGGTGATGAACAGGGGCTTGATGACTGGCTTCGTAGTATGGTGAACGTATAGGTCGTCCTGTGAGTGATGCCAGACCAATTGCTGATGGTGCACTGCCGGATGGTTCCCGTATTAATATTATTTACCCCATAGACGTCAGTAAGCGTGGTAGCAGTTTCACCATGCGTAAGTTCAGTGAGGTACCTGTAAGCATCATCCAGCTTATTGGCTGGGGTGCACTGGATGCTGAAATGGCAGCCTATATGTGGATGTGCCTGGAGAATGGTATGAGTATATTCTTCAGTGGTGAAACTGCAAGTGGAAAGACAACAATGCTTAATGCGTGTCTTGCTTTTGTAAATCCTACATCAAAGATTTTCTCAGCAGAGGACACAGCCGAGGTACAGCCACCACAGCCTGTATGGCAGCAGTTGATCACTCGTGAGGAAGGTCCGCCGGAATCCAGGGTAGACACTTTTGCTTTGCTAAAGGCCGCTCTTCGTTCAAGGCCTAACTACATCATTGTAGGTGAGATTCGAGGAGCTGAAGGTAACGTAGCTTTCCAGGGTATGCAGACTGGTCACCCTGTACTTGCAACGTTCCACGCATCTGCAGTGTCAAAGATGATCCAGCGTCTGACAGCAGACCCTATCAATGTACCTGTAACGTTTATTGATAACCTGAATATTGCAATGATCCTTTCAGCTGTCTATCGTAAAGGTAAATTCCTCAGGCGTGCCCTTGCAATCGAGGAAATAGAGGGTTATTATGAGGAAATAGGTGGAGTTGCAACCAGGGCTGTTTTCCAGTGGGAACCCGATAGTGACACTCACAAGTTCCGTGGTCTGAATAACAGCTACATTCTTGAGGACAAAATAGCCACAAAACTTGGTTATGAGGATAAGAGGGCTATTTACCAGGATCTTTTCCTCAGGGCAAAGATACTGGAAGAAATGAAATCAAGAGGAATTGAAGATTACTATGATGTTCTTGAGATCATAGTCAATTTCTATAAACATGGTGTAGACAGTCTTCCCTTCTCTATATAAGTGATTTTTATGAGCTATGAGAAAGCATTTAAGAACATCGGCATGGAACCTAAAGTATATGCCAAGAAGTTTGCTTTGCCTATCATAGTATTTGGTTTCTTGTTTTCAATTATCCTTTTAACATTGTTTCCGGATCTTTTTGCTGGTGCGACCAAGTATATACCAATGCTCATACCTGTAATCTGTATCTTTTTTGCTTTATCCTATCCGCTGACAATTCTTGCTGCCAAAGCTTCCCGCATAGACAATAATATGCATTACTATATCACCCAGATGGGTTCAATTGCCACGGCAGAAACCCCCAGGATAGATATAGTCCGTATTGTTTCTGAAAATCAGGACTATCAAGAACTTGCAGAGGAAACAAAGAAGATTTATGATCTTGTTTCTGTGTGGCACCTCAGTCTTGCGGATGCATGCAGGTTTACTTCAAAAAGAACTCCTTCTATCATATTTGAAGACTTCCTTGACCGTTTTGCCCATGCCCTGCAGTCTGGCGAAGATGTAAAGACTTTCCTTTTTGCAGAACAGAGTGTGGTAATGAATGAGTATGAGTCAATGTATATGGGTGCTCTTTATGTTGTTGAAATAATTAAGGAATTATTCGTATCCCTTGTGATGTCGCTTATATTCATGGCATCCTTTGCTGTAATCATGCCGGTTATCACGGGTATGAATGCAGAGCTGCTTATGGGTATAGTAGTTCTTGTTTTCCTTGTAACAGATATTGTTATGGTAATGTTCACTAAAAGTAAGATTCCAAAGGATCCGGCATGGAGTCAGTCCAAGAACATGACTGAGAACAAGTTGAAATTGTATCGTTCAGTACCTATTTCCATAGCAGGCTGCATAATTATGTTTATTGCAGTTTCACTTTATGGAAAGATAGAAACTTCAATTGCTGTAGCTATGGTAATTACCCCCCTTGTTTACACGGGTCATGTTTCAAGATCAATAGAGAAAGCTATCCGAAGGAAGGATGAGAACTTTCCTGCATTTATCCGTTCCCTTGGAAGTTCTGCCGGTGCAAGAGGTGGAGTTATTGATGATGCACTCAAGGCTTTGAGGGCGCATGATTTTGGTCCCCTTACAAAAGACGTGGATAGTCTCTATAAAATGCTTGTGACCAGGATAGATAAATTCAGTTCATGGGAATATTTTGCATCTAACACAGGTAGCAATCTTGTACAGCGGTTTTCTGTGATGTTTGTGGAAGCTACTAACCTGGGTGGACAGCCTGAGGTTATAGGGGATATAATAGCAACCAATTTCCACAAGATTGTAACTCTCAGGAAAAAGAGGTCCCAGTCTGCCGGAAGTCTTGTTGGTGTCCTTTATGGCCTGACAGGCGGTATTGGATTTACCATGTATATCTCGCTTGGTGTGGTTGGACTTATGCAGGATATGTTTACAGCTGTGGAAATGCCTCCTGGAATGTCCATGGGAATGGTACTGTACACAAATATAGGGAGCATTGAAACACTTTCAAACATGGTAATGTTAATAATGGTTGGCCATTCACTGATGTCTGCTCTTCTTATCAGGATAGTGGATGGTGGGCATATGTTGAGTGCTACCACTGACTTTGTAATTATGGTCTGGATATCCGGTGCAAGTGCAGTTGTCACCATGTCTGGTGTATCTTCCTTGCTGAACCTGAGCTAAATCCTAAAAATAGTTAATAGAATGAAAAGCCAGCAGGGATTTTATTCTATTCTTGTTTTAATGTAGTTTGCAATAACACTACCAACTTCTGATGTACTGTGTTTGCCGCCAAGGTCCGGGGTGCATATTCCCATATTAAGTGCCGAATCAACGGCTTCCTCAACAATTGATGCCTCTGCAGTGTCACCATGCCATTCAAGAAGCATTTTCAGGCTGAGTATTGCTGCAAGGGGATTTGCTATATTCTTCCCGGCTATATCAGGAGCACTGCCGTGTACAGGTTCAAAAAAGGCATATTTTTCCCCAATATTGGCACTTGGCAGAAGACCAAGTCCGCCAACTAATGCTCCGGACATGTCACTCAGTATATCCCCGAAAAGGTTTGTTGTTACAATCACATCGTAGTTCCATGGGGATGTGATAAGGTTGTAGGCGAAAGAGTCCACAAGTTCGTTACTATGAATAACTCCTGTATCGGTTGCAGTTTGCTGGCAGGTGTCGAGAAAAGTTTGTCAGATTTCATTACATTGGACTTGTGCACAATTGCCAGCTTGTTCATCCTGCTTTTTGCAAGTTTACATGCATAATCTGCAATCCTTTGATCCCTTTCTTGTAACAACTCTTTTTGTGGTGGAGATGTCATCTCCTATTTCCTCAATACCTGAATAGAGTCCTTCGGTGTTTTCCTTACAATAATAAAATTAAAATCATTACGTTCATGGATTCCTTTATAGAGGGCAGGGGCGGATAGGACGGATATTTGCATACATGTCCAGTTCCTTGCGTATTGTAAGAAGCACACTCTTGTAATTAGGGTCAGGTGGAGTTGTCACTGCTCCAAACAGTACACAGTCACATTCCTTTAGAGTGTCAATATCATCATCGGTTATTGCAGTACCTGTTCTCTCCCATTTACCATAACCAAGTTCCAGAGCTACTTTTTCCACATCAAGATCAAAAGCATCAAGAATGTTTAATGCTGCAGGAATTACTTCTTTTTCAACACCGTCTCCTTCTACAACTGCAAGTTTCATGTTAACATCACCCAATTTATATCTTTATTCTCTATTAATATCTGCAACGAGATCCCATATAGCTCTGGCGACGTCAAATTCCGATGCACCCCAGTGGACCACAGCCCCACGAATATTGTTTATTGTAACTATTCCTGACTTCTCAGAACGGCAACATCTTGTGATGAATGGTTTTGATGGTTTGAATATGTCAGATTTAAAAGGACATATGTTCACAAAGGACTATTCAATTCCCGGGACCCTGGATTCAATAGGGCTTTTTGAGATTTCACACCCATCAAGTAATTTTCCGTCTTCTTCGATAACATCACAATCAAGACACTTTCCTTCAAGACCTGAAGATGAACATGGGAATATTGTATTTTCACCTTCAAATTGCCTGAGGTCTGTAAGGTTTTCTGAGAATTTTATAGTAAGGTCGCCGAAAATACCACTTTTTTCAAGCCTGTACACCACACTTGAAAGCCATGAAGGCTCTGGAGGAACAACATCTACGATTTCAATATCTATAATTGCTGATGTATCTGGTTTGTGTACAAAAGTCAGGTGCTTGTCTATACCCGTAAATATGACCGTGTTGACTTTTCCCCTGCATATCCCGTCTGCAATTTCTATGAGAAGTGCCCTGTCCTTGATGTTGAGTTCCTTATCATAGTGAACTACCTCCTCACCGGATGCAAGCTTTTCAAGTAACTCCACTTCCCTGAGCAGGTCTTCACCCTGATGTTTTACATCGTAAAGGGAGTAAGTTCCATCACAGTTTTCGACTATAAGATACTTCGTGAGAAAATAGATTCTCCTGTCATCATCTTCAGGGAGCTCCCTGCTGTGCCCCACATATTTGTACTCATCAGGAAATATCATGTTCATACTGGCTTATTCTGCATTCTTTCTGGCTTTATGCTGGGCTACAAGCCCGCCTGCAGTGAGCATTTCAAGAAGGAAATCTGGCAGTTTGGTTCCCTGGAATACCTTTCCGTTCACGGTTACCTTTCCTTCATGAAGGTCTACTTCTACTTCATCCCCTTCATTGCACTGCACGTCTGCTTCCATGAGTGGAAGTCCCACATTAATGGCATTTCTGAAAAATATCCTTCCAAAAGATTTTGCGACTACGCAACCAACACCTGCATATTTAAGTGCAAGTGCTGCCTGTTCCCTGGAAGATCCACATCCAAAGTTGTCTTCTGCAACTATGATGTCTCCTTTATCAATTTTTTCTGAAAATCCGGGGTCTATACCTTCCATGGCATGATCTGCAAACACCTGCACGTCCTTTGTACGCAGGTATTTACCTGGAATTATCACATCGGTATCTATATCGCTACCGTATAACCATGCTTTTCCTTTAATATTCTCCAATATATCACCTTATGGCTAGCTTCTGCATGATGTTATTTGTAAATGTCGGAAACACGGGCAAAAAGTAAAGAATTGATGGAATAGAAGGTCATACTTCTATTGTGTTTCCATCCAGAACGTCCCTCTCGTTTACACTTATCTCCTGCGCAGTGTCTCCATAGCTTAACAGGTAAGGTCCGGAGGGCATTGTATCAAACTGTGTTTCGTCTTCAATAGGTCCTTCTGTGGAATAAGGCACAGTGAAAGAGAATGTCCCATCAGATGTTGTCGATTGTGTGTACATGAAACTTCTCATCTGGTTTGTAACGATGTTTGCACTTATTGTTACGGTAGTATTTTCAGGTGCTGTTCCGGTTATTGTTGCACCTTCTACATATTCAAATATCTTCACGTAACCTGTGTCATCCATGGCGATGTTCCCACCAAAGAGTACATTATACACATTCTTATATCCGGGTTCCTGTGTGCTTCCTGCAGGGATTCGTGGACCATACGATATTGTTTCAGGTCATTTCCGTCAAATATGTGAAGCCTTGCTTCCATTGATTTAAAGTACCTCTGTCCGGGTACAGTCACATAGCCATCCTCTGTCTGGACAGGTATGTAGTAATCATCGGTATCCAGTGTCCATGCTGACATTGCATAGAATTTTCCGGTTGCCATTTCAACGTCAGAAACTATGTAGCGTGCACCAGCTTTATCCGGATCAGGATCAATTGCTTCCAGGACTTCTGTGGCTTTCTCTTCAGAAGATGCTGTGAAGAATGTGGAAGCTCCTGGCTTATTCTCTTCTTCAATGCTATTTCGACGACCACCGATCCCCTGCTGGAATGGGTTAGCATTCGGGATCCGGTGTCCAATCACTTCAATCCAGTGTCCGTAATCCCACCAGGACATTACACCATAGGCAGTATCCGGGTAATCATAGCTTTCACCGTCTTCCGGGATTTCATAGTTCTCATAATAATCAAGTCCGGGGTCAGGGGTGTTATCTCTGAGCCATGTGGTTGCTTCAATCCAGTATCCGTTTGGACCGCCAGTTCCCTGGTTTTGTTGCATTGCAAGGCTGTAAGTTGGCTGTATCATAACAAGAATAATGATCAAAGCTGAAATAATGTGCATTGCTTTTATGTCTTTAATCGTGAAAGATTTTGATCTTATGCTGTCACTTAGTTTTTTCCATCCTGCGAAATCAAGAATTTCAATACCGATCCATGCACTGAGAATTGCGGCATTTACCGAGTAGTAGTAAGCAAAACGATTTTGCTGGAGCATGGCCCATATGATCATAAGTGTCCATACTAAAAGGAATATTTTATCTGGTGAATTTTTGCCGGTGAACGCTTTATAAATAAGTATTACCAGTGCAATAAAAGAAATGTATCCAAGTGTGGCAAAATTGTACCATACAGGGTATAGTGAAAACTGCCCGCTTAATGACAGAAGAGGGGAAGCTTCTGCAATTGTAAGCCCGCCTCCGGTACGCATAAAGTAACTGAATACACTTGTTATCAGGGCATATGCAGATTCTGAGAAAAGTTTTGCTGCAAAAACTCCAACGATGAAAAGAATAGCTATTGCTGCCGGGAAATAATAATTCTTAAATCCTTTCTGATTTGAAAAAATGGATATTCCTGTCATCACAGGAAATGCAATAGCACCTGCAAGCAGTCCTTTCATGTAGAGGGATTTGGCTCCTCCAAGATAAGGTGTAAGAAGCACCATTATCAGCGCAATCAGAAAAATGATCATTCCACTTATTGCAAGGTAGTCTGTACTTTTTCCACTCATATGGTTAATGACGTGCTGTACTGTTATGTAAACACCAATAATGAATGCAAAAAATAATGCTCCTTTCCAGGCAAGGGAGTAAGCACCAAGAGCAATTCCTGTCAGTATAAGGTAAGGAATTGCAGGTTTTATTGACTCAAAATTCTTGTTTTTTATATCCGCAAATGTAATTTTTCCTTTGTCTGCTTTTTTAATTGCCATTATAAGGAACATGGCTACCACAGTACTAAGCAAAGTTTCTGCAATATGGTGGTCATTGAATCCGATGATAGATCTTGAAAGGAACTGGCCACAGGAAATCGCAACTAAAAATGAAGCAAGCAATCCGACCCTTCTGTCAAATAACCATTTTCCTACAAAATATGCAGGAACTACTACAAGGGCACCAAGTATTGATGGATAGTAAGCACTGACTGTGTTTATGAGATTTTGATCAGGGTTACCTGCACCAAGTATCCATATTATTGTTGCAAGGACCAGGTCATATAGTGGTGCGAATACCTGGTCGGTACCTTTTGGGAATTGTGTGTATGCGTCAAACCACAAAACATGCGGGTAATTGTAAACAATGGATTCTACGTTTCTAAGGTGATACCAGGGGTCATTTCCTCCGAATCTCACGAAAGTCTCGGATATGAAAACACCGGCTTTCGGGACTGTTCGGATGTAAAATGCTATTAGAAAGGATATTACCACACCTATCAGGTATGGTAAACCGTTTTTAATATCAAATGATTTTTTTTCTCGTCTTCCATTATTATTCCCCTGCTAAATTAGTATTATTTTAATGATTGCTAAATATATTGTAGCGCAGACTAATTAGTGTCTCTGATAAATATAGATATTGTAGGTGGCGTCCTGATTCAGTTGATGGATATACTTTCCAGTTATTTTTTGAAGGTCGAATTTTCTATTTATTACATAATATTAAATACCTGTAATTTAGTTTTTAACAAAAGCACTATAGTAAACTCAGGATATTTATTCAATTTATTTTTTACAGTTTCTCATTTCTGGTAATGTGAAATAATATATAAAATTGATTATTATGGCTAATAACAGAACATTAATTCTTTGTGAAAAAGGCTCTCTGGCAAAAATAAAGAACATTCTGGAGAAAGAAAATAATTCTCAAATTGTGTGTTTAGATCAGGATATTCGCAAAGAATTGCTTTCCCGGGACATTCCCACATAATTACATTTTGGATTATAGTATTTGTGGATAGCATTGAAAAAAATGCACTGGACTGGATGAAAAAATGGGCAGACAATACAGTTGATGTTTCTGGTAAAGGGGACAATATCAAAAGAATACTAGAATACAAAGGAATAACTTTGTGGTGGTTTATAGAAACTGCTGTTTTTGAATCTTACAGAGGATTGAATTATCCTATATCAATGAGAAAATTAATTGAAAATATTGAACGAATTGAAGCCATCATTAAAGCAGAAAAACCGGATCAAATATACTTTTTGAACACATCTGTTCCTCACAATTTTTATCTTGGTAAGATATGTCTGGCTCTTGGACTTGACACAGTACATGTTAAAAGTCCAAAAGTTAAAATTCTTCGGGTATTTTGGATTAAAATTTTTCCGTTTCTTCTTAGTTGTTATTTCAGGTTCAGAATATTTTGTCGAAAACTAATATCAGGACTATTAAACTTATTATTCAAAAAAGAAAAAGCTGGTCTTGATGCTAAAAAAATAATTATTGTTTCAAATACCCTCAATTGGAGAAATAAAAAAGACTTCACGTTTGGGTCACTTATTAAGGAAATAAATGAGAAAAAGCCAATTCTCAGGATTGATTTCCCCGTTTCTTCAGTTATAGGAATTAAGAGAATATTACAACAGAAACAACAAAGAAGAAAACATTTGGATTTCAAATCTGCTGAAGAATATAAAGTAGATTACAATCATATAAACAAATCTTTAAAAAGGATACTAAATCGATATTATAATCTCAGACATTCCCCTGTTTATTACAAATCATATGACATTACTGATGTTTTTTATGAACAAATGGATTTTCATATATGTCATTATCTTCTCAGGAATTGCATCTATTATACTGAAACTTTGTCAAATATAATAAAAACGGAAAATCCCGATTGTTTGGTAGTTACTGATGAATATAATCCAATTGGAAGAGCAACAGTAACAGTCGGAAAAATTCATTGTATAAAAACAATTGCAATTCAGCATGGTGTAGTTTCTGCTGAAAGACCCGGGTTCTACCATTATTTTGATGAAATCTCTAATAAGGCAGAATACAAGTCACCTTATTATCCATTGCCGGATACAACTGCGGTTTTTGGTCCATACTATAAGGAATTATTAGAAACAGTAGGAAATTATCCACCTGCAAGTGTAGAGGTTACTGGTTCAATCAGGTATGATGACATAATTAAAAGACGACAATCTTTTGATAGGGATAATACTCTTGTGAGCCTGGGAATTGATCCTGATCAAAAAGTCATATTGTATACATCGCAACCTATAAGCAAAGAAGAAAATGATAAAGTTCTTTCAGCTTTGATTAATGCAATTTCCGGAATCCCGGATTTACAACTTATAATCAAGTTACATTATGCAGAAAAGGGTGTAAATGAAAGTATTATTTCTGAATACGATAATGAAATTATAATTTTGCAAAATTATGATATTTATGAACTTATAAATGCATGTGATGTTTTGATAACGGTTTTTTCTACAACAGCTCTTGAAGCTATGATTTTGGAAAGACCGGTAATTACAATAAATCTCACAGGAAAGCGTGATATGATGCCTTATGCGGAAAGTGGGGCAGCACTGGGTGTTTATTCAAGAAATGATCTTAAAAACGCTATTTTAGCTGTTTTTGAAGATGAAAATGTAATTTCTTCTTTAAGGACAAATAGCCGCAAATTTGTTTATCAGCATGCATATGAAGTGGACGGTAATGCTACAAAGAGGTTGATGGATATTGTGTTGCTTGACAATAAATTGCCTTAAACATTTTTAAAATCTATTTTATTTACTTTTTTGAGCAACAACCAGAAACATATCATCATACATTTTCAGTCTTTTAGTTAGGTAAAGATCTTTTTTGTTGTTTTCTAAAAAACGTCTTATTTTCATATATATCATTTCAACGGGAGTCATGAAAATATTTGTTATTAAATTCGGTCTATAAATTTTTACTATTTCATAGTCATTATTGTTCAGAAGATCTTTTATTGATTTCTCATTAAAGTAGAATTGATGAGCCGCTGGCTGGAAATAATACCAGTTTTTTCTAAAGAGTTTTCTCCCAAAACTGTCATAATCCATTTGTCTTAAAAATAAAAAATTTCCTTTCCTTTGAATCTGGGATATTTTTTGAATATCTCTCGCAGGGTGAACAAGATGTTCTAAAACGTCATCAAGAACTATTATCTCTGTATTAATGATTCCATGTTCTGCTATGAATTTTGGAAGGTCATCTACTGTACCTTGATGCAAGTTTCCAAATTTTTGTTTCCCTAACTTTACAGCTTCACTATTATATTCCAATCCGTATGAGTTATATCCATACAATTTGTTTGCCATCCATGGGAAAACACCATATCGACTGCCTACATCTATTAATGTGCCTTCGCTTATATGTCTGGAAATAATATTCAGCAGACTTTTGTACTTACGATGTCTCATTCCAAAAACAGTCTCTATGTTTACATTTACAGGCACTATATCCTCTGGATATACTTTATGTAAGTATTCTTCTTTAAATGAAGGTCTTGATTGAACTAAACCACAGTGATTGCACTTTACAATATTTAATGTGATTTCCTCTCTCCCATCCCATGAACAAGTTTCAAATTTTTTATGCGAATAATATTCTGGGGGCCATTCGTAGATTAGTTGAAAGTCATTTGAGTCGCATAGCTCACAACTTTTAATTTCTAGTAAAAGAAATTTCTCCATTACTTGTCCTCCCAATCAATATATTTCCATATAAAATATACACATTTTAGATTTTTCAATCTTATAGCATAAATTTAGCTTAAACAGGTAAACATTACCATTGGTTAATGTCTTAAATTTCATGTATTTTGCTTAAATTCTATACTGTATTAATAATAATGATTTATATATCTTCTTTTAAAAATCTATATTAACGATAGCATTGTATAAGTCCCATAACTTATTTTTACTTTCAAAATGAGGGATTAGACTTATGAATATAACTCCTTATATTATCTATCCGGGACAACTAATAAAAGAGGCTCTTGAAAAAATAGATGCCAATAAACATGGATTTTTGATCGTTGTAGATGATAAAAATAGAGTTATTGGGACATTGAGTGATGGTGACATAAGAAGAGGTTTTTTAAGTGGAAAAAGTATGGAAGATCCAGTAAGCTCAGTAAAATGCACTGATTTTGAATATATTACTTTGAATTCATCATTTGAAGATTTAACCCAGAAATTCAAATCTGGAAAAATCAGTTTTTTACCAATACTAAAACCTTCATTCGAAATTTCCAATATTATTACAAAAAGGCAATTTCATGTTTTGCTTCTGGAAGATCTGGAATATGATCTGGGATCTGATTTTTTTTCTCTTGATGTCTCTAAACTGGATCAAGAGATCTATAACAGGCCCTGGGGTTACTATAAAACAACTTTTTTAAATGAACAAACCAGGGCAAAAATAATAAAAGTTCTTCCCAGAGGAGAATTGAGTTTGCAGGAACATAAAAAAAGAGAGGAGCACTGGGTAATAATAAAAGGTTCTGGTGAGGTTATTATTGGAGAGTCTATAAAAAATGTGAATGCCGGTGACTATATATATATTCCAAAAGGCTGTAAGCACAAAATTTCTAATAAGTCTACGAGTGAAACATTAATGATATCAGAAGTTCAGCTTGGTGAATATTTCGGGGAAGATGATATAATTAGATATTCAGATATTTATGGCCGGGCCTGATCTTAATTATAGTTTTAAAAATAAATAAAAAACTGCTCTGTAGAAATCCTGGCCTTAAAAGTTAAAGGAATGTTGTCAACTGATTTATCGTAAGTCATGAATAACTTGATTGATCCTGAAGGGTCCGGCGAAGCCGGCGTTTTCCCACAATAAAATACAAAATAATTTGCATAATACTTTTTGCAGGACTTCTGTATAATTATCAGCATAAATGCAATAATTTTAGTGGATATAAAAAAGAGAAATGTTTGTGTCACTCAGATTAACAGGATTTCTACAGAGCCAAAAAAACCAATTTTTTTGTTGTAATCAACTTTCCCGACTAAAAAAGGAGAGACTTTATGCCAGTAATAAGAATAGCATATAGCTTATTTTCTCCAGATAAATAAAGTTAATTTTTTATTATCATTTCAACGAATTCCCTGACTGCTCCGTCTCCACCTTTTTTCTTTAAGCATATGATGTTTGTAAGGGACTTTACCCCGGGAAGTGCATTTGCAGGACAGGCAGCAATACCTACGCTGGAAAGCAATTCTATATCATTGATATCGTCTCCAATGTAAGCGACTTCATCTAATGAGATATTTTCTTTATGGCAAATATCTGTAACCAAACTCAATTTATCTTTTACACCTTGGAATATATGGTCACATTTGAGTTTCTTTGCTCTTTTTTCATTCAGTTTGGTATTCTCACTGGTAACGATGCCAGTCTTTATTCCTCTATTTCTGAGTAATTCAATGCCTTTTCCATCATGAGTATTGAATTTTTTGAGTTCGTCACCATTTTCACTATAATACATCCCGGCGTCAGTTAAAACTCCATCAACATCAGTTAAGAAGAGTTTAACATCTTTGGTTACTACAGAATCTTTTACTTTATTCAGTTGTAACAATTTTTCGACGATAACCCAGTCTTCTGGTTCATCAATTTCATAATAAGTTTCTTCTGGCATCTTATAGTGAGTAATCTGACCTGACAACCTGCAATTACTTTCGAGAAGTCTATCTTTTTTTGTTATGTAAAAAGCACCATTTTCAACAAGAAAACCATTAAAATCCTGTCTTCTGGGTCGGAATTGTGGATTATAGTTTTTAGGGATGACAAAATCGTTGTCCTTTATTTCCCATATGAATCTTTTTTGTTCAGTAACAGACAATAAAGAATCTGCTTTGTTTTTCTCATATTTTTCTATTGCTTTTTCAAGGTCTTCTGAATTCATTAAAGGTGAAGTTGCCTGTATTAGAATAAGGTTTTCAAATTCATGTTCATTAGCAAACTCCAGCATAACTGATTCCGTGCTTGCTGTATCAGTTGCGGTTTCCGGGCTTCTTCCTATCACTTTTAGTTTTTTGTAGTTAAAAGTCTGTGCAACAGAAGTAACTGCTTCTGAATCTGTTGCCAGATAAACTTCATCTATCTGACAACAGTTGACAGCAGCTTCAATTGTCCATTGGATAAGGGGTTTACCTGCTATTATTTTGATATTCTTGAGGGGAATACTTTTGCTTCCCCCTCTTGCAGGAATAAGTGCTACGTACTTATTCGACACAACAAGACCTCTTTAGTTTTTTCCTCTGCACTTCTTCAATGTCAAGGATTTCTTTCTCTTTATAGGTTAATGCTTTTGATACGTTCCTGAGATCTCTGACAAGCCTTCTCATTCCATCTGGCTCAAGGCTTGCAGCATGATCTGTTCCTTTCCATGTTCTATCCAAAGTAAAGTGCCTTTCAAAATAATCAGCACCATAGGCCAGTGCAGCAATGTCAGCTGCAATTCCAAGGTGATGTCCTGAGAAACCAATTCCTTTAACGCGATTTTCAAATTTGTCTTTAATTCTTAATATTTCCTTGAGGCAAATATTTTCAAAAGGTACCGGGTAGCCAGAAGTACAACTATAGATTACTAAATCTTGTGCACGGTTTCTTTCTTCAAAGAACCTGACAATATCTTCTTCTTCCTGCTGGGAGGTCATACCAAAAGAAATGTGGATCTCACCAGTATAATTCTTACAAAGATAATCAAGCATATCATATTTTATGTTGCATGCAGAGGGAATTTTTATCAGTTCCGGATCTAGTGAAGTAATTTCTTTTGCAGATGTTAAATCCCATACTGAGGTTGAATAAATAACACCCCATTCTTCGCACCATTTTTTCAATTGCCTATGCTGTTCCATATCTAATTCCAAATATTCTCTGTGTGCACCATAGGTATTTCCATAAGCGTTTTCCGGAACAGGGTGTGGAGTGTTGTATTCTTCAGGAGTAAGTAATTCTTTGGGATTTCTCTTTTGGAATTTTACGACATCCACTTTACAAAACTGAGCAGCAATTTTGATCATTTCATGCGCAATTTCCATATCTCCTTTATGGTTACAACCAACTTCAGCTATTACATATTTCATCAAATCTCTCCAGTATTTTAAAAAATATTATTATGAATAATTTTGACAATATTTTGAAGCATGAAGGTAGCTTATTATCAGCTTACTCAGTTTCTGGACATATTGTCTTACAGGTTGAAATCTTTCGTATGGTTTAATTAGTATAAGCTTGCTTTATTGCTTAAACGTTAAAATATATATGTGCTTTGAAATTAAAAATGATTTCCATGAGGGTTGATGAAGTTTTATTTAAAAAGCCTTTAATTAGTTGTTTGATTCTGGCAATAGGTATTTTTACTTTGTTTTTATATGATGGTGATTTTAATGATACGGTTAGTTGAAGTAGCTGAGTTTAACTGGCTTAAATGCCCTATAGATAGGAACAGAGAACTATTGGCCAATTATTTTTCTTCTGCTGAATTTGAGGTTGTTGCTCTATCTAATCAATCTTGCTTTCCAGAACATATAATACCGATTCATACTGGGCAGAGTAAGGTGAAAAAGATCATTTCTTATTTAAAACTGGCTTTGACAAAAGGAGATGTACTTCACACCCGGGCATGGCCTGAATGCATTCCTATATTATTTTTATGGAAAATGAGAAATCCAAAAGGCAAACAGGTTTTGACTATTCATGGACTTCCTAATACAAAGCTTACACATTTGTCTGGAATGTTATTGGCCAAATTAGCAACCAAGGTAACAGTTGTTAGTAAAATAACGCAGCACGAAGTAAAGAAATACTATGATGTAGATTCTATCATTATTTATAATGGTGTAGATACTGAAAAGTTCAGACCTTCTATTAAGAATAACAAAAGGTTAAAAATTCTTTATGTTGGCAGGCTTGAATCATACAAAAATCCCGATTATGTATTACAGTTAGCCTTAAAATTTCCAGAATGTGATTTCTATCTGTATGGCGAAGGTTCAATGAAACAAGATTTGATAGGAAAATCTTCAATATCAACTAATGTTTTTATAGAGGGTGCAGTTCCATTTGAAAAAATACCTTCAGTATATCCAAGTTCAGATATTTTCCTGTTCCCAACTATCAGGGAAGGCTTTGCCATGATGCTTGAAGCTGGAGCTTCAGGACTTCCGATTGTGTGTTTTAATGCAACATCAATGCCGGAATTCGTAGACCATGGAATAAATGGTTACCTTGCAAACGATGAAAATGAGATGGAAGACTATCTCCGAATTTTGATTGAAGATATTGAAAAGAGGAATTTATTTTCCAAAAACATCAGAAGGAAAGCTGAAAGGTTTGATTGGCATAAAATTGCTGAACAGTATCAGGATTTATACCTTGGCTTATTTACAAAAAAAAGCCAATTAAATGTTCAAATTGTTTGACGTGTTAATTTAGACTTAAGTCTTCAAGAAACTTGAGCGAATAAAACATTAAATTATCTGGGAAAAGATCATGCTTTTTCCTTATATCCGGATATAACCTTAATGCAATTTGTAGGTATAAACTATTTAAAAAAGATTCATTAATTTATTTACCAGTCTTTTAAATCTTTTAATATACCAGCCCGGTACTCTTGTGTAAACTTGCTTTAAATAAAGAAAATCTGCTTTTAAAGAACTATTCCAGTTTGAATTAAATAACTGATTTAGTTCCTCGAGTTCCAGGTTTTCAAACTCATCAAAAAAAGACTCCAATGAATTTTTGCATTCAGCATAATCATTTTGTACTATTTTTTCTTCAAACACATGATTTACACCTAAAATACAGAAGCCAAGCTTAATATTTTTAGTTTGAAGAAAATGTGTATGTACCTTTTTTATTAGTTTCCACTGGTTCCAGGATTGTCCGCCGTTAAAATCAACTCTTTTAGGCTGGAATGCCTTTAATGCTCTATGGACACCAAAGTGATATGCCTGAAAAGCACTTGGATTTGGACAATGTTGGACAAGGGGCGAAGGTTCCTGTTTAAAGACTATTTTTTTTCCAGGTATAATTGGATTGTAATCTACAAACAAATTTTCAGTATTTTGCTTCCAACTGGCTCTGTTACTGAATACATGCAGACCCTGTATCAAAGTATTTGAATATCTGTCATCGACAAGTGTTACCATGTGATCAAGATCGGGATACTTGTTGAAGTAATTTACAATTATTTCTAAGGCCTTGTTTGTATTGAATATCATGTCTGCATCGAGTTTCACAAAAAGTTGGAAATTATTTGAATTGTCCATAAACTGTTTATATAATGTGTCATGAGCAAGTTTATTGGGCAAATTTTTGATGACAATGTGCTCAAGATTCTGATAAGTTTGTTTTTTTACAGATTCAATACACTCTTCTAATTCATTCTCACCCGAAAAAAGAGTTCCAATTAATATTTTAGGGTTATTCATTCATTACCAGCTCATAATTATTCATGTCAATTCTTGGTATTGAAAATGGATTTAGTCGAGCAGTATCGTTTATAACTTCAGAGTTAGTAGTAAATGCATATTTAAATCCAATATGTTTTACCAGAAGTCTAGTTATGAAAGAGTGAGCTCCGTAAGGATAAGCGAAGTAGTCAATGCGATGTTTTAACCTTAACTCTAAAATATCCTTGGATTTTTTAATTTCACTATAAGATTCAGAGACTGAAATTTTGTTCAACATTGGATGCGTATGGGAGTGTGCACCTATGGTTACCAGAGGATGCTTATCCAGGTAACTCACATCATCCCATGTCAGAAAATCACATTTCTGAACATCATCTTTACTGAGAGAATTCAAGCTTAATAAGTTTAAAATGTATTGTTGCCTTTTAAAGTTATTTTTCGCTTTCAATGGCAATCGTAGTTTCTTGTATAAAGCTTCTTTTTCTTCCTTTTTGATTGCAGGAAGAATACCCATATCTGGAGTTTCAACCATGTCTAAACTCTTGACAATGTTGGCAAGTTCTATTTCATAAGGAATCAGGTCACTTTCAATGAACCCTGTAGTTATAAACACAATACATGGCACTCCATATTTCTCAATGATTGGAAGCGCATTTGTGATATTATCTTTGTATCCATCATCAAAAGTACAAAGGATGCCATTTTGGAAATTCATGTCATATTTTGGATCTTCTAAGCCTTTTTCTAAGTTATTTTGATTATTCTTAAGCAGTTTTTCATATTTACTGACCTCTATCTGTAAACCTTCATAAGGTCCAATATTTTCTTCTTTTCTCAAAACCACTTGATGTCCAAATAGCACTTTAAGCATGATAACCATCAATAGGGATATTATTCTAATTAATATTTTTTATCATATTATTTTATTCGATATTAATTTTGTAATAAACTGTGTTTTATGATAATTTAATATGTATGATAAAAAGTTTATTTCGCCTGTGTCAGATAAATTCTATGTGGTAATATAGGAACCACCAGTAGTAAAAACCAAATATCTGCATAAATAAACTTTGCGCCCATAAAGTTGTTAAAATCTGTTTTAATCATCAATCTTATAAGCTACTGGAATAATCAATAATAGATATATGAATAAACAGCATCTTGCTGTTTCCCCTGTTCTTGCCACTCCTGCAGTGAATAAAACCAATAAAGAGAATATGCTAGTTAGAACAAATCGAATATTTTATCGTTCATTTTTTATTTCCGATTATCTCAATATCTTAAACATATTTATATTTTTAAATATTTATATATAATGGGTACTTGACTGACTAATGTCAAGCCTATGCTAATCAGAAAATCGGAGAAATCTTTACTTTGACTTCACAATTAATCTCCAATAAAACAAATTTTAAAAATATCTATTGATTTTAGGATTTCCAGTGATTTAAATTTAGATTAAGTAATTCTTCTAGTCTTTCTATCTCAGGAATGCATATCTCAAGCAATTCCTTATACAATTCCTCGGGAACTCCTTGTAAGTATTCTTCCTTCCCGGAAAGCTTTGCTGAAAATCCAGATTGTTTATTATTTAAAGGGGAGATTTTATTAATCAGCATTCCAATTCGGGCTTTATTTTTATCTCCTTTTTTTATTCCTGCTGCATTAACTTTTTTGTTTAAGACCGTTGGTTCAAAATTGGATTCAACTCCAATAAAATCCAGGAGTTCCTTTAAGAAACCTCGGGGATTCTCATTTAAATAATCGAATTTTTGACACAATATTTGTTTATGGGGGAAAAAATTGAGGTATTTTTCAATATGTTCTGCATAAAAACCTGGCTCTATCCATGAAGAAAACAAATCATAATTAGATAACACTTCATTAAACTCGAAATTGTATTTCTCTTTCTTCTTTTCGTGCCAATAGTGAGAAAAGGCTCTCTCAATTGGATGGCGCATACATAAAATTATTTTTGCATCAGGATTTTCTTTATATATCCTTTTAGGAGCCAATGGAGATCTAATATATGAAGGGGTTGGGTCGAATAATTTTTGTTCACTCCCTGCATCACTAAAATGTTGCATATACCAATCTCTATTTTTTGAATAATACATATCAAAATAGTGTATACTATCTTTAGGTGGAGTAGCAATTTCAGGATGTTCCTTTAAACATTTGTATACCCATGTTGTCCCTGATTTTTGCGGTCCAATGTGAAATATCTCTACAGGTTTCATGTTTATATTTCTCTTTATGTTTCAAATTTTGGATTTATGGCTTTTAAGATTTTATATTATTTATATAAAGTTGTCATTGGTATTATCTATTATATTATGATCTGTTAATTACAAACTTTAAAAAAAGAAAATTCCTCTTTATCAAATCCTTTTAATAACAAAAGTATTGCAAAATAAACTATCATACATATAAATATTGTAAATATTATGCTAAAAGTACCTGCAGGTTTCCACAATACTATGACCATTGACATAAGTGTTGAGGAGAATAAACACTTTAAAATGAAATAAAAGTGCATATCAAATTCTACATATCTCAATGAATAATGTGCCATGATTACAAGTCCTACTATATATGCGAATAAGGTTGTAGCTGCAGCTGCAATAATGCCAATGTAAGGAACAAGTAACAGATTCAATCCAAGATTTAAAACTGCTGCTAATGACCAGATAACACCGGAAACATGAGTTTTTTTAGCAAGTAACGCCACTTTTGAATAAATCGAAAAAACTCCAAAAATAAGGTAACTTAGAGCCACTAAAGGCGTAATCAAATATCCTTTTTCTGCAATTTCGGGCGTGGTTAGAAGTTCAAGCAATGGCTTTGACAGAAAAGATAAGCCAAAAACAGCAGGAACTGCGATTGCTAAGTAATATTTAAGTGAATATCCTAGGTATTTTTTAACCTCTTCTAAATTGTTCTCATCGTAGTATTTAGACAAAACCATTGGTAACACAAAATTGATGGGTTGAAAAAAAGAGTTAACAATGTTTCCCAGAGAATATCCCGGGGAATAATAGCCCACTGCAGATGTGCCTAAGTATCCACCTATGACGTATCTGTCGCTTGAATTCACAACCCATTTTGATATTCCTCCAGGGATTGTAGGAACTCCATAATTCAAGTAAGATTTAAAATTTTGAAATTTTGGAATTTTGATTCCAATCTGTGATACTATTATTGTTAAAGCTATTAAGGAAACAATGAATGATTCGATTAGCAGCCCGAATATTGCACCTATTAATCCTTTGCCCATGAATATTAAAATTGAAACCATAATAACAATTAATATACTTTTCAACAGTTCAAGGGTTGAATATTTTTTAATCTGTTGTGTCGCTCTGAAATAACTGGATGATAGTTGTCCGAGTGTTTCTATAAATAGGAGGACAGCAAGCATCTTAACTACAATTAAGTTTCCATCAAACATTTTATCAGATATTGTCTTTGAAAAAAGGTAGATTATTAAAGCAGAAAGAAACCCTGTGAGGCAGACTACAGAAAGAGAAGAATACATTATGTCGCTTAAATGTTCTTTTTTTTTGATAGAAGGCAGGAATCTGGCAAAAACAGACTGAAACCCAAGCGTCGCTAAATTTGGAACAATTCCAATTGTGATCATAATCATTGCCCAGATGCCAAAATCTTCAATTGTCATATTTTTAGTTAATATTGGGAGAAGTAGTATACCTTTAAAATTATTCAGAAACTGTGTAGCTCCTACTAATCCTATTCTCTGGGCAAAAAGTTTGTATTCCCGCATAATCAAATCTAAATTATTTGCTTTACTATTAAGAGTTACTGATTTAAAAGATGCAGAATGAAATAGCAACGCTTTTCTAAAAATCAGCAAATTGGTTATTTAACATTTTTTCTTCAATGTGGGTGGCATTTGCAAACAAATTCTATTGGTAATATTTTGGCCAGTTTCCTTTGAAACAGCACTACTTATATATGATTATTAACTATTACAAAATATAAGTTTTCTGATACAACAAACGACTGATAAATATGAGCTTACTAATTGTAGCTGTCCTTTTTACTATTGTTCCAACTGTTGTCTACATGATCTATCTTCTTGGTGCCCTGACAACTAAAAAACCAGAATTTTCTCGGCTTGAGTCATTGCCCCAGATAAGCATAGTAGTTCCGGCATATAATGAAGAATCTGTTATTGAAGCTAGAATAAAAAATCTTATTGAATCCTATCCTATTGATAAGTTTGAACTGGTTATTACCAACGATGCTTCAACAGACAACACCAGACAGGTAGCCCTGGATGCAATGAAAAATCTTGGTATTGATGGTAAGGTAGTTTCCAATGAAAATCGCTCTGGAGTAAATTATACTGTCAACCATGGTGTAAGTGAAGCATCCAGTGAAATAATAATTCTCACAGGAGCAGATGGGGAATTTGATAAAGATACGATTCCTAATTTGCTGGCAGTGTTGTTAAGCGGGGATGATATAGGTGCTGTGTCAGGTGATCTTATACCTGTGTCATATAAAAAAGCAGTTACCACTCATGCCGAAGATGCATATCGTTCAATTTACGGAAAAATGTGCACATGGGAAAGCAGTATTCATTCGACATATTGTTTCAATGGTCCTGCAACAGCTCTCCGGAAAACGGCGCGTGCTAATGTTCATGTGACAAAAGGAGCTGATGATGCAAGTACTGCGCTGGGTATAATCAAGAATGGATACAGATGTCTGTATGTTCCTGATGCAAGGTTTTATGAATATATTCCTGCGGGCTTCAAGGAACACAGAAGACAAAAGATAAGGAGGGCAACCAGGCTTCTTGAAGCAACATTTGTCCACAGGGAATTACTTTCATCAAAGTTTGGAAAGTTTGGAACAATAGTTTTCCCCTTGAGAGTGTTACTTTTCTTTGTTTGTCCTTTCCTGACTTTTGCAAGCATCGTTCTGTGGTTTGCAGTTCTTTACAAGATAAATATCCTTTTTGGTTTTGGTTTTATAGTGTTTCTGGTTATTTTGTTGCTTGCAGGAAGCATTAAGGCAAACATTTTCTCTTCATTCATATTTTACCAGGCTTATCTTCTCATTGGTCTCATTAATATGTTCAGGGATGTTCATATCTGGGAGCCAACCGAAAGAGTAAAAAATTGATGATATCCATGTGTGAAACTACAATATTGCTAACATCCGCGGGCGTTGCAACAGCATGCAATGTCATTAGTGCATTAAGGAATCAGAAAGAAAAAGACATCAGAATAGTTTCAGTTGATTTGAATCCTCTGGCAGCAGGATTGTATTTGAGTGACAGTTTTTACACCGTTCCACGATCCACCGACCCAGAGTTTATTCCTGTTATCATAGATATTTGCAGAAAGGAATCTGTTGATATGGTATTACCTCTGCATTCCTCGGAAACGATTGTGTTTTCCAGAAACATTGATAAATTTCATGATGAAGGTATCACTCTTCAATTATCCAACCCGGAGGCAATTGAAAAATGCGTTGACAAGTTAAGCTTTCACAGGTTTATGGATAAGAATAATTTTCCATGTCCTCTGACCTATCTTCCTGGTGAAGTAGATGAAGAATTGATTTCAGGTAAGATTGAATTCCCACTTTTCCTTAAACCGAGATCAGGTAGTTCAAGTAAGAATTCATTTAAAGTGGATAACAAAAAAGAACTTGATTTTTATGTAAATTCGTTTCCAGAAAGCATTGTTCAGGAGTTTGTTCCGGGAATTGAATACACAGTAGATATACTAGCAGACTCTAATTCTAATCTTGTCGCTGCAATTCCAAGAGAACGAATTGAGGTAAAAGATGGAAAAGCAGTAAAATGCAGGACAGTAAAAGATGAAGCTATCATTTCTTTGAGTACCGATCTGATTAAAAAGATCGGTTTGTCAGGTCCGGCTAACATTCAAATTATTAAATCTGGAGATAAACTAAAGGTAATAGAAATAAATCCCCGATTTGCAGCAGGTGGACTACCACTTAGTACCGCTGCAGGAGTTAATATTCCTTTGCTGCTTATTAAGATGCTTCTAGGGGAAAAAATTCAGATGATGCCAGAATTCAAAGAAAATCTTTACATGATACGTTATCTAACTGAAATATTTTTGCAACCTGATACCCATAATAGTTACAGGTTAAGTGAATAGGATGCAATGTTTAAAATATGCAATTGAAGAGGCAGATCTTATTGTGTTTGATCTGGATGGGACTATCATTTATCTGGATGTGGAATGGACATCTTTAAAGGAAGAACTATTCTCTTTTTTCAAAAGAGTATGGAATCAATGCTCCATTTAATCCAATGCAGTCTTCTATACAGGACATGATAGATTTGTTTGGTAATGATATAAAATCCAGAATATGTTCTATAATACACAAATATGAAAAAGTTTCAGTTCAATCTTCTAGTTTGAATTATGAACTAATTGAGATCATAGAACACATATCCAGGGAAAAGAAGCTGGCTATTTTTCCACTAATCTCCATGAAACAATAGTAACATCACTGGAAAAAGCGGGATACTTAACAGATTTGATTTAATCATAGGTTTTGAAGATGTTGTACTTACAAAGCCTAATCCCGAAGGTCTGATAAAGATCCTGGATTTTTTCAGTTTTCCATCTTCAAAAACGCTGTACGTAGGAGATAAGGATGTCGATGTTGAAGCAGGAAAAGCAGCAAATATAAAGACCTACAATATTCGTACAAAAATAATGAGTTAATTACTTATTATATAGGCAAATTGATACTAAAAACCATACATGTTTTTTATATCTTTATTCAGTTATAGTTCTATAGGGGATATGAAATCAATGCACATCAATCTAAGTGAAATGTACGTAGATTCAGAGATTAAAAAAGCCGTAAATGATGTCCTTGATACAGCGCTATATCAAAGGTAACTAGCTCAGGCTTTTTGAAGAGGAGTTCTCTTCTTTGCGGTGCAGGGTATGGAATCGGTGTTAGCTCCGGTACATCTGCTATGCTTCTTGCAATGATGGCTTTGGAGCTTGGAAATGGTGATGAGGTAATAGTACCTTCACATACGTTCATAGCATCTGCAAGTCCTGCAAGGTTTATGGGTGCAACTCCTGTTTATGTTGACATTGATCCTTTGACTTATACGCTGGATCCGGATAAACTGGAATCTGCAATTACTGACAGGACAAAAGCAATAATTGTCGTCCATCTTTATGGTCATCCGGCAGATATGGACAGGATTATGTCAATTGCAAAAAATATGAAATTCCTGTAATAGAGGACGCCTGCCAGTCACACGCAGCGGAGTACAAAGGCAGGAGGACAGGTTCACTTGCTGACATGGCTATATTCAGTTTTTCCCCTCAAAAAACATGACTGTTGCTGGTGACGGAGGTATGGTTCTTACATCTGATGAGGATTTGGCCAAAAAAATGTCCATGCTACGTGACCATGGCAGGACGGACAAATATCTTCATGAGATGCTCGGGTTAAATCTCAGATTGAGTGAAATACCGGCAGCAATCGGCAGAGTACAATTAAAACACCTTCAGGATTGGACTGAATACAGGAGAAAGGCTGCAGCAAGATATAATTCGCTTCTAAATGGTGTTGTTGAGATCCCTGCAGAAAAAGAATGGGCAAGGCATGCATATTACGTTTATACAATTCAGACAGAAAACAGAGATGAGTTACAGGAATACTTGAATAAAAATGGTGTGAGCACAGGTCTTTATTATCCTGTCCCGGTTCACAGGCAACCCTGCATGAAGGCAGGGGAATGTTTCTTGCCCGTCACTGATGCATGCGTTGACAGGATTATTTCCCTACCAATGCATCCGCAGTTAAGCGATGAGCAAATTGAATATGTTGCGGAAAAGATAAAGGAGTGGAAAAAATGACCGGAATCGGAGTGATAGGGACTGGTTACTGGGGTAAAAACCATGTGAGGACGTACAGTGAACTGGTTTCTGATGCTTACCTTGAACGCGTAGTTATTTGCGACATCAATGAAAAGCGGGCAAAAGAACTCAGTCAGGCTTTCAATATAGGTTACATGACAGATCACCGTGATTTGATCAATGACCCTGATATTGATGCTGTGAGTATTGTTACTCCTTCACCCACTCACTACCAGCTAGCAAAAGAATTCATGGAAGCTGGCAAAGATGTGCTGGTTGAGAAACCAATGACAATGGATATAAATGAAGCCAAAGAACTTGTAAGGATATCTGAAGAAACCGGTCAGATATTGATGGTCGGCAAATACATCTTCAGGCATCATCCTGCAGTAAAAGAACTAAAGCACAGGATAAATATCGGTGAGCTCGGTAATATTCGTCTTATATCCAGTAACAGGCTTTCATTTGGTGCACCCCGGAAGGACATGGGAGTAGTTTATGCTCTTGGAATACACGAAGTGGACATGTTTTGTTATCTCATGGATGAAGATTATCCTGAAAGTATTCTGGCTGATACCAGATGTTCCCTTCAACCGGGTATTGAAGAAACAGCAATGATCTCAATGGATTTTAAGACTGCAACAGCCTATGCTTTTGAAAGCTGGCTGATGCCTGCGTCTGGTAAACAGAGGGATCTTATTGTAGTAGGCTCTGAAAAGGTGGCAAAAATTGATTACCTTAAACCCCAGGAACTACAGATGTTTGATATACGAATTGCTGAACAGGATTTCGATGGAAAGACTAATTTCAGTGTTGAAAATGAGGGTTCCTATACAATACCGATACCATATGCTGAACCTCTGAAAGAGGAGTTGAGGAATTTCATTGATTGTATACGGTCTCGTGAAAAACCTTTGTCCGATGGTCTTATTGGGTTGAGGGCTGTTGAAATGGCAGAAAGTGCCCTGGAATCAGCAAAGATTGGAAAGTCCGTCAGGTTTTAATGAGGCATGCAGGCACCAGAATCTATTTTTAAGAATTGTGTGGGTTTGAATACAGTACTAAAAGCCTGCATGGTAGTATTTTTATAGCTCTTTGATAATAGTTATATCGATGTCACAAGTCGCTGTCCAGAAAACCACACCATCCACTGTACTGGAAGACTACAGCAAGCTGATGCGTAGTATTGATTACCAGCAATTTCTTCCAAAGGACAAAAAAACAATTATCAAGCTCAATTTGTCCTGGTCGCTTTATTTCCCTGCCTGTTCCACAGAACCCTGGCAGCTTGAAGCAATACTAAAAACCATGAGGGAAGATGGCTATGAAGATATAGTAGCCATGGAAAATAAGACCGTAGTTACAAATCCGATGAAAGGAGCCAGACAAAATAAGTGGCTTCCTATTCTGGAAAAGTACGATGTTGATTTCGTTCCACTGACTGATGTGGAATGGGTGGACTATAACCCCAAATCAGAAATGCTTGCAATGTACAGGGTTTTTCCCGACGGATTTAAAATACCAAAACCTTTCATAGGAGCTAATGTTCTTCATTTGCCAACTCAGAAAACACATGGTCACACTACTATGACCGGGGCACTCAAAAATGCCTTTGGTGGTCTTCTGAGGGAAAGAAGGCACCATTCTCACAAATACATCCATGAGGTGCTTGTTGACCTTTTAACCATACAGAAAGAAATCCATACGGGTATATTTGCAGTGATGGACGGTACTGTGTGTGGTGATGGTGCGGGTCCCAGGACTATGATACCTGAAATTAAAAATTATATACTTGCAAGCGGTGATCAGGTTGCAATCGATGCAGTCAGTTCAAAGATGATGGGTTTTGATCCCCTGTCCATTGACCAGATAAGGCTTGCAGACGGAAAAGGCCTGGGTACTGGTGATGTGAGCAAGATAGATGTGGTAGGTGAAGATATCAGTGATGTTAATTACCATTTCAGCACGGGTGAAAGCCTTGTTATTCAGGGAGACAAACTGTTCAGGAAAGGTCCTCTCAGTTTTGTTGAACCCATACTGTTTCATACACCACTATTTAAATTACCGATCATGGCTTCGGCAGGTTATCATGACTATTTCTGGTACCCGCTTGTCGGAAAAAAACGTGTAAATGAATTTATGAAAACAGAATGGGGACGTTTGTTCCAGAAGTATGAGTAAGGTAAGGATCATGTCATCTGCAGCAAATCCTGAAAAAAGCAAGGATAAAACCATTACTTCTTTTTCTGAAGAAGTTGGCTATTTATCCCAATTGGTAAGTTCCTTCAAATCCAGAATCGAATTACAGCTTATATTTGCTATTACCTGTCTGGCTGCTTTTTTAAGAATTTATCATCTTGGGGCTGAATCCCTATGGCTTGATGAAGTTACTACTTACATTATATCATCAAACAGCTTTTCAGGAATAATTGAAACGACTTCAGGGGATGTTCACCCGCCGCTCTACTACATCCTTGTCCACTTTTTCCTCATTGGAGGTAGTTCTGAATTTATACTCAGACTTCCTTCCATGTTAATGGGTGTTCTCAGTATTCCTATTTTATACATGCTTGCCACAAGGCTTTTCAGTCCTAAAGAGGGTCTGATAAGTTCATTTTTGCTTTCGATATCCCTGATGCATATTTATTATTCCCAGGAAGCAAGAATGTACTCAATGCTTCTCTTTTTATCACTATGTTCAATGTACTTTTTTTATTTAGCACTGGAAGACAATAAAAAAATCTACTGGATAGTTTTTATTGTTTTTACCACATTGAATATTTACACTCACTATTTTGGTTTCTTCATTTTTCCGATAGAAATAATTTTTTACCTGCTTACAGGTCTGTCCTTCTCCGGGCAATCCAAAAGCAAATACCCCATTGAAATAAAGGATCCCAGTAAATTAAAAATCTTTTTACTAAGTGTTCTTGTTGTGGTTTTACTAATTATTCCCAGAATACAGGTTTTCTTTGAGCAGGCAGCTTCCAGGGTTGGAGGGGAAGTTACATGGGGACTTGGTCAATCCTCCTTTATTCCTGTATTACTCTCTCGTTTCACTACTTTCTCTGCATCTCCTTCTGTTTTATTCCTGATACTTTTTGCAGCAGGAATTATCGCGGTTATATTGCATAACAAAAAGCAGGCTCTTTTGCTGGGATTATGGTTTATTCTGCCAATACTTGTGAGCTTTTACCTTGCAGCAGTCATGCCTTTTCAACCAAGATACCTGATTTTTGTGTTACCTGCATTTTTGATGTTGGTTGCCCGTGGTATTACTGCAATTCCACCTTTGTTTATTTCAGAACCCCAGCATTCAGGGAAAAAAAGGAATGAATTCAAAAATGGTTCAAATAAAAAGCAGGTATTTCTTGCTGCTTTAATTGTATCTTTATTATTGTTGGTGTCAGCTGGTTCTTTAGCTGCTTATTATTCAACACCACAGAAAAATGACTGGAGGGAAGTTTCCCGCATAATAGAATCAAATACTCAACAGGGAGATGTTGTTGTCCCACTTCCTTCTTACATATCAAAACCGCTAAAATATTACTATGATAATTCCAGTGAGGGTACTTACATAGAAACTACCGGCTACACTCATGAAGAATTAGATTTAATTGTTGCACAAACAGCTCCTAATAAAGTCATTTTTGTGCTGACTGGTGATATAAATGCTGCAGACCCCCGGGGAATAGCTGTGTCATGGCTGGAATCTAATACCAATGTCGTATCTGTTGTTGGAGGTGTTTACATATTAACACCAAATTCATAGTCAGGGTACAAATAAGTAATATTATTATATCTTATTATAATTCTATGTTGATATAATATTATAAGTTCAAAGAGTAGAAATAATTAATTTTTAAAAGGACAAAGAGAGTTATGATATCAGCTTTATTCAGGACAATGCGGCCTAAACAATGGTACAAAAACATGGTTGTTTTTGTTGCAATTGTTTTTTCAGGCAACCTTGGCAGTTATGAAGCCTGGTTTGCTTCTTTAATTGCATTTTTTTCATTTTGTTTTATCTCCAGCAGTGTTTACGTCATCAATGATATAGTGGATGTCGAAAAAGACAGGCAGCATCCCATCAAGAAAAATCGTCCCATAGCTTCCGGAGAATTGAAGATAGGACATGCAATAATCCTTTCAATAACTTTGCTTGTTCTTTCACTTGGTATTGCATATAGTCTGACACTGCCTCTGAGCATAGTTTCTGCTGGCTACTTTGCACTATTTCTTATCTATTCCCTTGTGCTGAAGAACCTTGTAATAATCGATGTACTGACTATCTCCATAGGTTTTGTCATGCGGGCTGCAGCCGGAGCGGTTGCCATCGGTGTGGTATTCTCTCCTTGGCTTGTAATCTGTACTTTCCTCATGGCGATGTTTCTGGGACTTGGAAAAAGAAGGCATGAAATCTATTTGCTGGGAGATACTGCCACTGCTCATCGCAAAATACTGGATGAATATTCAATAATGATGCTGGAGCAAATGATAACAATAATTACTGCATCACTTGTTGTATCATATTCTCTGTATACTTTCTTCTCTGGCAGGTACTATATGATGCTTACAATTCCACTTGTTGTCTATGGTCTGTTTCGCTATCTTTTTTTGATTCACACTTCTGGTTTTGGTGGCGAACCTGAATTGTTATTCAAAGATGAGGGGATGGCAGGCTGTATCTTGATATGGGTGATACTGGTTCTTTTCATTCTTCGCTTCACACCGGTTTATGTTGTATAAGGAAGGGATGGACTTGAGAAAACTGAAATTTGATTTGCACACACATACGAATAATTCCGCAAAATGTGGTTTCATGAAGCCTGAAACACTGGTCAGAAAAGCTGTTTCAAGGGGACTTGACGGTATTGCAATAACTGATCATGATACAATAAAAGGGGCTCTGCAAGCCAGAAAATTTGAGACTGAAAGTTTCAGGATTATTGTGGGGTGCGAGTTAATGACCAGGAAAGGCGAAATAATAGGTTTGTTCCTGAATGAGGAAATAAAGTCAAGAGACCCTTTTGAAGCAATAAAGGAAATACATGACCAGGGTGGTATTGTTGTTGTACCTCATCCGTTTGATGAATTTCGTTCATCGCGCTTTAAGAATATAGAAAGTATTGTTCATCTTGTGGATGGAATTGAAGTTTTTAATTCCAGGTGTTTAAAGGATGAAAGTAATGATGCTGCAAGGGAATATGCAGTGAAAAAGCAAAAAGAACATGGTCTTGCAATGCTTGCAGGAAGTGATGCTCACTTTCCAAATGAAGTAGGACACGCTTACAATGAAATAATTGTTGAAGATGATGCTTATTCTGAAGATCCTATGCAGTTCCTTAAGGAATCAATTCTGGACGGAAATGTGAATGTCCGTGGCAGAAAATCATCGTTGCTTAATCATGCAGGAACTAAATTGCTGAAATGGAAAAGGCGCTATGTTAATTATTAAAAAACTCAGGAAAAAGATTCTGTTCTCAGTTCTTTTTGCTATACTTGTATTTGCACTGCTCTCAATATATGCTGATCTGAATCAGATAACTGCTGAGCTGGTTGCTTTTGAGTGGAAATACATTCCATTGATTCTTTTGCTGACAATCCTTAATTATCTTTTAAGATTCTACAAGTGGGATTACTATCTCTCAATTCTGGACATCCATGTAAGTAAGATGGACAGTGCCATTGTTTTTTTCAGCGGACTTACAATGTCGGTAACTCCTGGAAAACTGGGTGAAGTACTGAAATCCTATCTTCTTAGACAGCTGGATAATATCAGCATGAGCAGGACCGCACCAATAGTTTTTGCTGAGCGCCTGACAGATGTGGTGGGCCTTATAATACTGGCCTCAACCGGATCCATTCTGTTTGATAACGGGAAAGTAGTCCTTGTTATGATTTTTTCATTCATCGCAGTACTTCTGATTATAATTCAGTCCAGATCATTATCACACAGTATTATAGGATTCGGGGAAAAACTACCAATAGTTTCAGGTTTTGCACATCATTTATACGCCAGCTATGAAAGTGCCTATTCTTTGCTTGAAATGAAGCCGCTTTTCATTTCAATTTTAATAAGTATTCTATCCTGGTCATTCGAATGTATTGCCATGTGGTATGTGCTGAAAGGCTTTGGTATTGACACTAGTATTGTTTTTGCAACTTTTGCTTTTGCCTTCTCTTCCATGGCAGGGGCCGTATCTATGCTTCCTGGCGGACTTGGTGTAGCAGAGGGAAGTATCGTAGGAATTCTCCAGAGTGCAGGTATTTCTAAAGCAATAGCTGCAGCTGCGGCTTTGATGATAAGATTCGGAACCCTGTGGTTTGGGGTTTTTGTCGGGGCACTCACCCTTGCATTAAACAGGACGAAGTTTGAAAACAGGGATGACACAGATTTGCCAGAACTGGAATAGATATGAGTGTAAATCTAAATTGTATTTCAGGCATGTTAGTTCATCATAAGTATTACAGACCCTATCTCAATTTTTAAGTACTATTAACTTAATCATATCCCCAAATCCGAATATTCAAGTTTTAAGTGTGTAACGTGATCACATGTCATACAAAATTACAGAAAAGAAGGAGATTGCACCCTCTGTGCACCTGATGAAAATCCAGGCACCTGATGTTGCCAGAGCCGCAAAGGCAGGACAATTCATTATATTACGTATTGATGAGACCAGTGAAAGAGTACCTCTCACAATTGCAGATTTTGACCCTGAAGAAGGTACTGTCACCATAATCTTCCAGGAAATGGGCAAAACTACAAAACAGCTTGCTAAAATGTGTTCCTCAGATGAGCTTCAGGACTTTGTGGGTCCACTGGGCACGCCTGCAGATGTAAGGGAACTTGGTACTGTTATTCTTGTAGGTGGCGGTGTGGGTATTGCTCCTGTTTACCCGCAGGTCAAGGCATATCGTGAAGCTGGTAACAAAGTCATATCAGTGATCGGTGCAAGAAATGAAAGTCTTCTGATCCTTGAAGATGAAATGGAGACTGCAAGTGACGAGTTCCACGTTGCAACGGATGATGGTTCAAAGGGTCACCACGGATTTGTAACTGATGTCGTCAAGGAAATTCTTGACAGTGGCGAGAAGGTTGCAAGGATTGTTGTAATTGGTCCACCTATTCTTATGAAGGTTGCAGCCGGAATGACAGAGCCTTATGGTGTTGAAACCATAGTAAGCCTGAACCCGATAATGATCGATGGTACAGGTATGTGCGGGGGATGCAGGGTCTCTGTTGGCGGTGAAACAAAGTTTGCCTGTGTGGATGGTCCTGAATTTGATGCCCACAAGGTTGATTTTAATCTGCTTATGAGCCGTCTTGCACTTTACAGGAATGAGGAATCAAAGTGTCAGGAGCATCACGATCACAAATGCACCTGCAGGGGTGATAACTGATGGCAGACAGACAGGCAATGCCATTGCAGGATCCTGAAGTAAGAGCACATAATTTTGATGAGGTAGCTCTTGGTTATTCAGATGAACAGGCACTTGCTGAGGCCTCAAGGTGCCTTGAGTGCAAGAATCCTAAATGCGTGGATGGATGCCCAGTAAACATCGATATCCCAGGTTTTATTTCCCGTATAAAGGAAAATGATTTTGACGGGGCAATTGAAACAATTAAACTTACAAATACTCTTCCTGCTGTATGCGGTCGTGTGTGTCCTCAGGAAGTTCAGTGTGAGTTACACTGTGTACTGGCAAAGAAGGGTGAACCTGTTGCCATAGGAAGACTTGAGCGCTTCTGTGCAGACTATGAAAGGAAGAAGGGTGTAACTCCTCCACAGCGCTCAGAATCAACAGGAAAGAAAGTTGCTGTTATCGGTGCCGGCCCGGCAGGTCTTACAGCTGCAGCAGACCTTGCAAAAGCAGGTCATGCAGTTACAATATTTGAATCACTTCACGATACAGGCGGTGTCCTTACCTACGGTATTCCTGAATTCAGGCTTCCAAAAGCAATAGTAAAAGAGGAAGTGGAATACATCAAGCAGCTCGGTGTTGATGTGAAAGTTGACTATGTCATCGGCAAGATTAAGACACTGGACCAGCTCAGGGAAGAGTTCGATGCAGTATTTCTGGGAACCGGTGCAGGGCTGCCAAAATTCATGGGCATTGAAGGTGAGAACCTCAATGGTGTTTACTCTGCAAATGAGTTCCTCACAAGGGTCAACCTGATGAAGGCTTACCAGTTCCCGAACTATGATACTCCTATTAAAAGAGGAAAGAAAGTTGTTGTAGTTGGTGGCGGTAACGTTGCAATGGATGCTGCCCGCAGTGCCCTTCGACTTGGGGCAGAAGAAGTCAGTATAGTCTATCGCCGCAGTGAGGAAGAGCTTCCTGCAAGAAAGGAAGAGATTGAGAATGCAAAGGAAGAAGGTATCATCTTCAGGTTGCTTGCCAATCCTACAAGGATTCTTGAAGGCGAGAACATGACAGTTGATGGTTTGGAGTGTATCCGAATGGAACTTGGAGAGCCTGATGAGTCCGGGCGCAGAAGTCCGGTTCCGGTTGAAGGTTCAGAACACATCATTGATGCGGATGTTGTTATCATTGCAATAGGTACATCACCCAATCCTATGATTTTCTCCGGCTCAGAGGGCCTTGAGACAAATTCAAGAGGGACAATTGTGGTTGATGAATCCGGCAGGACATCCATCGATAATGTTTATGCAGGCGGTGATGCCGTAACAGGCGCTGCAACCGTTATCAGTGCAATGGGTGCAGGTAAGGTAGCCGCACAGGCAATAAACGAATATCTTTCTAATTGATTTTTCCGGCTTTGTCCGGATTCCTTTCTTTTCCCCGGACATCTTTTTAAGCTGGTGTACGCTAAATGGTATCAATGAAAAAAGGCAGTTCTTTTTCAGGCACACCTACATCTAAAAGGTATGCTAAGTCACATTCAAAGAGTGTGAACAATTCATCTGTTTCCAGAAAGGGGAAATACATTTGGAAACAGGAGTTCAGGGAAAGACCTGTCCCCAAAAAATGATAAGAAGAGATATGCCAGTAATGAAAAAGATTACATTTTCTGGTGTATGGAATGCAATGTTCCCCTTCTGGAGAAAAAATGCGATACTTGCGGGAAAGAAGGCATAAAGATAGATCTTTCACAGCCAGCAGATGTGAGATTCTGTTCTCCCTATGAAAAAAATGTCCTCCATGATATTCTGGTATCAAGCTATGAATGCGATCCGTTTACTGATCGGATAATTCTCCTTAACAAAATCCCGGGAGACGATAAAACCGATGAGGTAATAGTCGACAGTTTAACTGTAGGGATTCTTCGTTTTGACCTGAAGGAAATGGATTATGCTTTTGAACCATCTGTTTCAGGTGCTCATATTCTTCTGAAACACACGTATCTGAAAACAGTTATGCTGAAAAAAATTCCAGGCATCTTAATGGTAAGAAAGTGAACTCTGACCTTGTTGAATCAATTACCGGTGATGTCAGGAAAGACGATTTTGTTCTTATCAGATCAGGGAAATTAACAGGTTTTGGGATTGCGCTTTGCGATGCAAAAGATATGGATTCTGTAGATGTTCCTGTCATCAGGGTCAGGAAAATAGATTCTCAGAATAGTTCCTTGCTCACGAGAACTTCTACGATGGACGATGTCATTCAGGCAAACCTGCCCTATATTCGCAAGATTGGTAAGAATGCTATCAATACAATAAAGGGTATAGCGAACCAGAAAGAGTACAAGAACCTGCCTGTAAACGTATCTTTCAGTGGAGGTAAGGACAGTCTGGTTGTTCTTGACCTGACTCTAAGTGCCCTTAAGAATAGGAAAGTTTCAGCATTTTTCCTCAACACCGGAATTGAATTTCCTGAAACCGTGGAATTTGTTCATGATTACTGCAAGGGCAATGGTATTGAGTTAATTGAAAAAAAGGCAGTTTCAGATTTCTGGGACAATGTAGATGCATTTGGTCCACCTGCAAAGGATTTCCGATGGTGCTGCAAAATATGTAAACTTGCGCCTGCAAATGCTGCCATTGAAGAATGCCTTGCTGAGTCTCCCACATGCATAACAGTGGATGGAAAAAGGAGGTATGAGTCTTTTTCAAGGGCAAATGTTTCCACCAGTGAAAAAAATCCTTTCGTACCGGGTCAGCTCAATATCTTTCCGATTAAGGACTGGAAAGCAATAGAAGTCTGGCTATACATTTACTGGAGAAAACTTGACTATAACCAACTCTATGATCTTGGTTTTGAAAGGGTGGGATGTTACCTCTGTCCGGCTGCGCTTACTGCGGAGTATCAGCGTCTTAAAGCCCTTCATCCTGATATGTATGGCAGGTGGGAATCCTTCCTTCAGCTGTGGGCAGAAAAGAACGGCCTGTCTGAAGAGTACATAAAACATGGTCTATGGAGGTGGAAAGAACTTCCTCCTAAAATGATACAGCTTTGCAGGGATATGGATATTTCCACTTCTGCAAGCTCTGACGAGTCGGCTTTCAGTGTTGATATAAGTTCCGGAATATCGCCATGCAAGGCAGGAGGATATAGTATTGAAGCTTCTGTGCATGGTTTTTCAATGGAAAAGACGAAGGATGTTATGAATATAATAGGGGACATGATCTATTCAGAGGAACTGGGTCTTCTGATGGTAAAAGGTAAGTCTGCCAGTATCAAGATATTTTCGTCAGGAAGCCTTGTGGTAAATTCAGAAGACCAAAACACGGCAGAATCAGTATTCAGGGAAGTATCACGCCAGTTACTAAAGGCTCACAGGTGCACAGGCTGTGGTATATGTGTCAAAGTATGTCCTGTAAAAGCGATAACTCTTGAAGGCAGGCATATAAGGATAAGTGAAGCGTGTATCAGGTGCGGAAAATGCACGGATTCATGTGTTGTGTTAAGGTATGAGGATAAGTTATCCTGAATTCTTACGGTGAATTATTAATAGCTTGTAATTTATTTAGAGTTAATAATATATTATAGTTAAAGAAGGGATTAGTGTTACTATGGTTTCAGCAGGTAATGATGGAATATCACGCTTAATTAATGCCAAATGGGCAATATCCGCATTTGCTGCAGTTTGCATTTTGTCCCTCTTATACATCTATATTCTTTTTCCGCTTGCAGACGGCATTGTTCTTGGCCTTGTTTTTGCCTACATCGCCCGGTCAATTTTCAAAAAGTTTAACCGGTTTAAACGAGTTGGGGCTTTAGTCGCAACCATGTGTATTGTTGTTCCTGTAATTTTCATCATAGGTTCGGGAATGGTTGAAATTGTAAGACAGATAATGTGGATTATTGAAAACCAGGCTTACGTAATTAATTCGACTTTTGATTTTTTCCGAACTATAGATATACCTGAAAGGTACAGTGCTGACGTACAGCAAATGATATGGAACATATCAACCTCATTTTTCCCACTGCTCAGCAGAATAGGGATTATTTCGTATGCAAGAAACCTTATGATGTTTGGCATTAACCTGCTGGTGGCTATATTTTTGTGTTATTTCCTGCTTGCAGACGGAAAGGGCCTTTACAATGCAGTATTGAAAATTGTCCCGCAGGAACACAAGTCCGCTTTTCATCGTTTTCTGCTTCATCTTGATGTGATACTCCAGGGTGTTTTTGTAGGAAATGCTTCTGCTGCATTGATTGTCAGTGTTCTTTCACTGATTGTTTTCTACATCTTTGGATTCAGTCACGTACTTGCTCTGGCAGCACTGATATTTGTGGCGTCCGTAATACCAATGTTTGCCGGTTATATGGTCTTGCTTGCAATGTCTGTTTATCGCTATATACAGCAGGGGCTTGAAAGCGCAATCGTGTTTTTCGTAGTTGCCTCGATAGTCATTTATGCTCCACCTGAGCTTGTTCTGCGTCCTTATCTTGCAAGCATTAAGTCCCAGATACATCCTTTTTTGATTTTCCTGGCATTTCTGGGAGGTGCATTTGTAGGTGGCGTTGCAGGTTTCTTCCTGGCTCCTATTGTACTCGGTTCTATTATTGCTGCATACAGGGTCTACACTGGCAACAATGATGCTATCTGTGCACAGCTCGATCATTCGATCTGCAATCAGGAATAACGGCACAAACAGCTCTGATTATACGGGAGCGCTCTGATACTTCTTCTTTCTTAACTTGAAAAAGGTTAATAAGGATTGGTCTAATTAAGATAGCAGAATCTAACAGGTGAATTTATGCAGTTATTACTGATCCATTCTGATTATATTGAATATGAAGTGAAAAAAAGCACCCCGGTTGCTGAAGAAATAGAAGACTCCTTCAGGCAGGGAAGACTTGAGGAAGCTCTTACAGCTTTTATTGCAGTTGAAAAAGTCGA
Source organism: Methanolobus sp. (assembly GCA_041395005.1). Lineage (GTDB taxonomy): Archaea > Halobacteriota > Methanosarcinia > Methanosarcinales > Methanosarcinaceae > Methanolobus. The sequence continues at coordinate 48,222 of JAWKHE010000006.1, read as the reverse complement.
TGAATCAAATACTGAGGGTGCAATAGCAAAGGCCGTTGAAGAAATAAAGAATGTGGCCACTCAGGTTAAAGCAGAAAATATTATGGTCTATCCATATGCACACCTGAGCTCAAATCTTTCTTCTCCTAAAGCCGGTGTTGCTGTTCTTAAAGGAATTGAAGTTGCACTTTCCGGTGAATTTAACGTTAAAAGGGCACCATTCGGATGGTATAAGGCTTTCAAGATAAGTTGTAAAGGTCACCCTCTTTCAGAGCTTTCACGTACAATTGAACCGGATGATTCTGTTTCTTCAGAAGCACCTGTATGTGGTGAGGCTGTAAAAGAAGAGGTTGTTTCAGAGGCTCTTAAAGCAGAGAGTACTGCAAAATCCTACTGGCATGTGCTGACTCCTGACGGGACCCTTCATGATGCAACAACATTTGACTTCACAGGTCATGATAATCTTGGCAAGTTCGTGGATTATGAGATATCCAAGAAAAGAGCTGTAGAAAAGCTCCTCCGCATGTTGAGCTCATGCGCAGGCTGGAGCTGGCTGACTATGAACCAGGTTCAGATTCCGGTAACATGCGTTACTATCCAAAAGGGCGTTTAATGAAATCACCCTTGAGAACTTTGTTCTAGAGGAAACTTCAAAGGTAGATGCAATGGAGGTAGAGACACCTCTGATGTACGATATGAATCATCCTACTCTGAAGAAGTATCTTGACAGGCTCCCTGCCCGTCAGTATTCAATAGAATCTGACAAGAGGCAGATGTTTTTGAGGTTTGCCGCATGTTTCGGCCAGTTCCTCATGAACCATGACATGACCATTTCATACAAGAACCTGCCACTTAAGATGGTTGAGATGACCAGGTACAGTTTCAGGAAGGAACAGCGTGGGGAACTGGTTGGTCTCAGGCGTCTGAGAGCATTTACAATGCCTGATATGCACAGTCTCTGTGCTGATATGGAACAGGCAATAGACCAGTTCGATCAGCAGTATAACATGTGTATTTCCGTTCTGGATAAAGTGGGTATTAAAGTCGATGACTTTGAAGTTGCAATAAGGTTTACCAGGGATTTCTATAATGAGAACAAGGATTTCATTACAAATCTTGCAAAAACCGTAAACAAGCCAGTACTTATTGAAATGTGGGATACAAGGTTCTTCTATTTCGTACTCAAGTTCGAATTTAATTTTGTTGATGCCCTTGCAAAGGCAAGTGCACTCTCAACTGTACAGATAGATGTTGAGAATGCCGAAAGGTATGATATCAATTACATTGATTCCAATGGTAATGCTAACAGGCCTACAATACTTCACTGTTCACCAAGCGGTGCAATTGAGCGCTGTATCTATGGTCTGCTTGAAAAAGAAGCAATGAAGGTAGAGAAAGGCGGAGTTCCAATATTGCCACTGTGGCTTTCACCAACCCAGGTGAGGGTTATACCAATAGCTGAAAAGCATCTTGACTACGCTGTAAAGGTATCTGAGCAGCTTAACTGTCGTGTTGATATAGATGACAGGGAAGATACTGTAGGCAAGAGGATACGCGATGCAGGACGTGAATGGGTCCCATATGTTGTGGTTGTCGGTGACAGTGAGGTTGAAAGTGGAACTGTCAATGTGACAATTCGTGCGGAATCAGAGCCAAAGAAGCCTGTTAAGGTGGAAATGACTGCTGAGGAGCTCAATGCAAGAATTTCCTCAGAGGTTGAGGGAATGCCGTACAAGGGTCTGTGTCTTGCAAAAATGCTCAGTCAGAGGCCAAAATTCTTATAAGGCTACCAGACAAAATATCCTGCATGCAGGGTGAGAATTCAAATGCAGGGGAGTTTTCCTCTGCTACTATTATTGTGAGTGGAAGAGTTCAGGGTGTCTATTTCCGCAGGTTTGCAGTTGATACTGCCGGTAAACTGGGTTTGACAGGATTTGCCCGTAACCTGCCGGACGGCAGAGTTGAGGTTTTTGCAGAAGGAAAAAGAACCTCTATTGAAAAACTGGTGGATTTTCTGCACATAGGTCCTGCTCTGGCAAATGTGGAAGGCCTTGACATAGAATGGTCTGAATACTCATCTGAGTATCAGGATTTTTCCATTAAACGCTAGTTCTTTAAAAGTAGCACCATGTAATCAATCTTATATGTATTTCTGACATAATAATCCTCATGCAGGACGATAAACCTAACTCCGAAAAGCTTGCAGCCGCTACAATTTTCTTTACAGGTAAAGTTCCCGGAGGGGATTTTAATAAGTATGCAATTGAAAATGCAGACCATTTGTCCCTGACAGGGTACGGAGAGACATTGCCTGATGGCTGGTTTAAGATTTATGCAGAGGGAGAAAAAAGTTCGGTTCAATCCCTTATTGGTTATCTTGAAATGAGCAGTGCTTTTCACAAGGTAGATCATGTGCAGGTAGCATGGTCTGATTACAAGGGCCAGTATTCCGGTTTTAGTATCAAGGAATAAAAGCCGTATTTATTCCTTTCTTCTTCTTCTTCTTCTCAATTTTACTTTTTATTCCTCCGGTTAACTTTAATAGTCTTATAACATGATTTGCTATTAATGGAAAACGTGATTCTTGTAAGATACGGGGGAACTTGCTTTAAAGAGTTCAGGTGTCCGCAGCTGGTATGAAAAACCCTTGTAAAGAATCATATCTGCGATGCTGGAACATCGCAACATACCTTATTCACAGATCAAGCGTGAATGGGGAAGGATCTTCATAGAAAGTGATGACAGGGAAGCTGCAAAGGCAGCTGCAGATGTTTTTGGAGTTGTTTCAACATCATTTACCAAGGTTGGGGATGCTACCATTGAGTCAGCTGGTGCTTTGTGTGCGAAGTTTGCTGATGGATTTATTAAAGAAGGACAAACATTTGCCATAAGGGCCAGAAGAACGGGTAATCACAGTTTCTCATCACGTGACATCGGGATTAAATGTGGGGATGCTGTATGGAAAATGCTTGAATCAAAGGGAATAACTCCTTCTGTTGACCTCACAAACCCTGACAGGGAGATATTTGTTGAAATGAGGGAGAGTAAATCCTACGTTTTTACTGGAACCATTGATGGGGTAGGTGGTCTACCTCTTGGGACCCAGGGTAAGATGATTTCCCTGATATCCGGTGGCATCGATTCTCCGGTTTCAACATGGCTTATGATGAAAAGAGGAGTGCAAGTAGTTCTTGTTTACTGCAATAATTCCCCATACAATGATGAGCGTGCACACAAACGTACTGTAGACTGCATAAAAGCCCTTCAGGAATGGTGTCCGGGTCATCCTTTGAAGCTATATGAAGTTTCCCATGGTGCTAATCTTGAGGCATTCCTGGACAAATGTTCCCGAAACAAAACCTGTCTTCTCTGCAAAAGGACCATGTACCGTATAGCCAACGAAATAATGAGAAAGGAAGGTGCTTCCGGTATAATCACAGGTTCTTCCCTTGGTCAGGTGGCTTCACAGACAACATCGAACATGTATGCCGAGTTGTACGGGCTAAGTGTGCCACTGTATCATCCTCTAATAGGTCTTGACAAGAATGAGATTATAGATATTGCAAAAGAAGAATAGGTACTTATGAGATTTCTATTCGTGAAACAGGGGAATGCGGGGCTGTTCCAACACATCCTGAAGTAAAAGCAGCATTTGATTCTATGGTTTCTGAAGAAAAAAGGTAGACATTATATCTCTTGTTGAGACGTCCGTTGAAAATACCAATGTTTCTTATCCTGGTTTTCAGGATTGATTTTTAATTGTTAATTGTGTACACAATTGCACAATTATCTAATTTAAAATTTAATTATTCTTTTTATACTATTGTATTTGCAGTCTCTTTGCCGTTTGCGTTTTCTTATCATGATGATGATGAGGTCTTTTTTATGAAGTAATGCACAAGGTATATATATTATTATTAACAATGCACATTTAGGCGCACAAACTCACAGCAAAGTGAATTTTTAGCACAAATTTCATCCTTTATCTCTCGTCCATTCCCTCAATTATTCCCGTGCGCCTAAACCCTTTTTAAAACTTCAATATTCCAGCATATTTTTTATGATTTCATGATGTCAAGAGTAACTCTTATATAAATACTGGACATATAATATTCTTGAAATTATAATAATCCTTTTTGATCAATAGTTGGTTTTTATGAGCGAGCTTCCATGGGAAAATAAAAAAGTATCAGAGGCAATGTCATCAGCTGGTGAGGAATCCAGGTTAAATGATTCTCCTGATTCGGACAAAAACAAAGTATCAATTCCTGATATATTGGCAAATGCGTTCTCAGACGTGTCAATGGAAGAGGTTAAAATAGAGGATTCAATTCCGGCAGCAGAGGGTACAAACCCTCCGGTACAGGATCAGGTTTCTCTTCCTTTTGGAGATCTGCCTGATCTCTCATCTCTTAGCAACAATGGAGAGCAAGAAACCGCTTCCAGTCCGGAGCCATCTTCTTTACCAGGAAATTTGCCGCCTTTTATGTCAGAACCTGCAAGTCCTGAACCCCAATTGGGTGCAGGTATGAATCTTCCGGGTTCGAAGCCTGTTTTTGAATTTCAAGAACCCGGTTCTAGGGTCACCAGTCCTGGTTCCGATGCCGGACAGTCCGGTCAAAAGCGTAGTCCTCCCCCCTTATTTGAACCATCATTTCTTTTTGATGAGTCTGATGCCAATTCTGAATCAACGGATGCGCCATCATCTCCGGAAGCCCCGCCGGTTCCTTTCCCAACAAATGAAGCCCAGGCTGAGAACCAATTTCCTCCGGGACTCCCTTCTATAGAGTCACCATCAGGTGTAGCTCCGGATGCTCCTCCTGCCAATCCATTCGAAACTGCTCCTTCTGTTGATGCTCCTGCTAATCCTTTTGAATCAGCTCCACCTGTTGATGCTCCGGTTAATCCTTTTGAATCAGCTCCTTCTGGTGCTCCTCCTGTTAATCCTTTTGAGGTAGCTCCACCTGTTGATGCTCCTGTTAATCCTTTTGAGGTAGCTCCACCTGTTGATGCTCCTGTTAATCCTTTTGAATCAGCTCCTTCTGGTGCTCCTCCTGTTAATCCATTTGAATCAGCTCCTTCTGGTGCTCCTCCTGTTAATCCTTTTGAAGTAGCTGCATCTGATGATGCTCCTGTTAATTCATTTGAATCAGCTCCTTCTGGTGCTCCTCCTGCTAATCCCTTTGAAGTAACTCCTTCTGGTGCTCCTCCTGCTAATCCATTTGCTCAGGCATCAACAGCAGGTGAAATCTCTGCTTCTTCAGGTTCAAAGTTAAAAGGAGCAAAGGTTCCTGTAAATGTTGATATGCTAAAGAAGAATTTTGGAAGCATTTCTGCTGCTGCAAAGGGCCCTTTTTAAGAATCTTACAAAGGGCAAAAGCCTTATTGAAAGAATGGAGGACATAAGAAATGAGTCCAAAACAGAGCAGACAACAGGCAATGATACAGATTCACTATTTGAATCATCTCCATTTGATTCTGAATCGGCTCCGTTAGATGAGTCCCCTTCTGCAAATCCTTTTGACCAGGTGCCTGATATAAATAATGAACTTATGGATTCTCCGCAGGACAATCCGTTTGATACAATTCCTGAGGCAGGAACTGACGATAATCTCAGAAATATTACTCCTATTGAAAATCCGATTATGGAAATGGAAGAAATAGATATTTTTGATGATGGTGATATGTCGGTTCAAACACCGCCTTCTCTGGATTCAGATGAATTATCTGTGACTCCTATTTCCCCGGAAATTGAGCCGGATGAAGCCACAACTGATATTGCTGAAATTAGCATTGAGGAAATAACAGAAATAACGGAGATTACAGAAATTGAAGCAACTCCGGATATAGGTGAAGAAGACCGGACATTGTCTGTAGATGCCGAGTCAATTTCTGATTCAATAGAGACAAGTCCTGTGTTTTCAGAGTTATCTTCTGAATTTGAAACCATGAAGCAGAATTCTGATAAAAGGTTAAACCTGCTTGAGAATGATGTTATTGGCTTTAAGGACAACCTTTCCGGTGTTGACGCCCAGTTTAGTTCACTTCAGTCTGAAGTTGAAAGTTTCTCTGACAGGATTTCAAAAATGGATGAATCTTTTTCTTCCTTTTTAAAATCAAATGAAGAAGCACTTTCTATGAATGGTTCCAAATTTGGTGATCTTAAAGGAAAAATCGTGTCTGTTGAAGGGAAAATTGGTGACTTTGAATCAAACCTTTCATTACTTCAAAATGATAATAACAGCATTAAGGCAGATTTGTCCCGCATAGGCGAAGATGTATCCGGACTTGTTGAGTCTTATACTGCTCTTTTGGTACAGCTTCATGAGTCTTTACAGGAGAATGAATCAAACTTCTCACGCATTGATACAATTTCAGTAAAACTTGATGAAATAGGTTCTAAGATTGAGTCAATTGAAAAAACCCAGGAAGGGTCAAAGGCTACCTCAATGGAGTTTTCAAGATCTCTCTCATCAATGCTTGATAATATTGGTAAGACTTCTTCTGATTTCATTGAATTTAAAGAAGAATCCGAGCAGAAGAATGCAGATATGCTTGAAAGAATAGAATCTGTTACTGAGTATGTTGAAAAGGAGCTTCAGAAGGTTGGTGCAAGGAGTTACAAAGGCTTTGGACAGAATGTTCACCTATCCAACATTGTGAAAAATTCAAGCAATATGAAGCTCTGTATGGAATGGCTTGAGTTTTTGATGGAGCTTGTGGGTCGCAATAACCTGCCGGATATCCTTTCCTATTATGAAGAACTTGGCTGGATAACTGAAAAGGTCAGGATGGAACTCTTACATTATGCAGACGGAATTGACTTTTACATGGAGAAGCCGGACTGGAAACTAACTCCTGATGACCATGTCAAATCAATATGGTTCATTGAAAGCCTTGCAGGGCTTAAAGTTGATAAAAACAGACTTTCAGTTATTGAAAGGGATATTGAAAAGGTCAAGAAAGGTTCCGAAATATACGGGATATGATTTTTTATTCCTGAATAAAGAAAAGTAGGTGTTTGAGGCTTTTTGAGCCATCAAACAGTTTATTATTTTGCTTATTTTTGCCTGTATGCTTAGAACATTGCTTCCAGCTGATCAGCATATTCTGCAAGCATTGGGAGCCTGTACATGTCACCTGTGAAGGCTTTATACATAAGGAAAAGCCACAGTACGAATATGCCCAGGTATAAAAAGATTGATAATAGTGCGATTATCCATCCAATAATTGGTATTAAACCAACGATTGTGATGACGATTGAAAATACAATCACAGCTATACTCAATACTGAGGACTGTGCTGCGTGGAAACGCACTACTTTATTTTCTTTCTCCATAACTAACAAAAGTATGCCGGAAATTAAGCCAAAAAGATATGCCAGTAACCCGGCAATGTTTTCGCTTACACCTATACTTGTTTCGCTCATAGTATCTCTCCGATATAAATATCTATAGTTGTCATTTATTCTGCAAGTTCAAGTGTTGCTCTTGCAAGTACTACCATTCCTATTGGTGCTGTAATAAGTACACCGACCAGAAGCAGTAGCATTCCTATCATGTTAAGAACGAGCATTATGACATATATTATTATGCTCTCAACAGGGTTCTGCTTTATTATTTCGATGCTCTCTTTTATCGCATCTATTCCACTGTATCCCTTTATTACAAGCAAAGGCATTGAGAACATGAAGAGTATTCCTACTATTGTCGAAAGTATGGATGCTATCTTCGCAGCAATCATTATGACTACCAGGTAGATAATCATAAATATCCAGACCCTGATGAAATCGTCTTTGTTAAATCCGACAAAAACATCATTGATCTCTACTTTCTCTCCCTCGCACCTTTAACTGCCATTGATGTAAATCCGTAATACAGGGGTGCCGCTGTAACTATAAGCATAGAACCGAAAATGTTATCAATAAACCTACAACATATGCTACAAGGTTATCCCTGACTGCATTCCAGGAGTTTTTTAATACTAACTCGTAATCCAATATACCACATCCTGAATATAATTATTTACAACAGTGAGTGGAACTGGATAGTATATAAAATTATCTATATGATAATGATTAAAAATGAAAAAAAGATGACGCTAAAAAGCGTCATTATTAATTTGTTTAGAATCTGACGCTCATGTCACCAATGAGCTGCTGTTGTGACATCAATGAGCTTGAGGTTTGCTGTTTCTCCAGATGCAATAAGGTCTCCATCTGCACCACTGGAACTGTTTAAGTCCAGCATTGGTTCTTTGAAGCAATGTAAACATCACTTGAGTCATTGAAAATATAAAGTGTTTCACCTGCATCGAATTGAGTGTCAGCCATAAGGTTTAGTCAACATCACTTCCGTCCAATGTAACCTTTGTCTTTGCATCAGTCAGTGTTATTGCATCTCCACCCTGATGTTCGAGTTTAAGGACGGTAGATGATGTTACGCTCAGTTAGCGTATCTGCACTGCCTCTAAGACTTGCCTGTGGTGCCTGTTCTGGTGGTCCCATACCGAATACGAATGCTGCGATAACTGCAGCAAGAATGACAGTAATTGCGACCATCAGGATTACACCAATGACCGGGGATACTGCATCCTCATCTAAGAATTGGTTTGCTTTACTCATAGTTGTTCCTCTCTTGTTCAAAAGCTATACTTTTCTCTGCTTTTTTTTCTGGACCACTTTTTCAAGTTTCTTGGTCCACATTTTATCGTCGAGGTCAGTATACTCACACTCGAGATAATGTTGCACGGCCATACTCAGGGCTTCTTTTGTGGACGACTCATTACATTTCTTCTTTAAAGCCGCCAGTTCATCTTCCGTGAGTACAGTTTGCGCGTGTACAATTTTAACCATTGTATCTCCTGATTGTTTGAATCATCTGATGAAATTAGTCGTTCAAACCATCATCATTATAATCATAATGAAATTTCTATATAAACTTTATTCCCTGCTCATATTGGACTGAGAATTAATTGTGACTTTTACAAGCCTTTATTATATATTTATGCCAATATTTTCTAAAGTAGAACATATTTTTCTTAAAAATAACTAATTATGACTTTATGTTCTGATAATTTCCTGATTAAATCTCAATTAAGGTCAACCATCTCAATATTTGTGTACTTTATGTACCTTCTAAGAGTTTGCATTCAATAACTATATTTCTTTAATATAATCTTTTTCATACGTCTCTTTTAGTGCAGGGAATCATCAAAGTCAAATAGCATCCATTATATTATGCTACCTTTATACAAACTGAAAAAATTAATGCAGGAATATTCATGTCATCCAGTCGTTTCATAATCACAGTAATTGGTATAGATAAAGTTGGTATAGTTGCAGGCATAACACAGGTAATGGCCCTGTATAATGTAAATATAGTAGACATCAGCCAGACATTATGGATGACCTGTTTACCATGATAATGCTAGCCCAGGTCTCAGAGGAAGATTTTGATCTTTCCGTCTTCCAGAAGGCAATGTCTGAAAAGGGAACTGAACTCGGGGTTGAAGTAAAAGTACAACATGAAGATGCTTTCCGTTTTATGCACAGGATTTGAGGTGTTTTCCATGATGATGCATCCGGAAGAAATCCTTGAAACAATAAAAATGGTGAGCAATGAAAATCTTGACATCAGGACTGTCACCATGGGTATAAACCTGAGGGGATGCAGCCACCCTGATATTGATGTTTTCAATGAAAACATCTACAACAGGATAATGTACTACGCAAAGGATCTCGTTAAAACTACCAACGATATCCAGAACCTTTACGGAATTCCAATCATCAATAAACGAATATCAGTAACTCCAATTGCAATAGTTGCGGAAAGTTGTGATGCAACAGATTTAAGCTCTGTTGCCCGTACTCTTGACAGAGCTGCCGAGGATGCTGGTGTGGATTTTATAGGAGGTTTCCAGCGCTCTTGTACAGAAAGGCATGACTCCGGGGGATCTTAAACTAATCAATTCGATTCCAAAGCCCTTGCAAGTACTCAAAAAGTTTGTTCTTCCGTAAACGTTGCAACTACAAAAGCCGGAATTAATATGGATGCAGTGGCTTTAATGGGTAAGGTTATCAAGGAAACCGCTGAAATGACAAAGGATAATTCCGGTATTGGATGTGCCAAACTTGTTGTTTTTGCCAATGCTCCTGAAGATAATCCTTTCATGGCAGGTGCGTTCCACGGAATCGGTGAGCCGGATTGCGTAATCAATGTGGGAGTCAGCGGTCCTGGAGTAGTCAATTCTGCAGTACGCGCACTCCGTGAGCCAACACTTGGAGACATTTCCGAGTGCATTAAGAAAACATCATTCAAAATAACCCGAATGGGTGAAATGGTGGGCAAGGAGGTTGCACGCAGGCTTCATGCCCAGTTCGGTGTACTTGACCTTTCCCTTGCACCAACACCGGCAATAGGTGACAGTGTTGCCGCCATACTCGAGGCCATGGGTCTTGAGAGCTGTGGAACTCACGGTACAACAGCAGCCCTTGCGCTTCTTAATGATGCGGTAAAAAAAGGTGGAGCAATGGCATCATCTTCTGTTGGAGGTTTAAGTGGTGCTTTCATACCTGTAAGCGAGGACGAGGGCATGATACGGGCCGTACAGAAAGGTTCCCTCTCACTGGACAAACTCGAGGCCATGACAAGCGTTTGTTCTGTTGGCCTTGATATGATAGCTGTACCCGGTGACACGTCTTCATCCACAATATCTGCAATAATCGCAGATGAAATGGCAATAGGTATGATTAACAGGAAAACAACTGCTGTAAGACTGATTCCGGCTCCCGGCACAAAAGTTGGCGATATGATTGAATTTGGAGGGCTTCTTGGAAGTGCCCCTGTTATGCCCGTTCATAAGTTCAGTTCAGAGCAGTTTATTTCAAGAGGTGGAAGAATCCCTGCCCCAATACAATCCCTTACAAACTGATATCTATACATATAATAATCCAACATGCCAAAAAATAGAGACTAATACATGATAATAACCCTGATAGGTATGCCCGGTGCAGGCAAGAGCTCTGCAGGAAAAAAACTTGCTGGTATTCTGGGCTATGAATTCATAGATACGGATAAACTTGTGATTGACAAATCCGGGACAGGCTTGCAGAATATTGTCAATGACCTTGGTGACAGGGCGCTTATTCTGGCAGAAGAGCAAAGCATACTTGATCTTGACCTTGATGAGAACTGTATAATTGCAACAGGTGGCAGTGTAGTTTATTCTGAAAAGGCAATGCATTTCCTGAAAGAAAAATCAGTGGTCGTTTATCTCGATGTTCCTTTTTTTATTATTGTGGCAAGACTGTCCAACCTCAGTACAAGGGGTGTTGTGGGTCTTAAAGAAAAAGGTCTCCAGGGTCTTTATGAAGAAAGGACTGCCCTTTACAGGTCATTTGCTGACTATACTATAAAGGTTGGCAGGAAGGACAGGGTAAAAGATGTTACAGAAAATATATTGCAGTCTGTCCTTCCGGGTTCTGTTTAATAAAAAAAGAGTGATTTTTCGGCTCAATAGGAATCATGCCAATAAAACTTTAAGATACGCAGGTTGGTTTTCCCAGGCGTTTCAAGAATTAAATTAATGCATCAGTTTTCTTTACAGTAGCTGATGTTTGCCTTATTATATTTTAGCGAGCTGATTTATTTCAGGTTATGAATAACTTGAGTGATCCCGAAGGGTACGGCGAAGCCGGCGTTTTCCCACAAAAACAAATTATATGCGCAATACTCCGAAATATTTTCTTCGCAGGACCTCTGTAGAATTATTAGTATTATTGGACTTTATGTATCTTATTCATTGCAGCAGAATTGGAATGTGCCGCCTTCGGCGGATGGTTACTTTGTTTTTAGTTTGCCAATTGTTTCGTTGAAATGAAAATGAGCAACGTTTGTGTCACTCAGATATGCAGTAATTCTACAGCGCCGACTTTTCAGATTATAAATCCTGCGTGTTCCACCAGATTTTAACACGTTTGGAGCATGCATCATAGATACATTTCCCGTTCTCTTTTTTGAGAGTATTTTCCAGATATTTTTCCAGTATTTTTCTCTGCTCATCATTTTTCAGGGAAAAGTGGCTTGCAAGATTATCGATTGCTTCGTCCAGTGTATTGTAAACTTCAGTTCTTCCAAGGGTGAATGTTTCCATATTTGGATGAATTCCCATCTGGTAGAGTACATTATATAGTACGTCGCATTTTGGTGTTGTGCAGTAATCAGTTCCGTGCAGTTGCGGCCATATTTCTGTGGAATGATCATCCCATGAAGTGTTACCTGCAAACCAGTACAGGTAGATGTATCCGTTAGCAACAGTCAGCATATCCTCAATTGCCTTATGGATATCCGGCATACCAAGGGAGAAAGATGCTATTATCACGTCATAAGGGCCTTCAAGGTCTTTTTCAACATCAATGTCTTCCCATCTTTTTTTTATAATTGAGATATTGTCACGCTTGTATTCGGCTATATTTTCTTCGAAAACCTCGATCATACCCGTTGATGGCTCCACAGCGGTAACATGCTTTACCTTCTCGGAAAGCGGAATTGCAAGTGTCCCTGGACCTGCTCCAATGTCTAGTACGCGTGATTCAGGTGTAATATGCAATGTTTTGATTGTTTCCCTGGCTCTTTTCTGATTATCCCTGAGGGACATCTCCCAGAATCGTTTTGCATTTTCCTTTTCTTCCCAGATGGAAGCACATTCTTTTTTGTTTCCACTTTCAAGGTGTTTTTTAATCTGTTCTGTCCAGACGTCTCCCCAGTCTATATTATTAGCAGCCATAGTTTCTCCTCTTATGTAGTTCATCTTGCAGGGGTATGTGTTCACACCGGTATTACTACGGATACGTCCTGGAAGTTCTGTATGGTAACGGGCACTCCATATACTTCCCTTATTATCTCCGGAGTGATCTCATCCATGCTTCCTGCTGCAAATATTGTTCCTTTTTTCAGGAACAGGAATTTGTCTGAATAACGGAATGCAAGGTTTAAGTCATGCATTGTCATGATAGCTGATACGTTTTCTTCCTGACCACTTCCTTTACAGTGTCCAGTATCTCCAGCTGGTTTTTCAGGTCAAGGCTGCTTGTGGGTTCATCCAGCAGGAGAAGTTTCGGATTCTGGGCAATTGCCCTTGCAATACCTACTTTCTGGAGCTCGCCACCACTGAGCTCATCAATGTAGCGCAGTGCCATGTCTTCAAGATGAAGTTTCTTTATTGTTGATTCCACGATCATGACATCTTCAGGTGTGATGTTCCATTTCATATGGGGCATTCTTCCAAGCAGCACAGCATCAAAGGCAGTCAGTCTCGCAGGCTCGCAGCGCTGGGGTACATAGCCCAGACGTCTTGCGATTTCAATCTGCTCCAGTTTCAGGACATCCTCATCTTCTATTAGTACGGTCCCTCTTTTTGGTTTGAGGATGGCATTCATGCATTTAAGGAGAGTTGTTTTGCCAACTCCGTTTGGCCCGAGAATAGAGAGTATCTCGTTTCTTTTCAGCTGGAATTTAATATCCTTCAGTACTTCCTTGCTCTTATACTGAAATTCCACTCCGTCCACTTCAAGTATCATATCCTTCTTCCTCCTAGTATCAGGTAAATAAATGTGGGTGCACCCAGAAATGATGTAAGTACTGCAACAGGTAACTGGTATGGTTCAATCAGTACTCTTGCAGCAGTGTCTGCGCAGAGCAGGAGCAGGGCACCTATAATAATGCTCCCTGTTATCAGGAAACGATGGTCATCACCTATTATCCTGCGGGCCATGTGGGGGCAGATGAGTCCCACAAAGCCGATAACTCCCAGAAAAGCAACAATGATAGCTGTGACAAGGGATGCACACAACATTCCCCTGACACGTACCTGTTCCACGTTAACTCCGAGTCCTTGTGCTGTCTCATCTCCTGCGTCGATGGCATTGTATTTCCATCGGTTGATTGTAAAGTAAATTATTGAAACAGCGACAATTGCAGTTATCAGCGCCAGCTCCTGCCAGCTTGCTCTTGCAACATCCCCGAAGGTCCAGAATACCATAGACGCAAGCTGCACATCATCGGCAAAATACTGCAGAAACATTGTCCCGGCAGAGAAAAGGGAGCCTATGGCAACTCCTACGAGAATCATAACTTCGGGTGTTACTCCCCTGAAGCGTGAAAAGAGCAGGATGATAACAGTTACCAGCAGTGCAAAAACAAAAGCCACGCATGTGGTTATGTAAGGGTTGCTTATGACAACAGCATCACCTACACTGCTGTGGGTTGATCCTGTTCCCAGAACCATTACTGAAAAAGCTGCACCAAAGGCAGCAGCATTAGAGATTCCAAGCGTGAAAGGGGAACCCAGGGGGTTTCTAAGTATGGACTGCATGACCACACCTGCAATAGACAGCCCGGCTCCGGCAACGATGGCAGTAAGCACCTGGGGGAGGCGAATGTTCCAGATGATACTGTCCAGCCGTACGGAAACGCTCTGTCCCGCAAGCGTCCTGATAACATCAGCAAGTGGTATGTCTACGGGTCCTACTGAGATTGAGATTAGTGCCGCTACTATAAGAAGAACAATTCCTGACAGGATGTATGTTGTTTTCCTGCCAGTGTGCTCTTTGTAGCGACGTGCAATTTCACCCTGTGTTCCGCTCATCCTTTCACCGTTTTAGTTAATCATTTTTAACTCAGACATCCAGTTTTGTGAATGCCGGGGTTCCAAAGGCATTAATCATCTGTTCGCAGACTTCTGCTCCAAGTTCCTCATCCCCGTCACATACAAGGAATGTGTAGATCTCAGTTGTCTTGTTTTCAACATCAACATCTTCGAATCTCTCAGGGTAGAGCAGCTTTCCGGCGTAGTATGAATCTGCGAGTACTGAACCGAAATTCTGTGTGTACCAGTTGTATGGCAATACCCCGTACACGTTTCCTGATTGAACGGCCTGCAGCTGCTGGTAGGATTCGTCGTTCTGCAACTGGTAAAGTGCACTGTTTTCATCCTCGGACTGCAGGGTTGAAAGGTCGACAAAAATAATTTCCGGATCCCATTCGATTATCTTTTCCTTTGCAACTTCAGCGGTACTGAGATTCATATCAGCGTAGGCGACGTTCTTTGCGTTTGTGAAAAGAAATGGCGGGTATGTTGGTTCTGTGGACTGGAGCCCGTGTGGTCCTGCCCTTGCAATGCCTCCAACGTAACATGATGTTTTTTCATCTTCAGTTATGTCTGCTGTCCTGGTGTTCAGGTCTGCAATTGTTTCGTCAAAGAAAGCAATGACTTCCTCTGCACGATCTTCCTTGCCCATTGACTCTCCCATTATCCTGAGACTCTGGTACATGCTTTCCCTGTTGCCGGCCATGTCGCCGTAATTAAGCACAACTACAGGAATTCCTGTTTTCTCCTGAAGTTCCACAGGGTCGTAGCCGGATGTTGAGTAAGTCTTGAATATTACGTCTGGCTGTGGCTCGAGTGAAAGTATCTTTTCAGGGTCATCATTTCCTCTGAATTCCCCGAAAACAGTGTAGTCTGTGGCAAATTGGGGATTTGCAAGTGCGTATGGTCTTGCATCATAAGGATTATCTCTTGGTTCAATGCTGTCAACTGCAATTATTTTGTCTTCTCCCTCAAGATAGGTCAGAAGCCTGAGTGCCCCTGCACCTGAGCAAATTACGTGCTCAGGGGATTCCGGGATTTCCACATTTCTCCCAAGGGCGTCTGTTACTGTAATTGTCGCCGTGTCTTCCTGTGTCTGGATGCTCTGTGATGTATCAGCGCATCCTGAAACAAGTATTGAAATGATCAATAGTAAAATGAAACCAATTTTTGCATTTGGTCTGAATTTTATCATTTTTAGTCTCCTCTCCTCTTAAGATGCTGTACATAATATCAATTAAGTATTAAAAGATTATGATTTAGTAACACTACCTGTTATGTATGTCAAAACTAGTTTGATTATACTTTGAGGTTTGTTTTATGTAATCGTTAAAAATAGATGCCTATTCAAGGGATTACTTTCACAAGGAAGGAAAACATATTTTGATTAAATATATTTGTAAGATCATTTTCAGAAAAGCTAAATAATATTAGCTTTTTTACTGATATGACTGCAAATGGTCAAAATAAAGGAGACTAAAAAATATGTTATGGGGATTTTCCGCACTCAAGGATGAGCAGATAAAAGCCATCAATGAAGTCGAAGAAAAAATGAATGTTACTTTACTTGCATTTTCCGGGATAAATATCAGCAATGCTGAGTTAACAAAGGATGATCTTGAACAGATACAGAAACTCGAATCTGAGCTTGGTCTTTCCCTTGTAGCTGTAAATGTAAAGTAAACTGGAAATTAGTTTTCCATTTCCTTCCTTAAATGCAAAGAGGCAGGGTTCTTTCCCTGCTTCTGAGCTAAAAAATAAAGAATACAGTTTTTTAAAACAGGAATTATATCCTGACTTAAATTCTTACCATCCTCTTGTGTATTCTTCATGGCATGGAATACAAACGTATTCTCCGTCCTGTACTCTTGCCCTTGATTCTGCCATCATTTCCCCGCATTTTGAACATTTAACTGAATTGAATATCCTTGCCTTGCCTGGTATTTTTGCATCAACGAATTTTATTTCAAACATTTCTTCAACAGGAGTTTTTCTCATGGTTTCGGATATGCCGTCCATCCTTCTCCTGAATTCTTTAGTTTCTTCTTCTGTTGCAGTTCCGCCCATAACTTTTGGACGCAGCTTGCTGACTTCCGGGTCGATTGCATCTATATTGAAACTCGCCTTAAGGGCAACTCTCACTGCTTTTCCACTGTCTCTGCAAATGAATGTGAACACCTGTTTGGCATGGTCTTTGTATATTAGGTTACCTTTTCCAATGGTGCACCCTGTTAGAACCTGTACTGCATCAACGCCACAGGCATCGTTTTCAACAATTGTCACAAGTTCTTCGTCAATATCTCTCTCACTTTCAAGTTTCTCAATTCCTGCTTTTGCGGCTATATATCCAATGGTTAAACCAGGGCATACGTGTCCGTGGAAGTTAGCAGCATCTTCAAAACCTGGAATTTCTCTGGATGTGTTTTCTGTTGAACATTCTGATGGCATGATAATCACAGGTTGTAATAGAAAATAATACTTTTAATATGTTTCGTGTTATCCTGAGGAATACATCTTGTCAGTTTGTAATTCTTGTATTGTGTAACAATTCTATATTGGATGTGTTTTTTGTGAACTTTAAATCTGGTTCTAATTGTATTGTTGATATATATTTATCCAGAACTGGAAATAAAAAACAATATATACTATAAGCTTTATTTTAATTATGTGTGCATGCTTGCACAGTAAGTTTTATTCATAAAAGAGGTGAATTTAATTTATAAGTTTTGCGAACTTCACTTTTTGATACAACTAATAAATTCTGTTGAAACACGTATAATGAAGTTGCACTAGAGCTTTACATTTTATGAATAAATTTTTGCAGGCATTACAGTTTCCTGGTGGTTTTTAGTTAAATACGTTATATAGGGATGCGTTTAAAATGGATTTTAGCAAGATAACAATAAGCCAAAAAATTTTTGCAGTTGCGTTGCTGCTTACAATATTACCTGTTATGATTGTTGGTTTTTATGCTTATGAGCAAACAGCGGCAGGTACAAGATACCAATTAGAAGAAAATTTAGAAGATCAGGTCATCTTCGAAAAAGATTACATTGATTCAACTTTTTCTCTAGCACAGGACAAAGTAAGCAGTGATCTGGGTGTTGCAAGGGCTGTTTTTAATTCAAAAGGTGGAAGCAAAGATTGTTAATGGACAAATGGTAATGGGGGATAACTATGTTGTTAACGGTAATTTGAGATTGTTGATGACATTAAGGGAATGGTAGGTGGAACTGCTACTATATTCCAGGTCAGGGGGAAGCTGTCAGAATTTCAACGAATGTTATCAATGGCGAGGGACAGGGCAATCGGTACTACAGTATCGCAACCAGTTTATGATTCAGTTGTCAATAAAGGTGAAACATTTTATGGAAAAGCATGGGTAGTCAATGCCTGGTATCTGACTGCTTACGAGCCAATCAAAGATAATTCTGGAAACATTATAGGTATTCTTTATGTTGGTGTCCTGGAGGAACCATTTATTGATTCTATAAAAAATCACATGAGTGGAATTGTTGTGGGTGAGACCGGGTACATTTATGTAATGGATTCTGAAGAAACCTTATAATTCACCCCAGTATTGAAGGTGAGAATGTTTATGACTATGATTTTACAAAGAATATCATAGCCAATAAAGAAGGTACGATAGCTTACGAATGGGAAGGCCGTGAGAAACTGGCCAGTTTCACTTATTATGAGCCAAATGACTGGTATATAGTTTCAAGCAGTTATTCGGAAGAATTCGAAGGTCCTTTGATGGCTATCAGAAACAGCCTGATTGCAGCAGTTATCATATTTATTATTCTGGGTGCTATTGCTGCCTTCCTTCTGGGAAGATCAATTTCGGGTGGAATTGATAAAATAGTTACGGATTTTAAAGACATCTCAGATGCAACTATGAAAGGCCAGCTTGACAGGAGAGCAAACACCGAGGTAGGAATTGATTTTGAAGCTATTCCCCGGGGCTTTAACCAGGTGCTTGATGCTGTCATCGGTCCGTTAAATGTAGCTGCAGAGTATGTTGATCGTATCTCGAAAGGCGATATTCCTCCTCATATTACTGATGAGTATCATGGTGATTTCAATGAGATCAAGATCAACATGAACCAGTGTATTGATTCTATTAATGCAATGGTTGCAGATGCTATATGCTTTCAGCGGCAGCTGTTGAAGGAAAACTTGATGTCCGTGCCGATGCTTCAAGGCACAACGGTGATTATCGTGCAATTATTGATGGTGTAAATGGTACTCTTGATGCTGTCATCGGTCCTCTGAATGTGGCTGCAGAGTATGTTGACCGCATTGCACACGGTGATGTCCCTCCACATATTAATGATACTTATTATGGGGATTTCAATGAAATCAAGAATAACCTGAACGGTTGCATTGACGCTATCAATGCACTGGTATCTGACGCTAATATGCTATCAGTGGCAGCCGTTGATGATAAACTTGATGTCCGTGCCGATGCATCTAAACATTTCGGAGATTACCGTGCAATTATTGATGGTGTAAATGGTACTCTTGATGCTGTCATCGGTCCACTTAACGTTGCTGCCGAATATGTTGATCGCATTGCTCATGGTGATATTCCTCCTCAGATAGTAGAGGATTATAATGGTGATTTCAATGAGATCAAGAATAATCTTAATCAGTGTATTGTTACCCTTAATGGTCTTCTTGAATCCCAGAAGAAAATGTACCGCCAGCATGAACTCGGTATGATCGATGAAGTGATGCCTGTGGAAAGTTTTCGGGTGCCTATGCAACCATGGCCGATGAGGTCAACAAAACGTGCAGTCTCATATTGAAGTAAAAATGAAAATCGTTGATGTTGTAAGCCGCTATGCCAATGGTGATCTTTCAGTTGATATGGATCGTCTTCCTGGTAAAAAGCGCTCATCACGAATTCCATTGACGATGTAAAGTCCAATTTACTGTCTCTTAATAATGAGATTCTGATGCTTGTGGAAGCTGCCAAAGCCGGTCAGCTTGATGTTCGTGGTGATTCTGACAAATTCCAGTACAGTTTCAAAGATATGGTTAATGGTATCAATGATACTCTTGATGCTGTAGTTGGCCCTTAATGTTGCTGCTGAATACGTTGACAGTATTGCCCATGGTTATATTCCTGATAAGATCACCGATGAATATCATGGAATTTCAATGAGATAAAGGATAACTTAAACCAGTGTATTGATACCCTTAATGGTGCTTCTCGAATCCCAGAAAGAGATGTATCGCCAGCATGAACTCGGTATGATCGATGAAGTGATGCCAGTGGACAGATTTGAGGGAGCTTATGCAACCATGGCCGATGAGATCAACAAACTTGTTCAATCTCATATTGAAGTAAAAATGAAAATCGTTGACGTTGTTAGCCGCTATGCCAATGGTGACCTTTCTGTTGATATGGATCGTCTCCCTGGTAAAAAAGCACTAATTACAAACTCTATTGATGATGTTAAGGCTAATTTGCTTGCTCTTAACAATGAGATCCTGATGCTTGTGGAAGCTGCAACAGCCGGTCAGCTTGATATTCGTGGTGATTCTGGCAAGTTCCAGTATAGTTTCAAAGACATGGTTAATGGTATCAATGATACTCTTGATGCTGTAGTTGGCCCACTTAATGTAGCTGCTGAATATGTTGACAGTATTGCCCATGGTTATATTCCTGATAAGATCACCGATGAATACCGCGGGGATTTCAATGAGATCAAGGATAACTTAAACCAGTGTATTGATACTCTTAATGGTCTTCTTGAATCCCAGAAGGAGATGTACCGCCAGCATGAACTCGGTATGATCGATGAAGTGATGCCGGTAGAAAGTTTTCGAGTGCCTATGCAACCATGGCTGATGAGATCAATAAACTTGTTGAATCTCATATTGAAGTAAAAATGAAAATCGTTGATGTTGTAAGCCGCTATGCCAATGGTGATCTTTCTATAGATATGGATCGTCTTCCTGGTAAAAAAGCGCTTATTACTAACTCCATTGATGATGTTAAGTCTAATTTGCTTGCTCTTAACAATGAAATTTTAATGCTGATGGAGGCAGCCAAAGCCGGTCAGCTTGATGTTCATTGGTGATTCTGACAAATTCCAGTACAGTTTCAAGGATATGGTCAATGGTATCAATGATACTCTTGATGCAGTCGTAGATCCGTTGAATGAAGCAGCAAGAGTTATTACCGCTTATGCAGAAGGTGACCTTGGCACAAGGGTAAACATGGATGCAAAGGGTGATTTCAAGGTGCTGGGTGATACACTGGATGGCTTTGGTGACACTTTGCATGGTATCATTGAAGATTCCTGTGAGGTTCTTGAGTCCATTTCTTCCAATGATCTGACAAGAAAAGTAAGAGTTCACGGAGTCGGTGATTTCAGGGAGCTTACAAGGGGTGTTGAAAACTGCAGGAGTTCTTTGAATGGCATTGTTACTCTGGTAACTGAGAATGCAGAATCAATTGCATCTACTGCACAGGAAATGTCAGCTTCTACTGAGTATATTTCATCAAGTGCAGCTCAGGTTATGGATACTGTGGATGAGATTTCAAAAGGAACCCAGCTTCAGGCAAATAAGGCCGAGGAAGTATCCAGGGCAATGGAGGATATGAGTCTCATTGTCCAGGATGTAGCTACAAATTCAGAGAAGGCTGCCCATAATGCGGTTGAATCCAATGCTCTTATACAGGGTCTTGGAGACATGTCAAAAGATCTGATGTATATGATGGAGAGTATTAAGTCTGCGGTGGGTGATTCCTCTACAGTGATTAATGATCTTGATGCAAAGTCAAACAAGATTGGGGAAATTGTAAATCTTATCACCATTATTGCAGACCAGACTAACCTGCTTGCCTTGAATGCAGCTATTGAGGCTGCAAGGGCAGGAGAGCACGGCCGTGGATTTGCAGTTGTGGCTGATGAGGTCCGCAAGCTTGCTGAGGATTCAGGCAATGCTGCAAAACAGATATCAGAGCTTATTCTCCAGATGCAGGGTGGCACAAGGGATGCAGTTAGTTCCATGCAGAGAGGTTCTGAAGAGGTCAGCAAGGGAGCAGAATCCCTTGACAGGTCTGTACAGGCAATTGGTGAAGTTGTGGAGGCAGGAAATACTATTGTTAAAATGGTACAGGATATTGCTGCTGCAACTGAAGAGCAATCCGCTTCTATTGAGGAGGTTAATTCTTCAGTAGATGAAGTGTCTGCCATTTCAGAGCAGTCTGCAGCCGGTGCCCAGCAGGCTTCTGCTTCAGTGCAGGAACAGACGGCTTCCATGCAGGAACTCTCCCGTTCTTCCCAGAAACTCGCCGATGTTGCTTCCAGCATGCAGATGGTTGTATCCAGGTTCAAACTTGATACTGGCAGCAGTGCGGTTGTTTATGATGAAAGTGCTGACGATATGGAAGAATCTTTCTCACAGGAAGAGTTGTATTCTGACATTTCAAATGATGCACTGATTTAGTCCGTTGGGTTTGGAAACAGGTTGGAAAAGTTGCAGCCCTGAAATACGGGCTGCTTTACTATTTTTATTTAATTTTATTATAGTGTCTGTTTGATTATTTACAACTGTTTTAATCAAAATCAGTAATGTAATGAGGAAAAAGAAGTGCCTCTTCTAAATCATTTTTTGAAAAACAAGGAATGGTGCTCCGATGGGGAGCATAAAACAAAAGTTTATACTCCTAAACGTCGTATATATAACTAGTGACAGAAATGACTCGCGATGTTGACGATGTACATGCTTATGATACTGGTTTTATTAGAGCCATGACCGCTCTTGACTCTCTTGATACGAGTGGTCGTAATAAACAGTATATAGCTTTCGTTTGGGATGAAAAAAGGGTTTTATGTTTGTGGTTTACACAAACATATTATGTGGTTTTGTATTTTCTTCCTCTTCTGATACGACCAGCAATGTTATGCATCCATGAGGTCTTTCATGGTGATACTCTCGCCGCGTCTTCTCAGGACAAACATTCCGGCTTCTTTTGCGATTACCTTAATGTCTGCACCGCTGAGACCATCGGTCATGCTGGCGAGCTTCCCAAAGTCTACGTCATCTGCAATGTTCATCTTGCGGGTGTGGATCTTGAAAATCTCCAGACGTCCGGTTTCATCGGGGAGTGGTACCTCAATAACACGGTCGAAGCGTCCCGGACGAAGCAGGGCAGGGTCCAGCAGGTCAATCCTGTTGGTTGCTGCAATAACCTTCACATTCTTTGTTGCGTCAAAACCGTCCATCTCAGCAAGAAGCTGGAGCATGGTACGGTTAACTTCAGCAGAACCTGTGGTACCGTCGTGTGTACGCATGCCACCCACGGCGTCGATCTCATCAATGAAAAGGATGGATGGTGACTTGTCGCGGGCCATCTGGAACACATCCTTTTACAAGGCGTGCTCCCTCACCTACAAATTTTTGTACAAGGTCGGACCCGGACATTCTTATCGAAGATGTGGCATTTGCCCTTGAGGCAACCGCCTTTGCTATAAGTGTTTTCCTGTTCCCGGGCACCGTACATAAGTACGCCTGTTGGGAGTTCAATGCCTATCTTCTAAAAAGCTCAGGTTCAAGCAGTGGCAGTTCCCAGACTCAATTACTTCCTTGAGCACATCATCAAGGCCGCCTATCATATCATAGTCAACTCCGGGAGTTGATGAGCTCCATGATCTGCGCGCACATCAGCGGCTCTGGATATGATAGATATTATAGAGAATGCGGCGACTCACTGAAACTCTCATTCCTGCCTCAACATGGATGTTGGTAGGGATTTTTTGTAACAACCTCCTGGTTGTTGCCGTGTTGCCACATTATCGACTTCCATGACCGTGGCGATGAATAATGGGGGAGTTGTAAGCTGCTCTATCTGTCTCTTGAGCTTATTAGTTTCTTCAAGGTAATTATTTGCCAGCATGCTTGCTTCAAGAGCTTGGCTCGCATGTTCTCATTATTGACTTTAAGCAACCAATCTCGTGGAGAAGTGTCTCAACGTCTTTTTCTTCAAGATCAGCATCAATGTCTGTCTTGATCTTTGAGTTATTCGTGTCAACCGGAGATTCGGCACTACTATTTGACATAGGGACTTAGTATGGGTATCATGGGATATAAACCCCACTGCAAAGGTGCATAGTGTTCCGGTTACAGTATGCGGTTTTTAAAGCTTTTGCTGATAATTCTTAATATTTTGCTGTTTTTTAAGAATTGAACAATTAACTGAAAAACATTAAATATCTCTTTGTCATATGTCTATTACACAAAATAGCTGTTTTTAAGTCTTTATTTAATTAAAGACTTAATATCTGTATTGCATCATATACAGCGTTAAGTTTTTCTAAAATTCGACAAAAAACGAAATATTTATTAATCATTATCCCAATTCTTGTATTGCAGGTATGTAATACAAGTAATAGTGCTCTGTATTTATTGCTTTGTTTCTAAAAAAAAGCTCTAAAAAAACAGCTCTGATTTAGAAACATACATTTGCGCACTGATTAATAGAGGAAATATTTATATAATATTAAACCCATGTAAGTAATTGTGAAGCACACAGTGACAGTGTGTTCCTGATGTGTTCACACAATCACGGATCAAAGATTAAAAAAGAGCAACTTTCATTGTCTGAGGGGATAAATGGTTTGTGAATCCATCAATATCTGAGGGATGAATGGATCCGCAAGAGGCAAAAAAGATGAAGGTTCGGCTTGAGATCATCGATGACGATGGCACTGAGAGCGCAAACGTCGGTTGCCGGAAGGCACTGGAAAAGACGCCTGCTGGCATTCCTTGACACAGTTATAGACGAGACTGAAATTAATACCGAACCTTCATCTCTTTCATCCTAATTCTAAGGTGCAAGTGGCTGAGCAGAATGCATACCAACCACCACAACAATTTGTTCAGCAACAGGCTCCTTCTATTAATCAACAGGTTCAGCAGACCGCTCCGCAGCAACAGTACCAGCCTGTACAGCAACAACAGGCACAGTCTGTTCCTCTGCAGCAGTATCAGCAAGCTGTTCCCCAGGCACAGCCGCAATACCAGCCACAGCAACAGCCGGTAATGTAGCAGATGCCCATGCCACAACCATCACAGGTATATGTTCCTCAACCTGTGATGCAGAATAACTATCCTGACTACAATTACAACTTACCGCAATATGTGCAGTCCAATCTGCCTCCTGTGAGGCTGCAGCCATATGGATTTGAGCAACCGGCAAGAACAATGCCATCTACGGTCCACCCACCTGTAAACACTAATTCCATGTTCAGCCGGCTGGCTCAATTCCTGCAAGCCTGCACGCCGCAGGACAACTGCATTGCAGGACAGGCTGAATGATACATCTTTAACTATTAATGAAAGGCTTGAGTTGTTCCTCAGGTATGGGCATATCCTCGTGTCTGGTTCTCTTCACAGGATGTGCAAGAAGCACTACGAAAGAGTTTACGGCGGAAATAAAACAGAGTACAGTGTCCACATACCTGTCCCGCATGTTCCGCAAGAATCTTCTTGAGCGCAGGGGTAACGGGACACGGCGTGAATACCGCTACATTGGTGACGAACAGGAATCACAGCCTGTAGTGGATGAAATTGTTGAAATGCCGGAAATGCCTGTGAACCACAGGTTCTTTTACTGATTCCGGTTCTTCGTTCTTTTTTACCTGTTTGGCGAACATGTTTTTAATAGATTTTAACTCATAGGTGTAACAATGCGTTCACCACAGGATCTTTTCGTCACAGGTATCACTCTTTGTATGATAATGGGTTTTACTTTTGTTTTTTTGCAGGGATGGCCCTGTCATTGAAGGTGGTGATTTTTGGAGGTCTCATACTAATAGGTCCGATTCCCATTGCATTTGCTCATCTCTGAAATCACATCAACAATGCTCTGGGCAGGTGTTCTCATAGCAGTAATCTATCTTGTAGTAAGGAGGAGGCTCTGATGATTGGCACATTACTTGTGATCTCCGGAATGCTGATGATTATGGCAGGTTTATCCTTATATTTCTTGCAAATCACAATGCTGCACAGGAGCATGGGGGTGAAATTGGGGCAGCTTCGGATTCTTATTCCGGCACACCTTCTGAAACAGCAGATGATAAGCCATTCACAAATAAAACACAGGTCAAAGGCGGTCGTCATCATGCTGGGGCCGATTCCAATCATAATTGGTTCTGACAGCAGTACCACAAAAACACTTGTGATACTTGCAATCGTATTATGGTGCTGTACTTCCTTATATTCATGTGAATTGTGGTGGAGCTGTGATTGTGTGAACCTGTTATTTTCTGTTGTCAGGAGTATAATGCGTATGCATAGGGGCTGTGAATATGTTTATACACTTTTGGTCCAATACAGATATTGATGCGTCCTTTCAAACTAGTCTCAGAATACAGTCCCAGGGGTGACCAGCCCAAGGCAATATCCCAGCTAACCGAGGGAATGCAGTCCGGTAGGAAGCACCAGACGCTTCTTGGTGTGACAGGTTCGGGAAAGACATTCACAATAGCCAATGTTGTGCAGAATGTACAGAAGCCAAGCTCTTGTTATAGCTCATAACAAAACCCTTGCAGCACAGCTTTCTCTGAGTTCAATGGAGTTTTCCCCGACAATGCGGTGGGTATTTTGTCAGTTACTATGATTACTATCAGCCTGAGGCTTACATTCCTACAACGGACACATATATTGAAAAGGACTCCTCGGTCAATGAGGAGATTGACGAGCTCAGGCTTTCTGCTACAAAATCCCTGCTTGAACGCAAGGACGTAATTGTGGTTGCCAGTGTTTCATGTATCTATAACCTTGGTTCCCCGGATGAGTGGAGAGCCATGTCGGTGATGATAACTCCGGGAATGGAAATTGAAAGGACTTCTTTCCTGGAATCGCTCATCAATATACAGTATGAAAGGAATGATATTGATTTCACTCGGGTACTTTCCGTTTGAGGGGAGATACAATTGAGATTTTCCCGGCTTTAGGAAAAGCATGGTATTCGTATCGAACTGTTTGGTGATGGGTTGACGGGGTTGCTTACTTTGACCCGGTTACAGGAAAAGCGCTGGAAGAAGTACTTCCGGGCGAGTCCATCGGCATTTATCCTGCAAAGCATTTTGTGATGCCTGAGGAGTATATTGAAAATGCACTCAAGACCATTGAGGCTGAAATGCATGACCGTCTGGCTGTGCTAAGGTCGGAGAATAAGCTTCTTGAGGCTCAGAGAATTGAGCAGCGTGTGAAGTTTGATATTGAGATGATAAGGGAGCTTGGTTTTTGCAGTGGTATTGAGAATTACTCCCGTCATTTTGACGGCCGCCGTCCCGGCGAGCCTCCATCTTCCCTGCTTGATTTCTTCCCGGAGGATTACCTTGTTGTTATTGATGAATCACACGTGACCATCCCGCAGATTCGTGGAATGCACAATGGTGACAGGGCAAGGAAGCAGTCACTCGTGGAATATGGTTTCAGGCTGCCTTCGGCGCTGGATAACAGGCCGCTGCGGTATGATGAGTTTGAGAGAAGGCTTAATGATGTTATTTACGTGTCTGCGACACCTGCGGAGTATGAGCTTGAGAAAAGCAAGGCTGTGGTGGAGCAGATTATCCGTCCCACAGGTCTTGTTGATCCGGCGGTTCAGATCCGGCCTGTGGAGAACCAGGTGGATGACCTTATAGGTGAGATACGCAAGGTGACTGCAGAAGGTTTCAGGACTCTCGTTACAACCCTGACTAAAAGGATGGCAGAAGACCTCACAGATTATTTGCTGGAGCTTGGCATCAGGGTGAGGTATATGCACTCGGATATTGACACTCTTGAAAGGGCACAGATTGTCAGGGATTTGAGGAAAGGGGATTTCGATGTGCTTGTGGGTATCAACCTGCTGAGGGAGGGTCTTGATATTCCTGAGGTTGCTTTTGTTGCGATACTGGATGCGGATAAGGAGGGTTTCCTGCGTTCTGACAGGTCGCTTATCCAGACTATCGGGCGTGCTTCGAGAAACTCGGAGGGACGTGTCATATTGTATGCGGATAATATGACAGGCTCAATGGAGCGTGCTATTGGTGAGACTGAGAGGCGTCGCAAGCTCCAGATGGTGTTCAACGAGAAACATGGAATCACTCCAACGACTATCCGGAAGGCTTTGCAGAAGGAACTTGTTGAGGGTGAGAAGTATCATGCTGCTACGGGTGTAATGGCTATTGCAGAGGATGCTTCTACACGTGAGATCGCTGATATCATTATTGACCTCGAGGCTGATATGCATCTGGCTGCCAAGAACCTTGAATTTGAAAGGGCAGCGGAACTGCGTGACAGGATAAAAGAGCTTAGGGAACAGTATTCCCTGTGAATTTTGTTTTTTGGTTTTGGATTTTATAACGTTGGAGTAAGAAGACCACCGTTTTCAAACGGTGGATGAATTACGTCCCCTATTGGAACTACCTTCAATGTATTTCTTAATCGTTTCAGCAGATACTTGTCCATGTGTTCCAACATAATAGCTTGGCGACCAAATATGATTACCCCAAAATTCCTTTTTTCGTAATTCAGGGAATTTCTGGAATGCTCTCTTTGCAGTGACACCTTTCATAATCTTAACAATATCAGTAGGTGCTATGAATGGTGGTGTAGATATGAAAAGATGGATATGTTCAGGCATGACTTCAAGTTCAAGAATTTCCCATTCCTTAGAATCAGCAATTGTTCTTATTTGGTCATCAAGGAATTCCTTTAGCTCATCGTTCATAACTTGGTTTCGATATTTAGTACACCATACAATGTGATAATTAATTTCATACACAGCAGAACTTGAATATGACATGTTTTTCTATAGGTACGAAAATATTTAAAGATTGCGAACCTATAGGCATTTAATGCAGAAATCATATAAGTTTAGATTATATCCTACAAAACAACAGGAAGTGACACTAAATAGGACACTTGGTGTTTGTAGACATATCTATAACGAATTTCTTGCAGACCGTAGAAATGCCTATGATAGATGCAATAAAGGATTATCTACTATGGAACAGTTGTATCAAGTTCAGTATCTTGAATTTGATACAGACGTACATTCTCAGGTAAAGCAGGATGTAATCAGGAGATTAGGAAAATCTTTTGATGCTTTTTTCAGACGATGTAAGAACGGAGAAGCGAAAGCAGGTTATCCTCGGTTCAAGGGTAAGAAACGATATAACAGTTTTACTTATCCTCAATCTGGTTTCAGTATCTCTGGAAAGAAGTTGAAGTTATCAAAGATTGGGGAAATCAAGATTGTTCAGCATCGAGAGATTGAAGGTAAAATCAAGACTTGTACTATTCGCAAAGATGGGAAACAATGGCATGCTACATTCTCTGTAGTCATTAAGACTAATGTAACACCTGTTGAACCTGTTACATTTGTAGGAATTGACGTAGGACTCAATTCTCTGGTAACTTTGAGTGATGGTATTCAAATAGATTCTCCGAAATATTATCGCAACACAGAAGGCGAATTAAAAAGACAGCAACGTAACCTAAGTCGTAAAAAGAAGTTCTCTAATAACTGGAAAAAGCAATGCGATAAAGTAAATAGATTACATCGTAAAATACGCAACCAGAGGAATAATTTTAACCATAAACTAAGTAGAGAACTCGTTAATGCCTATGATTTCATAGCTTTTGAAGACCTGAATGTAAAGAATATGGTAAAAAACTCAAGACTATCAAAATCAATACATGATGCATCATGGAGTAATCTAATTCAGATTACAAATTACAAAGCGGAAGAAGCTGGTAAGTTTGTAGAATTGGTAAACCCATGTAATACATCTCAACTATGTAGCAACTGTGGTCAAAAGGTAGAAAAATCATTAGCGGTAAGGACACACAACTGTCCTCACTGTGGATTAGTTCTTGACCGTGACCATAATGCCGCTATCAATATTCTCAATCGTGCTGTAGGAACTACAGTTAAAGCCCGTGGAATTGAGTCGTTGGACTCGATAATGAAACAGGAAGCCACCCTATTTATAGGGTGGTAGTTCACTTTCTGGCATTGCGGCCCATGCGCCGGATACCGCGTCTTCTTTTACGGTCGTCGGGGCCAGAGTATCTTATGTTCTTGCCTGTGTGGTGAAGGAATACGTCATCAAGAGTTGGTTTTCTCAGGCTGACGGATTCGATGTGAAGGTTAAGGTCGGTGCTGATCTTCATGAGTTCGGGTATTGTCCTTTCACCGTCGGTGGCTGTTATGCGGATGGATGTGCCGGTGCTTGTGATCTCTTTTGTGCTGATGTTCTGTTTGTAGTGTTCCAGCATTTTCCGGGCTTCGTCCTCGCTTGTGAAGTTCAGGGTTATGATGTCACCACCGAGCCCGGCTTTGAGTTCTGCGGGGGTGCCGCGGGCGATTATCTCGCCGTGGTCGATAATGGCTATGCGGTTGCAGAGCATGTCGGCTTCTTCCATGTAGTGGGTGGTGAGGATCATGGTGATGTTTTTTTCCTGGTTGAGCTTTTTTATGTATTCCCAGATGTGGTTTCTTGTCTGGGGGTCAAGTCCCAGGGTGGGTTCGTCAAGGAAGAGTACGTTTGGGTGGTGCATGAGTCCCCTTGCAATTTCGAGCCTGCGCATCATTCCGCCTGAGTATTTCTGCACGACCTCGTCTGCCCAGTCTGTGAGTTCCACGAGTTTGAGTACTTCCTCGATGCGCTCATGGCGTTCTTTTCTTCCGAGGCCGTAGAGCCTGCCATGAATGTCGAGGTTCTCACGACCTGTGAGTTTCTGGTCAAGGGTTGTGCCCTGGAATACTACGCCGATGGACATGCGCACCTTTGTGGATTGTGAACGTATGTCGTATCCCCAGACCTCTGCGTTTCCGCCTGTTGGCCGAAGCATTGTGGCGAGCATGCCTATTAGTGTGGGCTTGCCTGCCCCGTTGGGTCCCAGCAGGCCGAAAAGCTCACCTTTCTTAACTGTTATGCTGATGTCCTTTACAGCGGTGACCTGCTCGAATCTTTTGTTGATGCTCTCTGTGCGGATCGCTATGTCTGGTTCTTCCTGTTCCATCTTATATTGTGAATGTCGTCCCGATTTATATACGCCTCCCCGGAGTATTCATTATCAGGCGAAAACGTTATATCTGAAAAAAGACTGTATTGGTTGTTCACCGTGCGCTGGTGGTTTAGTGGCTATGACTGAGGCCTTCCAAGCCTTAAACCCGGGTTCGAATCCCGGTCGGCGCACTCAACTTTTTTTAAAATTATTTGTCTTTTAACTTTGTGTTTAGTTTTTCTTTACCTATGATCCAGATTATAATCACAGAGTTAAACAAGCTCTGAAATAGCATAGGGTAAATTTTTCTAAATTCTGGAATAAGGGCAGAATTATGTGCAAAATAATTTCTAATAATATTAGCCTTTCTCAAATTAATAAGTACAAATTTTTCTTCATTGTCTAAATTATAATTCTTTGAATTAGCTGTATTTTCTATATTTTGAATGACAGCATCCATTTTATCATGGAAGTTATGACAATCTATTTTCTCAATGGGGAAATAACCCATATTCCACCATGATTCTGATTTACATAATGGGTTGAACAAAAATTTTAAACTATTTTTATTAGGAGGATATTGATCACTAACAATTGAGTTTATACCAATGCATCCTGTGAACTCCTCTAAGAAAACACTTAAATTTCGGATACTGGATACAAGACTCTTATTAGAGCAATAATTATATTCGAAATAATCTCTATTCACATCAAAAACAAATATTAAAAATGAATCTAATGAATTGTCCTCTAAAAATTTAATAAAATCATGAACGTCTGAATCTAAACATTTATATTTTGTATGTAGATGCTGGTTGTAATGCTTTAAATGAAGACTAATACGTAACATCGCTTTATTTTCAATAATTTCTCTCTCATCTGGAAATATTACGTTTAAAGTACTATTTTGTTCGAGGGTATAAGGTCTAAACTTGTTAGTCAGTAGACCATTAGCATCAACTTCAGATGTAATTTTGTCCAAAGAATCGCCTGAAAAATAAAAAATAAGTTTCATACATAGATGTATATCAGACTTAATCAAATCCAAAAGTTTGTTTTTGCTTTTTTTGTCATAAACAAAATATTGCCTACATAATTCCCTTAAGAATTCATAGAGATCCTCTTTGTTAAAATCATAGAAATCTATCAATTCTTTTGAAATTGTTTCAAGCTTCTTATCAAGATACTCAGATTCACTGTCTTCTAAAACATATCCTACAGGCTTTCCATGAAAAACATCCTCAAAAGCCATATGGTAAAATTGAATAAAGTCACATAAACAATTGTAGTAAAGCTCAACTTTAAAAAAACTGGAAATATCTAATTTCTTAGATTGAGTTAATGGTTCAGAAATCTTAAAATTAGAATTTAAGTAATATGTATTATTTTTCTTGGAAAAACAAATCTCACAATGTTTTGTTCTAAAGTCATTAATAGAATCTATCAAATATAATTGCCAATATGAATAATATTTTTTAGTTTTGTCGGGCGATAAAGAAATAGGTGCAAGTAAATCTATTTCATCAAAATAGTCTAAATCATATTTTTTGATATTAACAAGGTTATATTTGCAGAAATTTACAAAATCATCTTGATTGATATTTTTACAATCTGAATATGTTAACTCATACATCACAAAACTATCCATAATTGAGCAAATTAAATTATGACCTCACCTGTTTTATATAAAAATGTATAGTAAATTTCATAATATATCAAACGTTCGAAGTATGGTTTAATTAACACAATTTCTGTCTGAAATCAATCTAAAAATCAATGTGCATTTCTTTTTTATACATCGCATTATCTTTCGGAATAAGGTTCATAGCCAACATCATCACTCACAACTCTCACACCCATAACTTCAACTCAACTCGAAGTTTAGCCAATTCTTTAATATGTGCAGCACCTTCTATAATATGCAGTAACCGTACAGAATTACCGGTTAAAGCACTCTATGAGGAGGATATGATATGTCACCTGAAACTAAAAACGATAAATCTTACTTAGCAATAATTGCGCTATCAATTGTATTGGTGGTGATGTCGTTAACGATATACGCCATCACGCAGAGTGGGGCCGAACAGGGCACAGCAGACACAATTACCATGAGCGGGTATGCCGAGCAGAAAGTAGTACCTGACACAGCAAGCATAAACATCGGAGTGGTTATACAGGCTGAGACAGCAAAGGAAGCATCAGACGAGAATGCCGCCATAATGACTGCTGTCATGTCAGAGCTCAAAGCCATTGGCCTGGAAGACAGGGAAATACAGACATCTTACGTGTCTGTGTACCCTGTCTACAACTATGACGGGGAAATGAGCATCACTGGTTACTCCGCATCAAACAGCGTAACCGTCTCAACCACAAACCTTGACTACCTCAGTGATATTGTGGACAAATCCACTGCAGCAGGAGCAAACCAGATCGGAAGTGTCTCCTTCTCAGTATCTGACGACATGCAGGAGCAACTCCGTGAAGACCTCATGGACGAAGCAGTGGCCAACGCAAAGACAAAGGCAGACTCACTTGCTGACAGCCTTAACCTGAAGATCACAGGCGTGCAGACAGCATCCGTCAGCGACAGCAGTGACACCAGGGTCTACTATGCAGCTGCCGTGGAAGAAGCAATGGATGAAGGAGCACCTTCAACACCAATCTCACCGGGAGAATCCACAGTCTCAATGTCAGTACAGGTTACTTACTACATTGGATAAAAGCTTCTGATTAAGAAGTCCAACACCCCAAAACCAGAAAGCAGGGATTGCAAAAAAACTCTCCACAATCCCTGCTCCACCTATTTTTAACATCTCTTTCATGTAAATATTTTTAAATATTCTACTGCTCATTAATCAAAAGTGAGCAACTGGGAGTTCTTGTTACCTTATCTGGAGCATCTGCCCTATCTCGGGATATTCCTTACACTTGCCATTTTAGGACATTTTATTCCGCTGCCCGAAGAAGTGCTTCTTCTGACCGTAGGCTACATAGTCAGCCTGGGTTACGGCAATCTCTGGCTCGTTATTGCTGTCAGCCTTATGTCCGGTGCTTCGGGAGACATTTTCTTGTACTGGCTCAGCAGGCATAGCAACAAACTGCTTTCACATCTTGATCACAGCACTGGCAAAAAGAAGATTGCCCGGTATGAGAACCTCATGCAAAACCATGGTGCCAAAACCATCTTTACATTCCGCTTGATCGCAGGACTTCGTTTCTTTGGCCCCATAGTTGCAGGCTCTGCAAACGTTTCATGGTGCAGGTTTTTGTTCTACGACCTGCTGGCCCTTTCAATATACTATCCGACACTGATATTGGTAGGATACCATTTCCACAGTAATCTCCAGAATCTCATATCCGATGTCAGTATCCTCAGTCATCTCATATTCTTTGAGTGGTTGGAATAGCAGGAATAGTCCTGAGTATCCATTACAGGAAGAAATTCTTAAGCTAAAAGTCAGGTTCCGGTAAAATAAAAAAGCTGTCAGAATGTTATACGATAAGCGTAATTTATTACTGTCCAGTCTGAGGGCCAGCTTTCTTCATATGCTTATTGTGAAGAATATCAAGAATCTTCTTCTTAGCACATTCCTTTTTCTGTTTCTCTATCTTCCTGAAATTCTCAGACTTATACTCAAAGCATGTCCAGTCAAATAAAATGGAAATATCACCTATGAGCTTCCTGTGAACAAGATTGAGCCCTTCATTTGTCAGTTCCCTGCTTTTCCAGTCTAGCAACCTTTTTTGTACAAGAATCTGGCAATGTTTATCATAGAATGAAACAGGTATCTGGAGAAACTCCAGTATGTCCTTTTCATCTGTGAAACCAAGGTAAAAACAGAACATAATACGCATCTGAGTATCCTCTTTCTTATTCAGGCACCCGTAGATTGCAAGTATGATGGAGTAATCGCGGGATTTCATCACAATTGTAGCATCGTTAATAGTGCTCAGGACTAAATCCATAAAACAGGTGTTCTCAGGAATTATTACGTCAACTGCTTCAATGGATCTTGGGCAAACGAACTTTTTAAGGTCACTGGTAGCCACATTTCCGCATAACTTTGAATTGCCACACTTCCATATGACCCTGTTTGTCTCGTCATCAGATGCCGGCATAGTGCAATCAAGACAATTCCATACATTAGCAAGGTTATCAAACTCTTCCTGGAGATTTGAACCCAGCTCTTTTTTCTCAACTCCTCTTAACCCTGTCCACCAGTTCAATTCCAAGGTGTCAGGGTGGCATATTTGTCTACCAGGTTTTTTCCCTTCAGGGCTGCAAAAGTCCTGTTGATAAGCTCTTCATCTCCTTCAAAAATAGGTAACAGCATATCAAGGGAATTCAATCCTGATGATAAAAGGCATAAAAGGCGTATATCTTCCGGTTTCATTGTACCGATAAGCGGGTCTGCCCGAAATCCCAGAAGACTCATCAGCATATATTTCAGGTTGGAAACATCTGACTTTTTACCGGCAATTATCATGGATGATACAATTTCTCCTATGCCGATGGTCGCTTCTTTTTTGTAGTCAATAACCATCACTGAACTCCGCCTGCTGGAGTTCTGTATCTTATGAAGTATGGCATGGGGCAGCGGCCTGTCCACAATCAGTATGTCATCAAGAGAAAGCCATGTGGATCTGGACTCGGTCTGTATTTCCATTTCCTTGTCCCTGAGTACGATCTTCCACTCGGTCCACAGAGTATTGTCAATACCAAAAATAGTGTTAATACGTGGTATATCTGCAATTCCAAGGAAGTCTATTTCACCGTATATCATTCACATTGCCTTTCCCGGGTAAAGCAAATGCTCTGAGAATCCTCTGTCCACACAAAATCCATCCCAATCATCTGGAATACCCACCTAATATATAATAGGCAAAATATAAATATTTAATTGTAAACTTATGAATAAAAACAGCATCGCTTAAAATAATTGTGCAAGTTCTGCTTAAGAAATAAAATCAGTTTCAGGTATTCCCTTCTATCAGTTTCCTTATAGCTTCTGGTCCCTTTAGTTCCACAGCCATTTCCCGCATCTCAGCCAGTTTGTTCCTGTATTTATCATCATCAACAAGCATCCTGATGTTTGTAAGTATCTCTTCAGGAGATGCGGAGTAGTCCATTTTCTTCCCAAGGCCGTCTTCTTCAATAACAAAAGCATTGTTCTGCTGCTCACAGTGCTTCTGGTCAGGGAATGTGATCATAGGAACTCCAAAACTCAGTGCTTCCATCATGGTACTGTGCCCTCCCGGAGCAATAACAAGATCTGATGCCTTCATGTATGGGAACTGGTCGTCAATGAATTTCAGTATGGTCACATTCTCAGGCAGGTTTCCAAGACTGGCAGGGTCAACGCTTGGACCTGAGAGCAGGGTGTAATTGATAGAGCTATCCATGCCTGCTGCCTCAATGACTTTTCTGAAGATGGGTTCACGATAGCCAAAGCCACCGATGGTGCAAAGCACATGCGGACGTTCCAGTTCTGCAGCAATTGTTTCCTCATAGTTTTTCCCAATGAGGGGGCCGCTGAAAAACACCTTCTTCCATATCTTATCCTTAAACTCCAGATTCTTCCTGCATACCGTATGAGGCAGGGAATAATCCGGGATAATCACTTTATCAGGCACTTTGAAAAGGCCGCTGTAGGATTTCTTCACAATCTCGGCAAGTATCTTGCTGGAAACACCCTTGCCCCTGAAGAATTCTTCCATATTCGATTGGTTTACAATCAGATAGCAGGGGATTCCGCGTGTTTTGGCACTTACCATTCCCATAAAATAACTGTCTGATATAACCACATCCGGTCTTGTTCTCTTGAGTATTTTGCGTATTTTTATCAGCCCAAGGAATTGTCCTCTCTAAAAGTTGCAAGAATGGACTTTTTCATGTCCAGGGAACCGGCTTTACCAACAAGAGTTAGCTCGGAAGGGACTTCGTGGGTCTTAAATCCCTTACGCTGTATTAGTTCCATGGAATATCCGTAAGCACCAAAATGAACGTCATGCCCTGCAGATGCAAGTTCTTTTCCTATGGCAATGCTTCTGCTTGTGTGACCAAGTCCCTCTCCACAGACCAATATCATTACCTCATTTTAACACCAAAAAACAGCCAGATCAAAAAAACTGACAGGTGTTCATACGTTTTTATCTCTTAAAAATACTTTCATTTAGGTATATATGCCGTATTTTTTGGTTCTGTAGAATTCACCATTTTAATTCATAAGTAAAGTTTAACAACAGATTTTTTATTCATTTTTTTGGAACATGCCGGCTTCGCCGGGACCCTCCGGGATAGTTTCAGTTATTCATGGCTTCGATTAGTAACACTTACCATTCCCTGCTAATTGCATGTCTATAGTTTTACAAAAGATAATTGACAACAAAGAACAATGCAACCATCCGCCGCAGGCGGCATGTTTCACCACTACTGTCCTGAAGATTATTCGGATACTTATTTATCGAAAATTGCGGAGTTCAAAGTTGCAATTGGTAGTTTCTACAGAGCCGTATTTTCTGTTTCTTAAAAAGGAACTATTCTTTTCAGCATATTTGACTGTTCATAATACGTCCAACTAAAGTCGTAACTATGGGGTTGATATCCTTATTCAAATGCCAAATATTCCTTAAAGAGTTACTCAAGTGGAGTCCTACTAACTATATATATATATAAGACTGCCATCGTTTAAAACAGTGCAAGATACAATAAATGGATCATTCCCAGTTGTTTTAAACTCATAAGTTTTATGATCCTGAACAAATATAAATGTTTGATATGGTTTTCCAAGAATTTGTTCTATTTCCCTATATTGCATACCCTCACATATTGGCAACTCTATTATTTCAAGTACTTTTAAAGCAGTATCAACTGGAAACTCTGAAAATCAATCGCTAATGATCGTAATACATTAGGTTCTGATTCAAGACAAAGCCACTCTGAAAAACCAAGTGCTTCTCCTAACCACAAATGATTTTTCAAATTCCCAATTCTCAAAGTATTCAATCTTTTTCTTTGGAATAAATTGATTCAATCGGAGTTTTCCAAATTCTTCGTATGTAATCATATTATTATCTCTTTACATAACTATTTACATCAGATTAATTTGTACTGATAGTTGATGTTTTTAATACTTATTATAAATGGGCAAAAAATCTATAGCAAGTCTTCCAGAATCTCTTAAAATACTCTAGTCAAGATTAGGTCGTTGCAGCACTCAGCTATTCACAACACGTCCTATTCTGGAGACCTGTGGCTGTTTTGATATCCTGTATAACAGGAAGGGTAAACCCGAGCCAAAGAACTGTTGTGCGGCGTACATTGTCATATTGTAGATGTGAGGGTGTTTTGTCCTGTTTTCTCCGCCAACGAGGTTAACCACCCTGTCGAATACCTCCACTCCGGTAGAGTAGTCACCCTCGTATGGCATGCGTTTTTCCATGTTGAAAATCAGCTCAACCCATGCGTGCAATTCATGGCTGATATGTTTCCAAATAGGTTCATCTATCATCATGTAAGACCTGCCCCTCTCAATGTTTTTGAAATACTCCCTGAAAGTATCTCCTTCTGCCACCGTATAGACCCTCCCGATCCTGCCGGTGTGGCTGTCTGTTGTCACAGCCATTCCTTTTTTGTAACGCTGTGCAAGTACCATTGTGAAAAAGTTTTTCTGGCTCAGGTCCTGCATATTATATTCAATAACAGGGAAATGCTTTACAAGCTCGGTAACAGCACGAATATTCGGCTTTTCACCCGGCTTGAACCAGAAAGGATGATTGTATGTGTATGGGATATCATTGCCTTTCAGGTAATCAATCAGACTGTAAATGTTCTGCTCTTTACTTACAATCAGCTCAATTTCAGCATACTGCCCCTTTGTGAAATCAAAGGCATTAATGTGTACTGTGTGTCCCACATTTTCCGTGTCTGTAATGGACAGTTCAACACCGGTTGTAAGGTCTTCCCTGTTCCATCCCATTATGTCATATGCTTTTACCGTATCGT
Source organism: Methanolobus sp. (assembly GCA_041395005.1). Classification (GTDB taxonomy): domain Archaea; phylum Halobacteriota; class Methanosarcinia; order Methanosarcinales; family Methanosarcinaceae; genus Methanolobus. The sequence goes on along the minus strand of JAWKHE010000006.1, from coordinate 9,566 downwards.
GGTCGGTAAATGTTACAAAATCCAGTCCGTCTGCAAGGGCTTTTCGCATAAGGTTCTGCGGTTTTGTGAACATGCTGGCGGGAACATCATAAGAACAGGAAGTATGTACATGCAGGTCAGCCTTTCTCCAGCCGTTTTCAAGGAGTTCTTCAGCTTTACCGGAAGGAATTATCCTCTGCTTTGTGGTATCCTGTTTACGGAACAACTTAAACACCTGCATTGTTGACCTTTTAATAAGGCTTAATCAGTAGTTCCAAAAGTAAAAATAAATATTTATGCACATGAATCTATAGATTACTCTATTTTCTATATAATAAAACAATAAATATGAGTTTGTTTCAAATATTAATATGCAATGTTTACAAAAACTGCCATCGTGGGTAATTTTCCCTGGGAGATTGCATGAAATTCATGGTTTTTGTGTGTGGTGAGGGCCTTGGCCACACAGGCAGATGTATTTCCCTGGCAAATGAATTAATCAATGCAGGTCATGAAGTTGATATCGGAGCCTATGGCTACTCAAAAGAACTAATTGAAAAGTCAGGTATCAAAGCCACAGAAGTTCCACAGGAACTTTTCCTTAAGGGAAGCAGGGGTTCCCTGAACCTTAAAGATTCCATGCTGGCAACAGTAAAAGGTATCTCTCCTTTTAAAATCAAAAAAGTATTTTATTTTGTAAGACAAAGCTCTCCGGATTTTGTAATTTCTGATGGCTATTATCTTGGCATAATTGCTGCAAAATTAAATGGTATTCACCGCTGTATGATAGTAAACCAGTCCCGGATGCAGGACTTTTTTGAAGCAAAAGGACCTGTTACTTCACTTGCCGGCTCCGCGGTCAGAAGATTCTATACATGGATTTACAATAACATAGACATAATATTCGTTCCGGATTTCCGTCCTCCGTCCACAATATGCGCTTCCAATCTTTCTTTCCCGGAAGGAATAGAACATAAAGTGGAATTCAGTGGTCCGGTTTTATGGAAAAGGTTCAATGAAACACATCCGATAATTGATTTTAAAAGGCCACATGTACTTTGCAGCATAGGCGGGTTCGCTTATCGCCTCGGGATATTCAGGAAAATACTCAAAGCTGCAGAGATGGATCCGGAGATCAGTTATACTCTGATTGGAGGTCCGGATCTGGATTATAGTCTGCTGGATAATGTCCATGAAAACGTAATGATAAAAAAGCTGATTCCTGATCCTTTCCCGTATTACAGATCCAGTGACCTGGTAATCTGTACCGGTGGTCACGGGACTCTGACTGAATCACTTAGCTTCGGTTTGCCTGTGATTTCATTTCCGGATCAGTCCCACAATGAGCAGGAAAATAATGCCCGTCTGCTGGAGAAAAATGGCTATGGTTTTTTTATGACCTATTCAACTCCTCCTGAAAAGCTTCTTGATGCAATTCATTCCCTTATACGGGGCGAAGATTTCAGGCTGAGGGCATCAGAACTTAGAAAACAGGCAGAAAGCCTTGACGGCCCGGCATATATAAGAAAAAGACTGGAGAAAATTCATTCCGGGAAGAAGCAAACAAGTTAGTTATTTTCATATCCTCATCAGCAGTCCGAGAAACCTGAATAATTCTCCGTGATCCTGAAGGACAATATCTGCATGTTCCAGTTCTTTCCTGTCTATGTATGTTGGAATTCCAATAGTAAAAATTCCGGCATTTTTAGCAGACATAACGCCAAGTATTGCATTTTCCACAACTATACAACTCTCTTTGTCAACTCCAAGCATTTCCACTGCTTTGTTATATGGATCAGGGGCAGGTTTTCCATTAATGGTGTCATCACCGCTGACAACTGCGGCAAAAATACGCGGAAAATATTTTTCCATAATTGTATCCACAATGTTTCTGTCAGAACCAGACACAACGGCAAGTTTAAACCTGTTTTTTAGTTTTTTCAGGTATTTGTCCATACCTTTAAACACAACAGCTGCATCCCTGTCAAAGCTTTCATGCTTACGTGGTGGAACTGTTAGCATCAATTCGTCCAGCTTTTCTAAATTAATGCTTTTGCTTTTCATGATATTCCTGATGATTCCGGTGTCATTCTCACCTTCAAGGTAAAAGATCTCCCGTTCATCAAGTTCAATTCCTGCCTCATGAAAAGCAGTTTTCCATGCCTTTGCGTGCAGGTGCATTGAATCTATCAGCACGCCGTCCATATCAAATATAAGAGCTTCAATCACAACAGGAAACAGTATTGTTGCATATATCAAGTTGATCCAGGTATTTCCCATAGAATATACAAACTATATAGGCATCTTTGGGAAACACTAACCACAATACTCTTTACTTTTCCTGAGCAATCTGTTCCTATGGATAAGGCAGGGGCCATTTTTGCTTTATTGACAGTGTTTGCTGTCATGCTTGGTTCATGGTTTTTTGCAGGGGTGCATTCTTCAATGACAGCAGAAGAAGTAGAATACAATCTACTGTACAAACCCGGGAAAAATATCGAGGTCAGGGAATACGGGGAAATGACAGTTATTTCGACATCATCGGATGACCAAGGTTCTGCTTTCTCCATACTTGCGTCTTATATTTCAGGTAAGAATGCAGAAAAGCGCAAAATTGATATGATATCTCCAGTAGTCACAACAAAAAATGGCGACATCATCAATATGTCATTCATACTTCCCGGGAACTACGATACAAGCAATGCACCTGCATCGGATAATCCTGAAATTTCAATTCATACTTTACCTGCAAGAAAAGTTGCTGTAATCAGATTTTCAGGATATGCAAAAGAGGATATTGTGGAGGAAAAATATCTGGAGCTTAGTTCTCAACTCAGTACAGGTGACATAGTTACTAAAGGGGATTATTTTCTCATGCTTTACAATCCTCCGTGGGTGCCTCCTGCTCTGATGCGCAATGAAGTTGCTATTGAGGTGGAATGATTGGCAAAGAATTACAAATTATCTTTATTCGTATTCAGGCGGGATCTTCGTGCTGATGATAATACTGCACTGAATTCGGCACTGGAAAACTCGGACGAAGTTATTACGTGTTTTATTTTCGATCCAAGGCTTGCAAATGAGGAAAGAAAATACTTCAATCATAATGCCTTCCAGTTCCTGCTGGAGTGTCTTGAAGACCTGGAAAAACAAATGGAATCCGGAAATGGCAAGCTATTCCTTTTCTCAGGTCTTCCTGAGGAAATAATTCCTGAACTGAAAAGTAAGCATGATATAGATGCTGTTTTTTTCAACAAGGATTATACTCCTTTCAGCAGGAAACGTGATGATGCAATTAAGGAAAAATGCAAGGCTGCCGGCATGGAAGTTTTCAGCTGTCATGATGCTCTTCTCCATGAGCCCGGTACTGTGCTTACCAATGAAGGAAAAACCTATTCAGTTTTCTCCCAGTTTTCTAAAAGGCTTCAAAGAGGGAAACCCTCTACCTGTTATGAATGAAGGCGGGAACTTATATTCCGGGAAACTGGAAATCGAGCAGGTCAAAATTTTGGATTTCCATATTGAAAGAAACAAATCCCTTTTTCAAAAGGAGGAAGGAGCTATGCCCTTTCCGTTCTTCAGGAAATGGGTGATTTTGCTAACTATGATAATGAACGTGACTATCCTTCAATAAAGGGTACTACCGGACTTTCCGCTCATAATAAACTGGGAACAATTTCAATACGGGAATTCTATCACTATGTAAGAAATGAACTTGATGAAGGTCACACTCTGATCAATGAACTTCACTGGCGTGATTTCTTCACTCATCTTGCTGTTGCATATCCATATGTTTTCAATCATGCTTTCAAGAAGAAATTTGATGAACTCTCATGGTTAAACGACAAGGAACTTTTTGATGCATGGTGTAATGGGAAGACTGGTTTTCCCATTGTTGATGCAGGTATGCGGGAGCTGAACACAACCGGATACATGCATAATCGTGTAAGGATGATTGTTGCGTCTTTTCTGGTAAAGGACTTACATATTGAATGGAAATGGGGTGAACGCTATTTTGCCAGCAAGCTTGTGGACTACGATCCATGTGTGAATAATGGTAACTGGCAGTGGGCAGCTTCAACAGGTGCAGACTCACAACCTTATTTCCGCATTTTTAATCCATGGACCCAACAGAAGAAGTTTGATCCTGATTGTATCTATATTAAGGAATGGATTCCTGAGTTTGCAGATATCTCTTCTAAAGCGATTCATTCTCTTGAAAAAAGTCAGCAGTTACCTGGTGTGGAATATCCACAGGCACTTATTAATCATAAGGAAGAACGGGAAAAAACCCTTTTGATGTTTAAGTCAGTTTGATATTTTTGCAATATATTTATAAAAACCCGCTCATTATATATAGTTAGTTAGACATACTAACCAATATGCCCGGAAACACGAATATGGAATTCTCCTTCGAGAAACTCGATGAGTATTATAATCGGCTTCTAAAAGAGTACGGACACCCGGGAGAGTTCGAGGATCTAAGCCTGAATGCCTACGTGTACCTCAAAAAGATACACAGTCTTTCTAATCCTTCGCTCTCAGAACTTGCCCGCAGTATGCATGTAACCAAGCCTTCTGCAAGTGCTATGGTTCACAAACTTAAGGGTAGGGGGCTTGTCAGAATTACTCCTTCTATGAGGGATAAGAGGGTTACTTTGCTTAGCCTGACTGAAAAAGGTATGCAGCTAATAGAAATCCAGGACATTGCTGACACAAAACTATATTCTAAAATAAGGGAAATTCTGGATGATGATGAATTTTCTCTTTTTGTAAAACTATTGAATAAGATAGACACAAATCTTGTGGGTGGTGAGGATGGTAAATGATCACCAGCTACGCAATGACAGTGTCTGGTCACTCTTTTGCCGTTTCACATTTCCGGCTGTTGCAGGCATTGTAGTTGCAGGCATACAGACTATAATAGATGGTTTTTTCATCGGGAATAGTATGGGCAGCAACGGACTTGCAGCCATTACTCTTGCTTTTCCTGTAATGATGCTGATTGTTGCAATTGGTATAATGGCAGGAGCCGGTTCTTCAAGCCTTGTGGCTCTTGAACTCGGGAAATCCAACATCCAAAAGGCATTGGAAGTAGTATCTAATGTATTTTCCATGCTTCTGGTTATGGGGTTCATTCTAACCATATTTGGCTTTATATTTGTAGATTCTATAATAGGTCTTCTTGGTGCCGAGGGGATTGTAGCTACGATGATGCATGATTATTTGCAAATTGTTTTTACAGGTGTTGTTTTCATACTCTTTGCCCTTGCACTGGAGCCTCTTGTCAGGAATGATGGCCGGCCTGTATTTGTAATGAAGGTCATGATCATATCTGTCCTGACAAACATAATTCTGGATTATGTTTTCATCATGAGGTTTGGTATGGGGATGAGAGGAGCAGCCATTGCTACAATGATAGCATTTGCAATGATAGCAGTAATTCTGGCTTCACATCTTTTTAGCAGCAGGGCCAGACTGGGAATAAATCCTGCAAAAATAGGATTTCACTATGGGACAATATTCCAGATTATCAAAACAGGTTTGCCGTCCTTTGGTATGCAGTTTGCAATTTTCATCTTCCTGCTAGTTCATAATTTTGTGTTGCTTGAGTATGGTTCGGAAACAGCTGTATCTGCATTCGGTATAATAGATTATTCTTTCTCAATGTTCTACATGCTTTTTGAGGGAATTGCCATGGGTGTGCAGCCAATAATCGGTTTTAACTATGGTGCTGGTCTTTATGGCAGGGTGCGAAAAGCGCTTATATTTGCTATAATTGCCTGTTTTTCTATCGGAGCTATAGGTTTTGCTATAATGTTCAGTTTCCCGGAAAAAGTAGTCTATATATTCAGTCCTCATGATGCAGAGCTTCTTTCTGTTACTACTGAAGCCATGAGGATATTCATGATATCACTGCTTTTGCAGGGAGCAATTATTGTCAATGCCACGTACTACCAGTCGGTGAATAAAGTGCTTCCTTCCCTTTTCATAAACCTGGGGAAAGTATTTTTATTCCTTCTGCCTTTGCTGTTCATTTTGCCTGCAAGGTTTGGCCTGATGGGTATATGGTTTGCAACACCTCTGGCAGATGGCTTGATGTTCCTGATTGCTATGGCGATGATCTTCGGTGAAATGAGGATACTCAGGGAAAAGAAACTGGCTAAACTGGTGGCGAGGGAAAAGAGTAAAATCATTACTCCGCAATATTAATAAATAAAGGATATATTTATCCAATACTTCTTTTTGCGGGGGTTGCCCAGCCTGGCCAAAGGCGCAGGGCTTAGGACCCTGTCTCGTAGGAGTTCGTGCGTTCGAATCGCACCTCCCGCACCAAATTTAATTATTTGCTCATAACCCAAAAAGCCTAATAACTCTGTATAACATTCTTTATATATGGGCAAAAAAAGGATTATGGGCATTGGTGGAAGTCCACGAAAAGGTGGAAACACAGATGTTCTGCTCGTGCTCTGTAGAAATTCTTCCAATAGTAACTTTCAACTCAGAAATTTTCTATAATTGCATCATCCCAATATTCTGCAGGACAGTGGCAATAAAATGTGCCGCCTACGGCGGGTGGTTGTATTGCTCTTAGTTACCAATGACATTTTGTCTATCCATTAGAAAATAAGGATGCAGGGGACAATATGTTTGACTGATCAGAAGATATGAATTCTTTAGCATCCAGGAGGGTCCCGGCAAAGCCGGCACGGTCCGAAAAATTGTATTAAATAATTTGTTGCATAAACATTACTTCTAAGTTCAAATGAGGATCTCTACCGAACCTGAAAATAAGTCGGTTTTAAAGGAAGCATTTGATAGGGGATTAAACCTGGTTAAAACCCTGCGCTGATTTTTTTATGTAACATTTATGTTTACACTAATGGTATCAATAATCGTGTTGTTTTCATCAAGGAGTTCCACTTCGATAGCGTAAGTTCCAGGTTTTAATGAAGATAATTGATTTGAATAGTTAATTCCCTTTGAAACGTAACTGTAGGCATGTACATCTGTATTTATTTCAAAGAAGAAGCTGTCAATTACTGAATCTGTATCTTTGTTGACAAAATTTGTTTTTACTACATAGTTTCTTGAATATGCTGTAGGGTTTGCAATGGTAAAGTAAACAGACATTGAGTCCTGTGATGTAATTGCCCTTTCTGTTGTTATGTCGTCTTTTTCTACAATGGTGTACCCGTCTTCATAATCACCATCAAGCCGGAGCAGTCCCACATCGTCAAAGTTATTCCTGTTTGTGAAACTCAGGCTGCTGTAGTTGCTGTTGCTGCGATCTACTAAGTAAAGAGAACCCTGTGACGATTCTTCGGGTCCCTGGTCAAGTATCTCGAGTGTAAATGCCATGTTTGAAGGTTCAATCCTGCTGACAAGCTTTTCGTTGAACTCTTCCCATGGTACAGGAACTGCAATGCAGTCATCGTGACAATCAAATAATTGGGTGGTAATCGCTCCGCTTGGATCTGTCAGGTAGATATATTCACTGTCATATCCCACAGCAATTATTGCATGTCCTTCCTTGTAACCACCGTCAACTTCATACTGGAAGGCCATCAGGACAGGTTGTCCCCTTTCGATGTTTTCCATTATCATTGAATTGAACGTTTCATTGTTAAAGGTGACAATGTTATATCCCCATATTGTTTTTCTCAATTCCAGTGAAAAAGTATCTTCTGTGTAGTCCGACAGCATACTGTTATACGGGTTGTATTGTTCGGAAAATGTCTCAGTATGGCCTGAATCAAAATAATCTGCAATTTCCCATGCTTCCAATGAGTGATTATTGTAATTGTACATCATTGCCATACAGTAGTAAAGACACCAGTTTGTATCTCCCTGGTTGTAATATGGGACTTCAAGAAGGGTACCTTCTCTAAGGAGGCGCTCGCGTTCAATCCGGTTGTCCTCGGCAGACCCGCCGGTAAGTGCGATATTCACTGTCAGTAAAATAAGTATACAGACAATTGCAGCTGTTATCTTTGCATGTAAAGCAAAGCTATTTCTCCGAATATTTTCAGGATCCCCCGATCCGCTCATACTCCGTTTTCTCCAGTTTCGTTTTTCAGGGCGTATGTTAAGATCGATCCCGGGGATGATCTAAACTGTCACATTGCAATGAATCTGCACATTGCACACCTGAGATAATTTATTTGTCAAGTTTCATAGTTATATAAGCTTGCCGATATCGAATTTCTGCTAATTGTAATAATGATGAGGTGTCCATCACAAACAGTGCAACTGTTGCGTATATGTTTGTCTATTTGTGTGAAACAGCACAATAGAAAATATTATGTATGAAGGTGTTTTTCTAAATTAGTGTGTCAGGAGATAATGAAATTAGGGTAAGTCTTAGCAGGGACTTAACACTTTTGATATAACAATGATAGGGATCGCCGGTATGATAGGTGCAGGTATCTTCGCCCTTACCGGTATAGCCACAGGGATTGCAGGTCCTGCAGTCCTGCTTGCATTTCTCCTGAATGGTATAGTTGCAACTTTCACCGGGCTTGCATATGCAGAGCTTGGTTCTGCAATTCCTGAAGCAGGAGGCAGTTATCTCTGGGTCAAGGAAGGCATTGGGAATCATTTCGGATTCCTTGCCGGCTGGGTGGACTGGGCAGCCCACACTATTGCATGTTCTCTCTATGCAGTCACTTTCGGTGCATTCTTTTCAGAATTTGTTATTCATTTTTTAGGTTATGATGGGGTCTCACAGGGAGCTTTGATGAGCATTTCTGCTTTTGCTATTGTTACTTTAATGGCCTATATTAACTACCTTGGTGCAAAGGAAAGCGGAAGGATTGGTGGACTGGTAACCCTGTTCAAGGTTGCTATACTTGTTATATTTGCAGGATTTGGAATTTATAAGACCTTCCTCAGTCCAGACTGGTCTTCAGCATTTCTTGCAGATCCTGCATTCCTGCCTAATGGTTTTAGTGGTCTTCTTGTTGCAATGGGACTTACTTTCATAGCTTTTGAAGGATACGAAATAATTGCACAGAGCGGTGAGGAAGTCAAAAACCCGGAAAAGAATATTCCACGTGCTGTATTGCTTTCACTGTGGATTGCAGTCATTGTCTATATAATGGTGGCTTTTGCTTTGATTGGTGCAATTGAGGTAGACGGACCCAGCTGGATTTACCTTGGAGAGCTTGGTGAATTCAGTATGATACGGGTTGCAGACCAGATTATGGCATTTGGTTCTATACTTATTATTGCAGGCGGTTTTGTTTCCACTATAAGTGCTATGAATGCTACTGTTTATTCTTCTTCAAGGGTTGCTTTTGCCCTGGGAAGAATGGGTTATCTTCCGGAAGCCCTCTCAAGGATCAATGAAAAAAGAAGGACGCCTCATTATGCTATTCTTTTCAGTTACTTTATAATTGCAACTATGACCTTTGCACCTATCGAAACTGTTGCATCTGCAGCAAATGTAATGTTCCTGATACTTTTCATCCTTGTTAATTCCGTACTTATTATACTAAGGTTCAGGAGACCTGATCTTAAAAGGGCATTTAAAATGCCTCTTGCTCCTTATCTTCCAATTCTTGCAATAGTGGTGCAGCTTGTTA
>JAWKHE010000005.1:0-161531 GCA_041395005.1 Methanolobus sp. | reverse complement strand
GTAGATGAGATTGCTGCTGGAATTTGACAATCTTAAACCAAAATTAACGTTACCTGAAACAATATTATCTTTCATTTTGTTACTATGGGACATATTGAAATAGATTCCATGATCTTCATTTTCCATGAATGTGTTACCGGTAAGTGTGTTAGTTTCGGATGACTTCAGGAAAAGACCATTGATTCCATTTCCAGTCGCATTGTTTTCTTCAAGTTTATTGTGGAATGAAGATAATAGGTAAATACCGTTCCACCTGTTGTTTAGAGCAACGTTGCTTATCAGTGTATTATTGTTACTTGCAAGAGCAATTCCATGTCCATTGTTGTCTGATGCACTGTTACTGACAAGAATTGTGTTATCAGAGTAGATCTGGATGCCGAATATACCTTTACTTGATACTGCATTATTATTCAGGATGTTGCCTTCACTGTTATGGCGTATAGCAATACCGTACTCGTTATTTTCTGCAATGTTGTTAGTGATTACGTTTTCATTGCTGTAGTACCACGGTGCAATACCGTATTTGTTGTCATATGCCTGGATGTTATCGATCTTTGAATCACTTGTCCTCTGGAAGTAGATACCATTGAGGTTGTTGCTAAGTGTTACATTCTTGATTGTGATGTTCTTACATCCGATACAGTAAATTGTTCCTGCATTTGAATCTTCATCAATTGTCACGCCATTAACAGCCGTAAGGTAATAGATTGGCTTATCGTCCACAGTGTTGCTTGTATCGATATCATTCCTTACTCCGTAGTAGCCTTCAACACCAAAGTTGTATGTGTTGTCAGACATTGAGTTGTTTTCCAATACGTTGTACTGGGAACTATAAAGGTGAATACCATATTCATTTAATGAAACCTGGTTATTAATCAGGGTGTTATTGTCAGAATCGAGGTAGATACCTGATTTTTCATCAGCACCTGAGATATTGAATCCATTAATTGTTACGTTGCCCGCAGTTACGTATACTACATGTTCTCCTGCATCTGCAGCAATAATACTTGTTTCTGAAGATCCATTTTCAGATACTATTGCAACCTGTTTATTTACCACTATATTCTCAATATACTCGCCTGATGCTACGTATATTGTATCGCCATTGCTTGAGTTATCGATTGCAGTCTGTATTGAAGTAAAATTCCCGCTACTACCCACACTCCAATTTTCAGCACTACCTGTGCTGGTAAATGCAAGTAGCAAAATAGCTGCTAATACGATTGTTCTACGACTTAATATTTAAAGAAAGCAGGCTAGTTGCAAAGCTAGCTAGCTGTGATTGTTTTTGAATCGTTTTCATAAATACCACCACTCAATTCCATCCTATCGCCAGACAGAATTAGATTAATTGCATCTATGGTGGCATTGTATTTAAAGATTTATATTATTAAAAGATTAATAACAACAATATTATTAGAATGTTATATTATTTATTATATCGAATAATGGGATTTCTTTTTATTATAAGACTTTGTTTCATGAAAAATCATCTATTTTTCTAATAAATAATATTTAAGGTTATTTTTATACATTTTTTATTTCAAAAAACCATCAATATTTTTATTATCTTTTCAGAACATCGACAATTTTGACCCATTTCCTTGTCATAATAACCGTAGATCCGGTCTGCTTTACTATCCTTTCGGGGAACACCCCAAGCAGGAAGTTTTTCAGGAATGGGCGATTGGTAGCGCCGATGAAAACCACGTCATTCTTATCCGCTTCCATCGCAATTGTCTTTGTCACGTTGCCGGACACCAGGAATCTTGATGTATTCCTTATGCCTTCAAAGGAATCCCTGACATCTTCAAAATAATCCTCTGCACACTCTTTAATGTCTGGTGAGCTGCCGACATGAAGCAAGGTAATCTCTGAATCTTCCTGTCTTGCAATGTCCCTTGCCAGTTCAGCAGCAAGGAGTGAGTGTGGACCACCTGCAGTTGGCAACAGTATCTTCCTGATACGCAGGTCCTTATCCCTTGCAAACCTCGCAATCGCAACATCACATTTTGCCTTTAGCAGTATCATATCAATGGTGCTCCCGAGGATGAAGTCGCTCCTGTATGTCCTGCCTCTCCAGCCCATAAGTACGAGATCAGGTTTTTCCTCTTCGATAGTATCCATTATATTTTCAGAAGCTTTCCTTCCAACCTTGACGATTCCACCTGCAGGGACATCAGTCATTTCCACAAGCCTGCGTATGAATTCCCTTTGTTTTTCAACGGATTCATCAGCAGCAGACAGCGGTGTGGATTCTGGGAGAGTTACAACTTCCAGGAAGACTATGTGTGCATTCTTTGCCTTAGCAATTGAATTTGCTATCATGGCAAGCTTAGAGGCAGTAACCATATTCTTCACAGGAACCAGTATCTTGTAACCTTCCGGTTCAATTGGCCTTTCCTCATAGATCTTTCTTTTTGAGGGCAGGCTTCTTTTCTTGAGTTCCTTCTCAGAGTATGTATAGTAAATCAGTGATGCTGCAATAAGCCAGACCGCAGCGACACTCACGACAAACGTTTTGTGCTCCAGTTCAGTTATAAGATAGTATGCGATGACTATTTGTGACAGGATAGCAATTATGGGGAGGTAAGGCACAAAAGGCATCTTGAACGCTCTTTTTATGTCCGGTCTTCTGATTCTCAAAATAATCAGTACTGAGTTTATAAGCACAAAGAGCAGTATAAACATAACATCCGCCACAGTTGCAACAGCTTCTATGGGTACCAGTGACATCAGGGCTATTATGATGTAGCTAGAAAATATGGCAAAATGAGGAGTCCTGTTTTCGCTGATTTTTGATAGTGACTCGGGCAAAAATCCCATTCTTCCAAGGGCAAATGCCACTCTTGATGATGAATAAACTGTTGCATTCATGGCACTGAGGGTTGAAACCAGTCCTCCTATAATAATGACAACTGCTCCATATGCCATAATCTGGTCCGCAACCCGTATCATGCTGAATTCACCGAGCTGTCCGAGGTATATCCAGCTGGGAACATCAGTTTTAATGGCGCCTATAAGTGCAAAAGCCACCAGGATATAAATAATAACTGCTGCCCAGAGGGAGATTATTACTGCAAGGGGTATGTTTCTTTCCGGGTTTTTACTTCCTCTCCACTCTGAACAATAATCTCATAGCCTTCAAAAGCGATGAATGTGAAACCCATGGCAACAAGTATTCCGGTTATGCCGTTGGGTAAAAAGGATGGGTCCAGAGTATATGCAGTTATCCAGTCAGGCTGTGTGAATGTCCTGTATATTCCAAACCCTGCAAAGACGAGTAATATAAACATTTTAAAGAGGGTAATCATGCCTCCAAACCTGCCACTCTCTTTTGCACCGAGGTAGTTAAGATAAGTTATAAGAGTCACAATTGCAACAGCAGATATTTTCACAATATTGCCCTGTTCTGCGTGGTCAAATCCCATGAACATTACGAGGAATTCTGAAAAAAACGCTCCGAATGTCACTGCATAAAGTGCGCAGGCAATGGTGTGGGCTATCCAGTTGACCCATCCGGCAAAAAAAGCAAAGTGGTTCCCAAGGGCTTCCTTAACCCATATCACTCCTCCTCCTGCTTCCGGAAGGGCTGAACCGAGTTCTGCATATGCAAGACCGGTGAAGGTGGCAATGACTCCGTTAAGCAAAAAAGCAAGGAGCACAGCAGGTCCTGCAATTCCTGTAGCAAAACCAGTGAGTGCAAAAATGCCGGCACCTATCATTCCGGCAATGCCTATCATCGTAATATCAAAAAGAGTGAGATCCCTGCTAAGGGTCACACGGATATTTTCCTCTTCCCTCACCATAAAATCTCAATCACCCTGATTGTTAAAAAAGATTTTCACAGGTTAGTTCAGGAATGTGAAAATCTTCAATTTAACCTGTCAAGATGATCAGTATCCACCTGAACAGACTTTTCTTCCCTTATCCGTCAGCCTGTATGACTTAATTTTGCCTGTGCTTCCGGATAATCCCTGCGCAGCGCAAACACGGGAGCAACCCTGGCAACTATTACTGCAAATGGAAGGATTTTCGACAAAACATTCAATGTCTCCTCTTTTCTCCATTATATTAAGGAGGTCCCGAAACTCGTCCTGCCGCAGGTTAAGCCTGCTGGCAATTGTCCTGACAGTAAGATTTTCTTTTGAATCCATCATTGATGCAATTCTTTTAAGGAAAAACCTGTAACCTGCTACCATTATATTCTTCCTCCTGATGCAAGTACCTCATTAATTGAGTACCTGTCTCTCCAGTATAATATACCGGCAATTGACAGTAGTCCGAGGTATATTCCGGGCCTGAACGTTTCTATTACGTTCCATCCCTCATAGTCCTCAGGAACTATGAATGAATCAAGCAGGTTTCCTCCCATAATAAGCAGGTAAACAATCATGAATACCAGGGACATCAGTATACCTACATAAACAAATGATACTCCTGCGTTTATTCCCTGCAGCATTTCTTTTAGTCCAGTGAGGAAAACTGCACCAATTACAAGAAGGCAAAATCCTCCCAGTATGTCTCCGGGAATAAACAATAAACCTGCCATTCCCGTGTCTATTCCAAGACCCTCTATCATATTCAGGAGTCCTGCTGAAAGGTAGAGCACTCCGGCAAGCGCTGCAAACATAATTTCTTTATTTCCATAATTTCGTGTCATTTCTTTCATCTCCTGTGTGTCAGGCCAGCAAATTCATACGTGTGCCAGCCTGGTATATTACAAATGCAAATATCCATGCCAGTGAAGTCCCGTAAGCCAGCTGGAATAGTGTCCATTTCCATGATCCTGTTTCTCTTTTTATAACGCCTATGCAGGCAAAGCATGGTACGTATAGTAGGGTGAATACCATAAGGCCCAGTGCTGCAAGTGGTGTCATTGCACCCGCTGCAAGTATGTTCGAGAGATTTTCCTCGTCCTCTCCTGCTCCGTAGAGTACTCCCATGGAACCTACTACAATTTCCTTTGCAACTACGCCAAAGAGTAGTGCAACTGCTATTCTCCAGTCAAATCCAAGTGGTGCGACAAATGGTTCAAGTATCTGTCCGATGACACCTATCATTGATTCTGTAGTGCCGTAGACTTCTTCTGAAGCAAAGGTGCCTGAACTTCCAGGGGCGGGAATTGATGCCAGGAGCCAGACACCGACAACACCTATCAGTATAATCGTACCGGCTTTTTTGAGGTATATTCTCCCTCTTTCCCACATGTGGATAGCACTTCCTTTGAGTGTGGGTATCTTGTATGATGGAAGTTCCATTATGAACGGAGTATCTTCACCTTTGAGGACGGTGCTGCGCATAAGTTTTGCACTGGCAACAGCTACCAGTATTCCAAGGGCATAGAGGCTGAAAATCACAACACCTGCATCCCTTCCAAAGAAAGCTCCTGCAAGGAGTACATATACAGGAAGCCTTGCTCCGCAGGACATGAAAGGGGTTATTAATATGGTTATGAGCCTGTCACGGGTGTCTTCAATTGTGCGGGTCGCCATAATTGCAGGGACATTGCATCCGAAACCCATGACCAGTGGTATGAATGATTTTCCATGTAGTCCTATTTTGCTCATCAGCTTGTCCATGATGAATGCGGCTCTTGACATGTAACCACTATCTTCCATCAGGGACAGCATGAAGAAAAGCAGCAGGATATTTGGCAGGAATATAAGCACTGAGCCGACACCTGCAATCATTCCTTCTCCGACAAGGGATGCCATCCACGGAATTGTAATTGCATTGGTTGCTGTTTCTGCAAACCATCCGAAAAATATGTCTATAATATTCATAAATGGAGTTGCGAATGTGAATGTAACTTCGAAAGCTGCCCACATCAGGGAAAGGAAAATGGGTATTCCAAGTGCTTTGTTTGTCACAACACGATCGACCATGTCAGAACCACTAAGCTGACAGGTGTTGATATTACATACCTGCCTGAGCATCGTCTGTATTGTTTTGTAGCGCTGGTCTGCGACTTTTGCTTCCAGCATCTCAGCATCACTTCTGTCCAGTATTTTGTTGATTTCAGGGTAGCTATCACTCTCCTTTGCTTTTTTGATAATATTCTCGTCGCCCTCAAGTAGCTTCAGGCTGAACCATCGTGAAGGGTAATGTATAAAAAACGGGTCGCTTTCAAGAACATTTTCGAGTTCTTCAGCAGTGTTTTCGATGTCATCGTCGTAAACAAAGACATTCTCTGTAACTCTTGTTTTATGGATTTCTTCTGTTACTGCGTCAAGGAGTACTTCAATTCCTCCGCCCCTGCTGCCGACTGTTGATACTACGGGAACTTCCAGGAACTCCTGCATTCTCGTTTCTTCGATATGATCTCCCTTTGCAAGAGCAAGATCCGTCATGTTGAGCGCTATTACCAGCTTAACACCGAGTTCCATTAACTGGGTTGTAAGATACAGGTTTCTTTCAAGATTAGTTGCATCTATTACCTGCACCACAATGTCGGGTTTTTCCTCAATGATAAAATCCCGTGCAATTATTTCGTCAAGGGAATATGCAGTGAGGCTGTATGTTCCAGGAAGGTCAACTATTTCCATTTCCACATCATTGTGAATTCTTTTTCCTAATTTCCTCTCAACCGTGACTCCCGGCCAGTTGCCGACGTGCTGCTTTGAACCGGTTATTGCATTAAATATTGAGGTCTTTCCCACATTTGGGTTCCCGGTTAATGCCACCGTTATTTTTTCTGTCATTCTGTCACCATCCTGCTCAAATCCGTTTAGCCGACAATTTCTACAAGGACGGTTTCAGCTTCTTTTTTCCTGAGAGAAAGATTGTATCCTTTCAGTTTGAATTCCACAGGGTCTCCCAGTGGAGCCCTCCTGATGACATCCACCCTTGTACCGGGTGTTAAACCCATGTCAAGGATTCTCTTTCTTGAGGATTTCCTCCCTGTTACTTTCAGAACCATCACTGATACTTCGGGCTCAATTAGATCCAGTGTTTTTTCGTTCATGTTATTACCTTTTGCGTGTTTAATCTTTGTAGGTATGCCTAACATGTTTAATTTAGTATATATTATTTTTGGATGCCTGAAGCTATTTGGAGACTTAAAATTTTATTTGGATAGCTATTAATGAGAATAAACAGGTATCTGCGGAGTTATATTTAGTCAAAAGCAAAGCTGGACAATTTAAAAATTATATCAAAATAAAGTTTAACAGGCCCAAAATAAGAATTTTCGGACCCTGAAAAAAAGATATTACTGGTTTTCGAGGAACTCGTATATTTTATCCATGTCAAGGCAGCTTTCAACTACCCGGGCAAGTTCCTCATAGGCTTCGTCTTCTGTTGTAATTGTTTCCGGATGATATTCAACACCTTTCTTCTCAGCAAGGTATATCATGAGAGCATGGCGGATGTTCTCATTCTCAAAGAGGCCGTGAAGGTATGTACCCACAACGGTTCCGCTCTCATCGATGCTGCCATCATCTCCAAACACGGTTCTGGGTGTTTTTGTTGCTCCCATGTGGATCTCGTATCCCCATATTTCATCACCCCTTATGTTCTTGAAAATAGGTCCATCAGCAACAACTTCTTTTTGAACCTGCACTGTCTTCTTTTTGTATTCTCCAAAGGCTGTTTCAATGTCCAGAAGTCCAAGTCCTTCGTAATCTGCTTCAACACCATTCTCAATTCCGGAATCATGGATCACCTTTCCAAGCATCTGGTAGCCTCCGCAAATTCCAAAGATTGTGGCCTTGCCTTTAAGGTTTTTTATCTGGGCATCCATTCCGCTGGCTTGAAGGTCCAGCAGGTCGCTGACTGTGTTCTTGGTTCCCGGGATTATTACACAATCCGGGTTTCCAAGGTTCTCATCAAGGTCCACATACCTGACCCTTGCAATTCTCTCAAGTGGCTCAAAGTCTGTGAAATTTGAAATCCTTGGAAGACGGATAACTGCAATATCAATGTCATTAATATCTTCATCCTGGCTTATGCCTTTCTTTTTCCTGATAGCCATTGAATCTTCAGATGGTATCTTGAGTTTGTAGTAGGGAAGGACTCCAAGTACAGGTACGCCTGTCAGGTCTTCAAGTTGTTTGAGTCCCGGTTCAAGTATGGCCGGGTCACCTGAACTTGTTGATAACGAATGCTTTGAGGTTTTTGGCAACATCTTCCGGGAGCAGTTCTTTTGTACCGTAGAGACTTGCAAACACTCCGCCTGACTCAATGTCTCCCACAAGTATGATGGGTGCCTGTGTTATGCGGGCTGTTCCCACGTTTACTATGTCGCGGTCGTAAAGATTAATTTCAGCAGCACCACCTGCACCTTCCATGACAATCAGGTCGTATTCGGACTCAAGTCTTTCAAGGGCTCCGCGGAGTACTCCATGCATTTCCTCAATTGAATCGTAGTAGTTACCTGCTGATTTATCTGCATATGGTTCTCCAAGGACGATGACCTGTGAAGTCCTGTCTCCCTTGGGTTTGAGGAGTACAGGGTTCATATCGGCTGTTGGCTCAACACCTGCCGCCTTTGCCTGTATCGCCTGGGCAATTCCAATTTCTTTTCCGTCTTTTGTTATCCATGAATTCAGGCTCATATTCTGGGCCTTAAATGGTGCAACCTTATATTTCCTGGAAAGTATCCTGCAAAGGCCAGTGACCATTATGCTCTTCCCGACATCTGATGCAGTACCAAGTACCAGTAACTTCTTAGCATTTTTTTTGTTTTCCATTGCAACCGCCCTTTAATTATTTTAATTCGCTTATACAATTTCGTGATTGTGCAACAGTTTTATGAAGGGCAACTTATATCTACTTAACTCCAGTTTATCTTAGTTAGGTGGAACATGACTGAACTTTTGCATGTAAGTGGCGGCCCGACAAAACCCGAGATAATTGCAGTGTCATTATCTAAACTTGATTTAGCTGATGGTTGCAGGTTCTTTGATATTGGTTGCGGTACGGGAGCCGTATCTATTGAGGCTTCAAAAATGGTACGTGATATTGAGGTATGTGCCATTGATGCAAGGGAAGAGGCAATAAATGTGACGAAGAAAAATTTCGAAGCATTTAAGATTAGCAAAGCCCAAGTGTTTTCCGGTGAATCATCCGAAATCCTTGAAAAACAGGAAGTTGGTTCTATCGACTGTGCTTTTATCGGAGGCACAAAAAACATTTCCCGTGTACTTGAGGTACTCGCCGAGAAAAAGGCAAAAAGTATTGTATTGAATGCAGTAAGAATCGAAACTGTCGTAAATGTAATAAATAAGATGAAAGAACTTGACTTATTCGATGAGGTACTGCACGTGATTGTTTCACGAGGTGCACCGATTACCGGTGAAACTATGTTCAAGCCTGAAAATCCTGTTTACATTGTAGTTGGAAAATCAGGTAAAAATTAATCTTAATATTTGGTGATAAAAAATGCTAGTTGGAGTTGGACTTGGTCCGGGAGATCCGGAGCTTCTCACATTGAAAGCTGTTGAAAGCCTGAAAAATGCATATAAAGTATACGTCCCCGGTCGCATGGCAGCTGATCTGGTAGCACCATATGCAGAAGCAGAGATTCTCGATTTCCCAATGCTGACCGATTACGAAGTACTCAATGAAGTCTGGAAAAAGAATGCTGATATGCTTGCCGATGAATCAAAAGACAATCTTATTGTCTTTGGTCTTATTGGCGATCCAAATTTCTTCTCAACATTCACTCACTTAAAGCGTGTGATGAAAAAGTTCTATCCTGATGTTGAGACAGCAACAATTCCCGGTATCAGCTCAATTACTTCATTTGCTGCCCAGACTGGTGCAGAGGTTGACTCATCATTTGAAGTAAGCGATGGTTCTGACAGCAGGTACAGAATAAGACTCAAGGCCAGCAGGCCGCTTGAGATCATAGAATCCTATGAAAAGGAAGGTTTTAATAACTTCATTTTCTGCGAGCGCCTTTTCAGTGACAAGGAAGTCATTATAAATGAAAGGGATAAGATTCCTGAAAAAGGCAATTATTTCAGTATAATCTACGCGCAAAAGGAATAATCACAAGGTGAATCCAATGGTAAATAAGAAAGTTTATTTTGTAGGCTCCGGCCCGGGAAATGCAAAATACATAACCGTAATGGGCAAAGAGCTTCTTGAAGGGGCTGACCTTGTAATCTATGCAGGTTCCCTTGTAAATCCTGAAGTGGTCAATTACTGCAAAGGAGAAAAAGTAGACAGTTACGGACTGACCCTCGATGAGACTACCAGGCTCATAGTCGATAATCTTGAAGCAGGTAAGAAGGTCGTAAGGTTACACAGTGGTGATCCTTCACTATACGGTTCCATCGTTGAGCAGTTCGAGGAACTCAAGAAGTTCGATGTAGAGGTTGAAGTAATACCTGGTGTCTCCTCAGTATTTGCAACCGCAGCAGCATTGCAGACCCAGCTTACACTTAACGAGGTTTCAGAAACTCTCATTATCACTCGTCCCGCAGGTAAGACTCTTGAGGAAGACAAGATCACAGAGCTTTCCAGACACGGTGCTACAATGGCTGTCTTCCTGGGAACCCAGAAGATAGAAGAGATCATGGAAAAGGTGGAATATCCTGATGATACACCTGTTGCAGTGGTCTTCCATGCATCATGGCCTGACCAGAAGATCATTAAGGGCACTGTTGCAGACATTGCCGGAAAGGTCAGGGAAGCAGGTATCAAGCGCTCTGCAATGATTCTTATCGGTGGAGTTGTAGAACCTGTGGAATATGGTAACTTCGGGAGGTCTTACTTATACGGAGTGGCACAAGAACCGCTATCATAACCTTTGAGAGAAATCTTGAGGTTGCAAAGCGACTGGCAGAACATCTGCATGCTGACATCCTGATGTTCGATAAAACCATCTTCAAAAAAGCCTTTGAAGAATACGATGCCATTGTGGCGGTATTTGCCACTGGCATTGTTGTCCGTGAGATAGCACCGCTTATAGTTGATAAGTGGAAAGACCCTGCAGTAATTGTGGTGGATTCAAACATGAATTTCGCAATTCCCCTGCTTGGTGGTCATCACGGGGGCAACGAAGTTGTCAGGAAAATTGCCGAAATAGGACCGGTTCCGGTGGTAACAACTGCAACTGAGGTTCACAACAGGAATTCTGTGGAAGGTATAGCCAAGGCACTTGGATATGATATTGTCAACAAGTCATCCACAGTACAGGTAAACTGTGCTCTGCTTGATGAGGATGTGGAAGTCCTCGAAATAAAAGGCCGAAGATCGTCATAGTCGGAGATGATGTGTCGGTCCTTAAAAAAGAAAAGGCTGAGAATGAATGATCATAGGTATCGGAGCCCGGAGGGGTATCGACAGTCAGGAAGCCATCGATGCCATCAATAATGCATTAGTGGAGGCAGGCAGGAGCATTGATGAGGTTGAAGGACTGGCATCAGCAAAACTTAAAGAGAACGAGACAGGACTGCATGAAGCAGCAAAGACTCTCGGGCTCACAATTACATTCATAGATCACGACGAACTGAATAACTATGATGCGCCGTCGGCTTCGCAGGCAAAACGCTTCGGGCTTACAGGTGTGGCAGAGCCTGCCGCGCTGGCGTTGTCGGAAAAAAAGGAATTGATACTAAGGAAGAAAGTATATGGAAGGGTCACAATCGCAATCGCAGAGTAAAGGTAAACTCTACATCATCGGTATAGGTCCGGGTTCAGTTGAACAGCTGACAGTGAAAGCAAGAGATGTAATTATGACATCAGACTACATTGTCGGAAACGGTACCTATCTTGATCAGATGGCAAGCCTGCTGGACAAACAGGAGATAGTTCGCAGTGCCATGGGTAAGGAAGTTGACCGCTCACGCAAGGCAGTGGAGCTTGCGCAGGAAAATGTTGTTTCCATGATAAGCGGTGGAGATGCAAACGTTTACGGTATGGCAGGTCTTGTCCTTGAAGTTGCAGAACATGAAGGACTTGGGGTTGAAGTTGAAGTTCTGCCAGGTGTAACTGCAATTACAGCAGCTGCAAGTGTTGTTGGTGCACCTATTGTGAATGATATGTGTACTGTGAGTCTCAGTGACCTTCTGACCCCATGGGAAGTCATCGAGAAAAGACTTGATGCAGCATCATCCGCTGATTTTGTAATGTCACTTTACAATCCTAAGAGCCGCCAGCGTAAATCCAATTTCTCAAAGGCAATTGAAATTATCAGGAAATACAAGGATGATTCCGTGCCTGTAGCTCTTGTTAAGAATGCCCTCAGGGAAACTGATCAGGATTACGTTGTCACAACCCTTGGGGAAGTTATGGAATATAATGACTGGGTTGACATGAGCACAACCATTCTTATCACAACAAATGATTCCCGCATATGGGATTCACCTCACGGTAAGCGAATAATAACTCCAAGGGGGTATCATCGGAAATATGACTACTGATTCCAAAAATACAGACACAAGTATTGAAGATCTTGTGGAAATGACAACCGAGATTGATCCTGAACTTACTTCTATCTGTAAGGACCTTGGTTCACAGACTGATGAAGCAAAAGCCATCTACATGACAAGCCGAAACATTGCCCGCAAACTTGTGGGCGATGAGACGCTCGAAGATAAGGTCAGGCAGCGCTGTGTTACTTCTACAGGTGATCCTGCAGTGGCAGATCTTATGCGCTTTGTCAATGATCCTATCAAGGCAGGTGTTGAGGCCATCAAAAAAGGTGCTCCGATTCTTGTTGATATCAACATGGTTAAGTCCGGAGTTACAAAGAGGGGCCATAACTGTGAAATCATCTGTGTGCTCGATAAGGATGAAGATGCGGCATTTGCAAAAAAGCACGGTATCACAAGGACTGCAGCAGGTTTCCTGCAATGCAAGGATATAATCGAAGGTTCAATTGTTGCAATCGGCAATGCACCATCTGCAGCATTTGCAGTGTGCAGGATGATTGAACACGGTATCAAGCCAGCTATTGTTGTGGGCACTCCTGTAGGTTTTGTCAATGCGGCAGAATCAAAGGAAGCTGTCAGGAACGAACCGGTTCCTTCTATTACATGTGTGGGAACGCGCGGCGGAACTCCAATGGCAGTTGCCTGTGTCAATGAACTTGTTGCAATAGCAAATGATGACGAATGTGTAATTGACTGACACATTCATTTTCTTACTTTTCTCTTTTTGTTTACAATAAGTATCCAGCAATATGGTTAGTGTACACCATCCACAATCCGACTAAAATTAGTATTGCACCGGCTGCTTTCTTTAACTCGATATCGTATTCTGACAATTTGCTGAGCCTGTCGCCGGACAACTTTGCAGAATAAGCTATAATTATCATGGGTATTGCAAAACCCATGGAATAGATAATTAAGAGTGTTGCACCGTATGCGATGTTGCTTTCCAGTGCTACCAATGTCAAAATGGATGCAAGGATCGGTCCGACACATGGGATCCAGACAATACCCAGTGATGCACCTATTACCAATCCTCCAAAAAGTCCTTTTCCTTCATGGTGGATATTCCCTGTGTATCTGGAAAGTGCTCCAAAAATATCTTTTTCCATTAACATTGAGATACCGAATCCTATTATGATAATCTCAGCAAGTACCCTGAGTTCGGTTACATGGGAAGGAAGAAATCTCCAAAAGCAGAGGCAGATTCCCATTGAGGTAAATGATATTGTAAGTCCAATGATGATTGCAAGGGGTCTGAGTCTGCTTTCCCCTGTGGAATATGCAAGTACTATAGGAAGCAATGGTAGTACACATGGAGAAAGTACACTCACAATACCTGCAAAAAAAGCAGCAATTGGTGTGAGTGCAGTGGTCTCCAGCATGATAGTCACCAGTTAATTATTGTCTGTATTCAATCGCTTTATCAAGGGTGCCTGTAAGTGTTCCTTTAGTTGTCAGCCCGATGAATCTTGCAGTATTCCTGTCGGTTGTTGTTTCTCCTGCCTGGGTCATGTATATATAACCTTCCTCAGTCTCTTCAACAATCACAAACATATCAGGGATTGAATAAATATTAAAACTTGTAGCAAGTGCTCTTGTCATGTCTGCATTAATGTACAGTACTGAAGCCTTCCCTTCATATTCTTTTGCAATTTGTGCAAGTATGGGTTTCTGGGCTGTACATGCAGGGCAATTGTTTGTCCCTATCTCCACAAGAACAGGACCTTCTGCAACTGCGTTATTTAACTGTTCTGCATCTGCTACAACAGTAATCGCAGTATCGCCGGAATCTCCGCCTGAATATCCGGCAACTACGAACAAGATAGCTATTAATGCTAATAATGGGAGGATTATTTTATTCATGCTCTATAAAACCGTTCGTCTAATATAAAACAATATTGTTTTTTCTTCAGGGGTATATGGTTCTTTTATTTATTATTTACTTTCCACTTGAGAAGGATGCCTTCTTCTATTGTTTCTGCATCCATAAGTTCAAGCTTTACAAGTTCCTTTTCTGAAAAACCTTCACCATCAACAAATGTGGGAGCGTTTTTCCCACCTATTATGAGATTTCCAACAAAAGTGTATATTTCGTCAACAAGATTATTTGAAATCATTCCCCAGTTAAGCGTAGCGCCACCTTCAACCATTAATCTTTCAATGCCCTGTTTTTTAAGTTGCTGCATGGCACCGGCAAGGTCAACCCTTTCCTTACCTGAGATGATTATTTCAGCTTTTTGTCGCAGTTCTTCCAGCTTTTTTTCAGGAGCAGTTTCTGAAACAATGATAATTCTTTTGCCTTCTCCTTTTTTAAAAATATCAGCATCAATGGGTGTTCTGGCTTTACTGTCAACTATTATTCTTGTAGGGTTTTCATCTTTGCCGGAATTGATTCTGTTTTTCCTTAGCTCCGGTGATTTCACGGTAAGGCTGGGGTCATCTGCAAGAACTGTACCAATACCTACCATGATAGCATCTGTACCTGCCCTGAGCTGGTCCATACGCTTAAAATCAACATCTCCGGAAATTCTGACCTGCTTTCTTTCTTTTGTAGAAATCTTTCCGTCTGAAGACATTGCCGAGTTAATAAAAACAAATGGTCTTTCCATATGAAATCGCCTAATAAGAAAAGTATGGGGTGAGTAACATTTTCATTACTGACCCTTAAAATATCAATTAGTTTTATTCTGCATCAAGTATTGCCTGCATGAGGTTACGGTCACGCAGAAGCCCGAGGAATTTCTGGTTTGCATTGACTATTGGTATCTGGTCAATCTTGTTCCTCTTCATCTTCAATGCACATTCGCTCACGCCTGATATGTATGCAGCTTTTACAAGATCAGTAACCATCACGTCCTTTACAGGAATATCGGGTACTTTTACTCTTGATACGCTGTAGTAGATGCTCATTGTGTCTCTCATGGATTCCCATGTCCATTCATCGTCATCTGAACCGTTGGACATGTCTGACATCTCTACTGAATCCTCAATGACACTTGCACTGATAACATCACGGTCAGTGATTATGCCTACAACTTCAAGGCTGCTGTCTATTACTGGTGCTGCTTTTGATTTTGCAAGTTCCATTACCCTTGCGGCAACATTCAGGGGTGTGTCGGTCCATATTGGTACTACAGTAGGATTAAGGTATTGTCCGACATGATCTGTAATATCGAGTTCTGCAATTGATGCAACAATATCTGCAACTGAAATGATTCCTACAAGTTTCTCGTCTTTTACCACCGGAAGTCTTCTGATGTTTTTATCAAGAAGCATCTTTGCAGCTGCTATTATGGTTTCATCGGGGCTGATTATCAGCGGGTTACGGGTCATTAAAAGTGCAAGCTGCTCTTCCTCCGGGTTATTCAGCAGATTTGCCCTGCTGACAACACCTACAAGCTTACCGTCTTTTAACACAGGTACTCCTGATACCTTTTTATCCTTGAGTAATGTGTGGACTTCGTCTCTTGAACCAGGAAGTGTGGCATAGGCAACTTCCTTCATCATTATGTCAGAAACTTTGATGTTTTTTGGCATGATGTAGCTCCTTATTCTTCCTCTTCAGATTCTCCCCTTACTACAAGTACGGGTACTTTTGAGTTTCTTGTAACCTTTTCTGCTACACTGCCAAGAAGGAATCTGTCAAACCCTGTTTTTCCAAGGGTTCCCAGAACTATAAGGTCTACGTTGTTGTTATCGGCAAACTCAATAATCTCATGACTTGGGTTTCCTTCAAGGACTACCGTTTCCACGGATACTCCTGCTGCTTTTGCCAGATTTTCCACAGAATCTGTTGCAGCGTCTGCCTCCTTTTCCAGGAGTTCATACATCATTTCCCAGCCGGCATCCATTGGAATTGAGGCGAAAGCCGCAGTATCGACAACGTATCCTGCATAGAGCTTTGCTCCACTTAATTTTGCAAGTTCGACGCTGTGTTCAACTGCTTTTCTGTTTTGTCTGGAACCATCGGTTGCAATGAATATATTTTTGTACAGAGTACTTGTCATTATTCCCTCTCCTAGTTGATTTTCCCTGTTTTATATCATAATAGATAAAATGTCATCAGGTCGCCCTCTCCTAACGATACCACTGATAGGGTCCTTTATACCTGTGAGATTATTTGAATTCCCGTTAAGAATCATTATTTTAGCTATATTTCCTTCCAGAATTGAACCTGTTTTCTCAAGTCCTAATATTGTTGCACCCATAAGCGTACACATCATAAATACTTGTCTGTCATCTATGCCAAAAATTTTAGATAATAGTTCCATTTCGGAAAACATGTTAACAGAATTTAACATCACGTTGTCTGTTCCAATTGCAACTTTAATGCCTTGATCAAGCATTTCAACTATTGGTGCCATTCCTACTCCTGTAATAAAATTGGAGCGTGGACATACAACTACAGGGATGTCCATGTCAGCAACCTTTTTTAAGTCCTGCTGCGTCGCCTGGGTCATATGTATTAATATCTCTGGCTCAAGTGATAATGCTTTTTCGATATCATCACGACTGTTTTCTCCTGCATGGATTGCAAAAGTTTTACCCTTGTCCGAAGCGAACTCTCTTGTATGGTTAAGGAAACCCATGTCAATGTCGTTTGCACCACTCATTCCAAGTCCGTCTGAGTGCTTCAGGAGTTCTTCCAGTTCATCTTCAAGTTTGTTTTCCTCACTGTTTGTGGGTCTTGAAAAAATTCTGCCGTTAACATCTGATGATTCAAGTGCTTCCTTCAGGGCAAGCACACCTTTTATTCCTCCTTCCCTGAAATCAGCAAACGCACAGGTGCCTGTATTGGCCATGTCCATAAGGGAGCTCTGCATTGCATGCACAATATCTTTGTGTGATGTCCTGTTAAGTATGCGGTGTTTCAGTCCGTGTGGTGGCTGAACAAGCTGGCTTAAGTCCCTCTGTACGTAGTGTCCTTTGAGGTTTCCAAGTACGGGATCTTTACAAACAGAGTCACCTATATGGGTATGTGCATTAATAAAACAGGGAGCAATTATATTGCAGGAATCTGTCTTTTTCTCATGAACTTCTTTTATGATCCCATCTTCTACAACAACATAACCTTCAATTAGCTCAGCTTCTGGCCCGTATATTATTTTTCCGTATATTGTCTGTTCGGATGGCATGGACAATAGAATATGGATTTTATTGTTTATAAGCACTTATTAAGAATATGGTGGAATTTACACGCCATGTTTATATGCCTGCTAGGTAGTATTGGGAATGCGCATTGTTAGGTCCTTGCATGAGAGTATGGCAGAGCCTATCTGTGATTGTACAGACAACCTCAATGCGATACACAGGATAGTGCAATAAAGCCTGTCACGAGGGAAACTGGGATGGACAGCGGAAATTCCATAGGATGATCTCCCGGAGTTAGTGCGTCAGACGACAGCATTATCCTATCTGCAATTTCTTTTCTTCATTGAATTTTGTATGTATGGTGTTTGGATGTCATTTGAGGATGCGTTGAGAAAAGTTGATTCAGGAGTTACAATAGATATTGAAGTCACTCCCGGTTCAAAATCCCTGTGTGTGCCCAGTGGTTATAATGTATGGAGAAAAAGAGTTGAGGTTCGCCTTTCCCAGAATGCCCAGAAGGGTAAGGCAAATGAACAACTTATGTCTGGTCTGGCTGATCTTTTTGGAATCAAAACATCTGATGTATCAATTGTAAATGGTATGCATAATTCAAAAAAATCCCTTTTAATAGAAGGTGTTGACTATAATTATGTAGTTGATGTATTAAAGCTCAGGCTGCCGCAGCATTGTGATTAGCTTTAAATTTCTCTTTGTCCTGAATACTTTCACCGTACTTGCCTATTCTTAATATATGCTCATGAGAATCTAGTATCTGAGGTGAAATATATGGATGAATATTTCGGTAATCTGGTTGACAGAGCAAGTTACTACGAGCAGTTTGAAGAATTCGTTCGATATTACAAATAAATAATTACGGTAAATCTTTTCTCCCTGTCGCAAGAAGAACCCCTCCGATCCCCTGACATTTGCTTTCATTGCGACAGGGTGTTTGCTTTTCAAAAGTTTGTGCCTTGCAATAGGTTTAATTTCTTTTAAGGTTTTAAAGTCAGAGTTTAATCTGATGAAAGACAATTGTTACTGTTCATTAAAAATAGATGATTTCATGCGAAGGAAAAGATCATATTCAAAAAGAACGCTCAAAGCACCCCTGGAAGTTTACCAGAAAAGACTGGAACTGATGGAGGAGTTGCTGGATCAATTGCATGAGCTCATTAATCAGGACTCCATTATAGTGGTGGAGGGTAAAAGGGATATTGCTGCCCTTAATTCTCTGGGTTTGCAGGGGGATTTCTATCCCTCAACGCATCATTCACTGGTAAATTTTTGCGAAGACCTGGCAAAGACTGGTCGGGGTGTAGTTATTCTTACTGACTGGGATCGGCGTGGCAACATGCTGGCTTCAAAACTTGTTGACAACCTCCAGTCTCTCGGTGTATCACCGGAAACCAGAATAAGGGACCTCATAGTATCCCTTGTCCAGAAAGAAATAAAAGATGTAGAAAGCCTGCCTTCTTATGTCCAAAAACTAAAAAGGATAACCAAGGCTAGCAGTGATCATGATCCTTTTTAGAATCAATTTTATTATTAGTGGCGTTGGGGTTCAAAACTACGTTCAAACTCTGGGTAAAGCTCAGACTTGTCCATGAGTTCTTCATAGACATCATGCCTTGGACTTACGATTACTACGTGAGCAGGAGGGTGTATTTTCCTGAGTTTGCTTATTGCTGCACCGGCATTATTGTCAAGTTCTACAAGTGCTGCAGAATTACATTTGGCCCTGAGTGGCACTCCTGCAACGCTTACCAGCAGGTTATCTGCAAAAATCGGTTCAATACGTTTTGGTTTTGATACAAACCTCATCCTTCCGTAATGCTCAAGATCATGCAAAGCCACATTGACCTTGTCTGCATTATCGCCCCTTATAACGGCAAATGATTTAACTCCAATCCCCATTCCAGAAAATCCCCTTGTGAATTTTTTCCATATATTCTCTCTTTGTTTGCGTTTTTAGGGTCCCGCACCATGATATGCATGGATTTCCTAGTTATATCTAATTAAAAGTTTTTAAACTATATACTTTTCTATATGGATAAGTATCTAATAAACTTTTTTGTGTTTGTGCATTATTTTCCCAGTTCTTTTGAACGGTTTGAGGACTCAATTACAGCTTTCATGAAAGCTGCTCTTATGCCGTTTTCTTCAAGAACACGGATGCCACGGATTGTTGTTCCAGCAGGGAAGTAACCATATCCTTTAATTCACCTGGGTGCATTTGTGTCTCAAGAGCCATTTTTGCCGCACCAATTACAGTCTGTGCCGCAAGTATCATAGCACTATTCCTGTCAAGTCCCTCGTAAACAGCACCATCTGCCATTGCTTCTATTACCGGGAATATATATGCAGGTCCGCTTCCTGAAAGTCCTGTAACTGCATCCATCAGGTTCTCTGGTATCTGGATGGCACTGCCAACAGAACGGAAAATAGCAAGTGCATCTTCAGCATCATCTTTTGTTGCATTTGTTCCCTGGGTAATAGCAGAGGCTGCTTCTGCTACTGTCGCAGCAATGTTTGGCATAACTCTTACTACGCGGGTTCCTGAATTGAACTCTGCTTCAATATCAGCAAGTTTAACTCCTGCGGCGATTGAAATTATCAACTTGTTCTCAGTTACATCTTCTTTGATGCCCGCAATAACCTTCTTTAGTATCTGTGGTTTGACTGCAAGAACTATGATATCAGAATTTGAAACAGTAATTTTGTTATCTGTGGATACATTTATGCCCACGTTCTGTTTTAATTCCTCAAGTGAGGGCTCATACAGATCACTTGCATAAACATCAGATGAAGAAAATAGTCCGGCATTGCAGATTCCTTTAATTAATGCACCGCCCATTTTTCCTGTACCAATAAAACCCAGTTTTTTGCCTTCCAGACTCATTTTATCACTTAAATTACCATTATTTTCGTTTGATAGTTACTATATCTCCGAGGGTGGTGCCACGATTAAGGCGCTCTCCTGTCCACTCGTCTTCACCGCTTCTTCTCTCAGTCAGCTTGATATCAAGAACTTTCTCGATTTTCTTACGGACATCGTCTTCAGGGACAATTTCCTCACGCTCTATTTTCTTAATAAGGGCTGCCTTTTCCTTTATTTTGGATGCAAGCTGGTCATGGGTCCACTTCTTCCTTTCCCTTGCCTCTTTAATGGTATGGCCGTACTCATCAACGAGTTCGTCCATCTCCATTCCGGGAGATTTCCTTTGTGGCCTTTTGCTTCCTGTATTTGCTGGCCTGCGGCTAACAGGTGCAACTTTCCTTGATACGGGAGTTCGCTTTCCAACTGCATTTCCATGTTGTGAGCACTTTCCACATACTGTAAGCTCACTTCCATCGATGCTGACTTTAAAAGGGTTGCCTCTTATTTCAGAGCCACATATTTCACACTGCATAGATCTTCAACTCATAAAGTGTCTAATCTCTTCTTTACGAAAGGGCTATATACCCTTTGCACTTAAATATTATTCGGAGGCACATGAGCGAAACCAGCGATGAATTTGAACACAGGCGGTATGATTTTACCTCTGTGAACAAGGCAGACTATGACTATGTCGGCTCAGACAGTGAGGAAGATTTTTCCAAATACCTGCTCGATCGTATGAGACAGCTTGAGTCCCGGAACAATCTTCTTAAAGAACAATGTGACCAGATAGAGTCAGAAAAACGCTTCGTTGAGAGCCAGAAACTCAAATACGAACGTGAGGTACGCAGATTGCAGGCCGAGATAGATCGCCTGAAAACCGTTCCGTTAGTAGTGGCAACCATAATGGATGTCATTAGTGAGGAAAAGGTTCTTGTCAGGAGTTCAACAGGTCCGCAGTTTATGGTAAACGTATCACAGTACCTGAATGAAGACTCCCTGGTTCCGGGTGCAAAAGTTGCGCTGAATCAGCAAACTCTTGCGATTGTGGAAATAATCCCTACAACCGAGGATCCGGAAGTTTCAGCAATGGAGGTATTGGAATCCCAGGACGTCAATTATGAAGACATAGGTGGACTGGAAGCACAGATACAGGAACTTATCGAATCCGTGGAATTGCCTTTAACAAAACCGGAATCATTTAAACGTATAGGAATCCTCCTCCAAAGGGTGTTCTTCTTTATAGTGAACCCAGTACCGGAAAAACCTGCCGCAAAAACAGTGCCCACAGGACCGAAGCTACTTTTATCAGGGTTGTAGGTTCTGAACTGATCCAGAAATACATCGGAGACGGTGCAAAACTTGTCAGGGAACTGTTTGATATGGCCCGGAAGAAGTCTCCAAGTATCGTCTTTGTTGACGAGCTTGATGCAATAGCTTCAAGGCGCCTGAATGACACCAACGGTGCAGACCGTGAGGTGCAGAGGACGCTTATGCAGTTGCTTGCTGAGATGGACGGCTTTGATAACAGGGGTGATATAAGATTATTGCAGCTACAAACCGGCTGGATGTTCTTGATCCTGCGATTCTAAGGCCCGGAAGGTTTGACAGGATTGTCAATGTACCAATGCCGGATGAACATGCCCGTGAAAATATCTTCAGGATACACACACGCTTTATGTCCGTTGCAGACGACATCGACTTTAAGAAACTGTCAAAACTCACTGAAAATGCAAGTGGTGCAGACCTGAATGCCATTGCAATGGAAGCAGGTATGCTTGCTGTGAGGTTTGATAAAGAATCCGTAGGAATGGCAGAATTCTGGAGTCGTGCAGAAAGTAATGTCAAAAACAGAAGATAAAAGGAAGTTCTTCCGGAAGGAATGTTTATCTGAGCATTCCTGCTGGTAGAGTTACTTCATTACCTTTTTTCATAGTATTTTTGTGAATCATTTTCATGTTAAAGATGAGATTCGCATACTGGGCATAGACGATTCTGCGCTCATAAGTGGGACTATTGTCATAGTGGGAACTTTCTTCCGTGGCGGACAGTGGCTTGATGGTGTACTTCGCTCAGAGATTACCCGAGATGGCATGGATGCCACTGACCGATAGTGAGATGGTATCCAATAGCAAACACCTTCCACAGATAAGGGCTATCATGCTTGATGGTGTTACATACGGCGGCTTTAATCCTGTGGATATAGTTCGCCTGAACAAAGAAACTGGTATTCCTGTAATTGTATTGATGCGTGACATTCCGGATTTTGAAAAAATTGAAGCCGCTCTCTCTTTTCTTCCTGAGAATGAAAAAAGGCTCGAAATTATCAGAAAAGCAGGCAAAATCATAAAGGTAGTAACAAAAGACGAGTCAAATCCTGTCTTCATCCAGTGTTGTGGCACAGAGCCTGAAATTGCATCCAGGATAGTAAAAATATCATCTACCAGAAGCAATATCCCTGAACCACTACGTGTGGCCCATTTGATTGCTACTGGTATTGTCCTTGGTGAATCAAGGGTAGGCCTGAAGCCAGATTTTTCTTTACTTTGACTTGTTGACCAGTTCAACTCCCTCGTTCATCAGTTCCTCTGCTCTTTCCTTTGTTTTGGATTCAGCAAATATCCTGACAATAGGTTCGGTTCCTGAAGGCCTGATAAGTACCCATCCGTCATCATACCAGACTTTCACACCATCTGTAGTGTCAGCTTCATTGTCCTGTGAGAGTACAACTTCCCTGACTTTCCCCATGGTTGCGGAAGCATCAGTTATTCTTATCTTTGTCTTTGAATTGAAGTATTCAGGAACGCTTTGCGCAAGTTCTGAGAGCTTCTGTCCGTTTGCAATTATCTCTAGGAATTTAGCACATGCCATGGCACCGTCGCGGCAGTACTGGTGTTCCGGGAATATAAGTCCTCCATTGCCCTCACCGCCAAATACGGCATCAATTTCCATCATCTTGCGTGCCACGTTAATTGAACCTACAGCCGTCCACACAGATCAACGCCTGCTTCCTTAGCAACATCAAGCATACGTGATGAGGAGCTGACAGGGGTGACAATTGGTCCCTTCTTCCTTGCAAGGACGTATTTTGCCATCATTGCAAGCTGGATTTCTTCTTCGATGAAATCTCCATTCTCATCAAAGAAAACTGCACGGTCTGCATCCCCGTCCTGTGCGACTCCCATGTTTGCACCGGCCATTTTCACAATGTCTGCAAGCTCTGTGAGCACGTCAGGTGTTGGTTCGGGGGTTCTCCAGGGGAAAGTTCCGTCTACCTGCCTGTTGAGGGTAATTACCTCACATCCCAGTTTCTGGAGAAGGAATGGCAGTGTTACAGAACCTGCTCCGCATCCGGTATCCACAACAACCTTGAATTTTTTCTCACGAATGAGTTTGTTGTCCACTGAATTGATAATTCCGTTAACATAGAATTCATTGGCGTTACTGTCATGGCGCAGGTCTCCTGTCTTTTCCCATGAAGCAGCACGGAATTCTTTGGAATAGTATATCTTTTCTATCTCCCGTTCTCTCTTCACGTGACATCTCACTGCCATCTGCTGCGATGAGCTTGATACCGTTATATTCTCTTGGATTGTGGGATGCAGTAACAACAATTCCTGCGTCTGCATACTCTTTAACATAATATTGTACCGAAGGGGTCGGGCATATTCCCACATCAATAACTGTAAGTCCTGCTGAAAGTGCGCCGGCAATAGCAGCAGATTTTAACATTTCTCCTGAGGCTCTTGTGTCCCTTCCAATTGCAACAACGCCTTTTGAACCCATGTAAGTCCCAAGACTTCTTGCAACATCAATTGCCAGTTGTGGAGTGATGTATTCGTTTGCTATTCCCCTTACGCCATTAGTTCCAAAAAATGCCATCCATTATCACCGTTGTTAAAAGTATTGCATGTATAGGTTTAAATCCTATTTTATGTTTTGTGAAGAATATACTTATAGGATATTCCTCATATTGTCAGTAAATGGTTAAGAAAAACTAGATTTCTTAAAACAGGGCATAGCTGAAAAAGGAAGCGCTGTTATTGCATTTTCCGGAGGTGTAGACAGTTCTGTCCTTGCTTCCATAGCTCAAAATGTGCTTGGTGAAAAAGCGGTTGCCGTGACAATAAAGAACCATTCTTTCCCTGAAAGGGAACTGGAATGTGCAAAAAGAGTAGCCGGGGAAATAGGAATAAATCACAGGATTGTTCTATCTGGATGAGCTGGCTTTTCCTCAGATTTCAGAGAACAGTTTTAACAGGTGCTATTATTGTAAAAAAGAGATAATAGGGCTATTAAATTCGGTAAAGGATGAACTTGGTTTTAGTGTTATTATCGAAGGAAGTAATGCTTCTGATTCCTCATCCTACAGGCCGGGAAAAAGGGCCATTGAAGAAGCAGGTGATACAGTATACTCTCCATTCATCGAATTTGATGTCACTAAGGATGATATCAGGGCAATTGCAAAAGAAATGGGCCTTTCTGTTGCGACGAAAAGCCCTTCCCCCTGTCTTGCCTCACGCTTCCCTATGGTGATGTTCTCACTGGGGAAAAGATCAGGAGATTGGAAAGGGCAGAAAATTTCCTTCTGGACAGGGGATTTGAAGGTTTCAGGGTAAGGGACCACAAGGATCGCACGCATTGAAGTCCGGCAGGGAGATATGCCTGCATTTCTTGATATAAGGGATGAAATTGTATCCTTTTTAAGGAACTTGGTTTTACCTACGTAACACTTGATCTTGAAGGATTCAGAAGTGGAAGCATGGATGAGGTATTGTAACTTCAGATATGTTGTAAGGATGCAACAGGTTTAATACATGTAAACTATCTGTCTTGCGTCTGATAAACAGGAAAAGGTGATAAAATTGCTGACATTGGGTATAGTAAATACATATGATAAGATCAAAGTGCTGGATGCTCATTACAGGGCTATAGCAAGGGCTGCACCTATATGTTATGCATTCGGATTCTCACTTGCATTGTTTGATTTTCCTTTCAAGATGGATGCCGATGAGCTTGTAGAGTTTGTTGCCGATAAAACAACAATTGGTGAATCAGGTAAATACCTGAGAATGCTGCATGAAAAGCGTCACCTGTTTGTTTTTGACCTTCCAAAGAAAGGATTCCAGCCCCAGTTCGGTTCGGTGGTTGTGACAACATCAAAGCCTGAAAAGAAGTTAGCCATAACTCCTGAAACCTTTGCCAATGAGATAATTAATAACAAATCTTTCCTTGTACTTGTGGGACTTGGTCGAAAGGGCCTTCCAAAGGAGCTATTTGGTCTTGCAAAACATCACCTGGACATAACTTCCCAGGGGGTTTCCCTTGAGACATGTACTGCAATAGGTTGCATACCCGCTCATATAATGGGCATTGTTCATACGAAAAGTTTAGTAAAATAGATAGGGAACTTTATTTAGTATCAATTGTATACTCCGTTACATGCGTCTGAGCATTTTCTATTCAGGTGAGTTTGGAAGGAAAGTTGTTGGCAATCTTGTTAACTCTGACAGTTTTTGTGTATCATGTGGTGACCTGTGTGATCACTGCAGGGAACCAAGGGCAAGCTTTGCTCCTATGATAGTAGGCCTTTTTGAACTGAGAACAGACCTCCCTGATTTTGTAGAAGATACTGAAGAATACATACCAGACAATCTTCCTCTTGCAGACCTTATTATTGCTATTGACCTGCATCCTGACCTTCTGATGTCTGTCCCGGAAATTGCAGAATCAAGTAGTGCAAAAGCTGTTATCATACCGGTGGATGATTCGCGTCTTGTACCTGCAGGTCTTACCGAACAGGTTAAAAAGAAACTTGAATCCAGCGGTATTGAATGTGAGTGCCCCAAACCATTCTGCTCCCTTGGTATAACAGGAAAGCCGGTTATCGATGAATTTGTAAATTTTGGATTTGGCCGTCCACTTCTTAAGATTGAAACTGACCCGGTTAATGGTATATTCACTCATGTTGAAGTTATCAGGGATGCACCCTGCGGTGCAACATGGTTTGTTGCCAAGAAGCTAAAATGGTCAGACATTAAGGATTATAAGGAAACCATCTCCGGTGCCCATCATTCCTATCCATGCACAGCTAGCATGGAGAAAGACGCACAGATTGGCGATACAATCCTGCATGAAGCAGGTTATATTATCCGGAAAAGCGTTGAGGACGCAATGGGGAACAATTAGCTGAAATTTTAAATCCTCAATACTTTTTTTAACTTGATATCCCTATTTATCCTGCATGGGGAACAGAGTTTCTATTGTAAGGTGTAATGATTATTCCCGGTCAAAAGAAGCAGTTTCAGAAGCCCTCTCTCTAATTGGTGGTTTGAAGACAATAATCTCAGGAGGGGACCGTGTACTGCTCAAACCTAATGTTCTTGCAGGACGTCATCCGGATGATGCCGTAACGACACATCCATCTATTATTTCTGCTGTATGTGAACTTGTAAGGGAGGCTGGTGGCATTCCTGTAATAGGGGATGGCTCAGGTATGACTCATCCCGGGGCAACAGCTGAAGCATTCAGGATATCCGGCATTGCAGATGTGGCAAAAGCCCATAATGTGGAGCTTATAAATTTCCAGACCGCAGGTTATGTGGAAGTTGATGTGCCCGGTGCTCTTCATTTTCCGAAATTGCATGTTTCAAAAGCAGTACTGGATGCCGATGTTATAATTTCAATTCCAAAGCTAAAAACCCATGAACTGACATATTACACAGGTGCTGTTAAGAATATGTTCGGTGCATTGCCCTTAAAAGCAAGAAAGGAAACGCACCTGCTGGCCGAAAGGAAACTGTTTGGTGAAGCAGTTATTGACCTGTATTCAGTAATAAAACCTCATCTTGCAGTCATGGATGCAGTAGTTGGCATGCAGGGTAACGGTCCTTCACATGGCACTCCTGTAAAAACAGGACTGGTTCTGGCCTCCTGTGATTGTGTTTCACTTGATGTGGTAGCTTCTGAAATTATTGGCCTTAATCCTATGAATGTTCCAACAAATGCTTCTGCCATTGAAAGAGGAATGGGTGAAAGGAATCCTCAAGTTGTTGGTGTTTCTGTGAAGGACGCAACGAAAGTGTATGTTCCTTCAAGCGGTGGTATCCTGTTCAACATGCCACCTCTGGTTACAAGGTTCTTTGGCAGGTTCTTTGAACAACGCCCGAAGATAGACACTTCCACATGTGTTCTCTGCGGTGCATGTGCAATGAACTGTTCTGTTCGTGCAATAGAAGAGGTTGAAGATCACCTTGTAATTAACAGGAAAAAATGTATTATGTGCTATTGCTGCCGCGAACTCTGTCCTGCAAATGCAGTGGAAATAGATATGTCACTGCTTGCAAGGATAATTACAACTGTTAAAAAGTGAATGTGTAACCAGCTTAAAGCTGGCATACCTCGCTCTTGCGCAGCCAGTCAATGTCTGAGTGATAGAGCTGGCGCAGGTCTTTCAGTCCCAGTTTGAGCATTGCAAGCCTGCTGACACCAAGTCCCCATGCAAGCACCGGGTACTTAATTCCAAGAGGGTGTGTTACTTCTTTCCTGAACACTCCTGCTCCTCCCAGTTCTACCCATCCAAGACCGTCCACGTAGACTTCCGGCTCGACACTTGGTTCTGTGTATGGGAAATAACCTGGTCTGAAACGTACATCCTCAAATCCCATCCTGTGATAGAACTCTGAAAGGCATCCCAGAAGGTTTGAGAATGACATGTCCTTGTCCATCACAACACCTTCAAGCTGTTCGAATTCTGGTGTGTGTGTCGGGTCAATGGTTTCCCTGCGGTATGCCCTGTCAATTGAGAAAGCTTTTACAGGTGGTTCCGGGTTGTCTGCAAGGTATTTGATGGTCAGGGCTGTGGTGTGTGTCCTGAGCACATTCTTACAGGCAATTTCCTCACTCCATTTTCCTCCCCATCCAGTTGAACCGGTTTCTCCTCCGTTTTCGTGGGCAGCACAAACCTTATCCTTGTATTCAACAGGGAGTTCTGATGTACTTGAAAGGTGGAATGTGTCCTGCATTTCTCTTGCAGGATGGTCCTGTGGCTGGAATAATGAGTCGAAGTTCCAGAATGAACTCTGTACTGCTTCGCCCTTTATCTCGGTAAATCCCATGTCAAGGAAAATACGTCTCATTTCATCAATGAGGCGCTGGTATGGGTGAATCTTTGATCCGTAGATTGGTTTTGGAGCAGTGTGAATATTATATGGCCTGAAATTCCTGTCTTTCCATTCGCCACTCTTCAGGAGTTCGGATGTTAACTGTGCGATTTCTTCTTCCACAGTTATTCCTGCAGCAACAAGGTCTTTGCCTTGTGATGTGATACTTATTTTCCTTTTTTTGTCCTCACTTTTTGAAACGAGTTTACGTTTCATCAGGTCCTTGATGACATTCATGTCTGCTCCCAGTTCATCGAATGTCTTCTGTTCTCCGGCAAATGCTGCAAGCACCTGTTCATCTGCTCCGGTTTCAGCTTTGCCTGTGGGGACAATCATTCCCTTGTCAATGTTTGCCCAGCCTTTGCGGCGCAGCCATCCAGTGGCGATTCCTGCAACGGCAGGATTGAACTTCTCCTTTAGTTCATCCATGGAAACAGGTTCGGAAACAGAATCGATGATCTGCCTTTCAGGCAGGCCTTCCTCTGCATATTTTTTCCCTTCCTTTGTAAGTTCGAAGATCTCAGTAACAGTTTCCTCTACCTTTGTGAGGCCTTTCTCCTCAAGCAGAAAAGCAGCCTGCATTGCAGTTTCCATTTTCATTTCTGCTTTGTCGGCCAGCTCATTCGGGCTTGCATCTTTTAAAGTTTCCAATGCGATGAGTGCATTCTTCTCATTGGATGTAAGGTTATATTGGGAGCTCATGATAACACCATTTGTTGCCTTGATTGATAATTATGATTATACTTATAATCCGTATTCGTCCAGTCTGTCCTTTGCAACTTCACGCAGTTCCTGATGTTCTTTCAGGAATTTTTCAGTTCTCTCAGCTGCAAGGGCTTTACAGTGTCCACACATCCTGCTTCCGTCTCGGCATTCAGTGTATATCTGTGCAAGTTCCTCGTCGTCGTCAATCAGATGGAAAAGGAACATTTCGTAAACAGAGCACTTGTCAGGTTCACCGCCAAGTTTCTTCTGCTCGTCGAGGGTCATTCTGCCGCCGGTCTTTGCTCTCTTGACCTTCTTTGCGGCGCCCTTTGGTTCTTCTGTAAGTGATATGTAACTTTCAGGCACACTGCTGGACATTTTCCCGCCCTGGAGTCCTGACATGAATCGATGATATGTGGATGATGGGGGTACGAATGCGTATCCGCCGAATTCCAGCTCAATTTCCCTTACCTTGTTTAAGAGTTCTTCAAAGTTGTCAGCACTGAAAACGTCAACATGTCCTTCAAAAAGCTTTGTTTTCCCGGGAATACGCTGGTTTAATTCCTTAAGTGCTTCTTCAGGCGCACCTTTGCTTCGGACACTGAAGTACTTCCTGCCTTCCTTGTCTTCCCTGCCTTCAATCTTGAACATGTTCATCTTGTGTCCAAGTCCTCTTGTAAGGCGAATGTGTGGATCCTGGTCTGCACCAACGGGTATTACAGTTGGTTTCGGTCCGCCGTATTCTTCAAGCTGTGGATGAAGGATATCCGCACTCTGGGTTACTGCACTTAACATGTGTGCCACGTTTGTCTCGCCTGTGAATCCGTAGATTGCACTGAGTTCAGAGTAATTTGCTTTTGAAGCCAGTTCAAATGCAAGATCCTTTACCTGTTCAGAACCTGACTGGAAATATATGTGGCCATTTGGTTCAAATCCAAGAGCTATGAGGCTTATTATGTATTCATTTATTCCGATATCCCTGCATTTTTCCCATGACATGCCTCTGACAGAGTGGGATTCACGGTCTGCAATTCCCACAAAGCATCTGCACCCTGTTGCTGGTGCCAGATGATTTCCTCCATTACCATTTTGTGTCCAAGGTGGATCTTGCCTGATGGCATAAATCCGCTCATGACTGAGAACGGCTTGTTATTCTTCATGGCATCGGTTATAAGGTCATAACTTCGGTGCCCGAAGATTATCTTGCGGTTCATGAACTTGTGAGGATTCTCGATCTCCTTAAGCATATTATCAAATGGAAGTATTCCGAATTCATCGAATAACTTGGAATAGTCGTCAATGTTCAATGCGCTCCAGGGGTCGATCTTCACGTTCATATATTGCCTCTTGCTCTCCTGTTTCTCGGATATTTTTGCTTAGTGACTGGCACTTGAAATTGTTAGTAAAAATACCTTGTGATATGTAAAGGTTCTTATTG
The DNA here is from genome assembly GCA_041395005.1 of Methanolobus sp. GTDB lineage: Archaea > Halobacteriota > Methanosarcinia > Methanosarcinales > Methanosarcinaceae > Methanolobus. Next base: position 130,871 of record JAWKHE010000005.1, on the reverse strand, counting down.
CAGCTTTATGGTAATTTCTTTAATTTGAGCTTCGTTTTATATTATACATTTGAATTTTAATTAAATAAAGCATAAATATTTTAAAAATATGATCTGATTATTAACACCCAAAGTAGGTCATGGGTTCTGGCTACATGGAGATTCATCAATGAACATAACTTTCTTTCATTTCGGAGCAGTATTTTTTGCTTTGACTGCCATATTCAATTATCATTCAGCACGTAAGTATGAGGGTAGCTACCTGCCTGCAATCATGGGTGTGATGATGTGTATTTCAATCTTCCTGTTCCTCGTATCCAGAGAAGCTGGTTCAATTGCTTTTCTCCTTACCATGATATTCGGAATTGCAAATTACAATAAAGCCAAAACAATTAACGAAAATAAAATGAAACGCTATATGGTGGATTCTAAAAATGCCGATTCCTTGAAATTAAATGATTATTTTTCAGGCTGGAAACTCCTCCATCTTTTGCACCGAAAGTATGGTCCGGGTAAAGCCTCTCTAATAAATTCATTCGTTATGTGGGTTTTTGGTGTTTTAATGGTGAAAATGTACATTTATTTGTGGCCTGAAATCTTCACAAACTTCTGGTCACTTATTCTTGTAATTACGACTATAACAGCCTTATTTTATCGCCAGAACAAAAAACTGCTTGAAAACCTTGATGGGGATGCTTTCCAGCAAAATAAAAAAGAAGTATTTTAAAATCTCAGGTCTGGATTTTATCAATATCATAAGGTTTTGATGCATCCTCGGGAATCTTATCCACAAGCTGAAGGTACTCCTTCTCCTGCATCAGACATGTACTTCTCTGTCCTCTGAAATGTTTGTCCTTGCGTATCTTTGTCCAGATGTCCTTTATTGAGCTATCCTGTATGTTGCCATAGTGGAACGGGATGTAAGGGCATCCTTTTACAAGGCCGTCAACGCAGACATGCAACCATCTCTGCCCTGCCATGCACCCGAGCATTTCTCCTTCAAAGTAAGTGTTGGCAAAGATGCGAGGGCCGCCTTTTGTTGAATTTACGCGATGGTACATCTCAAGAACTTTCTTCCTGTCTTCATTACTGATTATTTTGTCATCTTTCTTTTTTGGAACAGATTCCCATAGGGAGAATTCATGTACTCCTATATCTCTTGCAAGTTCGTACATTGCAGGTAACTCATCAATATTCTTTGGCGAAACATGGGTTGCCATTGTAACAAGCAGTCCTGCATCTAATGCCATTTTCATGGCATTTGTAGCAAATTCATAAGCTCCGTCAAGACGTCTTACTGCATCGTGCCTTTCCGGTTCAGTGGAATAAATACTGACAAGGAGGTTGTGAAGTCCAGCTTCCTTGAGACGTCTTGCATTCTCTGGTGTCATTTCAGTGCCCGGGGTATACATGTTAACAATGGCACGTTCCTTATCCACGTAATCTATAAGCTCATAGATTTCTTCCCGCAGCATGGGGTCGCCTTCGGTAAAAACAATCACCATTGCTCCCATGTCAGGAACATCATCTATGGCTCTCTTAATGGTCTGAATATCGAGATCTCCCTCTCCGCCACTTACCACACAATGCTCGCAATTACATTTGCAGTTGCGGGTAATTTCAAAAGAAACGGTTTCAGGAATATATCTCCCAAGGGCTATCTGGGTTTCAGCAAGCAGCAGCCTGTTAAATGCCTTACTTGGAATTGGGGGAAGCCAGGTGGATGCAATCACTTTGTCTTCATCAACAAAAGCAGGTTTTTCTTCTTTCAGCCTTTCGTTGATTCTTTTAAGAAAAGGTGCACATGCCTTGCGAAGAGGTCCATGTGCCTTAAGATGGACAAAATCCGCCTTTTTGTCCATTTTGATTGAAAGTCCTGGTATAGAAACCAGCGCAATATCCTTATTATCTGAATCTTTTTGATCAGCTTTCATTTACCTATTTTCCCCTAAAATCGACGAACTTTCAAGGGAGAACACATCAGCTTCCTTACCTATAACGGACTCAGATGAATAGACAACAATACCTCTGTCCGCAATGGCATATGGGCGCAGCACTTCATCATGCTTGACCCCACGCATTTTCACAATCTCAAGGGATCTGATCCTTTCTCCGCCAATCCTGTTGACTTTAAGACAGATAACTCCTTCGGCAAGGTACTCTTCAACACTAAAGTTGTCAGGGTCTTTGCTCATTTCACTTGTAATGAGTGTAGTACAATCAAAACTTTCAATATTCTTTATAAATTCAAGTATGATGTGCCGGACGCTAACCGGGTCAGATGATATTTTCAGTGAAGTAAGTGAATCAATAAAAAGACGTTTGGCACCAATTTCCATGATGCTTGAATAAATTTGTTTCAGGACAGTTTCAAGGGTGGCATTTTCATGGTCACCTTTCTCATCAGGATCCATGTTTTTCTGGATATAGCGTCCGTATGCAATGGGATCTGCCCTGATTACGCGGAGTTTGTTTTCCTTTACCAGGCGTTCCATATCCCACCCATGCCTCCACATATTTCTCATAATGCGTGCAGGGGTTTCTTCAAATGAAACGTAAACTCCTGGTTCGTTGTAATTTGTTATTCCTGAGTACAGGTACTGTGAACCAAAAGTAGACTTACCTGCACCTGGTCCTCCTGTCAGGAGGATCACATCGTTTTCAATGAACCCACCTTCAATAAGCTCATCAAATCCTGGTATTCCTGTGGGTACTCGTGCCATATTCATCCTCGAGTAATTAATTTCGAGTATTTTAATATAAATATGGCCAAATAATATATAATAATTGCTTTTAAAAAAAGAAAGAATTGATACCTTTACAGGTATCAGACCTTTTCAGCAAATGCCAGGGTTCCACTTATTCTCTTAATTCTTATCTTAAGAGTTTCACCCTTTGCTGCACCAGGTACGAAGATTGTGAATTTGTCGACCTTAGCAATTCCGTCTCCCTTGGAACCAACAGCATCAATACGAACATCGTATTCATTGCCTTCTTCAATTGATTCCTGTTTCACAGGAGCAGTTGCACGTCTTTTCTTGACCGGTCTGTGTGCACCACATGCGGCACACTTCAAAACCATGACACGGTCCATCTTCATAAGCTGGGTGTCAGGTCTTTCACATTCAGAGCACATGACAAATTCTTCAACATATGCATCGATGTTTGACTTGATCTGTTCCTTTGAGAACCTTCCCTGAAATACTGCCCTGAGCCCTTCAATCTTACCTGCTGTACCCATTTCGCGGGTCAGGTATTTCATTAAATGATCAGGCTCCCTGTTCAGGACATCTGCAATGTTATTGAAATTGTCCAGGATCGTGGTCTTACCTTCAACCATGATCTTTGGCTCAGGGATTACGAAACGGGCATCCGTAGTCTCCATGTCAGGTAAGTTTGCTATTGCACGATCCAGAAGCGCTTCGTAATCTTCCATCTTTTATCCCTCTTTGTTAGTGTTTACTGCACAAGTTCCATACCCTGGTCAACTACGATTCTGACAGGGGTTGGCAGTTTCTGGCCGGCCTTTCTGAGTGCTTCCTTTGCTGCTACAAAGTGTTCTTTGTTGACAGATATTGTGAAGATCTTCTGTTCGGCTGAAACTCTTGCTGCTGTTCCTACGTTCTTTCCGAATGCACCACGCATACCACTGGATACACGGTCTGCACCTGCTCCGGTAGCCTGCTTGTTCTCTCTGAGTACCTCATGTGGGTATACTCTGAGTTTGATGTGGTATCCCGTACGTCCTGAAGCGTTTACCATTGCCCTGTTGGCTGTGATACGTGCTGCTTCAAGTGCTGTGTGACGTAACTGGCATCTTTCTTTGACTATGAGTGTGACCTTTACCGGGAACTCAGCGCTCTTGTTACCCATATCGTAGTGAATGATGTGGCTACCTGGCACACCACCCATGTATTTCCTTCTGGTGTATGAGCGTTGTCTGACGTTCCTGTACATACTTGCTGGTTTTCTTACCATGAATAAAATCTCCTTGAATTAATTATTGTAATAAAATAAGGTACGTAACTATGATAGTACCGTTATTTTTTGCATCTGGATTTGTACCTTAATTGATATGTACATATTTGTATTTGTTGATGTTGCTGTCAACCCTCAACAATATGGATTAATCTCGATGGCTGTCCTCATACTACCTAGGAGTTTATAAGTCTTATCACCGGTTCAGAGCTTATTTCTTTAAGTGTGTTGTAAGCAGTCCATAACAACCCGAAAGCATCATATTGCCGTACGGAGCAGCGAAATGTAATTTATCCCACACACTGTGATCCCTGTCCATGGCATCCATGTCCTGAAGAATTGCTCTTTTAGGACCTGTTACCATAATTGACCTGATCTTTGCAGTTCCCGGTGTATTCTTTATGTAACATCCATGGCCCCCGTCATCAAATACATCATCAAACCCAAGTTTGCCGGAAGCAAAATCCCTGATGTATCCCTGAAGTTTTATTCCGTCAAGGGCGGACGTGTGATGCTCAAAAAGGGCAACAATCCTGTTATCATCTACAATTGCTCCCAGTGTGTGCCCGTTTCCTATATTTACTACAATGGATGGTTGCGCAGCTTTACTGTCAAGCAGTGCACCAAATATAGCAGCAGGGCCTGTATCCATAATAATTGCTTCTTTTCCTGCAAGAGTTCTTCCAACCGATGCCATTCGTGTGAATTCTTCCGGTATGTCATCCAGGGAATATGCAAACTGCTTGAATTCACCACCGTTGTCTATGAATCGTTCAAATATTCTGAACCTGAATATACGATTACTCAGATCCGGGGAGTTTCCATGATCCTGGACAGCCACTGCTATTTTTTCCGGCATGTCTATTCCAAAGCTACTAAGTGCCCTGTACATAGCGTTAAGGTCTACGTCCTCCAGGAAAATTTCTTCAGCATCAGGAATGTCGGCAGTATCATCAGCAATGATAATTCCCATTGATTCTACTCTGTTAATGTCATCTTTGATTGTAAGGGCTGCTTCTTTTGTAGCGTATACCTTATTTCCTGCTTCGATGTGTGCCCTGATAGCCCTTACAGAAGGTCCGCCACCCATAACATCACCTTTCAGGAAAATATCCTGTTCTTTTCTGCCTGCTTCCCTAATCTTTTCAGCAATGATTACCGTAGGTGATGGCATCACCATTACCAGGCTGTTCTCAACTTCTTTTTCCGTATCGTATAGCAGGATGTCCTGGGTTCCTGTACCTACGTCTATGGCCAGTATTTTCATGCTTAAATCGCACGATTCTTATACTTATTCAGGTATAAATACTTCGTATGAGCAGTCCGTCAACAAAAGAACATAAAGAAGGTACATCAAAAGCCTATTCCTTTTACCTGGTTACTATTTCAAGTTCAAGGTTCGGGGAGTTCGGTGCAGTTTCTTCTCCCGAAGAAGCTAATGATGGCTCCGGTAAACTGATGCAGGATCTTGTCATATCCGAAGGTCATAATATTTCAAGGTATGAATTAATTCCAGATGACTCATCACTGATCAAGGGTTCTATACACCGTGCCCTTGAATCAGACGCAGATATTATTATTACAAGTGGTGGGACAGGTCTCGCATCAAAGGATGTAACTATAGAATCTGTTATGCCTCTGTTTGACAAGGATATTCCGGGATTCGGTGAACTTTTCCGCCTGAAAAGTATAGAACAGATAGGAAGTTCTGTTATCCTCTCCCGCGCTGCGGCAGGTCTGTTAAGGGGAAAAGTAATTTTCTGCGTCCCCGGATCTCCCAACGCAGTTGAACTTGCACTGCGGGAAATTATCCTGCCTGAAGCTGGTCACCTTGTAAAACATGCTCGTCAGTAACCAAAAAAGGTTTATATTGTATCTATTATTTAATTATAAATGTGCTCAAAAGGCACATTTATATATGTTAGTATTTATATATTGCATAGGATCATATATATGGTATGGAAGTTCCCTATCATTAAACCAGAAATCAGGGGGCAAATCCTATATACAATCCCAATGAAGAGGGAAACATGTCCGGGTACTCTTTAGGCATCAAGGAACTGGATGAACTGCTTGGCGGCATCCGGGAAGGAACTAATCTGATGATGATAGGTCCACCTATGAGCCGAAAAGACGACCTGTTGGATGCTATCGTTTTTAACAGCCAGAATTCTGAAGACTCAGCTATTATTGTATCCACGCGCGAGCCCGGAGAGCGTGTACTTGGCTGGTTCGAAGATAATGGTATGGATGTATCACAAGCTGATATCGGCATCGTGGACTGTGTAACCAAGACACTTGGTTTAGGTGCAGCAGATACCGATAAGATAAAAAGGGCTTCAAGTCCTGTTGATCTTACAGGAATAGGAGTGAAAATCAGTCAGTTTTTCGAGGAAATGCTTGTTCGCAAGCAAAAGAAGAAGATTCATCTGTGTATAAACTCCCTTTCAACGATTCTTATGTATTCAAACATACAGACAGTATTTCGTTTCCTGCACGTTTTCACAGGGCGTGTAAAAGCAGCAAATGGCTTTGGTCTTTATGTTGTGGAAGATGAAATGCACGATGCCCAGACAATTGCAACTCTCAAGCAGCTCTTTGATGGTATGATTGAGATTAAGGCACAGGGGGATACCTATGCCATGAGGGTAGTTGGACTTACATCAAAGCCAACACCATGGTTTGAATACAGTATTGAAGGAACGGAAATATCACTCAAGAGAACATAATGTTCTGATATTTTTACTGCAAACCAGTTTTTCTGAATGGCTGTTTACTGCTTTTTAAACAGAATGCATTTTTATACTATCTTACAATTGAATACTTTATACGAATTATTTATCAGGTGACTATAATGGATAAAGAAAAATTATATCAGTTAAAAACTGAAGCTACTAAAATTAAACCATTACTCAATATCGGTAAAAACGGAATAACCGATTCAGTAATTGAAGAAGTAAAAAAACAGGTGAAGGCAAATCGCCTTATTAAAATCAAAATGCTTAAGACAAGCGCTGAAGGTGAAGACATCAAAGCAGCTGCAGAAAAACTTGCAGAGGCAACAAAGACCACTCTTATTGATGTAAGGGGAAGCACTGTGGTACTTTACAGGTAATCAGTGCTTTTTCCAGTTATTCTTTAAAACTTTCGCCGGAAACAACTTCTACTTCCTGAAGGATCATAAGCTCAGTAGGCAGTATTTCCTTGAGTTCAGGAATAAGGTTTCTTATTTTTTCTTCCCTGTCAACAGCCTGGACGATAACCGGAAGGTCTGTTTAAAGGCTCAGGACACTGGCAGTGTGAATTTTGTGGTGTACTCCGTATCCTTCTATGCAATGATGGACTGTAGCTCCTGCTATTCCTGCATCTTTAAAAATTCAATGACAGCATGATGCGCAGTTTTTCCTTTGTACTTGTCGTTCTCACTAAGGTAAATCCTCAATAGTAATGTCTTCATGCCGTTTATCCTCTATGAATAATGTCTGTTTTAATGGTAGATTTGTATTATAAATATAGGTATCAACTTTATTATTAAAGCTCTGCTTCTTCAGGTTTGCTTAATTCATTCAGCAAAATTTATACCATAAGTGCTTTTCATACTATTCATGAATAAAAACAAAACCATAATTCTGGCGGTATCAGCACTTGTAGTATGCATTTTAGCTGGTGGTGCTTACATGCTTTATGGTCCGGATTTTTCAGGATCCGAATATTACTGGCGAGGAAGCTACTGAAATAGTTCTTAGTGACTCTAATATTTCCAAATACTATTCTTCTGTTTTCGTGGTGCAGGACTGGAGGGTGACAACTACTACGCTTGTTGATGAAGCACCCAACGGGAACACGTCTGAACGAGGTGTCTGGAAAGTCGAAATAATGGAACGTACCTGCGCATGTTCCGGAGTAAAGCCGTTGAATGTGATTGAAGGTTATGTGTCTGCAAGCAACGGTGAGCTTTATGAAGTAAATATAAAATACGTTTCTGAAAGTGAATATGATAAAGAAACCTGCTCGTCGACATCCTGTCACTAAATATTTTCCTTACAGGCTAATCCTGGTTTTTACGATTCTTCTGTTTTTAACAGGATTAGCTCATGCTGGCAATGTTTCTGTAGATTATTTTTATGAAGGGGGTTGCCTTAAGTGTGAACAGGCTTCCCCGGTAATTGAAGATGTATGTTCACGCTATGATGGGGTGACTTTATCAGTTTATGAAATATCATCTTTCTTCGGACTGGCAAAGCAGTATGGGTGTAACCACAGTACCGGCTATAGTAATCAGCAGGAACATTGTGATTAATTATGAGGATTATCATGGTGACATTGTCCTGCTTGAAAGCATGCTTTCAGAAGCTATCGTAACTGCACCTCCTGTCCCTCCAGATACTATCGTTTCATCAGATAGTACGGAGTTTCTGGCATCAGATGAAAAACAAAATCCTGCTTTTATTTTCGTAGCCGGACTGCTTGCAGGCTTTAATCCATGTCTTGTAGCAGTGATGGCTTTCCTTGCATCTGTGGTAGTTTCCTCGGCGGTTCCCGCAGGGATATGTTTGTGCTGGTGGCTGGCTTTTGCGCCGGAATATTTGTAACTTATATGGTTGCAGGTTTTGGAATACTGAATGCCATCAGTTATTTCCCTTCAATCAGGGAGACAATTACGACAACAATGGTAGTACTGGTTGCCTTGCTGGGAATATGGCACCTCTACGATGCATACTACATAAAGAAGCATTCAAGGACATCGTTCAGAACTCCTCACCAATTTATTGATTTCATGAAAAAGGCAGAGGGCAGGAATATTTTACTAATTTCATTTGCAGGGGAAGTATTTTTTCCCTTGTTAAAGCCCCGTGTGTTGGTGCGGTTTACCTGATGATACTTGAATTGCTAATAGAGAGGAAATGATCCTTTAAGTGGTGTATTCTATCTTGCTCTCTATAATCTGGGAGTTGTACTGCCGGTACTATTACTGGGATTTTTACTTGCTTTTGGACTGGATCCTGGAAAGGTCAATGAGTTCAGGAGAAAAGACGTGTTGAGGTCAGGCTCATAACGGGTATTATACTGATTATTCTTGCCGTTTTGCTAAATTTCAATATTATCTGAAAGGCAGTTTAACTGGTTTTTTTTATTGGACTATCAGGCAATAAGCAAGAGCTGCTGCACACAGGCACACAAGAACATTAAGTCCGATATTCAGAATAAAGTACCTGTTTTCACCTTCTTCCAGCAGCTTAAAACTTTCAAACGCAAAGGTTGAAAATGTAGTAAAGGAACCCAGCATTCCTGTACTTATAAAATAGCTGAGACTGCCCTGGACCGAGGAAAAGGTCATTGCAGCCAGTACAAAACTTCCAACAGCATTAACGGTAAGCGTACCTGCTGGGATTTCATTGATTTTCGGGACTGAGGAAGATACCATATACCTGAGTATTGCTCCAATAAAACCTCCGGTTCCCACAAGTAAAATTTCCAGAAACCACTGCTGTCTTCCCTCCTTCGGAGCAGGTAAATAACGATGCTTCTTCCTGTAAAGACTCCTGCAAGAGTCAGGATCAAGTTTGCGGAAATATTAATCACTGCTTCAGGAAATGTCATCTGGAAAGTCTGGACAGTGAACGTGGAAAATGTTGTGAGCGAGCCTAAAAAACCAATCCCGAAGAACATCCTGATTCTGGGAAACATATCCGAGGTATTCGGAATTGTACATCAGAAAACCAAGCATTATGCTTCCAAGAACGTTTACAACAAGGGTTCCCGGGGCTGGCTCAAACAGTCCCGCAATAAAGAATCTTGAAATTGCCCCGAAGAAACCTCCTGCTCCGATTGTACAGAGTTCAAGGGCCTGTTCTTTTGTAAAATCGTTATTCAATGAGTACTACGTCCACTTCGTTTCCTTCTTCATATCCTTCCACGTTCTCAGAGGATGATGACAAAACCATGAGATTTGCAATGGAGCTCAAAATTCCTGCACCTGCTGTCATGAGTGGGTGGGCAATGTTACCTTCAAGGATAACCCTTGCACTAACTGAGATACCCTTCCCTTGATAGTATTTTCCCGCTTAATGTGGCCCTGATTTTATATCAGGCAGATTTGGAATGTTGCCTGCCTTCTTTAGTGCGGGTTTACCGAATGCAAACAGTGCAACAAGACCAGCTGCAGGGTATCCCGGCATGCATAGAATCGGCACATTTTCAGCTACACCAAGTGCAGTAGGTTTTCCGGGACTGAGTCCCACACCATGTACAAGCTTTTTGCCGAGCTTCTCAACAACTGCAGGTACATAATCCCTGTCTCCTACAGAAGTTCCGCCTGAAACGACTATCATGTCCGTATCAAGATTGGCTTTAACAGCATCCTCTATGAGCTGTTTATCTTCAGGAACAATGTTACAGTAACGTGCAACACCGCCCCATTTCTCCACATATTCTCCTATCATGAGGCTGTTGATGTCCAGTGTCTTACCCGGTGGTGGTACATCATCTCCGGGGAGTGGCAACAGGTCATTTCCTGTGGGTATTATGGCAACAACAGGCTTTGCATATACTTTGACTTCATGAATTCCAAGGGATGCAAGTACCGCGATGTCGCAGGGTCTGAGGAGGTGACCTTTGTTGAAAATGATCTCATTTTTCCTTACATCCTCTCCAATTTCACCAACATTCTTTCCGGGATGGACCTGTGCCCTTATCTCTATCATATCGCCTATGGAGATTGTATCCTCCATCATGAGGACTGCATCTGCATCGTCAGGAACGTAATCGCCTGTGTTTACAGGAGCACATGTACCTTCCATTATCTCATCCTCAACCTGTATCATTACAGGGTTTGTGGGTGATGCACCTATCAGGTCAGCGGACCGGACTGCATAGCCATCCATTGCAGAGCGGCGGTAGTGTGGCACGTTGCGGGGAGCCAGTACACTTATCGAAAGAATTCTTCCAATAGCCGATTCAACAGGCAGTTGTTCTGTTCTTTCCATTCCTTTTATTTCAGCAAGGAATAATTCCTTTGCCTTGCCCACGTCAGTACGTTCTCTGAATAACATTGTACTTCACCTGCTTGTCAAATAATCAGCCGCCGGATACGGGGGGAAAAACTCCCATTTCATCGCCATCGTTTAGTATAGTGTCCAGTCCTTCCATATGCTTGATATTGTTCCCATTGAGAAATACATTGATGTAACCGCAGAGTTTAGGCTCATCTCCGGTTTCAAATATTAATTCCTGAAGGTCCGGGTATTGCCCTGTAAGGGAGAGTAAGACGTCTTTGACTGTCTCTCCAGTAATTGATAATGAGGAAGTTTGTGCAATCTCCGCAGGTTTGCAAAAAGTTTCACTTTAACATTTGCCATGGGGACATTATTCCCGACGGATATATTATAAAACTAATCCATGCAGAATGAGAGAGAATTGACTGGAAGGTCAAAGGACAACTGTAAAAAAGTTCTGGTGGGATAGCGCGGATTTGAACCGCAGTCCAAGCGTCCCAAACGCTCGAGGATGGACCAAGCTACCCTACTATCCCAATCAGATTCAGAAGGGTAGCTCTCACATAGCATATATTGTATAAAAAGGTTTCGTGCGAACTCATTTCAGTACTTAAATGCCCTCTGAAAATGCCTGTAAAATCTATATTTTTGTCATTGGTCCCCGGCCCTGTCAAAGGCCCAGCTTCCAATTCCCATCATAATCAGGGCAAATGCCGTGATAACTGTCAGGGACAGGGCAATGGGCACGTCAGATGCGTCAAGCAGCATCCATCTCAGGGCTTCCACACCATATGTCAGAGGATTCAGGTGGACAGGTATGCTAAGCCAACCGGGAAGATTCTCCATTGGATAGAATGCAGTGCTGGTCATAATTGTAGGGAAAGTGATGAAAGTCATCATCATCTGGAATCCTTCGTGGGATTCTATCCTTGATGCAAGTGTTATGCCAAGTCCGATAAATCCCAGTCCCATTAAAAACATAATAGGAATGCAGAGAAGTTCCCTCCATATGGATACATATTCTATTCCGATTACTCCACTAATTATCATGAGTAAGGTGCCCTGTATCATGGCGGTGGTAACTCCTCCTGCGGCTTTTCCAAGGGCAGTGTAGAAACGATTGACCGGTGCCACCAGTATCTCTTTCAGGAAACCGAATTCCCTGTCCCAGATAATGGAGATTCCTCCCATAAGGGATGCGAAGAGTATTGACATGCCAATTATGCCTGGAGCCATGTAGTCAATATACCTTCCACTGCGAAGAGTCATTGAACTGCCAAGTGCTGAGCCCATAATTACAAGAAAAAAAAGGGGCGTTGCAAGGGAACCTATTATCCTTGAACGCGAGCGTTTGTAGCGTAACATCTCCCTGAGCCACAGGGTGAAGACGGTATTGAGGCTGAATCTGATTCCTGAAAGGCTCATTTCACTCCCAGCGTTTGTATACTTCGTTATCAATTCCCATCAAATCAAGGGCTCTGCCTGCCATGGAATTGATAAGGTCGTCAATGGTCCGGGGCCTTGAGTAAAAACCAGGGCTTGCAGGCATTATTATTCCTCCGGCTCTTTCAAGCCGGAGCATGTTCTCCAGATGTATCTGGTTAAGGGGTGTTTCACGTGTCATCAGGACGAGTTTCCTTCTTTCTTTCAGGCAGACATCTGCAACCCTGCCAAGCAGGTTATCTGACATACCGCCTGCAATTTCTCCAAGAGTTTTCATACTGCACGGTGCCACTATCATTCCATCGAACCTGTGAGAACCGCTTGCAATGGGGGCAGTAAAGTCACTTTCATCATACACTGCATCTGCCAGTCCTTCAACGTAATTCAACTCATAGTCTGTTTCAATATCTAGAATCTGTTTTGCAGCTTTTGTTATGACCAGATGGGTCATAATGTCTGTTTCTGCAAGTATTTCCAGTATCCTTATTCCATATGCAGAGCCGGAAGCACCGCTGATTCCTATAACTATTTCCATTAGTAACCCTCCTGAATGATGACAGACAGTTCCTCTATCATTTCCTCTGAAACATAGACTATTTTATCAATTTCTTCTTTTGTAATATTGTCAAGATGTATTCCAACTATGAATACGGACGTTGATTTTGAGCTCTGGCTAACGGCTTTTGCCCCGCTCATGGCAATTTCAGTTTCCATATGTCCCGGACTTGTTATCACCGAAGGTGTTGCCCTGCCGGAGTTTTCATCATAGAATCCTACAGCTACAGCCCCCACGTGTTCATCTCCCCCGGTAAGGCAGGCAATGTAATCCTTACCTGCTTTTTTCCAGTCAAGTATGAGACTTACCCTTCCTGCAACTTTCTTAAGCTGGTACATTTTATCCCTCTATTTCATTCAGTCTGAACTGCTTTGTTATTTTCTTCACATCAAAGAAATTCCTTGCTGCTTTTGCCACGTCTTCCCTGTATTCCTTTGGTGTGTAAACTCCCATTTTCCAGTTATCGTAATGTGCCTGTTCAAGCGTTGCAACTATATTTGAGGCTTCATCAAGGCGTACCATTTTATTATTTATTTTGACAAGAGCCTTCATTTCTGCAATTTCAGGGTTTTTCGGCAGGTCTATAAGCACACATTCAGGATCAATTCCTACCTCTTCTGCAATCTCAGCTTCTACGCGTTTTATGTTTTTTCCTGTGTCTGAGAACAGTTTCCCCAACTTCATCAAAACCAACGTATAGGGCCCTTTTTGTAAAGCTTCCTGTTGTCAAGTCTTTGTGCAAGTTCCCCTGCGTAACCCTCATCATTGCGTATCATTTCAAAAATGCGGGAATCTGTCATTTTACGAAGCTCAAAGGGATTCAGGGCTTCTTTCTGAATAAGATCGTCCACTGCTCTTACAAACATGGTTTCTGCAATTCTTGAAACGTGATGGTAATAAACAGAAGGATGCATCAAAAATCGTGATACAAGAAGTGATTCGGCAGCTTTCACACCCCTGCAGTGACTACCAGTTTATTTTCATAGAACTTCATCTCATTGATGAGCCTTACATGGTCAACAAGACCAAATGCCACTCCGGTATAATGGGAATCTCTTACAAGGTAATCCATCCTGTCAACATCGATCTCGCTGTTGAGTATTTTTCCAAGGCCGGTTTTCCCTGTATATGGTTCTCAATATTAACAGGGCTCAGGCCATTATCATTTAGCACATCGCCAAGTTCTTCTTTTCTCAGAATATCTTTAACATCCTCGTGGCGCTGTCTGGTATAATGTCTCGTAAGGCTTTCTGTGACATGTGAAAAAGGACCGTGTCCCACATCGTGAAGAAGGGCTGCAATTCTCAATTCTTCTTTTTCATCATCTGATACAGAGTCTATTTTTGATGTGAGCATTGTTGCAAGGTGCATAACCCCAAGGGAATGTTCGAAGCGGGAGTGGTTTGCTCCCGGATATACAAGATTGGAAAGTCCCAGCTGGCTTATTCTCCTTAAACGCTGTACCTGCGGGGAATCTATGATTGATAATGTGAGGGGATCAAGTTCAATATAGCCATGAACCGGGTCACGGATGACTTTCATATATTTTACATACGCTTCATGCTATAATAATGATATTCCGGTACAGTTTAAAAGTAAGTATTTGTGATTGCTCGACAATCTTCAATAAAAAAGAAAAAGGCAAAACCGCTTTAATAAAACATTTCATAGGTCTTTGCTACTTCTTCAGTCCGGGTTTCTGAAAATGCCTTACCAAAGCCATATCCGAAATGGTACATTGCTTCATTGAACTTAACACCAAGTATACCTGGTGAGCTTGCTTTATATTCGTAAATACCCGGATCTGTTATGTTTGCCATTTCTGCGGCAATGTCAATTGCATCCTCTTCAGTCCCCACCATGTCAACAAGTCCTGCTTCTCTGGCCTGTGTCCCACTGTAGATCCTGCCGTCTGCAACTTCCAGTGTCTCATTATATGTCATATTCCTGTTTTCAGCCACCCATGAAACAAATTCGTAATAACTTTCATCAACAATTGATTGCAGCATCTCCTGTTCTTCTTCAGTCATAGGTCTTGTAGGTGAGCCAATGTCTTTGAATTCCCCACTCTTTATGGTAGTAACATTTACTCCCAGATCTTCCATTAATCCGTAATAGTGGATAATTTCCATCCTGACTCCGATGTTTCCCACAAGTGACTGTTTTTCAGCCACAATGTAATCTGTTGAAGAGGCTGCCTGATAGGCTGCAGAAGCTGCCATTGACTCAACATATGCAACAACTACTTTTTGTCCTGAAGCCTCTTTTATTGCCCTTGCAAGCTTTTCACTGGCAATAGCCTCACCACCTGGTGAATTAATCTTAATAATTATGGCTTCTGTTCCATCATCTTTTGCTGCATCTTCTATCCACTCAATATAGTCATCAACCGATGGCTGGTAATCACCAAATACACTTTCTTCAGAAGACTCCGAGCTGATTGTACCCTCCAGGTTGATCATAGCAATGGACCCGGATTTAGTAATGTCCTCAGGCAAAACAGCTACAAGTGCAACCATTTCCAGGATCATAACCACAAAGATGATTCCTAAAACAATTCCTATGTTGATATATGTCTTTTTCAATAACCCTCCTCCTTTTATTCATTTTCATAGTGTGGATTCAAAAGATACCTTTGTCATGAATACCTGAGGGTAAATTTTGTATGTAATCCACTTATTCATATCTCACGAAAAAGATGTCTGATTAGTTAAATCACACTTATTCAATGAATATAAAATTATCTTCAAAGTTAATTAAGAGAGTAAAACCATGATTATTTTCTCAGGCGGCACCGGCACACCAAAGTTACTGAATGGTCTCCGTGAAGTATACCCGGAAGAAAAAATAACGGTTGTAGTTAACACGGCAGAAGACATCTGGATGTCAGGGAACCTGATAACTCCGGATATTGATACTGTACTTTATCTTTTTTCAGGCAGGCTTGACAGTTCCCGCTGGTGGGGAATAAAAGATGATACCTATCGCACCCATGAGGCAATGAAAGCAGTTGGTTACAATGAAGTTATGATGCTGGGAGATCTCGATCGGGCAACTCATATAATGCGTTCTGATATGATTAGAAGTGGCATGACTCTCACAGAAGCCACAATTGGCCTTTGCAAATATTATGGTGTTAAGGCCAGTGTGTTCCCAATGTCAGATGATCCTGTATCTTCCATGATAAATACCCCAGAAGGCAAAATGCATTTCCAGGATTTCTGGGTCGGCAGACATGGAGAACCCGAGGTTCTTGAAGTATGCCAGGAAGGAATTGGAAAAGCGTCAGTATCTCCTGCAGCGCTGAAAGCACTTGAAAATGAGGACGAAGTGCTTATAGGACCAAGTAATCCCATAACAAGTATCGGGCCGATAATTGAAATTCCGGGTATGCGTGAAATACTCCGCGCTAAAAAAGTCATAGCAGTAAGTCCTATTATAGGAAACGAACCCATAAGTGGCCCGGCAGGGAAATTGATGACTGCCAGGGGAATAGAAGTTTCATCTGCCGGAGTAGCATCTTATTATTCTGATTTCTTTGATCATATGATAATAGATGAACGGGATTCGATAGATGAGAAGAGATTCGGGGAATTGGGATGTAGTGTATCCAGAGCGGACACACTTATGAAATCGGTGGATGTCAGCAGTAAATTATCTGAAATTGTACTTCAGAAGTTCTCTGAAATGTAAAAGCCGGATTGGCAGATTGTTATTTTACTTCTTTCTTTTTTCTGACTTCTTGCTTTCATAGCTATGAGCACCGCTAAATATTTTAATGGGTATATTTTTATTATTTTAACACATATATTCCGTATCTTTAATCAGGTACTTAAAAACAGACTCTCAAGGTGAAATTGTGGGTGACGAATGGAAAATCGATATTGACATTCCTGATATAGGAATGATGATCACGCTAATGACAACTGCGTTGTGCTCGGTAATAATGGGCGCCGCAGAAATTGCTTACACCATGTTATGGATTACGTCCTCGTATGAAAGGCATGGCAAAGACTTCTTTCTTGATCTGTTGAATGCACAGGCTCTCACATGGACAGCAGAATACATTCTTGTTGCAGGTTCTTTACTTTTGATATCATCAATGTTTTTCCTGCTGAGCTCTTCATTCTCTCTGTTCGAGCTGCAGGGGCTTGCTAAGAATGCTGAAAAGAAAGTACACACAAGAATCGTGTTTGGTTTTTTTGTCGGAGGACTTATACTCCTGTTTCTGGCACTGATTTCTGCGATAATTCTTGAGGTATCTCTAAACTAACTAAAAACAATGCATGCTGAAAAGTTACAATAATTCATGCTGGGAAGGCGATAATATGAGTTCAAGTATCACAGGAACAATAAAAGAGGTTCCAAAAGTTGTGGAAGAACCTTCACAATACCTGGAGGAAATTGCCCGCAAGGCCACAAAGACCGACAGGGTTCTCTATCCTATAGCTGGCATAGTAGGCCAGGAAAAATGCTCAGGGCACTTATTCTTAACACTATCAATCCATCGATTGGTGGTGTACTTATTCGTGGACAGAAAGGTACTGCAAAATCAACTGCTGTCAGGGGTCTGGCTGAAATCCTGCCGGAAATTGAGATAGTAGAAGGATGCAAATTCAATTGTAATCCAAGCGATCCTGAAAGTTCTGCTGGGAATGTATGGAGAAAAGAGAAAAGGCAATCCTTCGTGTAATGAAACGCCAGATGAAGGTGGTGGACCTGCCAGTGGGCGCAACTGAAGACAGGGTTGTGGGCAGTCTTGATATTGAAAAGGCTGTTCGTCAGGGTGTACAGGCATTTGATCCCGGTATTCTTGCCCAGGCAAACCGTGGTATTCTTTATGTTGATGAAATAAACCTTCTTGATGATTTCGTGGTTGACGCACTTCTTGATGCCGCTGCCATGAGCGTGAACACTGTTGAGCGCGAGGGTGTAAGTGTAAGCCACCCGGCGGATTTTATTATAGTAGGAAGTATGAATCCTGAAGAGGGAGAACTCCGTCCGCAGCTGCTTGACAGGATTGCATTACAGGTTGAAATTACCGGTATATATGATGTTGAGCAGCGTATTGAGATCATTGAGAGGAGAAACCGTTTCAATGATGACCCTAAGCAGTTCATCCGCGAGTTTGAGGCTGAGCAGGAAAAGCTTCGTGCTAAAATAATTAAAGCCATGCAGATGCTTCCAAGGGTTACAACAACAAGGGATAATCTGCGTACCATTGCAGAAATCTGCATTGCTTTTAACGTGGATGGACACCGTGCAGATATCATGATAGAGCGCGCAGCCCGCACAAATGCAGCTTATGAAGGCAGGGAACGCATTACCAACGATGATATTATTGAAGCATCGGAAATGGTCCTGCCACACAGGATGCGTAAGAAGCCCTTTGAAGAAGAAGAGTTCAGTGTGGACCAGCTCAGGGCAGTCGTTGACGGAAAAGTGTGATAGGAGAGCGGGATGAGCGATAGTGAACTTATCCAGCGCCTGCGCAGGAATCTTCCCCGCAATTATGGCATAAAAGTGATGTATGTAGGCTATCCTCTGCTTGGACTACGCATTCCCCGTGAATCTGTTTCCCAGTTTTCAAGAGACGATACCGAAATTCTTTACGGCCAGCTCTATTCAAATATGGAACAGATAAGGCCTTCTGAAATAGAAGAAGTATACATCATTGCAGACTCAGATTTCACTCAGATAGATACGGATTCTTTTTTCAAGCCGATCCTTGGAGTCTCTGATTCCTCTGCTTCGTTCCTTATTAAAAACACACAGGAAAATGTAGTCAGGGGGGATGCCATTGTTCTTCCCGACGAAGAGGTTGAGCCTGATACTTCCCTTGTGGAGGACGTGATACCTGAAGATACATTCGTTCCGGATATCGAAACGCCATCTTATGATCTTGATTCTGATAAATCTGCATTTGAAGGAATGCCAGGATTTGAGGCTGAGATTCCTGAAGAGGAGCAGGATGATAATCAGGATGAACCGAAAGAAGAGTTTGTCATTTTTGAAGAATCCCCAAAATTCAGGTTTAAGGAAGCTACACCTGATTCCTCTGCAAAACTCTGTCTTTATGAACCGGAAATATGTGTGGAACTTACTCCGAAAGAATATGTTCCGATTCTGGGTCATGATGAACTGGAAAATGAATTAAAGGATGAATCGAAGCCTGCGGTGAAAACTGCTTCAGACCGGCTTCTGGAAGACCTGAAAGAAGACAAGACCGTGGGAAAAATACTCAATGATTTTGCCCGTAATTCCCAGAAGAAAAGACTTGCTGCAGGAAGGCTAAAATCCGGCAGGCGTGCTGAGGTTCTTACAAAAAGCAAGCGTGGACGTTATGTTCGGTACCGTATGCCCGGTGAAAAAATCACTGATATAGCAATTGCCCCGACTGTCAGGGCTGCTGCCCATCATGCAAAGGATGGGAAAATAGAGATCAGGAAGGGTGATATCAGGAAAAGTAAGGAGAAGACGTATTTCCAGCCTGATAAATATCGTTTTTGATACCTCTGGTTCAATGGATGAACTGGAGAAAATACAGATTACTACAAGCGTGGTTCTTGCACTGCTCAAGGATGCTTACCAGCGCAGGGACAGGGTTTCACTTGTAACTTACAGTGGCAGGAGTGGTGAACTCGTATTGCCCTTTACTTCTTCAGTTGAAGCTGCAAAACGCTATCTTGAAAAAGTGCCTTTTGGTGGTACAACTCCCATGGCATCAGGACTTCTCAGGGGTCTGGACACCCTTTTGCGTGAAGTTAAGAAAGAACCTTCTGCTGTACCTATTATGATACTGGTTACTGATGGTACTGCAAATTCTCCGTTGCATCTTGGGGGAAATATCAGGAGGGAAATCCTGCAGGTCTGCAAACAGGTAGCTGAACATCGTATCAATCTCCTTGTTGTGGACATAAGTGATACAGGTTCAAAGCTTGCCAAGGAAGTTGCAATGCAGAGCAATGGAAATTACTATCATCCAAAATCACTTAGCAGGGAGGCATTGTATTCTGCTATTACACAGGAAAGGGATCAAGTGACTGATTTTGCCCTGGTTTGATGGAATTTTTCCATCAAGTTCTCCCTTTATATAGTGGCAGGTAGTAAGGCGGTAACTATGTTAGAGAAACTTTGCAAATCCCTGTTAAATGCCCCAATTGTAAATCGTGGGCCTTACAATTATTTTATTCATCCCATATCAGACGGGGTTCCACAGCTTGAGCCAGGCTTACTTGAGGAAATAGCTGATCATATTCTGGGGATGGTAAAAGGGGATTTTGACAAGATTCTTGCCATAGAAGCAATGGGGATTCCCCTTGCAACAGCAATATCCATGAAAACCGGTGTTCCTTTTACTATTATAAGGAAAAGGCCCTATGAGCTTGAAGGTGAGATTAAGCTTTCACAGGAAACCGGCTATTCAAAGGGTGAACTCTACATCAATGATGTGAGAAAAGGAGACCGGGTGCTCATTGTTGATGATGTTATAAGCACTGGTGGAACACTTGTAGCCCTTGTAAATGCCCTTGAAAATATCGGAGCACAGGTAACAGATAATATTGTTGTAATCGAACGTGGTGATGGTGTTTCAAGATTAAGGGAAATGGGAATTGATGTTAAGACCCTTGTTCGTATTGATGTAACTGAAAAAGGCGTAAGTATAGAGGCTGTTCATGAGTGATGGAGAAGCTTTTGATTTCCAGGTTGACCGCATCATTTCTATTATAAATGACACAGGTGCAAAAGTTGTAGGACTGCAGTTTCCCGAGGGTTTTAAGCGAAGGTCTCCTGGCATTGCCTCACAGATTGCAAAAGAAACTGGTATTGATGTTTTAATTTCAGGGAATCCATGCTTTGGTGCATGTGATATTGATGTTGCCCTTGTTAATGATGTGGAAATCCTTTTCCATTTCGGACATGCCCATCTTGACGATAATGCCATCTCAAGTAAGATATACTTTATCGAAACCCGGTCAGCTGTTGATGTAAAGAATGTTGTTGAACTTGCTGCATCCCGGCTAAAGGGCCAGCGTATTGGCCTGATAACTACTGTCCAGCATGTGCATAAACTGGATGATGCAGTTTCAGTGCTTAAAGAACATGGTAAAGAGTGCGTAATATCCGGAGGTGACAGCAAAATTGCCTATCCGGGCCAGGTTCTTGGATGCAATTTCTCAGCGGCAAGAAACGAGGACTGTGATGAGTATCTGTATATCGGGAGCGGACAATTCCATCCACTTGGAGTGTCACTGGCAACGAAGAAACATGTCACAATTGCAGACCCTTTTGTAAATGAGCTTCGTGAGGCAGACAGTAAAAAAGTCCTCAAGCAAAGAAGCGTGGTTATAGCAAAATCACTGGATGCTGAAAGTTTTGGTATTGTTGTGTCCTCAAAGCCGGGCCAGGAAAGAATGGAGCTTGCCAGGGCTATGAAAAAAATGGCAGAAAAGCATGGTAAGGAAGCCTATATTCTGACAATGGATCTTGTTACACCTGATCAGTTGTTGCAGTTTAAGGTGGATGCCTTTGTAAACACTGCATGTCCGAGGCTTGCTATTGATGAGGTTGGGAGGTTTAATGCACCAATGCTCACACCTCTGGAATTTGAAATAGTCCTTGGTGAAAGGGAATGGGAAGAACTTTACTTTGACGAAATCACAGGTGAATAAGTTGAAACAGCGAAAGCTTGAGATGTTGCTCCAGAAGGTCGAGGGATTTGAAAATCCCAATGTAAATCTCGAGCAGTACGCAACTCCTGCACTTCTGGCTGCTGAAATGCTTCATTTTGCCTATATGCAGGGGGACCTGGGAGGTAAAGTCTTTGATCTTGGTTGTGGGACCGGGATGCTTGCCATAGGTGCTAAGATTCTCGGGGCCGGGGAAGTAACGGGCTTTGATATTGACAGGAAAGCCCTTGAAGTTGCCAGGAGAAATGCGGGCAATATGGGTGTGGATGTTGAATTTGTTCACAGTGATATTGCAGAAATTGAAGGACATGCCGATACAGTGGTAATGAATCCTCCATTTGGTGCACAATCCAAGGGTAATGATCGACCGTTTCTTTTAAGTGCGTTGAAAACCAGTGATGTGGTATATTCCATTCATAATTGCGGAAGCCATGATTTTATAAGGAAGTTTATAGGTGATGCCAGAATCACAGACTGGTACACAACGGCATTTCCAATGAAACGAACATTTAAATTTCATAAAAAAGAAGTAGAAATGATAAAGGTAGAGATCTACCGTATTGTGCGGTGACAAAAGAAAAAGTGCCGTTCACTCAAAAATGTCATGGTTTTTGTGCATTTTTATGTTGATTCCAGATTAACGAGGGATTCCTATTAGGATAAGAAATAGACGAAAGACTTCACGCAGGAAGATCAAATCATCTGATTCCGGAGATCAGGATGTTGCCGAAGAAGAAGTAGACGCAGTCGAGCAGGAAGCTGTGGACGTAAAGGCAGAAACTACCGGAGATTCCACCGATGATAAAAAAGGAAAGGTCCGAAACGGTGGAGCAGGAAAGAAGAATACAAAACCCGGTAAAGGGTCTACGGAAGAGGATGACATGGACGCAGAAGAAGATAATACAGAAGAAAGTGTTTTTGTAATGCCTGGTGACTTTATAGGAACTACAGAAGAGTTCAGGGCAGGAAATGGAACTTATGTCAATGTGGCAGATATCCATTCATTAAACACAGGTTACGTAAAGGTAAACAGGAAATCAAGAACGATTTCTGTTGAGCCTCAGACAGACGTTCCTCCGGAGATTGCCGAAGGTGACATCATTCTTGGAAATGTTGTTAATATGCGCGACTCAGTTGCTCTTGTAGAGATCGGAGCTATCAAAGGCAAGGGTGAACGTGAGTTCCAGAAAAGTGGCGCAGCAGCAATACATGTTTCCAATGTAAAGGATTCCTACGTCAAGAATCTTGGTCAGGAATTTGCCCTTTCTGATGTTGTTAAAGCAAAGGTTATCAATACCCAGAACATGCGCCTGACAACAGATGAAAAGACACTCGGTAATGAAGGCATACTGTACAAGATGCCACAGTCCGATGCAAAGGATAACAACAGGTTGAAATGTCCTGAATGCGGCCGCATCGAGAAAAGGAAATGTCTGCAGATTACGGAACCGGCGTATTCTGAAATAGTGGTATAATTATTTTTTAATTTAGGTGAGATTAAGATGGAATTGAAGATCATTGATAAGACAGAGGATGAGATGCACCTTGAGATCATAGGTGAAAACCATACTCTTCTCAATATGCTCAAGTCAGCTCTGCTCGATGACCAGAGGGTTCAGATAGCAACATATGATATGAAACACGTTTCAATAAGTGATCCTATACTTTTTGTTAAAACAGATGGTGCAGATCCTATTGATGTGGTAAAAGATGCTGCAAACAGTCTGGTAGCTCAGAGTGATGAGTTTCTGGGTATTTTCAGAAAAGCAATTGATATTTAATTAAGTTTGAAGTAGCATAAGCTTCTTTATTCTTTTTATTTTACTTCATTAGCTTTGTTTTTATCAGCAGCCAAATTATGCCAACGAATATTTTTAACTAGTATTGGCAAGTTCATATTGTATATATTTACGTATTTAAATATTGGAGTAACATTATGGAACTCGATGATTCTACTCTCAGCAAATTCGGTTTTATTGCGCGTGGTCCAAAAGATGCTATAAATATAGACCCGCTCCAGACAGGTGGTAAGCTCACAGAAGATGCCCGTAAGGCATTGCTTGAATGGGGAGACGGATATTCCGTCTGTGATTTCTGTGGTGGTATACTTGACCTGATCAAGAAACCTCCCGTTGAGGAATTTGTCCATAATGCGCTGCCTGTATTCCTGGATGCCGATGCTGTAAGGATTACACACGGTGCAAGGGAATCCAAGTTTGCTGTCATGCACTCCATGGCCCAGGAAGGTGACTATATTGTTCTTGATGAGCTTGCTCATTATTCGTCTTATGTTGCTGCAGAGCGTGCAAGACTGAATATAAAAACCGTTCCACACAGTGGCAGTCCTGATTATAAGACGGATGTTGAAGGATATGCAACAGCAATTGAGGAAGTCATAAAGGAGACTGGTAAGGCTCCTGCACTTGCCCAGATTACCTATCCTGACGGAAGTTATGGTAACCTTGCAGATGTAAAAAGAATATCAGATATCTGCCACAGCTATGATGTTCCACTGATGCTCAATGGTGCTTACTCTGTGGGCAGAATGCCAATCAAGGCAAATAAAATGGGTGTGGATTTCGTTGTTGGAAGCGGCCACAAGTCAATGGCATCATCAGGACCCATAGGTGTTCTTGGTGTGAAAGAGGACTACGCAGACATAGTTTTCAGGAAATCTGCTACGAATAAGGTAAAGGAAGTTGAACTCCTGGGATGTACTGCAAGGGGTGCCACTGTTATGACCATGATAGCATCTTTCCCTGAAGTTGTCCGCAGGACACAGAACTGGGACAATGAAGTCGCAGATGCACGCTGGTTTTCAGCAAAGCTGGAGGATATGGGCCTTGTACAGAAGGGTGATAAACCACATAACCATGACCTTATGTTCTTCGAGGCTCCTGTATTTTATGAAATATCTCAGACTGCAAAGAAGGGAAGGTATTTCCTGTACAAGGAGCTTAAACAGCGGAATATCCACGGTATCAAATCCGGACTTACAAAGTACTTCAAACTCAGCACTTTCCAGGTTGGAAGGGAGAATCTCACGTATATTGCAGATTCCTTCCAGGAAGTTATTGACAAGTACCAGAAATAAAGTACTTTCTGGTTCTTTTCTTTTTTATTTTTACCTTTATTCTTGTTTTTTGGCTCCCAATGAGATGCTATATATACAATACTGGTTTATAGAAACATTCAGGATTCTAATAAAGGACATCATCTATGGTCAAAAAGACACCACGTAGTGGGCTGGTTTATGTAAAATCAAAACTTGTACATAAATCGCTGAACACTTTTTTCCTGTTCTTTGTGTTGCTTATAGCTATTGCTTTGGGTGTAATTGCAGCTGATAACAGACAACTGCTGGATGTTCCGGATATCATCAAAAATACTCTGGAGGCTCTGGTTGTCATGTTTGTTTCATATGCCCTGGCAACTCTTTTTACAAAATTGACCGTGAATCATATTCTTAATTATTTTGAGGAAATGGGTGAAATTGAAGAGCGCATACTTATGGGGAAAATGTATGTTGGTTTTATCTATCTGCTGGCCACTCTTCTTGTTTTTTATAATCTTGGAATTACTGTCCAGAATATTGCCATCTTTCCTGGTCTTATTACAACAGGATTTGCCTTTGCAATATGGGACGTTATTCTTTCTTATTTCATCTGGTTTATATTGCTTACAAAAAACCGTTTAAGATTGGGGAATATATAAGGAAAGGGTGAGGATGATTATCTGAGGGGCAGGTAAAAACACATTGGTCTTTTTCTATGTGGCAGTGAGTCCTACTCCGAAACATATGATGATTTATTTCAAGATCCCAAATAAGGTCTTCCTCGAAAACCAATAAAAAATTATGGCAGGGGAAAATTCAGGAATGAGTTTGAAATGTATTTTGGAATGGATGAGCTTCCGAAAACCTTTCCTGAAAAATAGAGGTAGTTAAGGAAAAGATATGGGGTAACCTGGATAAGTGCTACCTTTTTCCTTGGTGCAGACCGCGATGGTGTGAAGATCACTGTTTACTACAGGTCAACTTACGATCGCAGGACCAGCTCAGGCACAGGGATAACCGGGATAGATGCTTGATGAACCGTCGTTACCGCTAAATGATGGTTATTATCACCTTTAGATGTTCTGTTAGGCCATTTTCAAAAAGTCAGTTTGTTCTGGTGTACGAAAGAAATGTTCCCATTTTCCATTACTTCCAGATCATGATTGAAATCCTTTGTAAAAGAACTCACAAAATCAAACTCGCAAACATCATCCTTTTTCCATAAAGTAACGCAGGGCTATCCCAGTGAACAACAGGATTTTCCTTTACATAACAATAATAATCCCAGCACAATGTTTGCCCGACAGGTGTAGGAACTTCCTGCTCGGTCTCTAATTGTTCTCTGCTAATGTTAAAGTATCTCATAATATTTTCAATGATACGCTCTATATTGACAACAGGAGAAAGGAAAAGGTATTTGTTGAAATGGTATTTCTTTATACGCAAGCAAACTGGAAATATGCTCCCATACTACAGGCAAATAAACAAATATCGGTAGCTTTAGTTTGTGCGTAGCCCATGATCCTTGTAAGGTCTCGACACAGTTCTGAACATTGCAAAGTGCAGGCTTATCTTTTCGGTCTCCGTGCTGTGGCAAGTCAAAACTCAGTACCTGATAGCCCAGGGGAACTGCCTCTTCAGCAAGAATAGAAATAGTGGCGTCGTTTTTGTCGACATGTTCCCATGTACTGCCACAAAGAGCTTTGAGCTGCCTCACAAAAACAGCCGATGTTATCTAATAGTATATCATGTTTAATCATAATTTTCTCCATTTTCAGAGCTAAAGCTCTCGACAATTATCCATATTTTTACAAATAGTTATTGAAATTTATCCTGTTATTCAATTAAATGAATTTGGCTGTAAATTGTGTATGCGAGGTTATTGATGCTGTAATCAGATGAGACCTTTCATTGTAAGCCTATTTGATTGAGTTAAGGCTAATCGCCTTGAGTTGATATGTTTTCTTTGAATCAAGGTATTCAGTTTTATGTCTGATTATATTTTTCCAAGCGTCAACAGATTGATAAAGGTGAAATCTCTTCTACAGATTGTTACGGCATTTTAAAGAATAAATGTGGATCGCTGTGACGGATTAACCTGAAACCGATACAGGAAAGTGATGAACTATGTCTGGAAGGACACAATTGAAACAGAAGACAAGTATTTTGCACCATTCTTCGTGAAACAGCAAATCTCCATCGAGAAGGGGGAGGGAGCGATATGGGACGAAGAAGGGAAGAAGATACCTTGATTTCACTGCAGGATGGGTGACATGTATTGGGCATTGCCAATCCAAAATTCACTGATGCCCTTATCGAGCAGGGAATAAAATTATCCAGGAACCCTAATTCAGGACTGAATATATCCTGTCGCACGCCTGCTCTCCCTGATGCAGGAGATTCTCCCATCAAATCTTAGCAGGATTTTTTTTACAAACAGCGGGGCTGAGTCAAACGATGCTGCCATCAAACTAGCCCGGAAGGTGACAGGGCGACCTGAAGTGGTTTCGACTTTCCAGAGTTTCCACGGTCGTACAATCAGTACGGCTTCAGCCACGGGACAGGCCAAAAACAGAGACAGGTATAATCCTTTGATGCCCAATTATCGTTTTGTTCCATATAATGATCTGGATGCAATGAAAGAAGCTCTGGATGAGAGTGTTGCAGCAGTAATACTGGAACCTGTACAGGGCGAAGGTGGAATTCGCATACCTTCACAGGATTACCTGAAAGAGGTCAGTAATCTGTGTAAGAATAATGGCAGTCTTCTCATTGTGGATGAGATACAGACCGGTTTTTTCAGGACAGGTCCTGCTTTTGTTACAGGTGAATGTGGTGTGGAAGTGGATTTCCTGACCATGGCAAAGGGAATTGCCGGTGGTTTCCCATTTGGTGCTTTTGCTATGTCAGAGGCAGTAGCAGAGAAACTCGAAATTGGTGATCATGGCGGCACTTACTGTGGCAATCCTCTTGGGTGTGCTGTTTCCTGTGCAGTGATTAAGTATCTTCTGGACAACAACATCTCTGTGAATGTGGAAAAACGGGTCAACTGGCTTTAAATCGCATAAATCAATGGCAGAATGAATATGGTAATAGTTGTGGTCGGTGTAAGGGGAAAAGGTCTTCTTATCATGGTGGATTTCATTGATCAGGATGTATGCACTAAATCATGGGATGTGTGCCAGGCAAAAGGCTTGCTTGTTACCCAGACACACAGGGTATTGGAATCAGGATTTTTCCGGCGTTAAATATCACTGAGGATGAACTTGAGGAGGGTCTGAAATCGGCGGAAAGTGCTATTAGAGTGTTGTGAAGAGCGAGTAATTACTAGCTCTTATTTTTTGATATGATATTCCTGTCATATTTTAAAATGTAGTTGATAGTTATTCTACTATACAAAAGACACTTTTGTACATTACAATGCCGATTAACTATATCTTCATGCACTGGCTAAACAGGTGTATGAGGATATCATATATTTTCACCCTCTCCTCCATCCCCTACCAACCACACGATATCCTCGTCCTATTATCCAGCTTATAATTGCAATCACGGATGTATTGTAATTATGTTTTCAATTTATATTGGAACCCAGTTCAATATTATATGTTTCGATGTAATTGGAAATTTCTTCTACTTCAGTATACTTGGCTATGTGGAATATGGCGTCTCCTTCATGCCAGTGGAAGGTTTGTTTTGCCTATTACGATACTCATGCAATGAGCTTGTGACCTTTGTTTCAATCTTCCTGTTGCGGATCATTGACATATGCCAGGAGGTCCCCTTTTTCACCGAGGTTCCAAGAGGCACTATTGAGCGCAATATGCCGCTTTCAGGTGCTCTTTATCCATTGAGTATCATTAGAAATGACAGTTTTGTAACTTTTCTTTTTCTGTTTTTAGGCCTCATTCCCAGATGGACATAACTCCAAGTATCTCCACGCACGCCTGCCCTGATAGCAACCTCATCAAAACGCAAGGCTTCTCCCGCTTCGTATAACAGGACAGGCATATTATGTTCCCTGGCAGCTTCACGTAATGAACCGTCACGCAGCTCAGTATGAATTATAACAGGTACTCCGAATGCCCTGGACAATGCTTCAGTTTCTCGCCTGTAAGAAAAGCACGTATCTGGGGAAGATTGTTTCTGGCAACAGCTCCTGTATGCAGGTCGATTATGTGAGTACAGTTCTCATCAATTCTTGTCATCAGGATGTTTGCTGCTTCGATGCCATGGAACCTTTCTTGAGCTCCGGAATGACCTGTTTAATCTCTCCTGTCTGAAGATATCGTGACTGAGAGACAAAGCCAAATACGTTTACTATTGGAATTGTTATAAGGGTCCCTTTAAGGCTGTTTACAGTTCTGTGCGCCAAGCACATCGCGAATTATTTCCACACCGTTGATCTCATCACCATGCCGCAGCACAAACCAAATGGTGGCAGGCTCCGAAGCTTGGTCCATGCATGACGAATAGGCATAGAAGAAGATAAAGAGTGTAAAAACTTGGGATAGGCAGTTCAATGGACTTCCTTGTTCCCGGCTGACAGTTACCTGCTATTGTAATCGGTTGCTGCATCGATTAACCTTTTCCTCTGGTTGGGTCTTGCCGAATTTACTGTTCTTTTCAATATATTCAATGATCGTCCTGCAATATCCTTTTCGGTAGTGGTTTCATACCTTGCAATCCCGGGCTGAGTTCACTTCCATCACAACAGGTCCATGATTTGAACGTAATAAATCGACACCTGCTACATTAAGGCCCATTATTTTTGCAGCACGCACAGCAGTTGAACGCTCTTCAGGTGTTATCCTGATGGATGTTGCAGTTCCACCCCTGTGCATATTAGATCTGAATTCTCCTTCTGGCCCCTGCCTTTTCATTGCAGCTACTACTTTTCCACCAATAATAAAGCAACGTATGTCGGATCCTTTTGATTCTTTAATGTATTCCTGTACCATGATATTTGCTTTTACGCCCATGAAACCTTCTATGATACTCTCTGCAGCTTTCTGGGTTTCTGCAAGCACAACTCCTATGCCCTGTGTGCCTTCAAGAAGTTTTACTACCAGGGGAGCCCCTCCTACCATACCAATCATGTCTTTTACGTCATCAGGCTTGTTGGCATATACTGTGACAGGCAGGCCGATACCTTCACGGGATAACAATTGTAGTGAGCGCAATTTGTCCCTGGAACGTGTGATAGCTACTGATTCATTTAAGGGGAAAACTCCCATCATCTCGAACTGTCTCAGGACAGTTGCACCATAAGATGTAACGGATGCACCTATACGAGGGATTACTGCATCGAAGTCGTTAAGGTCCTTGCCTTTGTAATGGATTGCAGGTTTATGAGATGCGATGTTCATGTACGCTCTCAATACATCTATCACTTCTATTTCATGTCCTCTTTCTTCTGCTGCCTCGATCAGTCTTCTTGATGAGTAAAGGTTCTTATTCCTTGAAAGTAAAGCAATTTTCATTTGTCAACCTCAGGTTTTAAGCTGTATGTAGCCTCTACATCTACCTGTCCACATCTAAAAGATGCAGAAGGATCTACAACAGCTCTCTTCATTAGTGCACTACGCCCCAGTAACATTCTAAAAAGCATTGTATCTCTGTCAGTAAGTGTTAGTTCAATGGGATAAGAATAAGTGTCAATTACAATAAGTGTTTCGATGACAAAACGCATCTCTCTGTGGCCGCCCGAATCGGTAACCTGGCGCCTGTCTTTTAAAGGAGCTGTGCATTCCACAACAAAATCCTGGTTTTTCTGTATGGGATGTATGAGAAACCGGAGCATGTCAGTGCCGTTTTCTGTGTAGTGCTCGATGTCAAAAGCATGTAATGCCGATGTCTTTGCACCGGTATCGACTTTTGCTTTTATGGCAGGAAGTCCCAGTTCAGGTAAACTGACCCATTCTCTCCATCCAAGTGTAAGAAGTCCTTCTTTTTCATCCATAAAGATATTCTCACAGAATTTATTATTTGAAATAGGATTTTTTTTATTGTATATGGTTCTGAATGTATAAATATGGAAATCCTGTATAAAAGTCAAAAATACCAATTTATTTTCCAAACTTATTTAAAAAATATTAAATAGCTTCTAATTTATTAGAACTCATGTTTTCTAAAAAAATATTTTTGTTTACTATCCTGTGTTCCATTTTATTGGTTTGTGTAGGGTGCATTGAGAATTCAACAGTTGATGCACAGACCACAATAAATGTGGAGTCAGTTGATTTAGATATTGCAGTGCAAACAATGCTTTTGCTTTTGATATGCATTCAATGGTGAAAGACAATGCTGATAATGTATTCTTTTTCGCACGGTATATCGATTGCAATGGCAATTTGCTATGAGGGTTCAGAAGGTACAACTCAAGAGCAAATTGCAAATGTATTCTATTTCCCACTAAATAAAGCAGTTTTAGAAAGAGTATGGAGGAGATGATTGATGATATCAATCCTGATTCAGAAGATTATGAGCTAAGAAGTGCTAATGCATTGTGGATACAGGAAGACTTTGCAGTAAAAGAACAATACATATCAAATGTCGAAAACTACTATTCCGGAAATGTAAAAGTCATGGATTTTGTGGAAACCCGCTGAATCAAAAAATACTATTAATAATTGGGTGGAAGAGCAGACGAATGATAAAATAAAAGATCTGATTCCAGATGGTGTCATCAATTCCAAAACCCGATTGATCATTACTAATGCTATTTATTTTAACGGAAAATGGAAGATAGGAGTTCGATAAAAAAGATACGAAAGAGAAAGAGTTCTATCTTTCACAAGATAATGAGACCCTCGTTGACATGATGTATACAAAACAGTATTTCAGCTATGGTGAGGGTTATAATGCAAAGATAATAGAACTGCCTTACAAGGGTGATGATCTGTGCATGTATGTTGTTCTTCCCAATAGGAATGACATAGAGAGATTCGAGCAGGATTTCTCTGTTAGTGACTATGAAAAGCTGAGGTCCAAAATGGATGCAGAGTATGAAGTTAAGACATGGATTCCCAAGTTCAAGTTCGAAGCTAAGACTGAATTGTCGGATTCTCTTATGAGTATGGGTGTCATAGATGCATTTAGTGATGCAAATGCCAATTTCTCCGGTATCTCTGATGAGCAGATCTCTGAACGTTTAAAGATATCCAAAGTAATCCATCAGGCATTCGTGGATGTTCAGGAGGAAGGCACGGAAGCTGCTGCAGCAACCGCTGTTGCTGTGGAGACATGTGAAAGTGTCGAGTACACAAAGCCTGATCCTGTAAGAGAATTCAATGCAGATCATCCATTCATGTTCTTTATTGAGGATAAAAACACAGGATGCATTCTTTTCATGGGCAAGGTGGGAAATCCAGAGTACGAGTAAATTCATTTATTTTACTATTTTTTGGTTCTGTAGAAATCCTGCCATTAAGACTTAAAGGCAAGCGGCAAACTGATTCATCACAGGTAATGAATTATTTAAGTAAACCCGAAGATTCCGGCGAAGCCGGCGTTTTTCCACAAGACAAAAAAGAATAATTTGCATAATCCTCTTAAATACTTTCTTCGCAGTACTTCTGTTAAATCAGGAGTATGATTGTAATCATCTTTAGATAAATATTCTATACATTAGTATTGGAATGCATGCCTTTGGCGGATAGTTACTTTGTTTTTAGATTACAGGTTATTTATGGAAAATAAATGGAGCAAAAGTTGTATCACTTATATAAACAGGAAGTCTACAGAGCTATTTCTTCTTTCGATTCGTCCATATTCACCCACAGCTTTATTTTAAAATATGACTTAATTACTTACGGAGGAGAATCCAATGCCAAGATATTGTAAAATATGTGGAGCAAAAAGCGGAAGGTGTAATCACCTTGTAATCGACTTTGGCGAGAGAGAAGAAAAAACTGATGAAAACAGCGATAACAGCAAAAAAGCCGAAAGCCAGAAATAGCCTGCAAACTTTATGAACTATTTGTTATACTAAATATATTTATTATACTTATGATACTTTTCACTCACTTAAAAACGTGATTTTATGATAATCCCATTTAAAAAAACAATTCCTTTAATTTCTCCTACGGCTTACATAGCTTCCAATGCGACGGTAGTAGGTGATGTAACTCTGGATGACGATTCAAGTGTCTGGTTTAATGCAGTAATCCGTGGTGATGTTTGTCCCATAAACATCGGTAAGAGATCAAACATACAGGACAATGTAGTAATCCATACTTCCCG
The DNA here is from genome assembly GCA_041395005.1 of Methanolobus sp. Taxonomy (GTDB): domain Archaea; phylum Halobacteriota; class Methanosarcinia; order Methanosarcinales; family Methanosarcinaceae; genus Methanolobus. The sequence continues at coordinate 97,931 of JAWKHE010000005.1, read as the reverse complement.
TGACTACAATGTCGACATAGGGGAAGACGTAAGTATCGGTCACAGTGCAGTGCTGCATGGTTGTAAAATTGCTAACAATGTACTGATAGGAATGAATGCAACAGTGCTTGATGGTGCTGAGATTGGAGAACTGCATAATAGGTGCCAAGGCCCTTGTCGCACTGGAAAAAGATTCCACCGGGAAGTCTTGTAATGGGTGTACCTGGCAAGATAATAAGGGAAACTTACGGAAAAGGACATTGCAAAAGTAGCTGAAAATGCAGACGTATATGTCGATCTAAAAAAAGAGTATAAGATGATGGAGGATGAGTGACTTCCATTATCTGTTTTAATACTTAATCAGGCGGCAAAATAGATAGTTGCAATAAATGCAATTATTCCCAGGATAAGCATTCCACCAAATATCAGAACGCTTTTTTTCCTGAGTTCCCTTTCCCTGTGGGTAAGGGGTCTTAATTCATTCTCATGTTTTTTCTCTAAATAGGAGCCCAGAAGGGTACCCATGATAAGACCTGCCATGTATCCAAAGAATATGTTCCCGAGAACAAATGCAATTGGAATTCCTATTGCAATACCTATCGCAAGGCCCTGGCCCATATAATGGCCCCTGGGGTATTTTCCTGTGGCTTTGTACTCCTCTCTTTTGAGCTTAAATGTAAAGTAAGACATTACAAGCCCTGCAAGAACAAGTACAAGGAGAATAACGAGTAGAAAATTGTACGTCATGTTTCTGAATTAGTATTCTTTTACATAATAGTTTATGGGTGAAAACAGGACATTTTCATTTTTTGTATATCTGGCGGGATTTACAAATACTAGTGAAGCGTATTATTATATAAGCGTAAATATCCTGTATTCACTTTGGGAGGGTGAACACAGGAGTAGTCTTTCAGGACTTCATTTTACGGGAGTGAAATAATGATCGTTGGTGACATAATGACCACAGAGTCTGTCTGTGTCAGAGAAACGGATCTGATGACACAGGCCAGGCAGGTAATGCGTGATAACCACTTGCATAGCCTTCCGGTTCTTGATGATAATGGACGTGTGAAAGGTATACTTGATAACCGGGACATTCTCCGGCTGCATTCTAACAGGTCGGATGTGACAGTTGGTGGCTATGCACATGAGTTTCCCCTGATAACTCCTGATATGAATGTAAAGGATGCAGCAAAATCACTCCTGAGTTCCCGGCAACACAGGGTTCCTGTCCTGCATTCATCTACAGACAAGACAATTGCCGGTGTACTGAGTGATACAGATCTGTTTCACCACGTTCATCTCATGAAACTTCACATGAAAGAAGTACGTGAGATTATGAATACAAGGGTTAAAACAGCCTACAATGATGACGATGTTTCTCATGTATGGGGAAGTATGCTGGAATGGGATTTCTCCGGGATGCCTGTTATATCTCATGATGAAGATGTCCTGGGAATAGTCACAAGAAACGATATCATAAAAGCAGGTTTTGTAAGAGGCAGAAACCGTTCGGCTGACACTCATGACAGTGTTTCTGGAGATTCTCCTAAAGTCGAACGTATTATGTCTACCCCACTTTACTCTATCAGTCCGGGTACTTCAGTATCCAAAGCAATTGAAGCACTTGTTAATCTCAATGTCGGGCGTATATGTGTCACAGACAACAAACAACTCGTGGGTATTGTGGACAGGTTTTCTCTGCTGCAGGAATGCCTGAGTTGCCCGGTGTTTGACTGACCGAGATTTCATTTTATTTTTCGATAAGCTTGCAGTTGTTTGTGCAACTTGATCTTGCAAACTCTGCAACATTGTCATAATTTCCACGAGTGCAAAAAACGATACTTTTTTCTCCGTACCCTGATGAAAGTGTGATTGTATTTTCCCGGGGATAAAACACAATTTTTTTGATTTTTTTCCATTTAAGATCCTGGTTCTGGTGTGAAGCTGCAAGAAATCCGGTTCCTGCTGCACCGGGATTCCTTGCAAGTAAACCAATAATAATCAGAAGTAAATTAATTACGCTGTTCTTTTTTTGTTGGTCTTCCCTTGTGTTTGTTTGTACACCTTTGCTATCCAGGATGTAAGATAGCTTGTATTTGTTTCCGTAATATGCAAAAACAATTAAAGCCGTCAGAATAAACGTAATCCCCACAAGTATTAAAGCATACTTCATCCCATCCATATTACTGCTTGAAGTGACATGCCCATCAAGGATAGAAGGAAGGCTTATTAAAAGTACCAGAGCTGCCGTAATGCCTGCTGCAATTCCAAGAACTTTAATTAATTCTCTCATTATGAACCTGTTTGTAAATATCGAAACATCGATATCCCATTCTATTTTGTCTTCAGATGTCATACCTGTCCAACCCTTAAAAATAACCTGATTTAATAGTATAATTTTAGTCTATAATTATTTATGAAAACATTCTATATATTAATAGTTATTAATATCTTGGTTAGTAAAAAATACAATGACTATCTCCAGCACCTTGCCGGAGGTATTCCTTTTTGAAGTCTCTCTATTTGCAGCCTTTTAGCTTCGTTGTATCTTCTCCACAAAAGGAAAATACCAACAATCGCGACTAAAACCTGTCCCGTAAACACGTTAATGCTTGATTCCGGGAAGATTTCCAGCACATCAGGCAAACCATTCCAGAGGCCATGCAATATTGCCACTGTAAGGTAGGCTCCCAATACTTTATGATTTATGTGGAATACACGAGGCCCGCTTTCCCTGAACATGACACTTACAAGGATAGCAGTCCATGTGCCGTGTCCTATTGGTGCGATTACTCCTCTTATCAGGGTGATTAATACTGTCTGGGAAAGACTGCCGTCACTTGCCAGAAATGCTGTAAATGCATAACCTGTACTTTCAAGTGCAGCAAACCCCATCCCGGAAGCAGCACCAAGAATAAGTCCGTCCATCTCGGAATCATGCAGACAGCGTTTTGCTATTACAAGAACACCAAGAATCTTGGCAAATTCCTCAATAAAACCAACTTCAAACGAAAAGAGAAGTTTGTAATGTGACAGGAATATTGGTTCCAGCATGGCTGCTGCCAGTACTCCCAGAAGGCCACCGTAAAAAAAAGCCCATGCCGTAGTCGGCATATCAAGCTTGCTCAAATGCCTTCGCTGGTAGAAGAAAGCCACGTATGTGATGGGTACAAGGAAATTTCCAAGCATGACCACAGTGGGGAAAATATTTGTGTTACGGGTTACAGCAAGCGCAAAGACTCCGAATATGTAAAGGAAGAGTCCACCTGTGAATACCTTGAGCCAGGAAAGATTCCGCTCATTCATTCTTTCACTGTAGTCTTCTTCATATTCCATTGTCAATTTCCCTGAGGATTATTTTTTGAAAAACTCCTTTCAGTTTTTCTATGGCATGAAAGTTCCGGATTTCTTAATATTACAAACATTATCAGTATTAAAATAAACCCGAATTCATACGTTTTCTTTTTAATCTATTTTGTAGTTAACATATCTAATAAATTCTTTATCGTGGAGTTGTTAAAATGCCAATAAAGGATAGTGAAGATGTTTTGTCAGAGTGGGAAAGAAAACAGCTACTTGCTTCCCTGCATGCCCGTCTTTTCTGGGTGGGAGAGGAAATTCCGTATTCTGTGGATATTAAAGGGAAAAAATGTAAGCTGCATAGTATTGTATGGGACCTCATCAACAAAAGTAAACTTACTGATGAGGATATCAGGCATATTGATACCTATATTTCTTATCTGCAGGAGAAAGAAGCAGAAGATGAGCTTGAATTGAAAACAGAGAAGCTTACCAAAAAAGAAGCAAAGGCACTTTTTAATGAAACGGCAGGTTTACTCCGTGCGATAATGGATTTGAAAGAAATAGAGGATGGAACCGCAAAAGAAAAAGAACAAAAGTTCCATGAAACTTTTTCCAGGGAAAGGGTTGAAGAAGCCCGTAAATGGTTAAGTTTCCTGAAAGACGCCGGGAATATTGATTAAAACTTAGTTCTGTTATTTTACTAAGAACTCTATCAGGGCATTTTTGTAATTTCAATGCTTGAAATGCTTCCTATAAATATGTCTGGCTCATCGGCAAAAGCTTCAAGCAGTTTCTGGACAATCCTGTCATTAACATGTCTGCGGTTTTTCGGGTCAACCACGTACCTCAGGTGCATTTCTATCCTGTCACCCTCTATTTGCATGTAAACTTTTGTGTCAACATCGTATGAAGTCAGCATGTATCTTTTTTCCATGTTCGCAAGCTCTTTTTTAGAGTGCTCAACATAGTTCTGTATAAGTTCATTTATGGTTTCCATTGCTATTCTTTTTGCTTTGTTCCATTCACTTCCGGGAGCCAGTATTATGTGACTTCATCCCATATGAAAGAAAATCCCTTGTGTAGTTCTTGACAGTTTTACTGAGAATGAAACTGTTGGGAATATCAAGCATCCTTCCAGAATACTGGTCTCCTCCAACCCATTCCCTGATTTCCATAAGTGTTGTGTGGAAATAGGTAACGTCAATAACATCGCCAAAACATTCATCAACCTGTATCCTGTCCCCTGGACGAAGTGATTTGGAGAACAACATGATGATTCCACTTGCGAAATTCCGGAACACATCCTGCAGTGTGATAATAACACCTGCACTGAAGATTCCGTATGCAACGATAAGGGTGGTGGTTTCCTCCATAAAAACAACGAGTATGGAGCCTGCTGCAAGAAGAGTAATAATTACAGACGATACTTTCCTGAAAGTATACCTGTCTTTAGTATCACTCACTCTTTTTGTGATGGTGTTTTCTACAAAACTATCTATCACGTAAGCTATCAGAATAATCCATAAAGACTGAATGATTTTTGCAATCAGGATTTCATTGCCTGCAAGATAATCGGTGAAATAGTTGATATATGAAAGTACCAGAATTACCGACCCAAAGAAAATGATTGCAAAATAGTTTCTCCCACTCACAAAACAATCTAAACAGCAATCTTATAATAATTTTTTCATGAAACTTTTTTCATATTTAATATTAGGCAAAACAACAACCTCATCATAATGATGATTATTAGATATCATAGTGTAGATATATTTATATAGTATGTCTTAATAGTAGGATGTGTTCACACATGACGCGTGTGACAAGATGTCCCAAATGGTACGATATGGACATTATTTACCCGCCAAAAAACGGAATTGGATTGCACAGGAATGCGGACCCATCGGTACTTCCCCTCAGTACCTTAAAAACGAATTGCACACACCCATCCGCATTCCTCATATCAATCTTTTTAGTGGAGTATGAGCAAAAAAGGAGATAGCATTCCGGGTTGAAAGGAATGCGGGGTTATTGTCATTTATCCTATTCAATGCCATCATTGATTTTTCTGGCATTTTCATACATCCACATTGCATCCTCTTTTCTTCCCATTAGTTCAAGCACGTAACCAAGGTTTTCAAGAGTTATTGTGACATTTGTCCTGAATGCTCTGTTTCCCGGTTCAGATTCCATTACTTCACCATAGGCCTTAAGGGCACCTTCATAGCTCCTTTTTGCTTCAGCATGCAGGGCCATGTTCAGGTAAAGTGCTCCCATTCCATCCAGAATGCCTGCATAGTCAAGCTGGTATGAAATACTGGAAGGGTTTGTAATAAGCAAGAACCTGTAGTTTTCAAGTGCGTTTTCATACCTGCGTTCAGCTTCCTCACCATTGCCTGTTCCGGTTGCAATTTCTGCAATTCTGACATGTATCGCAGCAATTTTTTCTATAGGGGTAGCATTTTCCGGCTGGAGCTCTGAAAGATCGGTATAAGCATGCAGGGCGTTTTCAAACATATCCCCTGATTTTTCCGCTTCTCCTTTTTCAGAAAGCACATGGGCCATTTTCTCAATAAGCCCAGCCCTTCTCTCAATAACAGATGAGTCCTTTTCCGCTGTCTTTACCAGACTGTTATATTTTGAAATCAGGAATTCCAGAGTTTCCAATTCATCTGCTTCATGCCTGCCGGTAGCAGACAGATTGATCTTTTCGAGGGTTTTGATTATCTTGTTTTTGTACCTGTCCGAATCATCAGTTTCCTGCAACAGTTCATACATCTGCAGGGCTTCCCTTTCCTGTCCGGTACCTGCCATTAAATCTGCTATTTTTTCCTGCAACTGCCTGATGTTTTCAGTGTTCTTTCCATCATTATCTGGAATAAGTCCCAGCATTTCAGTTCTGGAATCAATTATTTTTTCGTACTCTCTTTTGAGCATCTCGATATTTCCTTTCTCCACAGCAAGTTTTTCTTTGTCCTGGAGAATTTCATCTATTTTCTTTGAGTACTTCTCCGGTGAAACACCAATTTTAACGAGTTTCATATAGCTTCCAAGTGCTTCGTCTGCAAGTCCCATGCTTCTCTGGGTTTCTGCAACATTTTCCAGGATATCGTTCATTTTAGAAACGTCTCCTGTTGCGTGTCTCACAGTTTCATATGTATGCAGTGCTTTCTTAAAACTCTCAAGTGCCCCGGGATAATTTCCATTTTCAGATAGTATTCTGCCACTCTCAGTTGCTATTGTAGCACTTATAAGTCCTGTGTCAAGATTCTCCTCACCACAGGCTTTCAGTTTCTCATCAAACCTGCTGTAAAGTTCAAGCTTTTTGCTGTTGTCATCAGACATTGCAATAAGTTCCAGCATATCTTCTGTCATTGCCACAATTGCCTGTACCGATAAACTGTCATCTTTCTCCTTTTCGAGCACATTGAGGGAGATAGCAACAGATTCTTCCATATTTCCAATTGCTTCCTCAATTCTGCCTGTGTCCTTCAGAAGGTTTGCGATTATATTGAGTGAAAAAGCTACGTTAAGCTGGTATGAGGTGTTTTCAGGCATAGATGCCAGTAATTTCCTTGACATCCGCAGCACAACATCGTACATATCCAGTAACTTTTCAGACTGCTCCTCGTTTTCCAGAAGTCTGTTCATATCCCTGAGAAGATCAATTAGCATTTTCTTGCTAACCGGATCATCAGCTTTCCTGTCAAAATGATTTGAAGCAATTTCCAGTGCTTCCTCAAGTTTCCGGAAAGCGTCTTCAGTATTTCCTTCTTTTTCATTCATATGGGCAACATTGCGCAAAGCCGTAGACATTTTTAGTGACCCCCTGTTAGTATCATTAATCTCTGCATATTGTTCCAGTAATTCAGAATATCTGTTTTTATCAATGCCTTCTGTGCCTTCAAGGGGAATATTCAACAGGTTCTCAAGAATAGTTGTCCTTTTATGTTGGTGTTTTTCTTCTATGGAATCCGGTGTACCATAAAGATCCAGTGCTTCAACTAAAATGTAGACTGCCTCTTTGTTTTTTCCCATTTCTGCGAGCAATGCACCCATATTATTCATTGTTGATATGGCATTTGAAATTTCAGGAAGGTTCCCGGTGTCTTTATCTAAAAGTTCCCTGTAGTTTTCAACAGAAATAAGATATTTGTCTCTGGCTTCCTCTTTTCTTCCCTCTTTTTCCAGAGCAAGCGCCATATTGCTGAACATGTTAGCCCTTTGCTCATGTGACAGGTAATCTGGCTTTTCTTCAATTAATTCAGATACTGTATAGTATCTTTCTATTGCCTCTTTTTTCCTGTCATGTGCAAACAATATATCTGCATATGTCTGCAATACTGCAACCTGTATTTGAGGTGAATCCGCTTCTTTTGCCTGCTCTTCAGCCTTTTCAAGTGTTTCAAGTGCTTTTTCGTGCAGTCCCTTTTCAATGAGGCTGACTCCTTTATTGAAGTACCTCATTGCCATATCTCTTGCTCTTTTGGACATATTGCTCTCTGTTTTTGGTTTTGATAAATAACAAATAAGTCATAGTATTTATTTTTTCACAGAAAAATATAATTGAATGTTTGTATGAATCCCGTTTTTAGGTGAAAGTATCGTATTTAACAGTAACCCTGTTTTTTGTTGCATTGGTGATTTTCTCTACAAAATCGGTCACCAGTTCAGAATACACTTCCACGGTAAAATGAACAATATCTGAATATTCAGTATCCTTTATACTGCCATATTCTTTTACAACTCTGGAAACTGTTTCCATATCAGAATAGCTGGATTCAAGAAAGAGGCATGTTGTTTCTATTACCTCTTTTACACCTGCATTTTCTATAGCCCTGACTGCAGTTTCCCGGTAAGCCCTGCTGAGTCCTCCAAAACCAAGCTTTATTCCCCCGAAATATCTGGCGACAACCACCACCACATTGCTTAGTCCCTGCATCTCAAGAACTTTGAAAACCGGTTTTCCTGAACTTCCCGCCGGTTCCCCGTCATCGTCGTATTTCATTGCAAGAACATTATCTGAATTAATCAGGTATGCTGATACGTTATGATTTGCATCACTATGCTCATTCTTGATCTGGAGTATGAAATCCTTTGCTTCATCTTCATTTTCAACAGGACTTGCATATGCGATAAAAACAGAATTTCTGAAATCCTCCTGTGCAAGTCCTTTCGATTTTAATGTTTTGTATTTTATGATAATTAATTCCCTCACAGTGGTATTATTTTTTTGATCATATACTTTTATTTTTTGTATTAGATATATGTAAATACTAATAACTACATTAGAATTGTTTACTATTGTTATATAGTACCCAAGTTCTCATTTCAGGTAATACTATGGTTAATAAAAACCCGGTACTTTTCATAATACTACTGGTAGCAGCATGCTCTTTATGTCCGTTATCCAGTAGCATTGGCCAGGATGCAGCCAGTTTGACTTCGATTGCAATTTCTTTTCCGGTAAACGGTACGTATGAAGAGGCCCTGGCCTTCTATGATCATTCACTTCTGGATAATCCAGATTCAGTGGAAGTTCTGGATAACAAGGGTGCAACACTTATTATGATGGGTGAGTACAATGAGGCATCTGGTATATTCGATCGGATTCTTTCCTTAAGGCCTAACTCTCCTGCAGCTAACTTCAAGAAAGGGATTTCTCTTTCAAGACAGGGTTACCATGAGGAGGCACTTACATATTATAACAGATCCCTTCTGCTCCTGTCAAATGAATCAACCGTTGATTATGAGGATGTTTTTGATATAGAACTTTTTACACTTACGGAGTCTTCAGCAGGATGCGATGCAGTTGAGCTTGGTTATGACCCAAGAATACCAAGTGTGTGGTACCAGAAGGCAATTTCACTTGAAGCTCTTGGTAAATGCAATGAATCACTTGACAATTATGACCTGATTACAGAACTTGCAGATGAGCGTGCTGCTGTCCTTTCAGCACGTGCAGCCAGCATGTATGAGCTTGAAAAATATAACGATTCTATATTATTTTACGATGGGGCACTGGAAATAGAACCTGACAACAGTTATTACTGGTATGGCAAGGGGCAGAATTATGATGGTCTTGAAGCTTACCAGGAAGCTATACATGCTTATGAGAAATCCATAGAATTTGATTCTAACAACATTGATGCATACTATATGGTAGCTGCTGATTATGAGTTGATTGGAAAACCTGAACGTGCAGTAGAAGAGTATAGCAAAATTGTTGAAGTAAATCCTTATGCGGTTGATGCATGGTACAAAAAAGGTACGCTTCAGGAAGAGCTGGGTAACTATGATTCTGCCCTGCAGGCATATACTCAGTTTATTGTCTATGAACCGGAGAATGCTGAAGTATGGAAACGCAAAGGCGATGTTCTGGAGAAACTGGGAAACTATGCAGATGCTTTAGAAGCCTATGACAAATCGTTGCTGCTTGACGAAAAAAAGAGTTCGGCTTTTTCCACATCAGGTGCAAGTCTTTTTGGTGTGTCCGTAGAAGTTTCAGATTGCTATAATGAAGTTCCTGAATTTGAATCAGATTCTGCCCTGCTCTGGTTTAACAAAGGAAATACTTTTTACAAAATGGGTGATTACGAAAGTGCAACAGATGCCTATACAAAATCAGCTGAAAATGAAGCCGGTTTTCCAATGGTGTGGTACAAGCAGGCAGTTGCATATGAACATCTGGATATGTACGGGGAGGCAGCCAAATCTTATGAAAAAGGCTGTGAAAGAAGATGATTCCTGCCCGCGTATTTACTATGATCTTGGTCTTGCATACGACCGTCTTGAAGAATACAATGATGCACAGAAAAGCCTATGCAAAAGCTGTAAAGCTTGAACCGAATTTTACCGCAGCTCTTTATAACAGGGCGCAGGATCTGGATAACCTGGAAAAATTTGATGAATCTGCTGAAGTCTATGCAGACATACTTGAAACTCATCCTAAATCAATAGAGTCCTGGCTGGGGAAGGGAAATGCCCTTCATGAGCTTGGAAAATGAAGAGGCAATCGTATGCTATGAAAAAGTCCTTCAGATAAATCCGACACATTCAGTTGCAAGATTCCAGTTGTATGCAAATCAGGCGCTTCTTGAAGATGGGAATTCTTCCATATCCTGCTACATAGGTTCCGGCACTCTCGGGGTTTTGAATACCGATGTTTTTGATTCAGAAATGTTTGTATGGTCTTCAGACAGTTTATTGTATGGTGTTGCTGGAATAGCAGACTCTGAATTAATTGGGGATACTGTCAGCTATGATCAGGTATGGGTTTCAAGAGGTTCATGTTATGAAAACATGTCAATTTATGACAATGCAACCGATTCCTATGAAATGGCAATACTGCTGAATCCGGAGTCAGCAATTGCATGGAATGGAATGGCTTCATCTTACGATGTACTTGGTAATTACGCAGACGCTGTTTACTGCTACAACCGTGCGGTGTTGCTTGATCCTGATAATACGGAAATCTGGTTCAAAAAGGGTCTTTCCCACTTAAAAAATATGGATGACCAGTCAGCAATTGAATCATTCGGCCAGGTCTTAAAACGGGAACCTGCAAATACAGATGCCCTTTTTACAGGGCGCTTGCTTATGATAACCTCGGACAATATGCGGAATCACTTAAACTGTATAAGCAGATACTGGATATTGATGCAGATAATGCAGAAGTATGGTATCGTGCAGGCAGTGCAGCATATTACCTGGAGGATTATGAATATTCCATGACTGCATTTGACAAAGCACTTGAATATGATCCTGCTGATGTTTCGGCTCTCAGGTTCCAGAGTGTGGCAGCTGAAAATATGGGTAATTATGAGGAAGCTATCGAAATATACGACAGGATGATTGCTATTAATTCATCCGATACAGAGGCAATGCTTGGAAAGGCTTCTGTTTATGAAAATCTTGGTAATTTCGATTCGGCCTTTACAACTTATGATCAGGTACTGGTGCTTCTTCCAAACGATACCATGGTTATGAACAGGAAAGGTTTCTCCTATTATCTTGAAGGTGATATGGGCAGTGCATCTGCCATGTTTGAAAAGGCAGCAAGCGTAGATCCTAATAACATGGCTTCATGGTATCACCTGGGCACAATGGCCTATATAAGAAGTAGTTACAAAGGTGCAATTAGCTATTATGATAGGGCACTTGCAATCGATCCTTACTGCATTACTGCGTGGTATAACAAAGGTTTCATACTCAACATTATGGGTGATGTGGAAGGAGCTATCCAGTGTTATGATTCTGCTCTTGCAATAGACCCGGAGTCTCCATCTGCACTTTACAATAAGCAGTTTGCGCACTATCGTATCGGCGAGACTTCTGAAGGTGAAGCTGCAAAAGCAAAGCTTGATGCAATTGATCCGGGTTTTGCAGATGCTCTTGAAGACAGGGGTACCCGTTTCTTTGTTCCGGAAGAATATAGCGAAATCCTGGACTATGAATTACCAACAAGATGGTATAATGATACACAGGCGGCTTCGGCAGAGACTCCTTCAAAATCATTGAGTGCGGCGGATTGAGCTATTTCTTAATCCCTGCTAAAGATTCTCGCACAAGCTTTATTGTGCATGAGTGTAATTAGCACTTCATGCTCAGTTCCCTTATTTTTGATATGGACGGCGTACTTGTGGACTCAATGACCTATCATGCACAGGCATGGATACAGGTTTCTGAAGAAGTAGGAGTAAATGTGACTCCTGCTGATATTTATGAAATAGAGGGTGCTAACCACAGGCTTGGGCTTGAATGGCTGTTCCAGAAAGCAGGAAAGAACCTTGAGCCTGAAAACTTTGAAAGCATACTGGAGAGAAAAATCGAGATATTCACAAGTATTGCTGATGTAAAACCATTTGATGGTATGGCAGATTGTCTTTCAATATTAAAGGATAAATTCAGGCTGGCTGTTGTTACAGGTTCTGAACGTGCAACCGTTGAATCATTCATTGATCAGTTTTTCCCGGGAATTTTTGATGTAGTTGTATCAGGTGAGGATGTATACTACGGAAAGCCATATCCTGAACCCTACCTTAAAGCAGTTGAGATGCTGGGTATTGGAAAGGATGAGTGTATTGTGGTTGAGAACGCTCCAATGGGTGTGGAATCTGCAAAAAATGCCGGGCTTTTCTGTGTGGGTGTGCCGACGTATGTTTCTCCAGAGAAGCTCTCTGAAGCTGATCTGATCCTTGATAACCACGCATCGCTGCAGGATTATCTTTACGGTATTTTCCAGACGTGACAATAGCTGCTTTTTCTGAATATGGCTTTAAATCTACGTACTTTTGTATTTTCCATAAAAACAAAAGGACAAACCTAATCAAAGAGTAAGAAAAACATTGCAGCGTAAAGTCTGTAAACATTATAGTTTTAAACGTGATCCATATGAAGCAGTACCTGAAAATGATAGCCGGTGTTTTTCTGGTTCTTGTTCTTTTAGCAATCATGCTGGGTCCTTTAGTATTCATCAGGGTTGAACCTCTGTATTCTGTTGAAAATCAGGATATTTATCCTCATAATGTGACTGTAAAAGTTGACGGGTATAAAGCAGAGTATAAAGAAACCTCAAATTATGAGTTGAACCCGGGTGAATCTGTGGAATTTGAAAAACCTTTAAATATGTTGCTAAAATGGTCTAATCCGTTTAAGGAAGGTTACCTGTATCATGCATCAGGTGATTACCTGTTTGTATTAGAATCTGAAAATAAATCAGCAAGCTGTTTTTCTGTTCCCCATAAATCGAACACTGTGCTTTTTGAATTAAAAAATGAAAGTGGTAATTTCAGTGTATCTGTTGTGGAATCAGATGATTTGCGCCAACAACTTCGGAAAAGTCCTCTTGATATTCTTATGATGAAAAAATATCAGTAAGCAGTAAGCAGCAGGAATGACAGTTGAAATCATATAAGTGTCAAATTACATTTCTTCTTCTGGTGTTTGCACGTTTAATTCGCAAGATTTTAAAATCAGACTCTACAATATAGTTTTATGGAAGAAAACAAAGAACCTGATATGAAAGCTGAACTTGCGGAGAACCTTCACAGCCTGAAAGAAAGTTTTCGTGAAACGCCGGATATGGAACTTCTTTTACAGATTGTTGCCACCTATCACAGGCTTGGACATGCCGAGCGCGGAGTTGGTTTTGCAGAAGCTTTCCTTATGCAGATTGAAGATGAAAAGGAAAAATTGCTGCAGACATCCATGATCTTTGAGCTGTGGAGCTTAATGATGAGGCTCTTTCCTGTCTTAACGAAGCCATGGAGAAGTTTCTGAAGATAAGCAAGTTCAAAATCATCATGGAATGCTTCTAAACAAGAGTTCCAGATATGATGAGGCACTTTCAGTTTATGAAAGCTTGTTGAAAGCACCCCGGATTCACTTGAATCCTCTCAGGTAAGCTCATAGCACTTGCAGGACTTGGAAGGCATGGCAACATACTGAAACTCTACAAGGAATCAATATCTATAACCCTTCTTCAGTTCAGGACTGGCATTTCAAAGGTGTTATCGATGGAATTCTAAGAAATTACTTTGAGCATGAAAAGGGAGCTTCAATTACTGAAGTGCAGGCAGAAAAGCTTTCCAGGAGTTTTGATTCAATCGGCCACATAATGGATGGCCTTGGCCCTGAAGTTCATCAGTTTTACATGATGGGTAACTTTGCAGGAACTGAAATATATCATGAAATCCTTGATAAGGAGAAGTGATCATCGTTCCACTATTTTTCAGTATAATAAGTGGATTTTATGGGCTTTTGTCCAGTTATTGTAGTGCCAATATCCTCTATAGGAAAGAACGCTACTCTTATGGGGTAACTTTTATAACTGAATTTTCCACATTTTCCCTATGGAAAAGTATAATGTTAAATGCCTTATATGTGGCGAAGTTCATAATTCATATTTATTAAACTGTAACAAGGGTGATGATTCTCTTCTTCGTACTGATTACACGGCAAAAAAACTGATGCCTGCCGACATGCCAGGAATATGGAGATATTTTGACTGGCTTCCAACAGAAGGTATTATTGAGGAAGGCTCTGGAAAAACAGTTACTTATAAGAGCGAAAAATTTGCTTCTGTTCTGGGACTTACTGATCTCTGGATAGCTTTTAATGGTTACTGGCCAGAGAAAGAAGCAGGTCTTATGACATGTACTTTCAAGGACCTTGAGTCATTTCCTACCATGCAGAGGCTCATGGAGCAGGAAGAAAAAAGGATAATGGTGGTTGCATCTGCAGGTAATACCGCAAGGGCATTTGCCCATGTATGCAGTATCACAGGACAGCCACTTTTGTTAGTGGTTCCCGAGGAAAGTGTTCACAGGCTCTGGACCACACATGATGACAATCATTCAATATGCCTTGTAACGGTTAAAGGTGACTATTTTGATGCAATCTCCCTTGCAGGCAAGATTGCAGCAAGAGAAGGCTTTGTCAACGAAGGCGGTGCCAAAAACGTAGCCAGACGTGATGGAATGGCTACTGTAATGCTGGATGCAGTATTGACATCAGGCGAATTGCCTGCTCATTATTTCCAGGCAGTTGGAAGCGGAACCGGCGGTATATCCGCATGGGAAGCATCTATGAGACTGGCTGAAGACGGAAGGTTCGGTGAAACCATTCCAAAACTCCATCTGGGGCAGAGTCTGCCATGTGCGCCTCTCTATTCTCTCTGGAAAGGTGTGGAAGCAGTAGATGCTGCATGTCCTGACGGCATGTATGATGATGTTCTCTTTAACAGGAAACCACCATATGCTGTAATAGGTGGTGTGAAGGATGCCCTGGAAGCAACAGGCGGTGACATTTATGCCGTTAGCAACCAGGAAGCATCAGATGCCCAGAAGCTCTTTGAGCAGCAGGAAGGAATCGATATAAATCCGGCAGCAGCAGTTGCAGTTGCAACACTTGTACAAGCTATTAATTCAGGTAAAGTGAAGCCAGATGAAAAAATTGTTCTTAATATTACAGGCGGCGGACAAAAAAGACTGGCTGAGGATTATGAATTGAAACAGCTGCCTGTATCTCTTGCAGTTTCAGCAGATGATGATGGTGCAGAAGATAAGGTTATAAAAAAGGTAAAAAACGTATTTGGTGAATAAAAATGGCAGAAATTATGAATCTTACCATACTAGGTGGTGTGGACAAAAACGGAGTTGATGAGCCAATAAGAACAGTTGAGATCTCCAGAGGTGAGATCATAGGTATAGTAGGTCCCACTGGCTCAGGAAAAAGCACATTAATTGATGACATTGAGCAACTTGCACAGGGCGACACCCCAACAGGCAGGACAATTCTTGTCAACGGGGAAAAGCCGGATGCACATATCCGTGTAGATCCACGCCGGAAGCTGGTTGCACAGCTCTCCCAGAATATGCATTTCCTTGCAGACATGACTGTGGAAGAATTCCTGCAGATGCACGCCCGCAGCAGGGGAAAGGATCCAGGTCTTGTATCAAAGGTTATAGAACTGCAAATACCCAGGTGAACCTATTGCCCGATCATCATCTTACAAGCACTAAGCGGCGGCCAGTCCAGATCACCATGACAGCTGACATCGCAGTGATAAGCGACTCACCTGTGGTTCTTATCGATGAGGTCGAGAACGCAGGTATAAAGAAACAGGAAGCTCTCCAGTTGCTTGCCGGTGAAGGAAAGATCGTGGCTTGGCCGGGGCCTAATATTCCGGTGTTTGGCACTGATGTCATCCCGCAGGATTGTTATCAGGAACGGCATGGTTGATATAATCACCACAAGCCCGCAGGAGCAGGATGTATGTTGTAAGCAGATCACCGAAGTCGATGGCTGGCCTATGTCACTCCGTGACACCATCAGGCGACATTGTTGGGGGTGTTGCATGAAGCTGGTCGTACTTGCAGGTACACCGGGTTCTGAAAACATCTGTTCTTTTGCATACTATCAAAGCTCTAGCAAGACATGATAAAAAACCGGCATTGTCAAGGTAGATTGTCTCTGGACAGACGATGACCAGCGTTTTAACAAACTGGGTATTCCTGTACACGTGGGTCTTGCAAAAGATATGTGTCCTGACCATTTCACTATTTACAACACCGAAGAGATGCTCATATGGGCAGAAGAAAAAGCGATGTTCTTCTGAGTGAAACAGCCGGACTTTGCCTGCGCTGTGCCCCGTATCCGGATGAGTGTCTTGCAATCTGTGTTATCGATGTTACAACCGGTCCCAACACGCCTCTTAAGGTAGGTCCGCTCCTGACAACAGCAGACATTGTAGTCATGACAAAGGGAGACCTTGTATCACAGGCAGAACGTGAGGTTTTCAGGGAACGTGTACTTGAAGTAAATCCCGAATGCGTAATAGTCGAAGCCAATGGTCTTACCGGAAAGGGTGCATTTGAGCTTGCAGACCTCATAAGATCCGGCCCGGATGCAGTTGACAATATGCTTTTACGTTACAACCCTCCTTGCAATATGTTCACTTTGCACCGGCGAGAATCGTGTTGCAAGAAAGCATCACATGGGTGTGCTGAGAAACCTTGATGGTTTCATGGAGTACAGGGGGGAGTAACCCGTGAGCGAGATTGAAACTGCTTCCGGGCTATAATTGCGAAAGCTGTACTTAGCAGTGCAGGGATTTTGCAGAAGAATTGAAGAGTGCTGAAGACCTGCATAAATGTCCTTTCCTTTCCCGTGATAATTTCAGGGACAATGTCGAAAAGATACTTGCATTCTGGGTGAGGCTCCAAAAGAAGAAAAGATCATAGGTATTATAGATGGCATTGAAGCCGACTTCACACTGGCTCCGCTCAGGGATGAATGCTCATGCAGGAAGGATATCCACCCATTCGATGGTTCTGTAGAGGTTGAAGTAGGTGATTTCCTACGATACAGGCCACTTGGCTGTCCTGTAACCCATTTTGCAAAGGTAATTGACAAGACACCAGGGTCTATATTTACAGTTCACATGGTAGGTCCTCTCCACAGGCTTGGAAATGATGATTTTACATTTCATGGACGTAGGATTTGTGCATGATACTTACTTGACGGAAAAGTTGTTAAAGGAAAAATACCAAAGGTAGGTCAGACTGTAAGATTCGTTCCTGAATACTGCATGATGCAGAAAGTCCACTCCGGCATGGTTGTGGGTGTGGAAGGCAGGAATGTGCGAATTGAGGCAATTGATCTTAAAGTGTGGTGATATAAATGACTCCGTCTTTATCAGGTGATTTAACTCCTTCAGAAGCCATATTCAAAGGCATCATTGATGCAGGAATAGATTTCATAGTCAGTGTACCATGTGCCAATCTCAAGGAACTTATTCCCATGGTAGATGAAGCTCCCGGCATCATTCATTTGCCAGTAACCCGTGAGGAAGAAGGTGTTGGTATTTGTGCAGGTGCTTACATGGGCGGTAAGAAACCGGTAATGCTCATGCAGAATTCCGGTCTTGGTAACTCTATCAACGCTCTTGCATCCCTTAATCAGCTTTACAAGATTCCACTTTTGATGATTGTGAGCCACAGAGGTGTTGAAGGCGAACCTATAGTAGCCCAGGTGCCAATGGGTGAGCTGACCTCAAAATTGCTGGACACAATGGATATTCCTTACTTCATGCCACAGAAAGGAGTTGACCCTTCAGAGCTGATTGTAAAGGCATGGACAGAAGCATCGGAAAAGAAAACACCTGTTGCCGTACTTTTACCAATTCCATTCTGGAGGAAACAGTAATGAAACGTATAGATGCCATTAATGAGATAGCTGAAAAAGCAGAGGAAACAGATGCGCTGCTGGTGGCAAACATTGGAATTCCATGCAAGGAATTGCATCATTTATGTGATATTCCGAATAACTTCTACATGCTGGGTTCTATGGGACTTTCTTCTTCAATTGGTCTTGGTCTTGCTCTTTCAAAGCCGGACAAAAAAGTTATTTCCATAGACGGTGACGGTTCGGTATTGATGAACATGGGAACCCTTGCAACAATAGCCTCTGTCCAGCCGGAGAACTACCTGCTTGTTATTATTGACAACCGTGCCTACGGTTCCACAGGTAACCAGCCGACTGCTACATCAAAGAATACTGATCTTGCACAAGTTGCAAAGGGTGCAGGCAATGAGGTAGTTTATGAGGTTGACACTCCAGAGAGTCTCAGGAAACCCTCGAAATCCACAGATAATGGGATTGTCGTGGTAAAGCTGAACCCGGAAATACTGATGCTCCGGTGATCGAGATGACTCTGAGGCAATTTTGAAAAGGTTTATGGATAAATCCTCTCAACCATCTCGTTGAGTTTGAATTCTCCATCCTCTATTTTCTTTTTAAGCTTCCTTAGCAAGTTCTTCCGCTCTCTTGCGGTCAGACTGTCTCAGTACAATTGGTACATCATACTGCATATTGTCCTTTTCAAAACTGACCTGTCCGAGATTTGCAGTAAATACTTCACCAGGGCAGATTGTTGAACAAAGGCCGCAATTAAAGCACAAGCGCCTGTCAAGAATCATTTTATCATCCTTGCGGTATATTGCTTCCATGGGGCAATCTCTTACAGGTTTGCAGGTTTCACAGTTAATACATGCATCCGGGTTGAAGCCAACAGCCGGATCCGTCTCTTTCCATGCATCTGCATAGGTGCTGCTGCCAATCATCACTCTTTTATCGACATCATTCACGACCATTGGAATGTCCCTGTCAGTTGTAAGAACAGCATCAAGGACTGACTGGCCTGTAACCGGGACTGCAATTGCCCATGATGCAATACATTCAGGTCCGGCAGATGTTTTAAAGCCACCCATGAGTGCAGGGTCCATTTCATGCATATCAGCAACTCCGGTGAGATTTGGTTTTTCAGGACTGCTGCGTGTTCCGTGTCCGATTACAAATCCTTCTGCACCGTTCATGAGTATGCGTGTGCCAACACCGATAGTTTCCATTTTCGGATCATTCTGGACAGGATTAATTTCCCCGCAACCTGAAAGTGTTGCACCGTCCATATTAGGACTGAACTGGACTGCGTGGAATATCGTTCCCACAGGTTTTTCGGAACAGTTTACAAAAGCGGCATAGTTCTTGAATGCATGCCTTGTTGCGTAGAGTTTTGCATAAGGCATATCCTCGAGTTTTGTTTCACTCTTAAAGGACACATTTTCATCAGTGATTACGGAAACCTCTATTTTCTTTCCCTCGACCAGATCCCTGAAAAGATGTCCTGCTCCGTAACCGTGTTCATAAGTGGAATGTGCTGTTCCGAATACAATAAGATCGAGTACTCCAAGACTTTCGTTGGGACATGGTCCCACATGTGCAGGAACACCGTTAAGAAGTACTGATGATGCTCTTCTGAAACTTAAAGGTGATTCAACCGGGAATGAAAGAAGAGCGTATGTTCCGCTCATAATTGCCCTTGTTGCAGTGGTGACAACATCAACATCCTTTATGGTGATGTTTTCTCCTTTTCCCACAAGTTCAGAAACTTCCTGAGCTGTCATGACGACAGCTTCCTTTTTCTCAAGTTTTTCCTTAATATCAGCAACAGAGCGTTCCATGGTATCTCCAACTTACGTTTTCTGGTTAAAATAATGAGTTAAAATAAAAAAAATTGCAGCTTTTGCTGCGTCAATCAACACCAAGAATACTTGCCAGTTCAAGTCCCTCACTTCCAAGTTCTGAAAGCTGGTCAAAGGCTTCTTCCTTGGTGATGTACTTCTCAGTACGGGTTCCATCGGAAGCTTCTATCTTGATGGTAATCTCGTTCTTAACGTATCCTTTTTCAAGGGATTCCCTTACAATTTCGCCGTATTGTTCGGCAATTAGCTTGAGGCAGTCAAATACCTCATTATTGCGCACAGCATCCTTGCCGTCCAGCAGTATGTGGGTCAACGTCTGGGATTTTACAAAGAGTTCCATGTACTTTCTGACATCTTCCACAAGTCCGGCAATGTTCTGGACATCCAGTGACTGGAGTAACTTTTCATCTCCGGTAATCTCAAAGTCGCCGTGGTATATCTGGTATGTGTCATTGTCGGAGACAACCTTGAATTTCTGGTCTCCTTTCTTGTTTTCAAATGTCACGTCAATATGCCTGTCACCATCGTAGTTCATGGACATTATAATGAATTCTGACACATCTATAATCTTGAGCTTGTTCTCCTTGGAAAACAGGCTCTTAGTCCATGTCGGCAGTGAAAGTTCCCCGTATACTTCCTTTATAGAAAGTATTTCATGGGTGTAACGAAGGTCACATGTGTATTCCATACCTTCAAAAGATGCCCTGAGTTCTCCTTTCAGGCTAAGGTCTTTCATATTTGCAGAATAAGCTTTCCTTCCACCATAAATTCCGGATTCAAAAAGAGGATTCAGGTTATTGAGAAGATCCATTTCAATCCTGTATATGCCGCTTTCTGACTGGCGTTTAATCTGCTCAAGTTTTAAGTTCAGCTCTTTTAAGGCGCCACTGGTCGTTTCATTGCAGACATCAATGACTGCATTGCGACATTCCAGTATTTCCTTATCTTCCACACCTCTTGAGCGGTCATCAACATATTGCTTTACGTCCTTGCTGAATGCTTCAATTTCAACGATTCTTGTCTCCAGGGAAGATATCTCATCTGATTCTTCCTCACTTAGCTCGATTGCGGAATTCTCAAGCGGCAATACTTTTTTTGCCATTTCGATGAAATTGTTAAGGTCCTGAATAAAAATCTCTTTGTAATGGTAATTCTTAGAGTCCTGAAATGTGTATTTCATCCTAATCCCCATTGTTTTTACTTGTATATTCTTGCAGCTCTAATATATAAATTGCTACATATGGGGTAAAAGGCTCTCAGATTACGCTTCTGACTACATCAAGTATTTCGTTCATGTACTTTGTAGCACCGTTCTTCAGGTCCATGGGTGCAGTTCACCTGATGCAAATACCTTTTCGAGTTCTTCATAGCTCTTGCACACAAGGTTGCCGCCAAACTTCTCAGGCCTTTCAAAGACAATTTCCTCGTATCTGGGGCAGATGTGGTATTTGAACAGTTCCATTACAGGATTCTCCTCAACCTGTCCTGCAGGACAGAATGCTTTCTTCATCTTCTTCTTCAGGTCAGCCTCGGTGTCATCAACTGAAATGAAGTTGTTATTTGATGATGACATCTTTTCGCCGTCCAGTCCAAGAAGAATAGGTGTGTGTATGCAGAGCGGTGCCTTAAAACCAAGTCCCGGAAGACCTTCCCTTCCAAGCATGTGGATCTTTCTCTGGTCAATTCCACCAACTGCCACATCAACGCCAAGCATTGCAATATCCACTGCCTGCATGATAGGGTAGACCATCTGGGAAACTGATGGGTCTTCCATCTTCCTTCCAACCTCGTCCATACTCCTTGTTGCCCTGTTCAGGGTTGTGCTGCGTGTAAGTTTAAGCACGTTGAGTATGTATTCCTGGCCAAGCTGGTAGTCGGAACCATACACAAATCTTGTATTCTCTTCATCCAGCCCAAGGGCGATGAAGCATCTCTTGTTGTAGTCTGCAACTTCACGGACCTCTTCAAGAGTTCCTTTCTTGTTAAGGTATGCATGTACATCTGCAAGAAGAACTGTTATCTTAAAGCCTGCATTCTGGAGATCGAGGAGTTTGTTAACCGTAAGGACGTGTCCCATATGGATCTTACCGCTTGGCTCATATCCTACATAGGCTGTAGGGTGTTCTTTTGTTTCAAGAAGTTCCTTAAGTTCATCTTCTGTAACTATTTCCTGCACATTTCTTTTTATAAGCTCAAGTTTATCCATAGGTTCACCTTATAAATCGTGGTTTGTATAAACACATCCCTCTTTAAATGCTTTTTCTTGTGAAATTTGCATTTTAAAGTGCAAGTATTTTTTCTACAAAAGCCTGCCCTTCTTCAGAACTGAAAAGGGGTAAATCCCTGTCAACAAATACGTTCGTCCTTGTACTTGTTGTTTTAACATTCAGGTGGGGGTTAAAACCTTCTATCTCTGTTTCCTTCCTGTGAACCATTATTCCCCGCCTCTGCCAGGCAGGAACCTTTGAAATGTTTATGTCCCTCTGGAACAGCATTTCATGCATATCTGATGATTTCTTGTTTTTGAGCATTGCAGCTGCTTCATTTTCATCTATGCCTTCAGATAAAAGGGTGTAATATGCGTAGGAATTGATGCAGTTACGCCATGCTTCAGCCTGTCTCCATACAAGATATTCCACAACATCATCTTCATGCATTGGGATTATCCTTGAATCAAAGGACAACGGCTCATCAGGTTCAAGGTGTATGGTAAAAACGCTGCTGATGTAGGAAGGTATTATGGAATCCAGTTTCTCAATCCTGCCTTCAAAGGCATTGTCCCTGAACAATAAACTGATCTCATCGGAAAATGTATAAGCAAAAACCGGACTGAGTCCGCTTTTTACAAAAAAAGTCTGTATTGAATCAACAATGGCAGTTGTAAACCTTTCATCATAAGGTTTTTCAAATCCCATGCGTGACAGCGCATTCTTAAAATTTCTGCCATCAATGCGCACCATCACAGGCGGTATGCAACGCAGATCTGAATAGATCTCTCGCCTTTTCATGGATCAGTCTTCTTCAATCTCTTTTTTAATTTTCCTGAATTTGTTGACAACATTCCTGATGAGTACAATGTCGCCTGTAGTTACTACCCATCTGTAAGGAATAATTACTCCCCTTGAAGTAACATCAAAAAGATCCTTGTTGATGTCGGAAACTGCTAGTCCCCTGACAACTCTCTCGTCTACGTCTAAGACAAGATCCGCAACTTTCCCTACGTATGTACCTGTATCAGTATAAATGTTCAATCCGAAAAGTGAAGTTATGTCTGCACGCATGATATCCCTTCCCTCTTTTATTTTACTTATATATGAATATTTGTATGTAATCCGTGATTTTCAAATGTGAAAGGCTTAGAAGGACAATTTTCATTCTTGTTTCTTTTTAATTCCTTCCTTTACTTTCCTGGCTGAATTTTGTAATGATTCCAGTTGCTGTTCTGTAAGATCCAGTTCTATTATGTCTTCCACTCCTTCTTTTCCAAAGACCGCAGGAACACCAAGGCATACATCACGCATTCCGTATTCACCGTTAAGGAATACAGAGGCCGGAATTATTCTTCTGGTATCTTTGAGGATTGCTTCAACCATTGCCAAGCTATGCGGCAGAAGGTGCATAGAAAGCACTGCCACTTTTCATGTGTTCCACAATTTCAGCACCGGAATGAATGGTTCTGTTTACTACTTCCTGAATCTTCTTCGTCCATGAGTTTGCAAAGAGGTATTCCTGAAATTGATGAATACTCTGGAAGCGGCACCATTGAATCACCGTGTCCTCCCATTACAATTGCACTTACGTCTTTTACGGAACAGTTAATTTCCTTTGCAATTAATGTTGCAAACCTGCTTGAATCAAGGAGTCCTCCCATTCCAAAAACCCTGTTCCTGTCAAACTGTGTGCACCTGAGTACTGAATATGTAATTATGTCAAGTGGGTTTGTCACAGTCATTATCATGGAATCCGGTGCATATTCAACAATATTTTCGCATATTTGAAGGGTGATCTTAATATTTGTCGCAAGCAGCTCATCCCTGCTCATTCCTGGTTTACGGGGAATTCCGGCTGTAACAACTACAATATCCGAATCGACTATGTCAGCGTAATCATTTGTTCCCGTGACATCAGCGTCGTATCCCATAAGAGGTGCGGCATGAAGCAAGTCCAGTGCTTTACCCTGTGGGAGTCCTTCCACAATATCTACCATGACTATGTCTGCGATATTAAGTTCTGCAAGCCTCTGGACCGCGGTGGCACCAACATTCCCGGCCCCTACTACTGAAACTTTGTTCATATGTATCTCCATGTAATTATAATGATTATTTTTAAAATCAATGCCAGATTAAATTCAACATATAAATATTAACACTTATTTTATTTATCACTTGCAGGTAGAACATATAGTTATCAATATCATCATTTATTATTGTACAGAAGGGAATATTATGCTTACAAGTACTTACATTCACATGCCACGCATTGGTGCAACCGTGGAAAAAAGAATTTGGTCTAACGGTGTCAGGACCTGGGAAGATTTCATGGAAAGGAAGGATGAATTACTCATATCGCCTTCCAAGAAAGATATGATTATAACCGGTATCAGGGACTCAGTTGAGAGACTGGAGTCACGCGACTTCGAGTTTTTTGCAAACTCTCTCCCAAAAGCAGAACATTGGAGGGCTTTCAGGGAGTTTTCAGATAAAGTGGCCTATGTTGACATTGAAACAACAGGATTATCTCCCGGAAAATCTTCCATAACAGTTGTGGGTGTTTATGACGGGAAAGATGCAAAGACATTTGTAAAAGGCATTGATCTCCATGAAATTGTTGACGTTTTCCCAAAATATGAGTTTCTTGTAACTTTTAATGGTGCACGTTTTGATCTGCCTTTTATTAAAAAAGAATTCCCGGAGATTGAATTTAACCAGTTACATGCCGATTTGATGTATCCTCTGAGGCGCATTTGCCTGACAGGGGGACTTAAAAAGATAGAGTGTGACCTTGGGATATCCAGGGCAGAGGAAACAGTTGGTATTAGTGGATTTGACGCTGTACGCCTCTGGAAGCAGTATGAGGCAGGTGATGAGGATGCACTTGACCTTTTGCTGAAGTATAACCGTGAAGATATTGTCAACCTCAAGACCATCATCGACATTACTCTTCCGAGATT
The DNA here is from genome assembly GCA_041395005.1 of Methanolobus sp. Classification (GTDB taxonomy): domain Archaea; phylum Halobacteriota; class Methanosarcinia; order Methanosarcinales; family Methanosarcinaceae; genus Methanolobus. The sequence continues at coordinate 72,932 of JAWKHE010000005.1, read as the reverse complement.
CATAGAAAATAAATTCTGCGAAAAAGTCTGATATGAAATTCGATCTGAAAACACTTCCTGCTTTACCCGGTGTCTACCTGATGAAAGACAAATCAGGAGACATAATTTATGTTGGAAAGGCAAAATCCCTTGATAAAAGGGGTACGCCAGTATTTCCAGTCAAAGAAACCTTTCTCCCAAGACAATAACACTGGTAAAAAACATTGATGATATTGAGTTCATTGTCACTGATTCGGAAATAGATGCCCTTGTACTTGAAGCAAACCTTATTAAAAAATATAAGCCCCGCTATAATGTACGCTTAAAGGATGACAAACGCTATCCTTACGTGAAGATCACTGTAAATTCTGCATTTCCACGTATTTTTCTTACCCGCAGAAGGCTCATGGACGGAGCCATTTACTTTGGTCCATACACCAATGTAAAAGCCATCCGTACAACTCTTGATTTGCTGTCGCGGATTTACATGCTAAGGCAGTGTAAGAAAAAATAGAGCCCGGGAAATCACGTCCATGTCTCAATTATCATATAAAGCGATGTATGGCCCCATGCAAGGAAGGGGCTGACAAAGAGGAATACCGCAGAAGGGTAATGGAAGCAGTCCGTTTTCTTAAAGGTGATACTTCAGTCCTGTTAAAAGAACTGGAATCTAAAATGAAATCCTTTTCAGAAGCCCAGGAATATGAGGCAGCAGCAGAAGTGCGGGATCAGATCGAGTCGATAAAATACTTGTCAGAACAGCAGATTGCAAGTTCAGGAATAGACGACCGTGATATCATAGCTGCAGTTTCAGATGAGAAGGCAGTTTACATACAGATTTTTTATGTTCGCAATGGAAGTATGGTTGGAAAGGCGGATTTTACTCTTCTGGGTGCTGAGGCTTCCGAAAGTATCGAAGATTCAATGGCGCAGTTTGTAAAACAGTACTATCAGGATTCTCCGATTCCGCCTGAGATCCTTGTCCAGTATGAGCTTCCGGAAAAGGATCTTATTATTAGCTGGTTATGCCAGCGCTCAGGCAGGGATGTTAAGGTACATGTGCCACAGAGGGGAGAAAAGAAGAAACTTGTTGAAATGGCAGCAAGGAATGCTGAAATGTCCATGAGGATGGCACAGCTTAAACCTGCTCCCTCTGAATCTGCAAGGGAGGCACTTGAGGCTTTGCAAAAGGTGCTCTCACTGGATGTACTGCCTGTGCATATCGAGGGCTTTGATATCTCCAATATTTCAGGTACCAATGCAGTTGGTTCAATGGTTTATTTTGAAAACGGAAGACCTGCAAATAACAAGTACAGACAGCATAATATCAAAACAGTCAAGGGTATAGATGATTTTGCCATGATGTCTGAGGTTGTACACAGGCGCTATTCAAGGTTGCTGAAAAATAATGAACCAATGCCTGACCTGATTCTCATAGACGGTGGTCCGGGTCAGGTAGGCGCTGCCAAGTCATCACTTGATGCCTTAAACCTTGACATTCCTATGATTGGTCTTGCAAAGAGGTTTGAACATATAATTACAACTAAAAAAGGACCCGATGAAGTAATAATTTTACCACATTCATCTCCTGCTTTAAAACTTCTTATGCATATCAGGGATGAAGCCCACAGGTTTGCAGTCAGTTCCCACAGGCGCAGGAGATCTGCAAGTCTTACTCATTCGGAACTTGATTCAATTCCCGGAGTAGGTCCTTCAAGAAAACGCCTGCTTCTTGAGAACTTTGATTCAATCGAGAAAATAAGGTCTTCAACTGTTGAAGAGCTTGCAGGCATAAACGGCATAAGTAAGGATCTTGCAAGAAAAGTACTTGACCATTTGAGTAAATGATCTCATCTTATTGTAAAATTTGCGGCAAAAATAAATACAGTGCTGAGAATATAAACTACTATATTGAGTTGAAATGGTAAAGTGTGATTAAATGGGTAAAGAACTGGATTTTCATGGGAATATTCATGATCCTGATATAAGGATGCTTCATGATATGGATGAGGTTGTGCGTGACCAGGAGTGGTTGCGTTCACAGGATAATTTTGAACTTTATTATATGTATCGTGATCTTTCGGCGAATAAGTCCGATTACGAAAAAATAGTTGAAAAAAGGCTGAGGTATGATGTTACTATAATACCTCCTGCAATGCTGGCTGATGAATACGTAAAAACAGCAGGACACTATCATCCTCCTGTTCCGGCCAGGATGTCTCCTATGCAGAGCTGTACCAGGTCCTTGAAGGCGAGGCTGAATACCTTCTGCAGAAAGCTGAGGGTGACAAAATTGTTGATGTAATTGTCTGTGAGGCAAAGGCAGGGGACCTTGCGCTGGTTCCTCCGGGATATGGTCATATAACCATCAATTCTTCAGACAGGACACTGAAAATGGCCAACTGGGTATGCCGTGATTTTTCCTCCCTTTATGGCCCAATTAAGAAACTTTTTGGTGGAGCATACTATATGCTAAAGGATGAGGGATTCATAAAGAACCCGGATTACCCAGAAGTTCCTGAAATCAGATTTGTCAAACCAGTAAACTATCCTGAAGCGAATCTTTTCTGTGGAAAGGACATGTATGAGATGGTCAGCAATCTGGACCAGCTTGACTTCCTTGTAAATCCACAGGATCACAAAGAGCTGTTTGATAAAATGACATCTCACTAAAAAACAAAAGTACTATATGCGAAACTATAAATGTCTGGCAGTTACTAGTTTCTAGCACTTACAAAACGTGTCAGAGGTATATCTGTGCAAAATAATCACCAAATTCAGTTCACGTCGTCAAAAATAGAAGACCTGATGTTCAGGACCACATTCAATCCTAAGACAATGGAAGGAGATGTAATCGTAAATCTTTCCCTCATTGACAAACAGGATTATGATGATGTCTTCAAGATCTTCAGCATGGCAATAAACAGTGGATTGTCAGTCAGCCCCCTGCTTAAAATCCTTCACGAGGGGGACAAGATTGGTGACAGGAAAATAGAAGAAGGCCAAGTTGGCTTTGCAACGGTATGCAGTATAACCATTGATGGTCTCCTGTTAAAAGCAGGCGTAATGGTAAAACCACGTTTTGGTGGTCTGGTTGAGATACGCGATGGTGAACCTCTACGTTTTACGAATGTCCTGACATACCATAGTACTACAATTGATCCACTCGAAGTACTGATGTCTCAGGAGCTGACATCTGTTATGAGTATGCTTAAAACCGGTTCCGGTAAGATACTTGCAAACCTGCGTGAAGCTCCCATGGTTGCAAGGGACATTATAGACAGCACTCTTGCTGATATGGTGGATGCGGGAATCAATGGTATCCTTGAGGTAGGTGAACCAAATACAAGGATACTGGATGTACCTGTTGAACGTGATCACCTGGGAATTGTAGTTATTGGTGGTACAAACCCCATGGCAATAGTCCAGGAACATGGTATTCCCATAAGGACCAATGCAATGTCAACACTGATTGACATAAACCAGTTGTCACACATAAATGACCTTGTTTGATTTCTTTAATTTTTTGCCAGTTGTGCAGCTATAGCTGAGTTAAGTTTCTGTATAAACTCTTCTTTTTTACCAAATGGAACTGTAGCTCCTGCTGCAATATCATGCCCTCCGCCTGCTCCTCCAAGTTCCTGGCAGACTATGCTCAGGGCTTCTGCAAGGTTTAATCCCCTGTTGACAAGTTCCTGTGTTCCCCGAGCGGACACTTTGTAACCGTCATCCTTGTCTGCAAAGGCTATTATGGGCAGTTTGCGGTTTCCTGCGGATGAATGGCTCATCCCTGCAACAATTCCTACTATAGTTTCGGGAATTACGCTTCCTGCATCAAAATACTGGAGGTTTGAAAGCTCTGTAATTCCATTATCCCTGACAAAATTCAGTCCGTCAACAAGGTTTTTCCTGTGGGTGTTTAAGAGGTCCTGTGCCTGCCTGTAACCTTCTTCACGATCTCCCATGCATACCTGCATTCCCACTTCAGCTTCCAGGTATCTTCCTGTTGCATTAAGGAGTGTGGAATATTCCGATGCATCTCTCATTTCAGTGCCTTCCTTTTCTGAAGTCAGGATGTAACCTTCTGCAACAAGGCGTCCTATATTGTAGGAAGACATGCCTTTTTGCATGGAATACTGAAGAAGGGATGATGTAATTTTCATTTTCTCTTCCTCTGAAAGGTCTATCCACCTTCTCCATTTTTCATCATTTGCGAACTGGAGTCCAATCCTGGAAAGAAAATCTATGCATGCATCTTCATTTCCTGAAAGTCCCGGGATAAACGGGTCTGATGAGAATTGTAACATCTTGTATACCGGCCTTGTCTGTTTCCCGAAAAGGGAAATGTCTCTTTTTGCCATTATTACTTCAGGATTTGCTTCCAGTATCATCCTGTTCAGGCTTACAAGCTGTCCGTGTTTTCTGTATTGCATATCCCCGACACACCCAACAATTGCCAGGTCTGCAAGGTCCCTGTTGCTCCCAAGCTGGGTTGCCAGTATGAATGTTGTACCTGAGCCACTGATTTCGTACGAGCCGTTTGCTCCGAAAAGGTGAGGGTTAAGGTGGAATTCCGTTTCTCCCTGGGGCCTGTGGTGGTCGGAAACTATGGAGTGGAGTCCGTAATTGTTTATATGTTCAAGTTGTCCGCTTCCAAGATCGGTAAAAATGGTAAGTTCAGGATTGATGTCTGCCAGCTCTTTTATTATTGTTTCATCAAGTTGTTTTACAAACTTCATATCATAACCGATACCGGCTCTCTCCAGTGTTTTGGCTATGATAGCTCCGGATGTGATTCCATCGGCATCAATATGCGATACCAGCTGAATTTCATCGTATTTCCTGATTTCTTCTGCACATTCCTTTGCACGTTCGGCCATTCTGGCCATTGTTTGAGACATTTTTAAATCCTCTTATTCTATCAGCCTTAATCTCTTCCACCCAGCAGGGTCTATAAGATACCTGTTACCTTCTCTTTCTATACGAGGATATTGCTGTATTTCTTCAACTGTTATTTTAGGAGTGCCTTCTTCATCATACTTGCAGCATAGCTCCGTCCATGGTACCATATAGGCTTCTCTTGAACGTCCGACTCCCATTTTAAGTTCGACTGCAAGAAAACCGCTTCTTCCGGATCTCAACAGGAAATCCGATATTCTCTCAATCTGGTGTACTCCGTTCTTGTCAGTTGTGAAGTGCTGCGTAAAATATAGCGCCTTTGCACCTTTGTCCACTGATATGCTTTTGCACTCAATTCCTAAATAAAAGTCTGGATGAAGCGAATCCACAAGCACATCAAGAAACTGGGCTGTAAACCTGTGTTGTTTCAGACGGTAGGCGACTCCTTTGAAGTTGTTTTCTTCAAAATATGTGTTAAAAGATTGTACAAGTACCCTTTCGAATTCTGTCATGTGTCACCACGTTTTAAGAATTATATTATTTCATGGTTATATTAAACATTGCCTTTATTTCAATTTGAAATTCGATAGATTGATGTATATGTTAACTCAATTATCACTGATGAATAAGAAAAATATAGAAATCATATCCTCTGTGGGTTCTGTACTGTTAATGATAATACTTTTTGCATTAGCACACCAGTTGAGGGACTCAATCACACAGGAATACGGGTTCATTGCTGCTCTTGCAACATTTATTCTTGTTATTTCAGTTGTTGGTATTAAGTTGAATGACATGCAGTGAGGTCATATTGTCAGATGTCAGTTTTCAATGATAGTTTTGATCTTGAAACAGCAGGAAATGCAGATATAATTGATGTCTCTTCCCGTGTTTTAGAAATTGTTGCCTCATCCGGTATTATCAATGGTATAATTCTTGTTTATGTCCCGGGTTCTACTGCAGCAATTACTACAATTGAATATGAACCGGGCCTTGTGAGGGATCTCAAAGATGCACTTAATCGCCTCATTCCGGAAGACATGAATTATTTCCACCACGAAATGTGGCATGATGGCAACGGTCATTCTCATATCAGGGCATCATTTATGGGCCAGAGTGAATCTTTCCCTTTAATTAGTGGCAAAGTCCTGCTTGGAACCTGGCAGCAGATAATTCTTGTGGATATGGATAATCGCCCACGTTCGAGAAAAGTATTTGTTCAGATTGTGGGTGAATAAATAATAAAAAGACATAACCGGCATTAAAGCCGGAATATGTTTATCCCTGTTTTACAAGGAACTTGACAAAGTCAGGGCTGAGTCTGGTTTCCCTGATCATCTTGTCTTCAACTTCATCCTCAGAGAGGCCTTCGCTCTTGTACTGTGCAATACGGTCGTAGACACTCTGTGAAACTTCGGAGTATTCATTGATGTCCTTTCTGTGGCCCCATACATCTCCTTCAAGAAGCTCGATACCCTGCATCTCAAGGTACATCTTTGCGGAGTTTGAGATTGTTCTCTTGTATGAGCTTGGTATGTGAAGTGCCTTTACATTTGGACATTTCATTATAAGGGAAAAGATGTCTGTGTTTGATGGCCTGAATGCGAGGTGAATAATTTCTTCGTTTGGGCCAAGTGTGTTGATCTCTTCTTTTGAACTTACTACTCTTATTTTCATGTTTTACCTTCCTTATTATTTTTGCGTTTTTATTAAAGTTTGTCTGCGACTTTGGAGATTTTTTCCTCTCTAAAAATTAGCGTATATACAAACTTTTATTTAAAGGTTGCTAATATAACATTATATCCATAGTATAAATTAGTTTAATCGTATAATGTTATACTTTTTTTGTAATGTTCTTCTATTTCGATAAACAGCATCTACAAGTCTATTACTATATTTAATTAAACAGTATTATATTTATTTTTTTAGCTAATATTTGATATTTTTTGATGCATAATAAAAAAATATAGGTTTTTATTTTAAAAGATTAGCTTTCTTTTTGAGTTGCCCACAAAAAATTTTGTTTTTATAAAATCAGTTGTTTTAATCTGTATATGCTTAATGTATTTCACAGTGTAAATTCAGGCATACTTCCAAACTAATACTGGTTAAGTGTAAAATATGTATATACAACTTCGACAATTGTTGCAGAAATAGCTGTTAAAAACCAGCAGTCTTCTAAGCATTTTCCTGAAAATTAGTTTTATTCAGATGTAAAACTTTATATAAACTCGCCTCCAATCTAAGTGACGTGTTGCCAAAACTATTGCCAAAATTAAGGGTTAAAAATGATGTAAAGGTAGTTTACATTATATTTGGTATAGTTTTAACCTACTTTTCAATTTATATGCCTGATTTCATGAACGTAGTTGGGATTGAATCTGGAAAAATAAGTTCCATTGTCTCCTTTGGTGCTCTAAATGGAATGCTTTTTGGTCCTTTCTGGGGAGCAATCGTTTCTGCCACGGGTTTTCTTCTTTATGAGGTTACAAGTGGAAATTTTGCTTCGATGAGCACATTTTCGCGGATTTCACCGTTGTTTATTGCTCTCAGTTCAATCGTGGCAGGTCTTATCGTAAACAGGGAATACAAAGCAGCTAAGGCTATATTTCTTGCATTGATTGCAGGATGGTATCTTCTGGATGTAGGAAGGGCTGCTTATGCCTATCCATGGTATCATTTCCTGGTACTTGGTGTATTCATTATTTTTGAAAAATCAATTCTTTCCAGGCAATCTTCTTCCAGGGTATACATATTTACTTCACTGTTTCTTGCTTCGTTAATGGCAGTTCTTGCAGATCACATGGCTGGAAGCATTACTTATTATCTTTTATACGATCTTCATCCGCAGATTTACAATTCAGTGATCTTCGTATATCCGGTGGAAAGGACTTTGCTTGCATTCTTCCCGGCATTTCTTGTATATGTCCTTATTGTTGTCTTCAAAGACATATTGCTGTCATCAGATGACATTGAAATAGCTCTTAAGGATATGAAAAACAAGGATCTGGAGGAATATCTCCAGAACGATGTCTTAAAAATAATAAAAGAAGATGATGAGGAATGAATTAATTACATTTCTTTGATTTTATCCCGTATTGACATTATACTTTTTGAGAAGAGATGTTCAGGATCCGTATGGGTGAGTATTTCGGTTTTTCCACGGGTTGCAATTTCGCACATGCATGGAATAGTTGCAAGAACAGGTGCTCCGTACCTCATTTTGTCTACAATGTCAAGACAATTTCCATGATGCATGTTATCTATTATTGCACATTTCTTGTCAAGAAGGGAATATACGCCTTTTATGAGCTGCTCTGTACAGTGCTGGCATGCAGTAGTATCATTGTGGATGATAATTACCATGTCAGACGCAGCAACTGCATTTATGGATTCATATTCAACGCCAGGACTTGTATCAAATATGACTATATCCATATTATTGTCTATAAGTTCCCTTTTACCGTTCATCAGGGCTTTAAGTGCTCCGGCCTGCCAGTTCCTGTCTTTGCTTACAAGATCCCTGATCTCTGTGATATCAGGATTTGAAAAACTGACGTACAGGTGACCAGCGGTACCCATTTCATCCTTTATATCGGTAAGTGTATCTTTCAGGCTGCATTTACCTGACAGGAAATCATTAATCCAGAAACGGGATTCGGGCTTAAACATCGTACAGAGGGAGGGTCCTCTCAAATCCAGATCTATTATGCATGTATTTTTTCCCTCAGCTGCAAATGCAACTGCCAGATTTACTGCAATGCTGGTTTTCCCTGTACCGCCTTTAGAGGAATGAACTGCTAGTGTTTGGGTCATATTTGTCATCGGTTAATTGATTAGTGGCTAATGTTTTTCATTCTGAAGCAAGCATTCATGTAATGATATATCTATTTTTTCTTTAGGCTTTCATTGATACGGAAGTAGACTTTCCTTCCTTCCCTGTATTTTTTAACATGATTCATCCTGACGAGCTGGTTAAGATAATTACTTTCAACAGCTCTTTCCTTATTGGTTATGGCTGCGATGTCTTCAGCTGTAGCAGGTCCGATTTCAAACAGGGTTGTTGCAGTTGTCCTTAAATGATCCGGGAGTGTCAATAGTGTAATTACGTCCAGGGAGTCTGCCACGATTCTTTCTTTTTCGCTGCTCTGCTCATCTCTGCATTCAACCTGTACAACAAGCCTGTCAAGCTTGGCATTTATGTCTTTTAAGTTATTGACAATTTCTTCAAGCAGCTCTGAGTCCAACATATTGTCTCCTGCATAAATATTAAGAATATTTTAATATATTATACTTTGTTATATATAATCATCTGTTATTTCATTACCAATCCATTCAGTCCAGGTCTTTCATCATATAAACGCCTTCCAGTTTATAACCTGCCTTCCGGTAATACTGGCGTACGCCAATTCCACTTATTATTGCTATCCTGCTATATCCGGCATTCTGTGAGAGCTCTTCAGCATGTGCTATTAATTCCTTTCCAAAACCCCTGTGCTGCCAGTCTTTATCTCCTGCATCCTTTCCAACGGCAACAGATGACCCATAAATATGGAGTTCCCTTACAAGGGCTGCATTCTGCAATTCTTCCCTGTGCGGACTGCACGGGAACCTGAGTCTGAGAAATCCTATCAGAATATCTTTCTTTGTATCCTCAAAGGAAATAAAATGCTCTTTTCCTCCACAGCACTCATAGGTCTCAGTCAGCATACGGATATTTTCAGTTTCCGGCTCGTTTCCTTTCAGTATATTGTGGCCTACTTCGCGACACCTTATACAACGACATTTTCCACCGTGGTTTTCAAGATGTTCACTTGCAAGTTGCCTGATATTACTTTTACGTACACCTGCAAGTATCTGCTGTGCAGGAATATCTCTCTGTATGCGCTGCAATCTCACCCATTTTGGAATGAAAGACTTAATTTCTGACAGGAGCAGGGTGGCTTCATCGTCTGTAAGTGCCTGATACTTACCCTGTTTCCACATCTCTTGAAGTTCTGTACCTTCGGTCACAAGGGTGGGATAAATTTTCAGGTAATCAGGCCTGAATCCGGGATTATCGAAAAGCCTTTTGAAATTCCTTACATCCATTTCCATGTCAGTTCCGGGAAGTCCCGGCATCATATGAAAGCCAACTTTCAGGGCGCTGTCCCTGAGGAACCTGTTTGCTTCAATGCTGTCTGCAACACTGTGTCCACGTTTGATTCTCTCAAGAATGAAATCATAGGTACTCTGGACACCAATTTCGACCTTTGTTGCACCAAGTTCCAGCATCTTGTCAACATGTGCCTTTTTTGCCCAGTCAGGACGGGTTTCAAATGTAATGCCGGTATTACGGACTTCTGAAACCTCATTTGCTTTCTGGACATCTTCTATAGTATAATATGGAATTTTCTTCCCAATTGGGTTTGCCTGCTCTCTCCAGGAATCTCCATAAAAATCATTCATAGCCTCAAGGCAGCGTTTTGTATACCATTCCTGGTAATCGATTGACCTTGCAGAAAAAGTCCCTCCCATAATAATGAGTTCGGCTTTTTTCACTTCGTGGCCAATCTGCTTTAACTGGGTCAGCCTGTTATTGACTATTCTGTAAGGGTCATATTCAAACTGGATAGCTCTCATTGTTGATGGTTCTCTTCCCATGTAGCTTTGCGGGGAATTAAACTCTGACTTTGGACCTCCGGGGCATGGTACACATATTCCGTGGGGACATGGCGCAGGGGAAGTCATGGCAGCGATTACAGCTACTCCCGATATGGTTCGAACGGGTTTTCGCTGTAAGACTGCACGAACCTTTTCCTGCTCTTCATCATTGCCGGATATTATTATGTCTGCATTTTTTGGGAGAGTTGATAGATGAAAGCTTTTTGCAACTTTTTTCTTTGCTTCGTTTAGTTGCTTATCATCGGTAATGCTTCCATCAAGAACCATTTCCATTATTTTACGGCATGCAGTTTCAAAATCCGTTATGTCTTTGTCAGTCATTCAAACCATCAAAATATAAACTTGTAATTCACGGGTCTACTGGCAGAAATTTGCAACAAGGGCTTCAAGTTGTATCCTGTCATTTGCACTTTCTGTCAGGTAGAAATCTGTGTCTGCTATTCTTGTAATCCAGGTGGCAATGACATCATCAGGCTCATTGTAATTTACTGCAGTCTTGTGCAACTGGAGCAATATTTCCTGTCCGGAAAGACCCTCTTCAAGGAGAAGTGCGTCAATATATTTCCTTGCTTCAAGCACGTTCTTTGCAATAATGGAATCAAATAACTTTGTCACGTTTTCTGACTGTTCTCCAAGAGTTGCATCATATATCTGCTGTGGGCCTATACAATCGATTTCTGGTTGAATGGAAGCTACCTGAAGTGTGTTCAGTGCCCTTGCAATGTTTCCCTTGCATGGTATACTAGTGCGTCCATTCCATCTGCAGTGACATTCAGTTCCTCAGATTCAATTACCTGTGAAATGAATTTTGTAAGCTTATCATCTGAAACATGGGTAAAGAAAAGCTGTAGTCCTCTTGACCTTAATGGAGTTATCAGTTTGGATGGCTGGGTAGTTGAAAGGATAAACCTGCATGTTGTTGTGTACTTTTCCATTATCCGCCTTAAAGCATGCTGTGCATCGGAATTCAATGATTCGGCATTATCTATAAAGATTATCTTATAATTCGAATCCATTGGAGCCATACTTGCATACTCATTGATGACTTCCTTGAAGATATATATCACACTATGGCCGATCTTTTTAGGGTCATCAGTTCCCAGTATGCGTATGAATCTTTTGTCTCTGACAAGGTAACTTTTTCCTGCTCAAAGAAATCAGATGCATTAAAGTATGCAAAATTCCTTTCAAAATCATCTCCGTATAACTCAAAGGCAAGTGCAAAAGCAGTGCTTGACTTGCCTGAGTTTTCAGGTCCATGGAATACAAGGTGCGGAAGGTTGTTGGATTTTGCCAGCTTGCTGATCATTTCCACAGATTGCTCGTTTCCAATAATGTCTTCGAGGGTTTTAGGCCGGTATTTTACAGTCCACAGATCCTTCAACGTATCACCTTTCCTTATTCACTGTCTGTAGCTTCTGCTGCAAGTACTTCGTGTATGACCTTTCCATATACCGGTCTTGCTATGAGGATACCGATCATAACTCCTACAATGGTTGTGATTGCAAATCCCTTCAGGGCTCCGAATCCCATTACCACCAATGGTGACATTGCTATAATGGTTGTTGCAGCTGCTGCAAATATTATTCCGAATGCTTTGGTTATTCTTGAAAGGTAGACTTTTCTTGGAGGGAGCTTGCCTTCATACAGTACTTCATCGGTAATGATAACAAGGTGATCAATTCCTGTTCCTATGGCTGCAATAATACCTGCAATACTTGCAAGGTCAAGCTGCCATCCAATAGCTGCTGCAAAACCAAGTATCATTATTACTTCACTGATGGAAGTACCAACCATTGGTATGAGGATTGCAGGCTTGTTGTAATTCCTGAATACTACAAATGCAACTGCTAACAATGCTAAAAGACCTGCAATTATAGCTTGCTCCTTAAACTGCTGACCAAGGGCAGCATCCACATGTCCGGAACCCATAAGTTCTACATTTACAGGTAGTGCACCTGCACGCAGGTGTATCTGTAATTCTTCAGCCTGTGTCTTACTTTCCTCATCAGGACCTGTTGATGCCTGCCACGAGTATATTGGGGTTGTTTCCAGCCTTGCTGCTGCTGAATAACTAAGTGGGGCGCTGTAAACTTCCTGCTCGTCAAGATACATTATAAGATTGTGTGACAATGGATCCGTTGTAGCACCAGTTTCAATGGCAGCCTTCTGAAGTGCAAGGGCACCATCTTCTGTAAGTGTAAATGGTACATACCACTGTCCATCTTCTTCGTGGTATCCTACTATGCTTACTGATTCTATTTCATCCCCGTAGATTACATGTTCTGACTCGTTGCCCTGGGTTGCAATTCTTATCTCGAATTTACCGGGTTTTTCAGCAATGTTCTTGGCAGTTGCAAGATCAATTCCTGCAAAGTCAATAAGTATGTAGTCATCACCTACTGTTTTGACAGGTATGTCCTTAAGTCCGAGGGAGTTGAGCTTGTCACTAAGTATCTCTTTTGTAAGATCCCTTGTTTCTGTTGTGACACCTTCTTTATAAGTAGTTTCACCACTTGAATCTGTTAATATAGAGCCTCCGACTTTCTCCATGAGTACTTCAAGGTCCTGCTGGGAAACAGTAGTCCTGATTTCATACTGCACACTGTCTGAGTAAAGTGTTGGAATTACTTCTGCTTTAAGTGAATCTGCAAGATAGTTTTTAATAAGAGTTTCCTTTGAAGTTTCAAGAATTACCTGGGTTATGTTATTGCTTCTTGTTATTGTTGTCTGACCTACTCCAAGCTGATTCATCTGGTTATTTGTCAGTACGGATGCAGACGTAAACCTGATTAAAGTAGCATCATCATTTTCATCCACGGACTGGATTTCAACATCTTCTGCAAAATTTATGTTAACTATTTCTTTCACAAGAAGACCGCTTTCAGCATCAAGTTGTGCAACAGCACCCTGAAGTTTTAGTTGCAGCCATGAGCCGCCTTCAAGATCAAGCCCGTAATTCAGGTTGGTTGTAAATCCTTCTTCAGAGGAGTAACCCGGATGTATGAATATTAAGGAACCAAGTATTGCAAGGATAAACACAATTACCCTGATATCCTTGAAAATGCTCTGGTTTTCATCGTCTCTCATGCTTTACGCCTCCTTCTGGTTCCGACACTTGTAACATGCCACCTGAGTATGGATGTGTTAAGCATCCAGGTGTTCATCATATCCGCTGCAAGTCCGAATATCAGGACGATGGATATGTTTGAAAGAAGGGTAATCTGGGAAAGTGATGAACTGAGTAAGTATGAGTAAGTTGAAACAAGGTACATTACCACAAGCGCCGCAAGGGTTGTCGTGGTCATTGTAACTCCTGTATGCATTGCATTGCTTATGTTTTCCTGTGGGGTTCCACGTCGTTTAAGAACCCTTGTTGTGAGCAATATGTCACTGTCAACAGAATAACCAATAAGCATTAGAAGGGCAGCTACAGTCCCAAGGGAGAGCTCAATTCCAGTATGTTCATAAAAGCCGCTGCGATGATTATGTCCGAAAGTGCTGAAAGGACAACTGCAAGGGATGGCACAAACGTCCTGAAAATCAGGAATACAACTATTGCCATTCCTATAAATGATATAATTACTGCCTTGACGGCCTGCTGCTGCAGGCTTGCACCGTATACAGGTCCAATCTGATTTATTTCCACACTTTCATATGTATCTATCACTTCACTTGTGAGCTGCTGCTGCAATTCGTCACTCATTGGTCCAAATTGCATTATAACTCTTGCTCCGGCCTGTCTGACGTCAGTAATGGGGTAATCTGAGAACTTTTGTTCCATTGAGGAAACACTTTCCTGTGTCGCCACAGAAACCATTGTTCCACCTTCGAATTCCATTCCAAGCTTTACAGGTGCACCGCTACTGGCAAACGTGATTGCAAGTATTAACATTGATATCACAAAACCGCAAGCGGTATGGCTGCAAGCTGACGATCGTTATGTTTTCTGACAAAAGAATCTAAACGTTCAGTCAAACCGACTTCCATGATTTTATACTCCAGAATATATAAATTATCAATTCCGGTGTGAATTCGTGAATTGATAAGTATTCTCTTACACTACAACTTATATATACCACTTACTGCCTCTCTTAAGCAATGAATGACAGGCCAAGTATAGATGAATATTTGCTTGAGATTGCTACTGTTGTGGCAAAACGTTCCACTTGTCTTCGAAATAAGGTAGGTGCTGTGATCGCTAAGGATAAACGTATACTTTCAACAGGTTACAATGGTGCACCCAGGAACATGGAGCATTGTCTTGATATAGGCTGTATAAGGGAACAGAACAACATTGCATCAGGCACACGTCACGAAAAATGTCGTGCTGTGCATGCAGAGCAGAATGCCATCATTCAGGCAGCCCTTCATGGTGTAAGTACTGATGGTGCAACGCTTTACTGCACGCACCAGCCATGCATACTTTGTGCCAGATGATTATCAATTCCAATATCAAAAGGGTTGTTTATATCCAGCCTTATCCTGATACGGATGCACTTGATTTCTTCTCAGAATCAGGTGTGGAAGTAGTTAATATTTCCATTTCAGACTTTGCTTAGGCAGCGAAGTCCTTTTTTAATTATATCTTCCCGTTCACTGCGGTACATTTCTTTAATGGATGCATTCTCAGTTCTTAAATCCAGTCCTCTCAGAATAACCACAGGGCAGGCTCCGTCACCTTCGCCCATAAGGAGGTTTGCTGTACCTGCAATCTCATCAGCTATGGCTTCCTCGGTGACTTCCAGGATATTGCCAAAAAGGTCTTTCTGTCCTTTCCAGTTTTTTATTGGATGCATTTTGTATACGCCGATTGCAATACCTGTCTGGCCGAGTTTAAAAGCCCTTCCGTTGGTGTCGGTGACAATTATGCTGACCTTCTTCCCTGTTTTCTTTTCGATAGCTTCCCCGATATTTTTTGCACTCATGTCAGGATCAACAGGCAAGTCTGCCATGAATCCTGCATCAACATTAGAATCATCAATTCCGGCTTTAATACACACATGTCCGTTGTCAGTTTCAACAAGAAGTATGGGGAATTCCACCAGTACTTCCTTGCTACGGTTTAATACCGCCTGCACAAATCCGGGTTCAAGCCCGCTACGCTTTGCAATTCTTATTGCTTCCTCTCCGGCAGTAATATCTTCAACACGGAACATCCTGCCTTCAGCTTTAGAAACTATGGTTGACGCTATGACTATGATGTCATTGTCTTCAATACCTGTTCTTTCGCAGATGAGTGATGCGATGTCATCCCCTTCTTTTATAAGAGGGATATCTTCAACGGTAAATGCCTGCATTTTCAATTGGAGTTCTCCGGATGAAATTATTGTATTATGCTGAATAATGCTCTCATATTAATTAATGATACGATAGTAAAATCTGACAGGTTTATGTTAAGTATGGTAAAATTCATTTTATGAATAGGGAGTGGATTATTGGAGTAAGCACTCAGTTTCGATATTGTTTCAAAAACCAATCAACCAACCAGCAAATTGGATCTTATTTTCGTGCTTGCTTCACATTCCTTTTCTTATCGCTATCCATTTTAATGGTTTTTTTGTGTGATTACTGTTCGTGATAGCTGCTGTTATGAAAAATGAAACAGTTCTGAATAATAGTCTCTTGTAAATTAATAATGCTATATGAAAATGTAACAGGATTATGTTAAGTACCGTAAAAACCATTTTACAAATAAGGAGTGGGTTACATTATCAGGCACTTTGTTTCAGTAAGCTCCTCACGCACAAATCTTGAAACTAATTTGTACTAGTGCCTGCACACCTCCTATGTCTCGTGGGGTTAAGAAAACAAGTGGGCATTGTTTTCAGAGCTTTTCCAGTAGTTCAGACAGTTCAAGATAATGCTGGAAAAGTTCTTCACCCCAGGCAATTGCTTCCCTGTTATAAGAGAACAGGTGCCTTGGGTCATAAAGTTTGTCTTCTGTTAGAAGCCTTATAAGCAGGAAATCCTCTGAAAATGTGAGAGTGGATAACCCGATCATCAGGGTATGTGTAAAATTAAGATGGGGTTTTTTAAGAGTGTTTCAAAACCTTGTTCATCTTCTGTGGTGAATTTTCCAAGAACGTCTTTAGTCATAATGAAATGAAACTCGATATTGTGCTCAGCATAGTGGTTGAATATTCTAAAGTAGTCAGAGTGATACAGTGACGCTAAAGCATACACTTTCTTTGATCTCAGGCAGATGTCTGTTGCTTCTTTACTTAATTCCATAGCCTCAGATACTCCTGGCTCAATGAGTTTACATTCTTTAAGCTCGCAGTCTGTTAAACAATACCGGCGGTATGCAATCAGTGTTATGTTTTATCCAGTATTCCATTTTATCTTCGAGAACATCAAGGGTTCCAAGCAATGGTGCCAGGTCATTGACAATCAACCTCCCGAACTTTGTAAGCGTGTAGGTGTCATTGTCTTTATCTTTTTCAACCAAGTGTCCTTCGTCCAGAATTTTCATCTGGGGAAGGAGAGTATCTGTATTTACGTCCAGCGTTTCCAGAATAGTGCCCATTTCAAGAGGTCCGCTTTTTAGCAGCAGTAAAACATCCTTGCGTTTCTCCGATCTCTGATTGTTTCTATTAATGCTCTTCTCATTACTTTTCCTTCTTGGATTTGAATAATTCAGCATAATTTCATACTCAAAGGTAAGTTTGGAAAATATGCTCCTATTCATATCGGGTATTTTATAAATCCACTATCTGTCCAATGCCAACTAACAGACTCCTAAAAGGAATCGTACTGGACTTATAAATAATTATTTATGTTCTTCTGATGTTTATTTAATGTACTCTTGCATATTCTTGTTTGATTCTCTAAAATCTAAAAAAGAATATGTAATCTCTTCCAAGAAGGATATATACTATATTTGTATTCTATTTACTGCGGCGATGATGACAGTTACCCCGACTGAGCAAAGATGATGATAAATTCTAACTGATGCCGCAACTTAATACTTTAAAATAGGGTAAAAAGATATCAAACGTCCCCGAAGGGACGTTAATCCAAAATGCAGGTTTACTCAATCATTATCCTGTGCTTTTCTTCAATCTCTGCTTTTGGAAGTGTTATTGTGAGCACTCCGTTTTCCAGCTTTGCACTGGCATCATCTTCACGTACAGCCGAAGGCAGGTTGAATGCACGTGCAAACCTGCTGTATGTACGTTCGCATAAAGGTATCCTTCTTTTTCCTCACTGGATTCCTTATGCATATTGGCACTGATCCATACTTTGTTGTCCCTGATGTCGATGTCAACATCATCCTTGCTGACTCCTGGAAGATCGGTGGTGACAATGATGTTGTCATCCTTTTCTTCAATGTCTACAAGGGGGACATAGTATCAATATCCATCATTTCAGATCTTGATGTTTCTTCCCCGAACATTCTGTTGAGGCGCTCCTGCATGCGCTTCATTTCATCTAATGATCCCATCTTGAAGCCGTAGAGGGGCTCCATGGTGTAAGTCCAAATTTCATTTTACCACACTCCTGATTTGCTTATAGATGGAACTATCTGCAATATTAGATACTCCCCACTAAACAATATTATATCAGTGGGTCTATTTATAAATGATGAGCCAAAAGGCTCACTAAAAAAGTCATCAAGCGAGCGTGTATGGCTCACTTGTTATCTATCATCATTCCAACAAGATCTGCTGCATACACAGTTCCAAGAGTTCCCTTCTTTACAGATTCCTCATTAAAGGCATCTGCATTATCTGCTGTCTCTTCCGCAGTGCAATATATGGCTACAGGAATCGGAACTGATGTATGCGTCCCTAGTGCGATAGGTGTCGGATGGTCAGGCATAACCATAATTTTCACGTCCTCGTCCAGTTCCTTTGCAGCCTTAAGTACTGTTCCCACTACTTTTTCATCGAAGTCCTCAATTGCCTGATTTTTGCTTTCATATCTCCCATGTGTCCGGCTTCATCCGGGGCTTCCACATGCACGAAAACAAAATCGTGATCCTTCAGGGCTTCCATTGCGTACTCGGCCTTTCCAATATAATTAGTGTCAAGATATCCTGTTGCACTGGTACTTCTATTACATCAAGTCCTGCATAGATTCCTATTCCCTTGACAAGATCCACAGCGGAAATGATTGCACCACTGAGTCCGTATAGTTCTTTGAATGGGGTAAAAGCGGGGGCAAATCCCTGACCCCAGAGCCATATGGAATTTCCGGGGTTTTCCCGTCTCAATTCTTTTTTGTTAACTGGGTGTTCTGCCAGTATTACCATTGACTTTTCAATAAGCTCTGAGATAAGCTCGCTGTCTTTTCCGGTAGGCATGTGTTCGAACCTGTTTTCATCAATTACGTCATGTGGCGGAACACACTCAGTGTCTGCACCAAGACTCTTTGCAAACTAGAAGGTGCCTGTAACTGATTCCCGGATAAAAACTAAAACTTTCGTTTCCAAGGGCGGAATCTACACTTTCAATGAGCTCTTTTGCCTCTTCATTGGTGATGTGCCCGGAGCTGTAGTCTGCAATAACGTCATTCTTTATTGTAATAAGGTTGCAACGGAATGCAACGTCGTCTTTTTCCAACTCAACACCCATACTTGCGGCTTCAAGAGGTGCCCTGCCTGAATAGTACTTTTTCGGATCATAACCAACAATGGACATATTGGCAACATCACTTCCGGGGGTAATCCTTCAGGAACTGTTTTGTGCAAGGCCTGCGATGCTGTTTTTCGTGATGTAATCCATGTTGGATGTATTGGCTTTCTGGAGAACTGTCATGCCCCCTATTTCTTCAAGAGGCTCATCTGCCATTCCATCTCCGATAAGTACCACATATTTCATATTATCACCTATATTTATAGAAATAAATAAAAACCATAAACCTTTAATATGCTCGCTGAGTAGCATAAGTATTCTATCATTTCCTTGGTTAAATGATGTGAGGTTTCGATGAAATATATACATTTTGTAATCGTCTTGATTTGTTTGTTGGCTGTGGGCATTTACCCTGCCTCTGCGCTTGAAACAGAAGCAATGATCCACTATTCCGAACCTGCTGTTAATGCAGGAGATGAAATCACCCTTGAACAGGGCTATTCCATGAAGATTTCTGACCTTAACAGTAAAAGCGGGGATGTGATGCTGAAACTCTATCTTAACGGGGAAGAAGTCGATCTGGATGATAACTTCGCTTCAGATGATGATCCCATGGAGTACGTCCGCACGGTGACAGACGATGATGATGACGAAATGGAATATCTTGTGCTTAGAGTAACTCCCAAGGGAACTGTAAAAGAGTCTGGCGGAGATTATTATTCCACCATCTATATTGAACAATATCTTGATCCTGTGGAAAACATAGATGATTACCTGATTCTTGATGAGAGTTATTCCTTTGAAAGTGACAGGGGACTGGAGCTTGCAGACATCTATGAAATAGAGGTTACAGGAACTGAGGACAACAAACTTCTCATGGAATTGATTCTTAATGATGATGTAGTTGTGATGGATGAAGTAGGGGAAGATGAATACTTTTACTACACTACTTACAAGGGTAACCAGCCAAATGCTGTTCTCCTGGCACGTGTGAAAGCGTATATTGAAGGGGATGACTCAATTACAGTGTTCCTTGATCAGGTTTCAGTTAAGCAAATTTCAAAGTCCAGAGATGATGGCGATGTGCCGGATGATATTGACATTGAAGTGGCTTCACCAGTTGCTGGTGGTTTGAAAGCCGGCAGGGTTGCTATCATTACTTATGACCTTGATGAGGCATTTACTGAAGTGCGCATCCTGGTTGACGGAGAGTTCCTTGATTCAAGGAATGATGTCAGCAAGGGAAGCTACAAAGCAGTCACAGATGAGCTGGATGCAGGCATTCATACCGTGATGCTGATAATGATTGACGGCGAAGCTTTCTCCTATTACTCCGAGGATTTTTCAGTTTCCGTGAACATTAAAGATAACATCTCAGGTTCAATTTCAGAAATGGCAGATTCTGCAGTTGACAGCATTTCGGGCAAAGCAAATGTTTCGGTTAATACTACGGAGAATTCATCTGACGATGTGCCTGAAGAATCCGGTTCGGAAAAGTCAGGTTCCGGTTTTTCAAATGTAGTCTCACTCCTTGTAACAGCAGGCGTATTTGTCGTGTTCTTTGTGTTCTACAATAAGTTCAGGTAATTACCTGTTTTTTAAATTTTTCTATTTTGCTTTACTCATAATCTTTATATTACTCTTTATTGTTTATACACGACATTAGCTGACAAACTAAACGTGGTTGTATCATGAGAATCGTAATGAAGTTCGGCGGGACTTCCGTGGAAAACGGTGAAAAGATCCGTCATGTGGCAGAGCTTGTAAGGCAGTATCACATGGATGGAAATGAACTTGTAGCAGTGACTTCAGCACTTGGCGGTGTAACAGACGGCCTGCTGACTACTGCAAATGAAGTATCTAAAAATGGTAAAGTAAGCCAGGTAAAGGAATTCATAGCCGATTTGTCCAAAAAACACTATGATGCAATCAATGTTGCAATAGATGATGAAGAGATCCGGTCAGAATGTGTTGATTCCATTGACACAAGAGTTGATGAACTTGAAAAGGCCCTGATAGGTATATGCTATCTGGGTGAGCTTACAAAGCGTTCCATTGATTATATTTCTTCATACGGTGAGCGTCTTGCCGCACCAATTGTAAGTGGTTCCATACGTTCACTTGGAACTTCGTCACAGTCATTTACCGGAGGAGAGGCAGGAATTGTGACAGACTCCAAATATGGTGATGCAAAGCCACTGGAAGACAGTTACACACAGGTAAAAGCCAACCTCGGTCCTCTTCTCAAGGACAGTATTCCTGTAGTTACCGGGTTTATTGCCCATAACAAACAGGGAATTATTACAACTCTTGGTCGTGGAGGTTCTGATTTCTCAGCATCCATTATCGGTGCTTCAGTTGATGCAGACGAGATATGGTTGTGGAAAGAGGTTCATGGAATCATGACCACAGACCCGAAGATTGTTCCTGAGTCAAAGCCGATTCCACAGATTTCTTATATAGAGGCAATGGAATTGTCCTATTTCGGGGCCAAGGTTCTCCATCCAAGGACCATTGAGCCTGCAATCAGGCATAAGATCCCTGTACGTGTGAAGAACACATTTGAGCCGGATTTTCCTGGAACACTTATTGTTGCCGAGCAGCAGCGCAGAGAGGATGTCGTTAAGGCTGTTACTCTTATTAACAAGGTAGCACTTATCAATATAAGCGGTGCCGGTATGGTAGGCACAATTGGTACTGCTGCAAGGGTATTTTCTGCGCTTGCCAATGCCGGTGTCAATATTATCATGATCAGCCAGGGTTCATCCGAAGCAAACATGTCACTGGTGGTTAACGAGGACCATCTTGAGGCAGCAGTTGCAGCCGTAAGATCTGAATTCACAACAAATGTTGTGGGTGATGTGGCATATGACCGTGATGTCTGCGTTGTTGCAGTTGTCGGTGCCGGAATGGACGGTATTCCGGGAGTTGCAGGAAAGGTATTTTACTCCCTTGGAAAAGCCGGAATTAATATTATCATGATCAGTCAGGGTTCATCCCAGCACAACATTTCCTTTGTGGTAAGCTCTGAGGAAGCACTGGATGCTGTTAAGACCTTACACTGCGAATTTGAACTAGACAAACAATGCAGGGATAGCAATGAAAGATAAGCACCTAACGTATGCAGAGTCAGGAGTTGACATCGAAGAGGAAGAAGTGACTATTAAGGCACTTACAAAGAGCATGGACTACAAGCGCGAAGGCCTCGGAGCTCCGCTTACTGGCATCGGCCATTATGCAGGACTCATTGATTTCGGGGAATATGCCCTTGCCCTTGCAACAGACGGTGTTGGTTCCAAGGTGCTCATTGCAAATGAGATGAAGCGCTGGAATACAGTGGGAATTGACTGTATTGCGATGAATGTCAATGACCTGCTTGCCATTGGCGCCGAACCAATTTCTTTTGTGGATTATCTTGCCCTTGAGAAGCACGATGCTGATTTTGCCTCACAGATTGGTGAAGGATTAAGGAAAGGTGCAGAAATTTCCCGGATGACAATTGTCGGTGGGGAAACCGCAACACTCCCTGATATCATAAAAGGTTTTGACCTTGCAGGGACCTGCCTTGGAATGGTCAGAAAGGAAAATATCATCACAGGTGAAGATGTCAAAGAAGGAGATGCCATAGTTGGTGTTCCAAGTGACGGTGTTCACAGCAATGGCTATACCCTTGTGAGAAACATAGTTGACCAGTCTTCATACTCATATCATGACAAATTCCCTTACGATAATTCAACAACCATAGGTGATGAACTCTTGATTCCTACAAGGATCTATATGGAAGTCCTTGATGTGATAAAGGAATGCGATGTCCACGGACTTGCACATATCACAGGAAGCGGGCTTTTGAAGTTGAAGAGAGTCACAAGTCTTGGTTTTGATTTCTACGATCCAATAGAGCCAACTCCGATTTTCAAGTTCCTTCAGGAAGAAGGAAATGTTGATGACCTTGAGATGTACAGGACCTTTAACATGGGAATGGGCTTTGTTATCATTCTTCCTCAGGAGCAGGCAGAAAAAGCTGCCAGCATGACTGGTGGTAAAATTGTTGGTCGTATTACAGAAAAAGGTATTAAAGTTGGGGACCTTGTAATTGTTGAATAATTATAAGGTTACAAGGTATTACAATGGCCTGCATCAACGATATACCCTTTGAAATCCTTTCGAAAGGAGTTACTCCTGCACAGTCTGAGAAACTGATCCAGGAAAAATCAGATACTGTTTACCATGTACCTGGTGGTTACAGACTGCGGGGTGTAGCACTGATGGGGGATAATGTTCCTGTAGGCGTTAAGGGAGACGAGGTTTTCTTCCAGTTCATCAAGCCTTGCTTTGGTATTTTCGTTCTCAGGGTTGCTGAAGCTGCAGACATTGCAGAGCAGCTTAAGAAGGATTTCAAAAGTAAATCACAATTTACTTTTTTGCAGTTTCATTGATCCATTTGAGAAAATCCCCGGAGGGAAACTCATGTATTGTTGTGGCAATTATCCTTCCCTCTCCAAGTTCTTTTACAACCATGAGGGGATTTCCTTCATCGCTTTTGAATACTATTTCACCGTCGGTTTTTGAAAAATAACCGTCAAATTCGACTTCACAGCAGGAGTCTTCTACAAGACATTGTGCTTCATGCTCCCTGTCTTTGCATATGCTGGTGACCTGGTGCTTTTGCTTGTATTCAAGTTCCATTGGCAGCCACTTGTAGTCATATTCAGGGACCACCGGACTGAAAACTACGAGGTTTCCTCCTCCTCTTACGAATTTCTCAAAGCTTCTGGCATTTCTCTCAATGCCGGGCAGGATGCCTGTATAAGCTTTATTTGCAAAACCTGTTGGAATTACAACACATTTACATGGGGGAATAAATGGTGTGCCTATGGAATCAGAAACAATTCTCTGGCATTTGATTCCATGCTCTGTAAATAGTTTTTCGAACAATAATGGATTGTCCCAGATAAGCATTACCTCAGTCATGCTAGCTGATAGTAGTTGCTGCTTTAATTATTTTCTGTCCTGCTCAGTTGATCACAGTTTGTACTGTGAAAATCAGGCAGTACTTATCAGGTTTAATATACTATAAATCGTATATTTAATATACACAAATACATTTAGTATACAAATGATGCAGGTTGGGGAGTGGGATTCCCTAACAAGCCTGCGGCTCTTTTTCCAGAACAATTTAAAAAAAGAAAGTATAAGCTGGTTTAAACCAGCTTGTTGATTGGGTGGTTCTCGTCCATGATTTCAAGGCCGAGTTCCTTTGCAGTCTCTGCAAGCATAATGTCAACCATTGCAGTTGCAGGGAATACTTTGTCAGTGTTCTCGATAGGACCGAAAAGCTGGAAGTTTGATCCCAGTACCTGTGGTACAAGGTTTGTTCCAATGTCAGCTGGCATGTAAATTGCCTGCTTTTCTTCTCTGGTTTCGAACTGCTTTTTGTATGCCTTCATCCAGTCCCATGCGGAAGCCATGTTGTGGTATCCACCACCAACAGGAAGTCCGAGGTGTCCCTTGATTGCAATAACTGCTCTCATGGATGCACCGGAACCTGCTCCCAGTGGAGTTGCTGCTACATCGATAAGTGGCTTTGTGATTCCACATTCCTTTGCGATCTCGAGCATACCCTTCTCCTGACCGGTTCCACCTGATTCAAGGATTTCAAGCTTACCCTTTACGCTTGGGTCTGTTGCGTTGAATGCGAGTACAATGGATGCATTGATGTCGCTTTCTCTGATTGCCTCGATCTCGTCAGCGTGTACACTGGCGTTAATGGAGTTGTAGATTGCCCTGTCAGCTACGCCGATCTCTGTTACATACTCTGCTGCAGCTGCACGTACGTCACCTGCAGATGAGTCGATAAGGAATGGTGTTTTCTCATCAACCTCAATGAACCAGTCGATGTACTTCTTGATTGCTTCCGGAGTTTCTCCGACAATCTGGTTTACGATTGGGTTACCTGTAACTTCGCCCATGTCAACCATTGCCTGCCAGAGTTTGTTTGCAGCCTCTACATCGAAGACACCCTTGTCTTCATCAGTCACAATCTTGTGCCTGTTATAGAACATAGTTCCTATAAGTACTGTTGGGTACTGTCCTGGCTGGCCACCAAACTTGACGCCGCCGACATCGTATACCTCTTGTTTCTTGTCAAATTTGAACATATGAATAACCTCTTTATTTTAAATACCGAGCATAGGTCCAAGGAACAGTACGTAAAGCAGGAACATGATAATTCCTATAACAGCTCCGTAAAGTATTCCTATGTCTCTACCAACTTTCTTTCCAATGCGCTGTGCAACTTCACTGTTAACAAACTCGATCTTCTCATCAATCTTGTTGAGTTTATCGAGTACTGCCTGGAAG
This sequence comes from Methanolobus sp., assembly GCA_041395005.1. Lineage (GTDB taxonomy): Archaea > Halobacteriota > Methanosarcinia > Methanosarcinales > Methanosarcinaceae > Methanolobus. Next base: position 47,451 of record JAWKHE010000005.1, on the reverse strand, counting down.
TCTTCCGGGTCAGTAACTACACTTGGTACCCTGTCGCTTCTGTCTTCGGTCATTTTATAACACCTTCCAGACAAACATTGGGATGATGACTACCATTACAATTGCAAATGCTAATCCTGCAAGGAATCCTGCTACACCTGTTGCGGATACACCGGAATCAAGTTTCTGGTTTCTTGCAATAAGCTGGGCTCTGTAACGGATGTCGTCGACTACCGCTTCAATGGGTCCCATCTGTGGGGTAATGACCATTGGTACGCCTTTTCCATATTCTTCTTCTGCCATATTACTGACCTCCGAACAGTAGCATTCCAAGTAATGCAAGTGTAACTGCAAGACCTATCATTGCACCTTCAACTTTTCCTGCGTGTATTCCAGCATGGAACTTGTTGAGATTTCCTATGGCCATCATTTCCTTGTTGATGCCAATTATCCTGCTTCTGACGGTTGCAAGTTCAGCTGCCATTGGCTTAAGTCCACCGGCTTCCTCTTCGTCTCCGTCTCCACCGTCTCCTACTTCAAGTACCATTGGGTCTGCATCAAAAGCTCCTGGGTCCTTGGCTGCGTATTCCTTGATCTTTCCGGTAATAGCGGCCATGTCTTCAGTACCGATGAAATCGATACATTCAACCTGTTCCTGGAATCTTGCGATTGCTTCTTCTGAAAGGTTCTCTACGTAAGGAATAGCACCTGTTGCACCTACAATCCTGTTGTCTTTGACACCATTCTCATGAATCTTGACGATTGCTTCACCGGTAATGTGACCCTTAACTTCAGAACCTGTTACGATAAGGAACCTGATGTTAGGGTTTGAAATTACGTGAGCAACTACTTTTTCAAGACCGAGGTTTTCTGTCTTACATGGACCTGTAAGACATGCGCCTGCATCGAGCTGAGGACCTGCTGCAAGGTGTGAACCACATGTTACGACTGCAACACAGTTGTTTACATCGCCAACGTCGTACTCTCCTTTAAGGATTGGCCATCCGACTGCTGGTTCTCTTTTATCTACCATTTTTACATTCCTCCTAATGCACTCATGACCAGGAGCATAATTCCGGCAACAACAAGACCTACAACTACTCCGTAGAATGTGTTACCATAGAAACCGGCACTGTATGATGTGTGCTCACGTCCTTTAAAGGATTCAAGGAGTGGTTTGTCTGGTGACAGGGAGTTGATGAGGTCATCAGCTATCTTGTCAAGTTCGTCAAGCTGTTCCATTATAGGGTCCATTGAATACTGGATGATGTCTTCCCTTTCTTCTGCGAGAAGTGAGGTAAGTGGGTCCAGTACAAGGTGTGCCTCCGGGGCTGCGTGTACCATACTCATTCCAATTCCTCCTTAGATGGCAGAAGACCACTTCCGACAACAATGTATGCATCTCTCTTTACACGGTCATAGTATCCGCTGAATCCTATGTACCAGAGTGCAAGTCCTATAAGGATTGTGAGTGCTCCAGATGCGCCTGCGTTAACTGTTGCAACAATTCCTGCAACGATCATTGCGATTGCGCCCTTTTCGAGTCCGCACATAAGTGTCCTGTCCTGTGTCTCATCCGGACCAAGGTTTGCGTTGAATGGGTGAAGAATTGCAAGACCACCTGCAATGAAAATCACTGCAATGTATCCGGTAGTGATTACCTGGCTGAGTACGACCGGGAAGTCAAATGTTCCTGTCATTGATATAGCAAGACCTATGATTGTGATTGTACCAGCTGTTGCAATCTCTGTCATGGATACTTCCATGATAGGAATGCCCATCTTGAGTACCTTGTTTGCAAGGACACCAATCATAAGGCCGATAATTGCTGCTGTGACGATTGCAACTATAGGGCCGGCAATTCCGCCTACTGCAAGACCGAATGTTGCTGCGACTACACCCATACCAAGTGCAAGCATACCGATTGAAGGTACACCGGTACCAAGACCGTAACTTGCTACTCTTCTAACTGATGCTGCGCCCCACACCATACCGCATATTGCACCAAGTGCACCGATGAAAGACATATATTGTCCTACCATGTCCACAAGGAAATATGCTGCATATATTCCGATAAGTCCGCCTGCAACGCCGAAGGCTATGATATTATTCTGTGGAATTGCCTCTGCGGCTGCTCCACTTCCACCTGCTGACATTTTATAGACCTCCTATTGCGAGTACACTGATAAGTGCACAGAAGAAAGTTGCTACAAGGGATGCGACAACTGCTTTTGGGAATCTCTTGAACTTTGGATCATGGAAACCTTCAATGGTTCCTCCAATGTTGTAAGATGGAATTACTGCGTTGACGAAGAAGATACCTACTGCGAAAACACTGGCAATACCTACAAGATCTGCAAGAGCAAGTCCGTTGCTGACACTCATAAGTGAGTAATATATGAGTGAACCGCCGATACCACCAAGGGCACCACCGATAACACCACTTACAAATGATACGGTTGGAAGTCCATGTCCCTCAGTACCCTGTGAGACATAGAGGTCCTGTCTGTCCTTTGTAATCGGGTCATACTTTACTTTTGCTGATGCTGGAGGACATCCGACACCATATACGTATACCCATGTTCCTACTATCATTGTAACAGCTATCATTATCATTGCGCCGGCTGCACCGGATGCAAGGACAAGTGGCATGCTGTTTGTAATCTGCATCATAGCACCTGCTGTTACAAGACCTGTGAGACCTGCACCAGCTGCAAGCTGTACGGTACCTGTACCGATACCAGTTGCCTGTGCCATAGCTGCCGGAGCACCACCTACTGGAACGAAGTGAACACTCCATGAAATAAGTACTCCACCAAGTGTGATAAGAATCACGTAGAGTATGTTTTCCATTAAAATTCCTGCAACATCAATCATGCGGCCACCTCTGCTTCTGGTTCATCTTCCTTGTAAGGTCCATATGCATTGCGGGCTGCGACTTCCATGTTTCTGTTCCACAATATCAAAATAAGTACAATAATTACACCAGCAATGACTGAAATCCAGCCGATTGCATCTCCTTTTGTAGCGTCGAAAACTGCTGTGATCCAGCCACTAAGGAAAACGGTCATTCCAAAAGCGAGACCTGTTACAGGTCCACCGAATTTAGCACAGAACCATGAATTGTCGATACCATTTCTAAGACCGGATTCTGCTTTCCTCACGATGTTACCGGAGTTTGCAGCATTAAGACCGGATCCGAACTCGACATTCTGGAATTGTCTTTCTGCACCGTAGTGTACGTCACCTGTTGATGATCCAATTGCACCAACGGTAATTCCCCAAATGAATGCCAGAAGTGGCAGTGGGAACGGGTGTGCCATAACAGTTGCCATAAGATATGATACCACAAGAATACAGAAAGTTGTGATAAATGAATATCCCATGATTACGGGCAAGTGACTTCTCATCACATCAAGATAAACTGGTTGTTTGAAACGTTTCTGACTTGCTGATCTGCCCATATAAGCAGTAGCTGAGTATGCTCCGTGCACTGCTGCAGCCACAATAGCTCCAATAGCAAGTGCAAGGGCAGCGGATGCATTTGTACTCATTAATACAGATGCGGTTGTTCCACCGATAGTGCACATAAGTGCGTTTGATGGTGGTTCTCCAGAAACAGCTTTACTGTGTATCCTGTGTGGATACATCATCTGGGGCGCTAACTGCACCTGGGAGTTCGGGTTACTCTGTGACCCAACATCTGATTCAAGGTCTTCAGAGGCTCCTGCAATAGTTGCAGCGGCTCCCATAAGTGCCAGTACGCCCATACCTGTGAGCGGTTCCATTCACATTTCCTCCTTTTTTGTATTGATTAAATTAGCGTAAATCGTGCCAAATTACAATAATTACAAATAAAATATTATCATTGATATGGCGTAGACTAACGTCAGGTGGTTTGCATTATATTAAATACTTCTTAAATCTTTCGAATGGACGCTGGTAAAATGGGTGTTTTTTTACCCATTCCTCAGAAAAAATACCGATAGCAACCAACGGTATAAATATATATTTCAAAAAATATTGAAAAATAGGTGTATTACTCTCTTCGTACAAAGTTAAGTATATATATATCCGGTCTTGGCTGTTTGCCAGTACCCCTGGCAAAATCCATGTAACACCTGTTGCAAAGAACTCTGCTGTTAAGAGAGGCTACTTCTGCCGTGCCGGGCACAAGTCTTGCGAAAAGAAATGATGGTTCTACCTCAAGATTCTCTGAGGTCTCTTTCAGATACTTGTTAATATGTTCCTCAAATATCTCAAGGTCATCTATCTGGATTCCTCTTGTATTTATTGTAGCTCCCTTGCATCCGCATGGAAGGGCAAATGCATCCAACTCTAATATAAAGACAGGTTTTGCCAGCAGGTTTCTCAGTTTGTTCTCAAGATCACCGCGGTTCTTTGCTAATGTTTCTGTAATAGTCATTATTGCTCTCCCTCACCTTTCAGGGGTTTTAGTATATTTTCTCCATTCTCTGTGGAGTATACCCTGATAATCTTCTCTGCAAGCCTTTTACAGTATCCGCATTTATTGCAAACCTTGCTGCACTGCTTCCACTGGCTGATAGCACCATCAAGTTCCTTGTTTGGTATGTAGAAAAGGTCTCTTATATCCCTTGGGCAATCCAGCAGATCCATAAGATTTCCATCATATGATTCACTTGCATATGCCTTCACATTGTTAAGTATCCAGTTAGGAAAGTGTGTCCTTCCTCCAATCTTGAAAGTATCGGTAATATGTTTGTATTCCTTAAGATCCTCCGGTCTTATCCACGGGGATTTGATAAGTTGCTGGGGATCTTTAATTCTGAGTGAGAGACACTTATAATAGTAGTAGTCATCCAGAACGTTCAGTTTTGGTCCCGGTCCGTTTGCGTGGGAGAAGAAATTGAAATGTGCATATCTCAAAGGACACTGGTAAAGGCAGCCTTCATTTACAAGAAGTTTCAGGTCACATGAAACAGAATCCCTGATTGCTTCAAGTTTATTGAAGTCCCTGTTAACAACAGGATCTATTACTATAGTGTCAGCACCAAGTCCTTCATAGAACTCTGCCTTCTGTGGTGAATCCACAAATGAAAGAACTGAAACCACAACTTCCATGTCAAAGTCCCTGGAAAGCATTTCCACAAAATATGGTTCTGCAACAGTTACTGCATCCACACCTATATTATGTAGTTGTGTGAAATACCAGTTGATACGATTGTACCCTTCGGCTGTAAGGTGCTGTCCACCCATGCATGAGCTGTTCAGGACAACTTCCATCTTCACACCTTTCTCATGGGCATAGGCAGTTTGCTCTGCTATTTCTTCAAGTCCCGGTGAACTTAAGTTTGTCCTTCCGGTACCAACATAGTCAGGTGTGCCCGCCATATAAATTCCATAAATATCGCTGGAACCGGTAAGAAGCTCCTTCAGTCCTTCAAGGTGTCCCACGTGGGGAACATATAGTTTCATCGCTTTGCTGGTACTCTTTAATTTAGATAAGTATTTTGGTTATTGCACTGGCTAAAAAGCAAAACTCTTATCACTTACTACTATAACCATTCAGGTATGATACTTGGTGCATCTTCATTTGCAGGCAGTTTTTCCGAAATTGCCTCTGAATTACAGTCAGTTGAGCTTTACATGCCAAAACTTGGAGTATATAGGGATTCAATACTCCAGAAAGATATTCTTGAATCACTGCTTGACGAGCTTTCAGTCTGTGACCTGAAAACATCCCTCCATGCTCCTTATTTTGCAGATGTGCCAACCTATCCGAAGGATGTGGTGGTTGATACTGCCAATATGGGTGACCGTGAATTCCGCTTGATACGTGACTCCATTGAACTCGCCTCACGACTTGGCTCAAATGCCATAGTGCTTCACCCCGGGAGATTTGACAGTGACCGGGAAGCATGTTTCAATAAAATGGTATCTTACCTGAAATTACTTGCAGCTGAAGCTGAAGACAGCGGTGTAATGCTCGGCCTTGAGAATAAGGAAGGTACCTCAACAGGCAACCTCTGCTGTAATGTCGATGAACAGGTAAGGGCAATTGAAGCGGTAAACTCTGACTATCTCGGAGCAACCTTTGATATCGGTCATGCAAACCTCACATGTGGTGGGGACAGTACAAAGCTTCGTGAATTTGTAAAAACACTTGCTCCGCATGTTGTCCATGTACACGTGCATGATAACGGCGGGGTCTGGAGTGATGAGTATGATGGGGATCAGCACCTTGCACCCGGCTCAGGTTCTATAGATTATACAGTCCTTAAAGAACTGAAAGGATACAGGGGAATCTATAATATGGAGGTTTTCTCCATGGAGGATGTCCGTGCAGGTAAAGAGACGCTGAGAAATGCACTGCTCAGGCCTTAAAATAGTAAAAAAGTAGTTTTCAGCTTTAAAAAAGTAAAAAGCTGTACATTAAACTATGTAGTTTGGAGGCACCACCAGTACAAGTACCTCTGATATCTGAAGCACTTTCTCGGTAACGGAGCCCATTAGTTTCTGGATGCCGTTGTTACCGTGGGTTCCGATTACTATCCGATCAACTTCCTCTTTACTGGCAATTTCCACTATTTTTTCAGGTGCACTTCCATCTTCTACAATGGTTTCTATCCTGTCAATTTCACATCCTGCGTCTACCAGTATGTCATTGATGGCTGAAATTACGTTTTCTGCACCTTCTTTCTGCCACTTTTTCCTTTTGAAGCCCTTGTCGGGCAGAACATGAAGGATAAGTAGTTTGTAATCGTGTCCCAATGCTATTTTAGCTGCTACTTTTGCGGCATTTGCGGAATATTCCGAGCCATCTGTAGGGATGAGTATTTTCATTCAAAATGGGAATTGTGCAGGTTATTATTAAATATGTTGGAATGCAATTATGTAGTACAATGGCTGCAATACTTATCTGTTGTACGCTTTGTAATGGGAGAATGGCGATGAACAAGTATCAGAAATTCAAAAAAATGAATAACAAAAGTTACTCCGATGTAACTCGTTTTTTGAAAGAGACAACCCATCTTACTGCAAGGGAATGGGTGGTCTCCAGAATGTGTGCCGACTTTAAGAATATCTCCAATCATTCTGAGATGACATGGATAGGTGAGAACCTGCCGGAACTTGTTCCGTTCATGGATGAGGCATATTCCAGGCAGGAAGTATCAAACGCAAGGTCGTCCTTTAAGAAAAAAGTACAGCGCAGCGGAACTACATTTTTTTACGCTTATTATGCAGGCCTGATTACCCAGGAAGAAATGCTTTCCATGATTCACAAGATGGTAAAGGATATCAAAAAACTCATGGACACAGAAGGCAGTGAAGTTCCTGAAGAGCATGCAACAGAGGTCCAGATGCTTGTTGCAGAAGTGCTCAGGAATATCAATGAATCACTGGATGAAGAGTATTATGATTATTAAAGTCAGTACTCTTCAAGCTCGTGCCTTTTACAATAATTCATATATCCAAGCAGCATTCCATATTCAACCTGCCTGATATACCTTGCCTGTACTTTTGAGATGTGCAGGGTATTATCTCCAATCTTTATTTTTATATCTGATTCTTTTGGAATGCTCATGTCTGTTGGTACAATGGCAGGCCCGCCACATGTTGTGCAGAGGCGGTAGTCCTTTTTTGAGTTGCGGATGAAGTCTTCAACTTCAGCAGCTACTTTTATTTCACGTGGTACATCTATCATGGATACAAGGCAGTATTTAGAATACTTAAGTTTTATCCATTAATAGCCAATTTTAATGGGAATAGGTAATTAGTATTATTTACTTTTCAAAAACTTCAATTAATAAAAAAGGTGAAAATTTGACTGAATTTACTGTTAATTCAACAGTTTGTGATTTTGTTCACAAAGTACGCGGTTCCATAAATGGAAAAGTTATCATTGTTGATATCGATACCCCCTGTGAGAAGATAAAAAGATGTCTCATATGGAAGTTCCCATGATGGAAATTCTGGATATCAGGAACAATTATGTTATTGATAAAGCACATGAAGCTGGCTGCTCTGCTAATTGTCTTGTTCCCTGTGCAGTTATCAACCTCTGCAGGATGGAGGCAGGTTTCCTTGCAAAATCCCTGGTTAGGAAATCAGGTGGAATAAGCATTGAGTTCAATGATGTATAAATGGAAGTTTCCTCTGGATATTTTCATATTATCCGGATTGTTTTCAGGCTGGATTCCGGTCGGATTTGAAGGCAAATTTAAATCGAATGAGTTGTATTGTAAAACCCATGATGATGAAAGACAGGGGAAAACTGGTAATCTGGCCAGCATACATTGATAAGACCAAGTCAAGGAAACATGGTCGTATTGTCTCCAGAAAGACCTCTGTGGAATCCCCGACAATTACTGAGATTAACCAGGCGGCAGCAAAGCTTGGAATGAATCCTGAGGTTGAAGCAGACAAAGCCTATCCTAAAAGCTGGTGGGATTCAAAAGGCAGGGTGCTTATTGATAATACTGCACCAAAGACTCATCACTGCAGAAGGATATGCGCAGCTATCAAGGAAATGCGTTCCTGATAGTATTCACTATTTTATTTTAACGATTAAAAAAAGAAGATTTGATGTGGCTAAGCCTAAGCTATAAAATTAAACTACTGGCCACATTCCAAAGTTTGCATCAAGTATAAGAATAGCAATTCCGATAGTCACACCGATTGCAATTACGGTTTTAGGGTCTACGTGTATTGCTTTCTTGTCGGCCTCGTAATAGCGCATAAGACCGGCAGATGACATCAAGCCGTTGCCGCCACTGGATTTCTTTTTTCCCATAATATCTCCGTGTAAGTTTGTGATTTGATAAGTATTAATAATCCTTTATTATTAATTTAATTGTCCCTTTCATGTATCTTATTATTTAAAAGGGTGTGCATTCATGCCAGGACCTCATCCATTAAAAATGGTGGATAAAATACTCCTTTTTCTGTGATTACAGCAGTAACATATTCCATAGGTGTGGCATCGAATGCCGGGTTGTAGACCTTTACATCCGCAGGTGCAATCTGTACATCCTTAAAGAATCGAAGTTCATCTGCGTCCCTCTCTTCGATGGTAACGGTATCTTCCCAGTTATTCGGGTCAAATGTTGATATTGGCGCTGCAACAAAGAAAGGAATCTCATGTTCCCTTGCAAGCACGGAATGTGTGTAAGTTCCAATCTTGTTAAACACTGCATCTCCTGTTATCCTGTCGGCACCTACGATTACTTTGTCCACCATGCCCTTGCTCATAACATGTCCTGACATTGAATCTGAGATTAGTGTTACATCTATATTGTCCTGCATGAGTTCCCATGTGGTAATCCTGCCGCCCTGGTTCAGTGGTCTTGTCTCACATGCGATTACCTTGATATCCTTGCCAGCTTCAACAGCAGAGCGGATTACTCCAAGCGCAGTTCCCCAGTCAACACATGCCATCTTTCCTGCATTGCAGTGTGTCATGACTGTGTCGCCATCTTCCAGCAGTTTTGCCCCGTGCTTGCCGAGTTTTTTGTTAGTCTCAACATCCTCGTCTGCAACATTCTTTGCTTCTGCCAGGACTACGTCCATGATGCCGTTAAGATCGTATGCATCTGAGATGGCATAAATTGCCCTGTCAACTCCCCATGCAAGGTTCACTGCAGTGGGACGTGTTGCCTTTAGTGTTTTTGCAGCCACGTCCAGATCCCTGATGAGCGCCTCCATGTCCTTTGCACTACTAAGGGTTGCGGCAAGTGCGATACCATAGGCACCGGCAGCCCCAAGCGCCGGAGCACCCCTGACACGCAGGGATTTGATGGCCTCGCAGAGTGAGGCAAGCGTTTTGCATTCAATGACCTTGTACTCCATTGGAAGGAGTGTCTGGTCTATCATTACAATTGAATTAGAGTCATCATTCCAGTCTATGGTTCTCATGGTATCTGCCTCTCTAGATGTAAGAACCGGGATAAAAATGTAAAGGTCGTATTTTAGTCTCTATTTTTGTCGAAATTAGTTGGAACACAGTTGTCTAATTTTCGGTGTAAAAGCGAGATTAATGAAAGGTAGTCTGCTGCATCATCTTCTCCTTCCCATAGAATCTTCGGCTCATGAGCTAATGGATTTCTGATAGCTCCAAAAGAACCTTTTAGAAGCATAGCGAAACCTTTGTGTTCGGATTTTTCAGTTTCTGTTCTCAGTGAATTTATTGCTAAGATTGGTTTTCAATGGAAAACACTTTATCAACAAGAGCTGCGCCATCTAATTCTATGCCAGACATATCGCGAATTCTTTGAGCTAATCCTTTGGTTGCTTCAAAAACAGCATGAAAATAGTTGTCTTGTAATAGCTCCGCTCTACAATATTTTACAACTTCGGGATGTATTTTTCTTTCTTCAAACTTGCTTTGGATTGTTCTCAGTCTTTTTTCAGCTTCAGTTAATGTATGCGCATTTTTGCATTTCCTGAAATTTCCATCTTCTCCATACTCAAAACCTGAAAAAATTAGTATGTTATTGAGTTTCTCTCTATTCTCTTTCGAATTCTTGTTTGCGACCAACAAATCTTACAGGATTCATTAATGACTTGATAATTCCAAAGATATTATTTGCACAATTGTGCTGTTTCTGTAAGTCTGTAAAAACCCAATAAAGGCGTCTCCACTTAGTACTTTCATGTGAATTGTCTTTGATATTCAAATCATTTAGAATTCGGGTAATGTCGCCTCCACTACCACATTCTCCGAGTGATTTTGCAAGTACTTCTAAGTGACTATCTGGGAGGATTGAAATTTGTACCATTTGACCAATTCTTTTTTTATTATGTTTATTCAACTTTTGAAGCGAGCAATATAAATTTTATCTATTAGGTTTCAACTAATAACAGTCGATCCTTTTGCCTTTCATTTATATACTCTCTCTTCCTAATATCAGCCAATGCAAAAACCCATGATCATCCATGACCCTGTACACAAAACGATCATACTCGATGAGTTCGAGCAGATGGTGCTGAACACAAGGCATGTCCAGAGACTCAGGAATATCCAGCAACTTGGCCTTGTGGATCATGTCTATCCCGGTGCCAATCATACACGTTTTGAGCACAGTATCGGGACAATGCATATGGCATCGGTAATTGCCCAATCACTGTCTTTTGAGGATGAGGATATACGCAAGGTACGAATGGCAGGACTGTTGCATGATGTGGGGCATTCTGCATTCTCACATGCTGTTGAGAATGTACTCAAGCGAAATCCTCAGTTACAGCCGGTAATTGAAGGCAGGAGATTCATAAAACACGAAGCATTCTCAAAAGATATCATTTCAAGAATGCTGCCTCAGGATAACTATATTGCAAGATATGTTGAATCGGAGTTTGGTACAGATGCCTTTGATTTTTTTGATGAGATATCAAAAATAGCAACCGGTGACTCACAATCTATCAAAAAACCATATCTTGCCCATGTAATTGCAGGTGATGTGGATGCAGACCGAATAGACTTCCTTTTACGTGACTCCTACCACACAGGCGTATCCTTTGGGCTCATAGACGTTGACCAGATAATTGGCAGTCTCATTATCAAGGATGAAAATGTGGTACTGGGGAGTTCCGATGGCTCAGGCTATGGGAATGACATGGCTCTTACTTCTGCTGAATCATTGCTCGTATCCCGTGCCCACCACTATACTGCAATCATCCATAATCCAAAAACTCAGGCTGCCCGGGTGATGTTGCTCTATGCACTTGAAGATGCACTGGAACAATTCACAAATAAATACGGAACTGATGCAGCAAAGGATGAGATAGTCAGCTTTTTCACAGAATTTAATGACAGCGACCTGCTTAACTTCATCAGGTCCAATGCATCTGAAAAGTCCCTTCTATTACTGGATAACCTGCGCGATGGCAGCTTGTATGTGCCTGTGGCAAGACTCAGCCAGAAGATACTCAGGCCTTCTACAAGGATGTCACTTTCAACCCTTGCTCGTCATGGTGTGGCTACAAGAAGACTCGAAACCAGGCTGGCAAAGGAACTCGGCGATGTGCTTGTTGATCTTACGGTGGCTTCAGGTGTTCCAAAGAGCATGCGAATTGCAATGGATAATGAAGATGGCTTCTTCTATGACGAATCAGCACTGGCAAACGGACTGGTGCGTGCTATTTCAAGACAATTGTCACTGACAGCATTTTCACATCCTGATGTTGTACTGGATAAAGATTCAGAAGTTGTGCTTTCAGAACTTCGAAGGATTGTTGATGACCTTTCTCCAAGACTTCTTGGTTTTTACCCGTGAGGATCAGTATCTTCCAATAGAAGGGATAATACTGCTGTTCTATGCGGTTCACAGTATTTTCGTTGATGAAAAACCGGGTTTTATCTCAATTCCACGTCTTCGTCATATAACCTGGCTCTACCGGACCATACGTGAACTAAGTGGATTTCCCAGGTTAAAGAATCTTTTTGATTATTCATTCCACGAAAGGTATGGTTTTCCGTACAGCGAAAAGGTCTTTGAGGACATTCAGGTTCTTGTTGCCATGGGTATTGTTGATGAGGATCTGCGTTACTACGAAAAAGATGGCAGGTTCCGGCAGAGTTATGAATATGTGCTGACATGGGAAGGGGTTGAATATGCAGGAACACTTGCAGATGCATACGCACGGAATTTGACGAAATGATGTCCCATCTTTCAATGAACAAACATTCCATTACAAGGGATATTGTTACTATTCCTTCAAACAGGTATGTCGCAAAAAAACGTCCTAAAGGTGTAAAATAATGATAACTGGTGAATTGGTTTTGCTGAAGACTTCCCACAGGGATAAGGTCAAGGAGTTCATTGCGAAAGTTTCCGATGATCAACTGCATACGAATTTCGGAATAATTGAGCTTTCATCTCTTGCGGATAAGGTTCCGGGGGAGACAGTTGTTTCTCATATGGGGCAGGAGTTCACAATACAGCGTCCGAAAATGCCTGATTTTTTCCGTCATGCAAAAAGAACCGGTGCACCAATGATGCCAAAGGATATTGGCATTATAATAGCCCATACGGGTCTGTGCAAGAATGATGTTGTTCTTGATGCAGGTACCGGTTCCGGTGTACTTACCATGTATCTTGGTTCAATTGCAAAGAGGGTTGTGACCTATGAGGTCAGGGAAGAGTTTGTGAAGGTAGCACAAAAAAACGTAGATAATGCAGGTCTTGATAATGTGGAACTTCGCTGTGGTGACATTGTTGAAGAGATACTGAACATTGATGAAAAGTTCGATGTTATAACCCTTGACACCCAGAACACAAAGGATGTTATTCCCAATGTAAAAAGTACTGCATCCCGGGGTTTCCTTGCAACATATTCTCCTTTCTTTGAGCAGACAAAGGAAATACGTGATGCTCTTGATGCCAGAGAAGCTTCCATGAGGTTATAACAATAGAGTGTACTGAGCGCGAGATCTCATTTTCGTCAAGAGGTACACGTCCATCCACTACAAAGGTAGGTCATACAGGCTTTATAACAATAGCAAGAGCCTGATATCTTTTTCCTAAATTTACCTTACACCTTCGTTTGTAATGGTAAAGTCACAGGTTCTACCTTCTGGCAGAGAGCGGTGTTTCCAGAGTTTCGCACGTCTTTTGCCGTCTCCTGTTTTTTCAAGCTGTAGTATTGTTTTTGATATGTGTTCAATACCACTGCCACCGATGGGTTTTGCAGAACCTGTTGCAATGTCTGTATAGACCTGGTTTGTTATGACTGCCACGATTCTGTACTTACGGGCAATGGCATGTATGAAACCTATCTGGTTTGCAAGTTCTCTTCTGGTTCTGATACCTGAATCTTCCTGGTCAAGTTCAAACCTGTAGAACGCAGTTGCAGAGTCAACAATGATCAGCCCTATCTTGTCAGAGATGAGTTTCTCGATTTCCTTGACTGCAGCATACTGTTCTTCAAAATTATGCGGCTCAAAAATAATTATGTCCTGTGCTATCTCTTTCGCATTCTCTCCAGCAATCTGTCTGAACCTGTTGGGTGAGATAGCTTCAGTGTCCAGTAGATTACTTTTTTTCCGTTTTTAACGCATTCAACTGCAAGCTGCAGGGAAAGGTTTGTCTTGCCGCTTCCGGGTTCTCCGTATATCTGGGTGACAACACCTACTTCAAATCCTCCTCCCAGTAAATCATCAATTGGCTTGCAGCCGGAACTTAGTTGTTCAGTTATCTTTGACACCTCTTGACTGAATTATGTGCTATAGTAGGGCTAATAATATACATATTTTGGCAATAGTTTCTTTGTGAAATGGATGGATTTGCTCAGGGCAGACTGCAGGATTCTGGCTGAATGTTCTGTATGTTTTTGGTATCATTTTGTTTGTTATCATATTTGATAATGATATGCAATCATGTTTGATAATAAATATGGTTGGTATATTGTTCACTGTATATTCAAAAGCAGTTTGAAAAACCATTATTAAGCTATAAGGCATTTGTATATTTTACCTTCTGGAAACAGAGGTCATCACCACTACAATGCCGATTGAATGTGCTTTTCAATATGGCATTGTTGTTCCTCTTGGAAACGAAGGTAATATAAAAAAATTAATATATACTATGAAGGGACGCGAGAAAATGGTTGAAGTGATAATATATACAACACAGACTTGCCCGAAATGCGAGCAACTCAAGAAGGTACTTACATCAAAGGGAGTTTCATTTGAAACTGCAGATATGTCCACTCCTGAAGCTTTGACCGAACTTAAATTTAATGGTGTTTTCACCATGACAGCCCCTGTGCTCCAGATAGGCGACGAATTTTTAACACATAAGGAACTGTTCAGTGGTCCTGACGTGAACATGGATGCATTGGGTAGTATAATTTAAATCCATAAATTGAGGTGGGAAGGATGGAAATTTGTGCAACCAATATAAAAGAAAAGATAGAACTTGAAAATGCAGAATTGGGAACTGACAATCAGGTTCACGCAGAAGAAGATGACAGGACAGATAGCAGTATGACAGCGTCTATAAAACAGCATGCTATACAGAAAACACTCGATGGCCATGATATCTCCATAATGCCAAAGGTGCGTACCACAGCCGGGCATATGGTGGACTGGGACAGGAGTGTTATAGTAGACCAGTTGATGAAGGAAACAAAGCTTGCAGAGAGATTCCACGGCAAACCCGGCATTGAGAAAGATGAAGCACTTGAGATTGCCAGGGACGTAGAGCGCCGTATCAGAAGCCTTGACCTAAAATTCCTTTCAGGTCCGCTTATCAGGGAAATCGTAAACATGGAACTTCTCCAGAGGGGCCATGTTGAATGGAGAAACATCTCCACAAGGATAGGTACTCCTGTATATGATGCATGTGAGATTGACCTCGGAAGTGGCTTTGAGGCAAACGACAATGCAAACCTCCAGGAGAACGCTGAAACCTCACATAAGAAGAAGGCAGACAAGATCTCAAAGGAACAGTACCTGCTCCTGCTGCCTCCAAAGCTTGCTGACATGCACCTAAACGGTGATATTCACATTCATGACCTTGAATACCTTGGAACCCGTGCATTCTGTCAGGACTGGGACCTCAGGTATTTCTTCTATTATGGACTCATGCCCGATGGTTCAGGTGCCAAGGCAAGTGTAGCAGGTCCTGCAATGAAGGCAGAAGTAGCAATTCTCCATGCAGTGAAGGCTCTGGGAAGCGCCCAGACAAACTTTGCAGGTGGCCAGGGATTCTACAATTTCCTTACATTCCTTGCTCCATACTTTGAGGGTAAGAGCTACAAGGATATCAAGCAGCTCATGCAGATGTTTGTGTATGAGATGACCCAGATGATGGTAGCCCGTGGCGGACAGGTAGTCTTCTCTTCAGTACAGTTGTCACCTGGTGTGCCAAAGCTATGGAAGGACAAGCCTGTTGTTTACAAGGGACGTGTCCACAATGGTGAGAATGGTACCCAGAAGCGTACTTACAGTGAATTCGAACGTGAGGTCCGTCTTTCATTTAAGGCACTCATGGACGTAATGATCGAGGGTGACAACTGGGGTAAGCCTTTCAACTTCCCGAAACCTGAGATCTCAATTGAACCAGACTTCATGGAAGAGGATGAGTTCTACAACATGGCACACCCTGAACTTCCAGGTTATGAGGAACTCTATGACATGACCTTTGAACTTGCAGCAAAGTTCGGTACTCCATATTTCGATAATCAGTTACCTGAATACAGAGGTGCAGGCGAGGGTATCTCCTGCTATCAGTGCTGTGCATATCAGTTCTCAGCAAACGCTGATGCAGATGACAGTTTTGAGGACAAACTTGTGTTTAAGGATGGAAAGCATTTCTCAATGGGTTCCTGGCAGGTTGTCTCTCTTAACTGTCCAAGAGCGGCATACAGGGCGAATGGGGATGATTCTGCTCTGTTTGCCGACCTCAAACAACTGATGGACCAGTGTATACAGCTTTTCAAGACAAAGCGTAACTGGATGGAGAACATCATTGAAAACAACAGGATGCCATTCGCAACCCAGAGGGCCAAAGGACCCTGTTACAGGTGAAAAGGGCTGTGTTGCTGTGGATATTGATTCACTTGTCTGTACAATAGGTGTTATAGGTATCAATGAAATGGTCCAGTATCACACAGGTTCACAGGTGCATGAGTCTAAGGATGCATTCAAGTTTGCCATCAGAGTAATGACCGAGATGGAGATGTATGCCCATGAACTCAGCCAGAAGCACGGTCTTGAGATAGCTCTTGCACGTACTCCTGCCGAGACAACAGGCCAGAGATTCTCAGTATCCGATATGCTCCATGAGGAGTACAGGGAATGTGTCCTTGAAGTAGTCAAGGGTGACAAAGAAGCTGCTCTTGCAAATCTTAAGAAGACCACAGATCTGCCTGTCTACTACACCAACGGTACCCACGTACCACCAGGCGCCAATGTCTCACTTATTGACAGGATTAACATCGAGCATGTATTCTTCCCGATTGTTGATGGAGGAAACATCTGTCACATCTGGATGGGAGAAGGCTCCCCTGATGCAAAGGGTCTCAAGGAGTTTGCAATGAACATTGCAAAGAACACCCAGATAGGTTACTTTGCCTTCACCAAGGATATGACCGTATGTCTTAACGACTTCCACATGATGTCAGGTCTTAAGTGCACATGTGAGAACTGTGGTTCCACCAATGTTGAGCAGATGTCCAGGGTAACCGGATATGTGCAGGCAGTAGGCGGCTGGAACAACGGAAAGAGGCAGGAGCTTGAAGACAGGATGCGCTACGGCTCATCAGACATGATCTGAAGAATATGAAAGTAAATTATGGGAGCACTGTTCCCATATCAACTGTAGATTGGCACGGAAAGGTGTCAATCGTCTTCTTTACGGGGATGTCCTTACAGGTGTCCTTATTGCCAGAATTATGAGCTTCTTTTTGAAAGTAATCTGGTTGATACTTCGTTGCTTGAAGCAGAGATGAAGAAGTCCCGGCCTTTTGTGAGCAGTGTGGTTTTCTCAGGCGGAGAACCCCTGATGCAGAAAGATGCTGTTATGCATCTTGCAGGGTATGCAAAGAAAATCGGCCTGCTTGTAGGTATTCATACCAACGGCTACTATCCTCACGTAATGGCTGAACTTATGGATGAAGGGCTTGTGGACAAATTCTTCATCGATGTGAAGGCTCCACTTAATGATGCACAAAAGTATGCAAAGGCAATTGGATGTCTGGATTATACTGACATTTATATTGATCCGCAGAATGTGATTGAAAAGGTGAGTGAATCTATCAATCTGGTTCGGGAAAAAAATGTTGAGATGGAACTCAGGACAACAATCATCAGGGATTTCATGGGAAGTCCTGATGAAGTCTCAGAAATTGCAAAGTCAATTAATGAGCTTACCGGCAGTCGCGAACCTGTTTATGTCCTCAGCAGGGCTTTGGGGAAAATGCAATGATGGAATCCCTCAGGGATATAAAGCCATTAATCAGGGATGAACTTCTTGAATTTGCAGATATTGCCCACGAGTTCCTTGACAATATATATGTAAGGAGCAAAGAGAAAGGCAACGAAAAGGTTAACTTCGAATCAGTTTGAAGTTTTAACAATTTTTTAATACTTTCCTGCCAATCATTTAATTATACTTTAAAAAGGTGTGATTAAATGAAAGCAAAAATCCAGTAGCATTTTAGTAATGATGCTTTTACTTGTGGCCACCCTTGCCTCAGGTTGCATGGGCATAAGTGAAAAAGAAAGCTACTCACAGTCAGCAGATTATCTTGCAGTTGAGGAGTATGATGACTCATATGCAAGAAACATTGCAATGGGTGAAGCAGAGTATGATGGTGACTATGGAGGAGCATCAACTGCTTCTGTAGAACGCAAAACGATAACGACCATTGATATGGCCATTGAGGTTGATGATGCTGCAGCAAGTATTGAGGAAATATCAAAGCTGGCTGCTGCTTCGGAGGCTATGTTTCCAGTTCATATGTCTATGATTCCTATTATGATTCCAGCTCCGGTAAAGCAGGTTATGTAACTGTCAGGGTGCCTGAATCAGAATATCCCTGGTTTCCTTGAGGAAATAGGGAATCTTGGGAAGTAACTTCCAAAGTGTAAATGCGCAGGATGTAACGGAAGAATACATAGATGTAAGTGCACGTCTGGAAAACCTTGAAAGGCAGGAAGCACGCCTTCAGGAAATTCTCAATATGACCAGTACTGTTGAGGAGGTTCTTAATGTTGAGAAAGAGCTTGAAAGGGTACGTGGTGAAATAGAGAGTCTTACTGGAAGGCTGAACTATCTTGATGACAGGATCGAGTTCTCAACAATAACTATCAATGTGAGGGAACCAAGGCCGATTACACATTCATGGGGAATAAGGGATGCATTGTCTGAATCTGTCAATGGTTTCATCTCAACGGTTACTGCACTGATCATATTTGTGGGATATGTACTTCCACTGGTAATTGTTGTTGCATTCCTCATCATTGTAGCTATTCTTGTGAGGAGAAGGATTCGCAGGTGAGTATCAGTTAAGTGTATTAAATTTGCTGATGTTTTGAAATCAGCAAAATTTATTTATTAAGACAATGTTCTATTAATTCCTCTTATTGCATGTGCCAATACGGCTTGAGTAAGTATATATAGTGACATAAAAATAGCAAGTAAATTATGGCAGAATCTATACCTGTATCAGAGATCGGTGAACGTGCCCTTATTAAGCGTTTATCAGGCATTCTTAATTCCGGCTGCAATCCTGATATTTGTATCGGCTCGGGAGCCGATGACTGTGCTGTTATTGATATCTCGGATGATGAGTATATGGTAGTTACTACGGATATGCTCCACAGGACAACTGATTTCCCGGAACAGATGACTCCCTGGCAGATTGGCTGGATGTCAGCTGCGGTAAACTTCAGCGATGTGGCTTCAATGGGTGCACGTCCAATAGGTTTTCTTTCATCTATGGGCTTTTCAAAGGATACTGATGTGTCTTTTGTGGAAGATATTTCCCGCGGAATGGATGATTGTGCCAAGTTCTGTGGAACTTCTGTTATAGGAGGGGATATCGACACCCATGAAGAACTTACAATTAATGGTACTGCTCTTGGTAAAGTGAAAAAATCAGAAATTCTGACCCGAAAGGGTGCAAAAGTTGGTGACAAAGTTTGTGTTACCGGTTTTGCAGGCTCTGCCGGAGCTGCACTTCATGCTATTATGAATAATATGGATGTCCCGGATAATCTTATCGACAAACTGCTGACTCCGATTCCCCGGGTAAATGAGGCTATGAAACTGGCAGAATCCGGGGGAGTTACATGTATGATGGACACAAGTGACGGGCTGGCAATGTCTTTGCATGACCTTGCAGACCTGAATTGTGTAGGGTTCCAGATAAATGAAGAAGCACTTCCAATCCAGCCGGAACTCTGCGAATACGTAACTCCTGATGAAGATCTCCAGATGGATTTTGCACTTTATACAGGGGGCGATTTTGAGTTACTTTTCACAGTATCTCCTGAAATGCTGGATGAAGTTCAAAGCGTGTCTTATTTAAATGTTATAGGAGATGTAGTTGAACAGGAAGTTGGTACTGGCATAAGGCGCAAAAGCGGAGAAAACCTGACTATATATAGGAAAGGTTATCTACAATTGGGGGATTAAGTTTAGTCAAAATAGTTTACGATATATATCTTTAATTTAAGGAAGGTTTATGATGCGAAATAGCTTTAAATTTATTTCAATTGCTTTATCACTAATATTATTATGCAGTACGGTGGCTTTTGCCGCAGTTACGGCAAATTTTACAGCTACTCCTGAATCAGGCGAAGCTCCTTTATCCGTTGATTTTGATGCTTCTTCATCAATCAATGCAACAGATTTTTCCTGGGACTTTGGTGATGGGAATAGTGGCTCTGGCGCAGCACCAACTCACACATATAACTCAGCTGGAAATTATACTGTAGTTCTTACAGCAACAAATTCCACAACAAACGAAACGGGAAATTATCAACAATCCGTTAATGTAAGTGAAACAGTTGTCACTTATACTCCAGTAGCTGATTTTTCATATGAGATAGATGGTTTTACGGTAGATTTCACCGAAGAAACAACTGATGCAGACGGATGGTCCTGGGATTTCGGTGATAACGAATCCTCAACAAACATGAATCCAAGCCACACTTATGCTGCATATGGTGAATATACAGTCGTTCTTACTGCAACGAATTCAACTTCAGGTACAAATGACACATATAGTGAATCCATAAATGTTTCTGAAGCACCAATTACTCCGGTAGCTGATTTTTCATATGACATTGATGATTTGACAGTGGACTTTACCGATGAGTCAACTGATGCTGATGAATGGTCCTGGGATTTTGGTGATAATGAGTCATCAACAAACATGAACCCAAGCCACACTTATTCTTCATATGGCACATATGATTTCGAGCTCACAGCAACAAATACAAGCTCCGGGGAAACAGATACTTATACTGATTCTATAACTCTCAATGAGCCGGAATCCAACGCACCAGAAGCATCATTTGATATGAATGTGACTGAAGGTGAGGCTCCACTTACTGTACAATTTAATGATACATCAAGCAGCACTCCTACATCCTGGGACAGGGACTTCGGTGACGGAGGCAGTTCTGATATAGAAAATCCTGTACATACATTTGTTTCTACAGGTATTTACAACGTAACCCTTGAAGTTAGCAATGGTGATGGTTCTGATACAGTAACCGAGACAATAACCGCTTACGCAGCCAACTATCACACAGGTGACAGGATATGGGATGAAAATTCAGCTGATGATGGTGAACAATCAGCAGAATACTACATATGGGATGCAAAGAGTTTCTCAGGATTCTTCTATGATCTTGAATCAGGCTTAAGCTCTGAGAACATGACCATCTACAATATTGACCGTTCAATTGATGATGGTGACATTGAATACCAGACCAGTCCGGTTGAAACAGACTTTGACTATGGGGACTGGGGATCATACCAGGTAATCGGCTTTATGGCTGAGCAGTACTTCGCAGGTTACACCGAGGACTCAGATATTGATGGTGTTGAAGAAGTCAGCATGATATCTGCCGGACAGCTCTCCAAGGTTCTTATTGATGATGATGAGAAGGAATCAGTCTACTCCGGTTCATCACTCACACTCGAGGAAGGTTATGACCTTAACATTGTGGAAGTAGATGTTAACGGAAACAGTGTGCTTGTAACCCTTACCAAAGATGGTGATGAGTTAGATACAGGTGTTGTTTCAAGCGGAAATGATTATATCTACAAGACTGACCTTGGTGATGCAGATGATGTCGTAGTACTTGCTGTACACTTCGATGAAGTATTCAGTGGTACTGAATCAAATGCTGTTTTCATAAACGGTATTTTCCAGATATCAGATGAATATACTGAAGTTGAAGACGGTGACAACTTCGGTGAGATGGAAGTCACAGCAGTCAGTGAAGATTACATTAAAATGGAAAATGAGGACAGCGTTTCTCTTTCCAAGGGTGACTCATTTACTCTCATGGGCAACATAAACATCATAGTTGCTGACAACAATGATCTCAGGTTTGCTCCATACGTGGATATGACAGAGCCGGGAACATATGAACTCCGCGGAACTGTTGTTGAAGGTGAGGAACTTATTGAATGGGACCCTCTGAACTTTGAAGGTTTCTACTATGATATTGATGAAGGTATACAGACCGAAAGCCTTGAATTACTGGCAATAGACGGAAGAACAATCGAAGCCGGTGACCTTGAGTACAGAAGTACATCCAAGGCAGTCGAGTTTGAACATTCCAGCTGGGGAGACTTCGAGGTAATTGGCTTTATGGCTCAGAAGTACTTCGCAGGCTACACCGATGCAACAGATGTTGATGGTATTGATGACGATATCAGCCTTCTTTCAGATGGTCTTCTCTGTAAGGTCCTGATGGATGAGGATGACAAAGTATCAGTTTACTCCGGTTCATCACTTGTACTTGAGGAAGGATACAGTCTTGATATTATTGAAGTAGACACAAATGGTGATCGTGTTCTTATAGAACTTTACCAGGACGGAGATGAGGTAGATACGGGTATTGCATCTTCAGGCTCAGATTATGTTTATGAGACTGATATAGGTGATGCAGATGATGTACCAATTATCATTGTTCACTTCGATGAGGTTTTCAGAGGTACTGAAAGCAATGCCGTTTTCGTTCGGGGTATTTTCCAGGTATCTGAAGACTATATTGAACTTGAAGCCAACAAGGACTTTGATGAAATGGACATTGACAGTTTCAGTGACACATCAATTGTCATGAGTAACGATAAAGCCCTTTCACTGAACAAGGATAATGATATCGATCTTATGGGTGATGTAGGAATTAAAGTTGCAGATTCAGGCACACTCAGGTACTATCCATATGTTGAAGTAGTCACAGAAGCTTCTGAATCCCTTTCCATTGAACTCAGTGCGAGCACTGTTGTTGAAGAAGAAGAAGTAACAATGACAGTTACAGCCCGTGGTGCATCCATTGGTGGTGTTACAATCAAGGTGGATGGAAGTACCGTAGGAACAACAGAAGATGATGGTACTTTCAGCTACACTCCAACAGAAGCAGGAACATATGAAATAACTGCTGAAAAGGATGATTATGCTACAGGCACTGAAGAACTTGAAGTCATTGATGCTGACGACGAAACAAAGAAGATGAGTATTGAAATATCTCCTTCTGAAGTTTATGAAGGAGTATCCATGACAATCTTTTTACTACTGCAGGCAATAGGCGGAGAAGGAATTTCTGATGTGGATGTCACATATGACGGAAAGTCGATCGGCAGTACAGGAAGTAATGGAAGTATCACCTATACTGCAACAGACACAGGTATTCACAAGATTGTTGCAACAAAATCAGGTCTCATAACAGCTGAATATGACCTTGATGTTGACGAACTTGCAGCAAGATTTGAATACAGCAACCTGCAAATCACTCCTCTTGAGATTAAGCAGGGACAGGAAGCCACCATTTCACTGAATGCCACCAATACAGGTTCAGCAAACGGTTCCTACACTGTTGACCTCAAGGTTAATGATGTTGTAGTTGACTCAAAGGTTATCAGCCTTGATATAGGCGAGTCTACAGAAATTGAATTTGCCCACGAAGAGGATGATATAGGCACCTATAAGGTAGAAGTCGGTGGTCTTACCAAAACCTACGAAGTCTTTGAGAGATCAGGCACAATCTGGTATGTCCTCGGAGCAGTCGGACTTGTACTGGTAGGAGGAGTTGCTTATCTGTTTACTGCAGGTGGCTGGACTATGGATATAGCACAGGCAAAAGTAGGTGAAGCAGTCGAAGCAATTAAGGAGTTTGTCGGAAGTCTCCGATAAACTTTTTTTACTCTTTTTAACTTATTTTTTTTGCCACGAGTTCTATAGCTTCAAGAAGACTGTTTTTCGGCATTATTGTGGCAACAGGTATCCTCAGTATTTTTTCAACAGTGGGACTTACAATAGGTGCGCACACAAAGAGCTTTTGCTCCTTCCCTCTCAGCGCGTACTGCAGCTATTATGGCTTCTTCCATTGAAGTTGCTGAATACTCACGTATCGTACAGAGGTTTCCGCAGATTTTTCTTTTAGTCTCACTGATGTTGTCCAGTACGGGCCTGGCTGCAATAACGGCTATGAATTCCCCTTTTTCAGAACCTTCTAGCCTTTTTATTGTTTTTTATTATCTGCCTCAGGGTTTTTACATTAGGTTCCCTTTTACCGGACATAATCTTATAAGAGTACTTGCAGGAATGTCTGCATGCTCGGCAAACTCTGCCATATTCATATTAAGATCTTCTTTTATTGTAGCCGAAAGGATTCTCCTGAAATCCTCGTCTGATTCAAAAACAGCATCTATTATTTTTCAGCAGCGCTCATTTCCTCACACCCACTATTTTAATAACCTCTAAGGTTAAGGTGTATGTTAAATTAATACTTTTGGGTTATACTACCTGTGAAATGTAGAAATATATATAATATATAGACCCATGCACTTCAGTATCCAGCTAATTATCAAGGTGGTAATATGAATTATAAAAAGACAGTCAAAGCGGCTTCAACTTTATTTTTAATTATTGCTCTGGTATCAGCGGTATTCGTTTCCGGATGTGCTGATCAGGCAGAAGAGCAGGATGGAGAACAGACAGGTGAGCAGGCAGAGGAAATAACCGATCTTACATTTGGCTACCAGCCAAGTACCCACCAGATTGCATATATAACTGCAGAGAAAAAATGGATGGTGGATTGAGGATCTTGAGCCCTACGGAATTGTGTCAATTGATGACAATCTTTTCCCTACCGGTGCACCTGAAATGCAGTCCATGCTTGCAGGAGATATCGACGTTGCTTATGTTGGTGCAGCACCTGTGGTTTCTGCCCTTGCAAGCGGCCTGGATGCAAAGATAGTTGCAGCAGTCCAGATACAGGGTTCTGATATCGTTCTTGCTACAGACCTTCCATATGAATCACCTGAGGATCTCAGGGGTCTTAAAATCGCGACTTTCCCTCCGGGTACAATCCAGGATACTCTTCTTAAGGACTGGCTCGAAGAGAATGGAATTAACCCTGAGGAAGATGTGGAAATTTTAGGCATGGGTCGAGGAGATGCAATAACTGCAATATCTGCAGGCCAGGTTGATGCAGTATTCCTTCCACACCCTGCACCAGTAATGATTGAAAGCGAAGGCGTAGGAAGATCCATTGTTTCTTCAGGCGAAATGCTTCAGGATCATGCATGTTGTGTGGTCGCTGTAAGTGGTGAACTTATCAGGAACATCCTGAAATAGTCCAGCAGATTGTGGAAACCCATGTACGTGCTACAGAGTATGACATGGAGAATATGGATGAAGCAGCACAGATCTTTGCCGATGACGGGACTGGGACGTAGAACTTGTAAAACAGTCATTTAATGAATGGGACGGTACATGGGTAGCAGATCCGCATCTGATTGTAAACTCCACTGTGGATTATGCACAGGTTCAGTATGAACTTGGATATATTGAGTCCCCTCTTACAGAAGAAGATATATTTGATCTTAGCTTCTATGATGCTATAGATCAATAATTCTTTTTTCTTTTTTTGCATATATTTTGATACAACTTAAATAATAAGCGTACATTTCTATGTCTGTCCGGAGCTCACATCTCCAGCAACTGGAGGATACATGGTAAAAAAACATCTTGAAATATTCAGTGGTAAAAGTGTAGAAATAATTTCAATAATTTCTGCAATTATTCTCTGGCAGCTCATTGCTGTTTATGTAGTAAATAATGAATTTTTTCTCCCGAGTTTTACGGATGTTGTCTTTGCATTCACTGATTTATTCTCAAAAGACGCAAAACTTGGCTTGCTGGGAATAGATTATAGACTTCCGGTTTTACTTGTTGATCTGATTTACAGTCTCATGCATTTCTGGATTGGTTTGATTTCAGCTCTTGTTATTGGCATCCCAGTTGGAATGATTATGGGCTGGTTCCGTACCATTGATCGTGTAGTTGATCCGCTTATAGAAATCATACGTCCTATTCCACCACTTGCATGGATTCCTTTTGCAATTATCTGGATTGGGCTAAACCCCATAGCAGCGGGATTTTTGATATTTATCGGTGCAGTATTTCCAATCATAATAAACACTTTTACAGGCTTTAAGAGCGTACCTCGTGTTTATGTGGAAGCTGCAAAGGTTCTCGGGTGTAATACTGATCGCGAACTGATTCGATATGTTGCTCTACCTTCAGCCCTGCCTTCAATTGCAGCAGGTATCAGGATTGCAATGGGAGTTGGCTGGATGTGTCTGGTTGCAGCAGAGATGTTTGGTGTGAGCAGAAACGGTCTTGGATACAAGATATGGCATCATTATTACCTGCATAACATGGATTTTGTTCTTGTGTACATGCTGTTGCTGGGTTTCCTTGGTCTATTCATAGACAGGGCACTGAGGTATTACATTGATGGAAAACTCCTGAAATGGCGTAAAGGAGTCGTGATATAATGGGGCATGTAAAAGTATCCAATGTTTTCCGCAGATTCATTAAAGATGATTCAAATTCCACACTTGCTCTTGATAATGTCAGTCTGGAAATTGAGGATGGGGATTTTGTTTGTTTTATAGGTCCTTCAGGCTGTGGTAAAACAACACTTCTCAGGATTATTTCCGGCCTTGATAAACCGGATGACGGTGAGGTATTTCTTAATGGGACAAAGATAGACGGACCCGGGCCGGACAGGGGCATGGTCTTTCAGGAATATTCCCTTTTTCCGTGGAAGTCTGTAATTGACAATATTATATTCGGACCACAGATGCAGGGGATCAACAAGAAAGAAGCTCTAAAAGATGCCGAAAAATACCTTGAGCTTGTTGGACTTCAACAATTCAGGGATAGTTATCCCTATGAGCTTTCAGGCGGTATGAAGCAGAGGGTTGCCATTGCAAGGGCTCTTGCAAACGAACCTTCAGTTCTCTTGATGGATGAACCATTTGGTGCTCTTGATGCCCAGACAAGGAATATTCTCCAGCAGGAACTTCTCGAAATATGGGAGCAGAATAACCTGACCATACTTTTGTAACTCACAGTGTGGATGAGGCAGTTTTCCTTGCTAACAAAATAGTATTGATGAGCGCCCGTCCTGGCAAAGTAAAGGAAGTAATCAATGTTGATCTTCCAAGACCTCGCGAAAGGACAAGTCTTGAAACAAATAAGATCCGTGACGGGATACTAAAATCCCTTGTAAGGGAACAGAATAAATAGTTAAATACGTTCATTCTGAACGTACAATAACTTTTGTTCCGGATTCTATTTCTTTTATAGTCGTTTTTCCCACGAGTTCCATGGTTCCGCTTGCCCTTGCAAAAGCAATGCTGCATCCCGGGCGTACAAGCATTTCTTCTCCTGCAATGGCAGAACCATTTATTTTTACAGAGTCAAATATCCTCAGTTCACCTGCAACTTCCACGTTGCCGTTGATCTCTGATTTTGAACCGATAATGGCTTTATCAGCTGTAACATTTCCTTTCACAAAAGCCCCTTTGCCGAGTTCCAGAACTCCTTTTACATTCAGGTTCTTCCAGAAATTAGAACCTGCACCAACCATGAAATTACCGTCAATATTGACATCATCTTCAAAAAGGCTTTTTCCGGGCAATGTACGTATTAGTATCTTCGTGATATTTCATCGGGCTTTCACTCATCTAAAGTCACCATTCATACCCCAATAGTTTTCTGTTATTATAAATGCTACTAAAAAAGCATTGTTGTCTCTCTGATTATTAACAGAAACCTGTTTTATATGGTATTTTTTAAAATTGTTTATATAGAAAACAAATTCAGATACTAACTATTATATATTATACAAGCGATATAATTATGTGTATCTGAGTCAACTTATTATGTTACTTGGATTCGTTTGCCAGATTTAAAGGTGTACAGATGGTCTTGAAAGAAGAAACGCCCAATATTTCGGATAATAAGAGTGGCAACTCTCCAGATTCCGGGGAAAACATTCCTTGTTTTGAGAAAGATCTCTCTTTTTCTGAAATTGGCAACTCAAAGGTGTTTTTTGACCTTCTGGATTTACCTGTTTTAATTATAAGCGAAGAATATAACATTAAACTGGTAAACAAAAAAGTGGAAAAATGCCTGGGTATTGATGGAACGGATCTTTTAGACAGCTATTTTTGTGACCTCTGTGCATCCGAAGAAGAAAAAGAAAAAGCCGAATCCTATTTTTCATCTGTTATTTCTGACAAAGACTCTGAATCTGAATCATTTGAGCTTTTCATTAGGCTTGATGATGAAACCGAGCTGGTTTTCCTGTTAAACGTAAGTTTGCTGAACGATACTGAGTCTTCAGACAAAGCCCTGCTTTTATCCTGCACAAACATCCAGGAGATAAAAGAATTTGAAGCTGATTTGCTCATGGATTATGAGAAAATCTTCAGGCACCTTGATGCTATTCCTTATGCAATGATCCTTTCGGACTATCATGGCAACATTACTTTCTGGAATAGGCATGCTACCAGGCTTTTTGGGTATACAAGAGACGAGTTAGTAGGCAAGCATATTACACAGATAATGCCTGCAAGATATCGAAAAGCCCATGAAGGATGGGATGAACTGATATCTATCGGAAAGTCTCCTGTAGTGGGAAAAATAATAGAGGTAACGGGTCTGCGCAAGGATGAAACCGAGTTTCCAATAGAACTGGCCATAACAACAACAAGGGTTAAGGGTGACATTTTCCACGGTGCTATTATCAACGATATTTCCCAGAGGAAGATGAAAGAGAGGTTGACAAGCATTGCGAAGAACAAGTATCGTATGATGTTTGAGAAATCTCCTCTTGGTATTTTCCATTTTGACGAGCATGGGGTAATAACCCAGTGCAATGAGAATCTTGTAAAAATTCTTGATGTTCCTGAGGGAAGTGTGATATCAAAGATAATAGGCTTTAACATAATAGAGTCATTTGAAGATGATAATTCTATTAAGAAGGCCATCAGGCAGGTTCTTGCAGGTATTCCTGCAAGGTATGAAGATGATTTCAATTCTCCATTCTCCGATAAAGTTATTCCTATTAAGGCTGAATTCAGTCCTGTTATATCAGATGAAGGAAAATTCATGGGCGGTGTGTGTGTTGTTGAGGACTTTACAGAACGTAAAGCCGCAGAAGAAGCATTAAATCAGTATGCTGATGAACTTTCACGTGCCAACGAAGAGCTGAAGTCCCTTGATAAGATGAAAGATGAATTTATTTCCAACTTAAGACATGAGCTTAAAACTCCACTGATCCCGATAAAAGGCTATAGTGAACTCATGTACGAAGGTGCACTTGGGGAACTTAACCAGAAACAGAAGGATGCAGTCGAGAAGATGATGCTCAGCTCTGAAAGGCTCAGAAGACTGATAGATTCCCTGCTTTATGTCAGCATAACCGAAGGTGGAAATGTTGAATATACCTTTGTTCCTCTCAGAGTATCGGAAATAATAGATTCTGCATTACACGACAGGTCTCCTGAAATAAAGAGTAAGAAGCAGGAAGTAGAAATATCAATTGCGGATAACATTCCTCTTATCAATGGTGACCTGAATTACCTGGAAGAGGTATTCATAAACATACTTGATAATTCCATAAAATTCACACATGAAAAGGGGAAAATAGAGATATCTGCAGTACTTCAGGATGATCATAATATCCATATTCAGATTAAAGATGATGGTATAGGTATTTCTGAAAACGAACTCCCTGAGATATTCAACAGGTTCCATCAGGTTGATGGTTCATCAACCCGCAAATACGGTGGAAATGGTCTTGGCCTGTATATCTGCAAGAAGATAATTGAAGCCCATAAAGGAAGCATATGGGCTGAAAGCACGAAAGGTGAAGGGACTACCATTCATATTCTGATGCCTGAAAGATAAAAATCAAGTCTTACTTTTGAAAGCTTCTGATTGTAATAAGTGTCAGGGATGTTGTGTTAATGTCCCCGTTGTCTTTTCCCCATGAAGCATTACTGTTCATTTTAGAAAGTACCCATTTGAGAGGTTCCAAACAGTCTTCTTTATAGCCTGCAAGAACCAGTGACTGGATTACAAGATTGCTGGTTGCAGGTGTTTTCCATGCACTGCCATTTTCTCTCTGGGAAAGTATCCATTCAGCACGTTCCCTGATAAAATCCCTGTACTCATTTTTTCCCTTATTTTTTCCTGTTTTAAAAAGAGCTGTGATTATAAGGGAAGTAGTTCCAGGATGTTCCCATTTTTCCCCGTAGTTATCAATAAGCCACCTGCAGGCTTCTTCATTGTAATGTCCCATGTCAGCAAGCGCTGTCAAAGCATAGGTGCTGTCATAAACATCTTCATTCCAGCTGCCATCTTTCTGCCTGTCAAGCAACCATTTTCCAACCTCTGGATAAACAGTACCTGTAAGTGCCAGGGCAGAAGCAGCACGTGAAGTGTCTCTCAGGTCGGAGTTCCATGAATCTTCAGTTTTAAGACTCACAAGTTTTTTCCCTGCAGTTATTTTCTTCATTCCAGAGATGGCTCGCCTGAACAAGACGTGACAGGTCTTTTACTGTTGTTATCTCCTGTGAATAAAGCCATTCAAAAGTTGTTTCACTCCTGAAATCCATACTTTCCTGATGTTCCGGAAATTTATTTACCTTTCCGCTTACAATCCATCCTGTATCGGTGTCGCTCCTCATATTCGCTTATTTTTCCGGGATTCCAGTTATTTACATGCCCATAATAGCCTGTAACCCTGGAAATATGATCAACAATTTTCCCATGACACTGCGGGCATTCTTCCTGAAGTCCCCTTGAACTATGGCCGTTGGTGCATATTGAAAAATCAGGGGAGAAGCAGAAATATGCAAGCTCTGTCTTCGAAATACCTTCAATAAACCCGGAAAGACCTCCAGGCTCCGGGTAACTTTCTCCCATCCATATGTGGCAAATGGTACCTCCGGTGAAGTAAGGATGGAATTTTGCCTCAACATTTATACGGTTGATAAGTGAAGTCTCAGTTTTGTATGGCACGTGACTTGAGTTTGTGTAGTATGGTGCATCCTCAGTCCCCTGAATGCTTGCCTTTTCCATGTATTTCAGCAGGTCAATCATGGCAAAACGATGTGCTGTACTTTCCGCAGGTGTCTGTTCCAGCGTATAGCTGATTTCATCGTCCCTTGAGAACTGTTCGATTCTGTTTGCAATATATTCGATAATTTTAATCCCTGTTTCCTGTTCTTCCTGAATTGTTTGTCCGGTGAGATTCATGATACATTCGTTAAGTCCGACAACCCCGAATGTCAGGTGTCGTTTCCCAAACTCATAATATGGCACTTGATCCTCTGTTCTCATCAATAGCCACGGCAGAATGTTCCATTCATATAATGCTTTTTTAATTATTTTGTTTCCATCGAGCAGTGCCTGCCTGCTGATTTCCATGGTCCTGTCAAGTTCCTCAAAGAAGCTGTCCGTATCCTTTGCTCTCAAAGCAACACCGGGAAGATTAATTGATATTACTTTGTTGGAACCATTTCCCATTCCTCCTGCATTCCACACTCCTCCTGTGTGTTTTGCAAAAGACGGCAGCACATGGCATGTACTGTTTCATCGGCAAGGTAATCAGCCCGAAGATTCAGGAAATATGGAGCACCTGTGGACGCGGTTGCCTTCATGGTAAGGTTCCATAATGGGTCATCGAAATCCAGGTCATTTGTAATTGCTGTTGTTATCAGCGGGAAAGTGAAAGGGCATCCATGTCCATCTCCTTTTTCAGCAACTTCCATTATGACTTTGTAGATAGTTCTTGCTTCATCCTCAAAGCAGGAATACTCCTCGTTGAGTTCCTTTCCTCCAAAAACAGCCTTCTGGTCTGCAAGGATGGGTGGGCAGGTAATACGCAGCCCAATATTTGTAAAAGCACTCTGGGCGCCTATACGATTGGACTGGTTCATCTGGAAAACGAATCCTTGCACTATCTGCCTGAGATGTTCTTCGTCAATTATATCATAATGAAGGTGTGGAGCAAGCATCCAGTTTAGCATATCAATTGCCTGTGCTCCGGCAAAGAACTGTTGTGAGTGAACCATAAAGGACATTGCGTGGTACAGGGCGGATTCAAAACGCTTTGCAGGAAGGCTTGTAGTATCCGGGAATCTCAGCCCGTCCCTGAGGAATATTCTTGCATCAATTCCATTACAATATGGTGTGAAAGGACTGTGCAGGTCATGTATGTGTATCAGTCCTTCTGTGTGTGCCCTTGAACTTTCTTTTGAGTAGAGCTTTTCAAGTGCGTATCGTTTCTTTACCTGGGCTGCAATGTGCAGGTCAATAAGGGAAGGACTCAGGCGCGTATTAGAATTTTCATTAAGCAGCCAGCTACTCTTCAGGAGAACATCGTCCACAAGTTCTGTGGGATCCCTGAAGTCGAGCCTGTCGACTTTACTGTTGTCACCCACTTCCATATTAAAAGGTCTGTTGTTTTAGTATATATACTAGTTGAGATAAAAACATTAAAAATCAGAAAATGGAAGAGTGAATCTCTTCCGGAAAAAAGTATTCTTATTTCTTGAAATTCTCGACTGAATCAACTATGGCAGCAAAGTTCTTTCCCCAGAGCATCTCTTCATTGATGTCTGTGTGAACCTTTCCACTATCTTCAATTTCTGCAATCTTGGGATCCATTGGAAGTTCCCCGAGAATTGAGACATTAAAGTCAGATGCTGCTTTTTCCACACCTCCTTTTCCAAAAAGGTCGATCATTTCATCACAGTGCGGGCAGATGATTCCACTCATGTTTTCCACAATTCCAATTACAGGAACCTTGAGGATTTCTGCAAATTTGATTGACTTCCTTACACTGACCAGTGCTACATCCTGCGGGGTTGTAACAACGACAGCACCTTCCATTTTCTCAATGAGCTGTGCAATACTAAGTGGTTCATCACCTGTGCCGGGTGGCAGGTCAACAATAAGGTAGTCCAGATTTCCCCAGGATACGTCCTCAAGGAACTGTTTGATTGCTGCCATTTTTGCAGGACCTCTCCATATGACCGGGGCATCCTTATCCTCGAGGAGAAGTGCCACTGACATTACAACAAGGTTTTCTGTCACGCTGATCGGGACAATGCCATTCTCATCAACATCAGGTCTTGTGTCTTCGATGCCAAACATCTTGGGGATGCTCGGACCGTGTATATCTGCATCAAGGAGTCCAACTTTATGTCCTCTTTCTGCAAGTCTTGCTGCCAGGTTTGCTGCAACAGTACTTTTTCCAACTCCGCCTTTGCCGCTCATGACCATTATTTTCTTTTTAATGGCTCTCATGTTCCTGATGAGCTTCGGCTCTTCTGCCTTCTTTAAAAGATCATCTGTAGTCTGGATTTTCTGTGTCATATGGATCTCCTTTGAAATTTTATATTTAAAAATCGTTGATAATTCTGCTAATACTAATCCTTAATGTATGGTAGTTATTCCTCAGTGTCAGTTTCTTTACCTGCAATCTCTATGGCTTTACCTTCAATGAGGGCAGTGGCTACTTTTTTTCTTGCATTCTGAAGATCCTGCCAGAAAGCTCTCCTTGAGATGCCCATGCTAACTGCTGCTTCTTCCTGTTGCAATCCAACAAGATCTGCCAGCCTCAGGGCTTCAAGTTCTTCTATGGCAAGGGACACGGTTTCCAGCTCTTTAAGAGGCACTCCTCGTGGTTTAAAGTAGAGTACTTCCGGTGAGCATTCGACTCTTCTGGGTGATTTGGGTCTTCCTCTGCAAGTCATTGTTATGCACTCATTAAGTAATGTGATATTTATTTGTTTGTGGAAACATTTATGTATTTATTCCCTTTTGTGCTTTAAATCATGAAAAAATTGCTTTGTCCTATTTCTCTCGTATGAGTTTATGTTTATATATTCACCGGCAATCTTTATATATTTAATCTCATATGTGTTTATTGTTTATTACTCATATGAGGGAATTATAATGAAGATATGTGTGACAGCAAAAAATCCCGGCAAGCAGGCAGCTGTTAATCCTCACTTTGGCAGATGTGAATACTTCGTAATAGTAGACTCTGAAACTATGGAAGAAGAATCCATGGCAAACGGACAGGGTTCTGCTTCCGGAGGTGCAGGTGTGCAGGCAGCACAGCAGGTTATCGGGAAAGGAATTGATGTACTGATAACCGGCAGTGTCGGACCTAATGCATTCTCACTGCTTTCAGCTGAAAATATTGGTATTATGGTATTTTCCCAGGGCTCAGTTACTGAGGCTATGAATGCTTATAATGATGGTTCACTGGAAGTGATGGAATCTGCAAACTCTCCGGGTAAATCCCGCAAATAATATGTTTAATTTTTATAACAAAGAAAATCGAGAATCGAACAAGAGGTTAAAAGATGAAATTATGTATACCATCAATGGGACAGAACGGAATAGATGATGCAGTAGGCCAGCACTTTGGAAAAGTACCTTACTACACATTGTACGACACAGAATCAAAGGAAGTTTCAGTCATTTCAAACACAAGTGAGCATAATGGCGGCACAGGCCTTCCACCTGAGATCATGGCAAAGGAGTCAGTTGATATTATGCTCTGTGGCGGTCTTGGAAGAAAGGCTGTTGTGATGTTTGAACAGTATGGAATTGATGTTTTCATCGGTGCAACAGGCAGTATCAGGATGCTATCAGTGCATGGGAAGGAAACAGTCTTTCAAAGGCTACACAGGATAACTCATGCGCAGGGCACGGTCACGACCATGACCACGATGGTCACTGCCATTAATTTTAGGGACGTAGCATAAATGAAAATAGCTATCGCAAGTGGAAAAGGTGGCACGGGCAAGACAACGGTAGCTGTGAACTTTGCCCTTTCCTTGGGAAATGCACAGCTGCTGGACTGCGATGTTGAAGAGCCGAATTGTAATCTCTTTCTGGGTTTTGATCTTGAAAGGAAGGAAGATGTTACAATAACAGTTCCTAAAATCGATACTTCAAAATGCACCTTGTGTGGCAGATGTGCGGATTTCTGCCAGTACAATGCGATAGCTAAACTACCAAAACTGTCATGCTCTTCCCAAAATTATGCCATGGCTGCGGTGGCTGCGTAATGGTATGTCCTGAAAATGCCATTTCAGAAAACAGGAGGAAAATAGGTGTTATTGAAAAAGGCACAGATGATCATTTCAGGATAGAACTTCTACAGGGAGTTCTCAACATTGGGGAGCCAATGGCGACACCTGTTATCAGGCAGTTACAGGCGCACGTTGATGAAAGTACAGTTGCGGTCATTGACTCTCCTCCGGGGACCGCCTGTCCTGTCATAGCATCTGTTGCTGACATGGATTACTGTGTGCTTGTAACTGAACCAACACCCTTTGGATTAAACGATCTAAGGCTTGCAGTGGATGTTGTGAGGCAGCTGGATGTTCCATTCGGAGTCGTGATTAACAGGCACGGTATGGGTAATAATGAGGTTGAAGCCTATTGTCATGAAGAAAACATACCTGTCCTCATGAAAATTCCGTATGACAGGGAAATAGCTGTTATGTATTCAAGAGGAATTCCATTTGTTGAGGAAATACCTGCATGGAAAAATAATTTCCGTGATATGTGCCGTGATATTTGCAGGGCAGTAAAATGCAGGGGTGCCTGAATGGTAAAACAGGTAACTGTTATAAGTGGCAAGGGTGGCACGGGTAAAACCACGATATCATCTTCATTTGCAGCACTTGCAGAAAATGCAGTTATTGCTGATTGTGATGTTGATGCTGCCGACATGCATCTGATATTGCAGCCCGAGGTATCCAAAACCCATGATTTCTACGGTATGGATGTTGCTTTCATTGATAAGGAACTGTGTATCGATTGCGGTATCTGTATTTCTTCCTGCAGGTTTGATGCAATCGATTCTGATAAAGTAGTTGACACCTATAAATGTGAAGGATGCGGCGTGTGTGAGCATGTCTGCCCCGAAGGAGCTGTCAGTATGGTCGCAAAGAAAGCCGGTGAGTACTATTCATCCAATACGAGATTCGGCCCCTTAGTTCATGCAAAACTCGGTGTCGGTGAAGAAGCCAGCGGAAAACTAGTCTCTGATGTGCGCAGACGTGCCTCAGAGTTTGCAGAACAAAGCGGCAAGGATATGATAATCATTGATGGTCCTCCGGGGACCGGATGTGCTGTCATAGCTGCCATCACAGGAACTGATCTGGTGCTTGTGGTCACAGAACCTACAAAATCTGGTGTACACGACCTTGAAAGAGTTGTGCAGGTGGCACAGCATTTCAGGATACCTGTTGCAGTCTGCATCAATAAATGTGATATTAATGACAGGCTTTCAGCTTCTATTGTTGAATATTGCAAAAAAGAAGCCATTCCTGTTACTTGGGATGCTTCCATATGACAATGTAGTTATCGAAGCCATGGTAGCCGGGAAATCAGTGGTTGAATATTCTGAAGGGAAATTCTCAGAGGGAATCCGGTCAATCTGGGATGAACTAGTGGATCTTCTCTTGCAGAAAGAGAAAGAAGGTCTTATCAAAATGGTACAGTAAACCGGGTTAATTTTCATCTCCGCGAAAACGACCGGCAAGCAAAAACTGAAGTAACCATCCGCCGAAGGCGGCACGTTCTAATGCTGCTATACAGACAATAATGCATTTATGCTGAGAATTTTACAGGAAACTTGTACAAAAAGTACAGGCAGGAATCTACAGAGCTATAAATCGTAGACCTGAAAACAAAAACAAAGGCCAAAACGAAATTCTCAAACCAAAAATAAAAGCATCCGGGAGCAAATAAATGCTCGCCGGTTAAAATCGTTCAATCTGTTCTCTGTTTTACTCTTTAAATCTCCTTATGATGAATGCCAGTCCAAGCATTGAAACAAGTGTCATTGCTTCAAATCCTGGAATACCTGAGCTTTCTTCAGCAGTTTCCTCTTCTGCTTCTTCAGTTACCATTGTCGTTTCCTCTGTGGTCTCAGTCTCAACAACAGTTTCTGTTTCAGCTTCTGTGTTAACTTCTTCTCCAGGCACTGCAATGGCAAATGGTGAGAATCCCGGGGTCAATGCGGTGAAGTAGACGTAATCGTCGTCCTCGTCCGTGACCTCTGTCTCAAGTTCGTCCCATTGCGTGGTATATCTCATCAGTCTGACATTTGCAGCATCAATACCATTCTCACTGAGCCATGCCTTCTCGACTGCAAAGGAGATCTGAGGTTCAGATATTGTGCTGGAGCTTGCCCATCCGGTCTTTCCTACCCAGATGTTCATGTACCTGTACACATCACCATTTGGTTTAGTGCTTGCAAATGTTGATTTGTCGTGTAGTACCTCGATGGTCACATCAGTATATCCTGCATTGACAAGAGGCATGAATGAAATTTCCTTTATTGGGTTCTCTTCATCAGGGAACTCATAAAGTGACTTCACATCTTTCTTCACATAAACTTTCTTGACATCTTTCAGGGCAATGTTTTCATATGTTTCGCCGGTGGAACCTCCTCCTCCACCGCCACCACCACCACTACTGGATGATGTAGAGGAAGAGCTGGATGGAGTTCCGGTGACTGATTCAGTTGTTGATACAGTGCCTCCTGGTATGGTTGATGTCACTGTGAGGGTGAATGTGTTGCTTGTAGAAGGACTGTCAGCAGTTACAGTCCATGACCCAGAACTTGATGCGGTAGGTGCTATGGTTCCAAGGGTTGCAGGATCTGTTCCGCTGCTGAGACTCCATCCGGTTGGCATTGTCAGGTCAACTTTTACATTTGTAGCATCTGCGGCACCGGATGATGCACTGTTGGACACCACGTAACTGATAACAACGTCATCTCCTGTGGTGACCGATGATACATCAGTGCTGGAATCAATGGTCAATACAGGTCTGTCCTTTACAGTGATTGCAGTGGATGAGATCTTGGCATTGCTGCTTCCGTCGTCACCTGACACTGATATTGTAAATGGTGCTGAATTTGTACCGGTCGATGCGGCAGTTACAGTCCATGATACGGATTTAGTACCATCACTTGTGAACTGCACCTGTTTTGTTGAACTTGGTACTGTGAACTGTCCTGAGTTATCTGTAAGTGTCAGGTCCGCAGTAAGTGTGCCGGACACACTTGCAGCAGTCACAGTTGAAGTAATGGTTACACTTTCATCCTTCACAACACTACTATCATAACTGATAGTTCCTATACTAAGGGAAGCAGTTGCTGAAGCAGTGGAAATAGTTCCCACTGCAATAAAAATGGCCAATAAAAGCAAAGCCATTCGTCTAACTAGCACTAATATTCACCTCCCATCTCATCTCCTTCCATTTCATCATACATGTACATTCTATCATAGTTCATTCTGTAGAAGTTTATCTTCAGTATCTCTTCTCCACCGGATTCTTTATTTACGGTGACAAATGCGATGAACTCTCCGAAATCATAGTCCATATCTTCCATTTCATCAGGCTGTATCTGGAGGATACCTTCACCATCTACAAGGGTAGCATTGATCATTTCATCGCTCATGTCCCATGTGATCGGCAGATCTTCGGCTGTTCCTTCCTGGAATGTTCCGCCAAATGTCATCTTCAATGAATCAAGTTCGGCAGTACCTTCAATAGGCGTTCCGTCAAAGTCCTTTGCAGTTACAAATATTGTAATTGTGTCATTCACCTCAAGTTCAGTAGCAGGTGCGAAAGACTTCAGTGTTGCAGTATCTGCACTGTCATTTATACGAAGGGTAGGGAACGATAGCGGCCAGCTTTCCATATTGCCTGTACCTATTTCGTAAGCTGTTCTTTCAGACATGTTCACAGTAACAATGGTCTCTCCCATGAATTCCGGAATTGAGTCTCCATATCCCTGTTCAGTTGTGTACAGGTCATATACGGAATCCAGGTCCATGTAATTCTGCCAGTCTCTTAATGTTGTAAGATCAGCATCATCATCATAGACTGCCTCGGTAGGTATGTCGATTCCATTTGACAGGGCATCAATGAGTAATATGTGATATCTGTCATCAGATGTTATTTCTCCTACACCTTCCGGTTCTTCACCTTCGTCAAAGATGTTTCCTGCAGAAGCAATATCTATTCCGATATCTGCATCGCTGAATGTGCCGGTGTAGAATATCATGTTATCTGCAACCCATTCAGGTACCGGGTACACCTGTGTCACACTACCGTTGAACAGTATGAACTTTGCACCATACATGGATACGGATGCTGCATAGTAACCATTGAATTCATCGATACTTTCTCCTATGTGGTATGAGTTTGCATCGCTGAAGTCACTTGCATTCTAACAAGCACGCTGTCCTTTGTGTCCATGTAGTAGTCAGGCATCAGGTCATACATGGTGCCTGATTCATCTTCGTAGCCAATGATGTAATAATCCTGGCTGTTGAAGTTCACCTTTGAAATAGCTGCGGAAGAATCACTTGTTTCTCCGTTTGAAGTGTCTCCATCTTTAATCGTATCCGCTGCTTCCATGGAAACGATTATCATTGGATACCTCAGGAAATGGTCATATTGTCGTCTGTCACACTTGTGACTTCGAATTCCAATCCGCCCATGTTGTATGGCATTCCAACGTTAAAGTATTCTATTTCTGGTCCTGAATCCTCGGTATATCCGGGAATTGTCCATGGCCCATTCCGCATATGTCATCTCCAGAGTTGCTATTCCGTCGGATGATTCTGTCATGGTGAAGTTCCACAAGTCATCGTAGAGTAATGTGCTCTCGCTCAGGTTCAGAAGTATGGTAGTACCCGGGTCATCTACCTGAGTAACATTGTACTCGACATTGACTATTGCACCACTTGAATTGATGTATGAACCAGCACCAATATCTCCCGCTTCAAATGTCACTCCGCCATCTGTGGAATAGTTGAATGAGTGTGCGGTTATGTTATAATACCAGTCATTGAAAGCGCCAGTTAAGTTTCCAGACATCAGCTGGTCCACCATAGCCATCACCGGATATTCCCTTCACAAAACTCATCTCATCTCCGTATGCAAGAAGCATATTGTTTCCTGGCAGTCCATCCTCAGCATTATCGTCGCTCAGTTTAATGAGGTCGATATTCCCCGGAGTTCCTATTGAACCTGAAACAACAAAATTACGCAGATTAAAGCGTGTAAGTTCCCAGAACATTTCTTCATTTGCAACAGCATACTCGCTTCCAATGGTGACATTGTAGTGAATCATCCATGAACCGACCGGTACGCTTGATGCGGATGAATCGATCTCAAGAAGTGCTAATCCTGCGGAGTTTGTGGTTGTGTTCACATTGTCCAGTTCATACACTACTTTGCTTTCATCTATCAGGTAGTCGATCTTTACTTCCTTGTTTGCAAGAGGTTCTCCTCTGGTGTTGTCACAAGGAATGGTACCTAATGACGGAGCCATTACGGAAAGTTCCAAGGCTCATTCCATTCCATCCTTCGCAATAAGTGCTGAACTGAAGGTTGTATGTTGATGCCTGGTACTTGTTGCTGAGCAGGTATATCGGGTCTCCGCCAAACTGAATTGCTTCACCGGCACTTGCGTCGATATATCCTGCAGAGAAGTTGTATGAGTTACTTATCAGCACTTTGTCATATATTCCTGATGTAGTTGAATCTGCCATCAGTATGAGGTAGTTGTCTTCGAAGTATTCTCGTCCCCGTCCAGATCGATATTCAGCCATTCTGCATCATTGAAATTGCTCATCAGGAATCTGCCTGACTTACTCATGTTCATGATGCTCTGGTTTAGTAGAACACCGTTTTTCAGTGTATTCTGTCCTTCCAGGGTAATAGTTCCGTCTGACTTGATATCTGTGATATCCGTTCCTTCCGGTGTGGTCGATGAACGACGAACCTTCGATGCATTGAATACCTGTGTTGTTGTATCGTCTGAAAGATCACCTATTATGTTGTAACTATCTGTTATATTCTCATATTCGATGTATGTCGTATCATGAGCGGTGTCAATAACCACCATAGTATAGTATGGTACTAGACTGTGGTTCCACAAATCATCACCCATTATTGCATAACTGCTTGTGATAGGTGATATGTCGTTTCCGCCAATGACCCTTCCGTCGACCTTTCCTGCACTTACGTTACCAATACTTCGCAAATAGTTCTGTTTTATGAGTATATCCTCTGTGGCATTAATGGATGCAACATTGGTGTAGTACTGAGCTGCACTACGCTCACACTCATTGGATTGGTGACAGTAACACTGGCAAGCTTAAGCTGGAACCAGTAATCAGTGAAAACATCATCGTCTTCATCATCTGTGACACTAAGTCTCATCATGTAGGCGCCCTGTCCCCATCCGGTTGTGTTGATGGACACATTTATCTCGTTAGGATTTACGCCTGCTTCGGTAGTAGTGATCTCGGCCATCTGGCTCTTAGTCTTGTAGCTGGTGGTCCACATTCCTTCCTGCATCACTTTTTCTACAGTTACATTTGTGATATTATGGGAATTGCTTCCCCACATCTGGTCATCTGATGCTACTACTGTTATGTTGATGAAACTGTTAGTTCGGGAATTCAGATCTGCCGTTTGAATCGACCCATGCGACAAATGGTGTGGAATGTACCCATGCACTTCCGACTTCCGTGGATTCTCCATCGGTAGCTTCGAAAATGAATTCAAAGTTTCCTCCTCTGGAAAGACCGGGATATTCGTAGTATCCGATACCATTGATGGTTCCAATTTCGATATTTGGTTCATCGTATGTTGTCGGTGGTGTCATCATGTCCCAGTCACCTCTGGAGATGATCTTTTGTCAGGGTGATACTCACTGTCTTTGGATCGAAACTACTGTCAAAAGCGTTCAGGGTAAAGTTAATTGGTTGATCGATGCCTGCTTCCCATGAAGATGAATATGGGTAGAATATGAAATTGCTGACCTCGAACCATCCGTTGCCGTAATCAACTATTC
The DNA here is from genome assembly GCA_041395005.1 of Methanolobus sp. Taxonomy (GTDB): domain Archaea; phylum Halobacteriota; class Methanosarcinia; order Methanosarcinales; family Methanosarcinaceae; genus Methanolobus. Next base: position 5,519 of record JAWKHE010000005.1, on the reverse strand, counting down.
CATCCTGTGTTGTCATTTTAATCTTACGCCGTAGGATCCTGACTTGAGACTGTCAGATGCTGAAATGCTTACAGTGGCATCTCCATTTGAATCTGTAGTAACAGAGCTTGATGAATCCGTGATTGAGATTATTTCTCCTGTCATTGAATATCTTACATTTTCAACTTCCAGTGAAGCAGATGACACGTTATTTCCGCTGATGTCCTGTACATGTACTGAAAGCTCGATGGTATCATCTGCACCGAATGTCCTGTACATGTTGGATTCTTCGTCAAAACCGGATTTGCTTTGATTTTATACAGTTTTTCATCGAACCAGGCGTCACCGATTACTGTTTTAGGTGTACCGTCCACAGTGGCGTTGACCCAGAACCTGACATGGTGGAATCCCAGGTATGAGTCTGTGACATTGAACCTCAGACTTTCTTCTCACCCATATATGGTACATTGATACTTGTTACTACGGGGTCTTCCATGTAGTCGGTTACAACTTCGGCAGCGCTGTCACTCCACACTTCTATAGTCCTGCATCATTGATGTCCGATGTAGGGATCTCGGACCCTGTGGATGGGTCAAATGCAGTGATCATTATTCTTGCTGTGGCGTTAGGAGCTACAGTAGGGCTGAACCATCCCAACTTGTTGACTGGTTCTCCGTGTACGAAAAGATCCTGCACAACAATACTTCTTCCTGCAGTGTTCCATTGTGTGATGTTCACTTTTACCAGCACATCATATATTCCCGTATCAGAAGGTGCAGGAACTTAATTACTGTAAATGTATCCCCTATTGTCTGCTCAACTTCTTCCTGTATGTCCGACGGTACGGATGCATAGTCGAAGAAGGTACTTGAATTCATAAGTGACCAGTCTGCGTTGAATACATCTCCATTGGTGTCGGTATTAAGCCTGAATCTTTCACTATCAAGGTCTGTAAGTTCTTCAAAGTCAATGTCATCTCCATCACTAGGTTTGTTCCTGCTATAACCAGGAATGCTTCTTCTCCTGGTGCAAAACCGTCACTTTCTCCATCATTTTTTGAGATGACTTTCAGAATATCTCGTATGACTTTATGTTATAACTGGTATAGGCTTTCTGTGTCTGGCTGTTTGTAACAGCTTCATATTCCACATAATATGTGTTATCTCTTCATCATCAGGTATCTCATATTCTTCAGTATATGCACCGATCTCATCGTCATATTCCAGCTCAAGTTCGTTGAGATAAGCGTCATTGTTCTTACACCTGATTTCAGCAGTTACTGTTGCAGTGGAAATTGGTTCTCCTGAACTGAGGCTTGTGAGGTACACAACCGGTACTATTGATTCTCCACGGGTGAATGTGTGTTTTGGTATGTCCTCGGTTGAGAGCATATCACCGAACATATTCATTGTGTTAACAACATATGATATGTGCCCGATATCCTCTGCTACCAGGTGGTAGGTACCGGCAGTGCTGGAAACATTCATTGTAGATGTGTTAAGTCCCATGGAGTTTGTTATGAGTTCCATGCTAGATATGGACGTTCCGTCATCTTTCAGTTTTTCAAGTGTTATGGTACTTTCAACAGGTACTCCACTGGCGTTGAGTGCCAGAATTGTGACATTGACGCTTTGATCACCAGTGAAGCTTGGTGTGACTGTCTTTGCCAGTGTTATTCCATTCTCCATGTTGATGTTTACAAATTTGTATCCGATTCCATTCAGTTTTATCTTGGAGCCTTCACAAGATTTCCTATGACGTCCATGCCATTGCTGTCAGAACCAAGATTCATATAAGAATCATCATCAACATAGGCGACTTCCTCATCTGAAACCAGGAAGTAATATGTGGTACTTCCAAGAATAGCCGTTCCTCCTGTCTTGCTCTGGTTAAGAGATCCATTGATCCCATGATCAGCAGATAATGGAACACTGATTATTTCGCCTTCAGTGAAGATTACTCGATGGTTTGAGGATCATCCAGTCCTACGACTGTCATATATAGATAAGGAGAGATTGCACCGGTTTCTATATCCACGGCAACTACTGTATAGTCACCTGTGATATCCGGTGTATTCATTGTAGTTGAGAATTCTCCATCTGATGCTGTGATGGTTTTGTTTGATGTCTGATTACCGGGGTCACTGAATTCATAGCCGGTAGGCCAGATTATTATTTTTACCTCTCCTGCATCATCACCATTTTCTATTTCACCGGTAACACTCATTGTGTCTCCGGCTCCGTATGTTCTTCCATCGATACTGAACTTCTGGATAGATGTTGCCGAAGCTACCGGATTGATCAGCAACAGTATCGCAGTTGATAAAAATACAAGGAATATTATTCTTTGTACTTTTCCAAATATTGTTTGCTACAACTCATTTTTTCACATCCACCCCATGACTAGTAACTAGGGTACAGCATGAATATATTTGTCATGATATATAAAACTGGGTGAATTTATTTATAATATAAATTTTAACATATTCAGTTGCAAGCACTTTTTCGGTTTAACTACACACTTTTCTCATGAATAATTGTAAGATTATGTATTATAATAATAAATCATGAGGATTCACCGGTATGTTTTTATTTCATTATTGCAGAGATTTATATAGGTGGCATTATGGCACACTCTGCAAATGGTCACATAGGCACCTTTAATCATGTGGTGCAGTCACTTCCGGACTACTCGGAACTAATTATAGCACTTCTGATACTGATTCTTCTACTGGTATCCATCGATGAAATTATCGATTTCATCTATGTTGTGAAAGACATTTTCACTTACAGGGGATTGCCATTCAATTAATGATTTGCAGTTTAAAAATGTGGATGACTGAAAGCTTATCCCTCTAATTACCTGTTTTTGAACGGTGCCCACGGGAGTACGCACATAGGACACTCAGGTCCGTAGCCTGCAGCAGCATAGCCTGTCATTCCTCCTGCTGCATTCGTTACACTGGTGAATCCTTTTTGCAGAAGTAAACTGCATCCCATACTTGATCTGTGTCCTGAACCACATATGATTATTATTTCTTTATCAGGTTCAAGTTCTGTGTGGCGTTCTCTGAGTTCATGGACTGGTATGTTTACGGCTCCTTCAATATGGAAATCTTCATATTCGGAAGCAGCACGGACATCAAGAATTGTGACTCTGTCTCCATCTTTAATCCTTTTGTGAAGTTCTTCCGATGATACCTGGGGTACATGATTTGCCGTAAGTCCTTCTGTTACCCATCCATACATTCCTTCTTCAAGGTATCCTGAAACCCTGTCATGTCCCACCCTGTGCAGTTGCACGCAGGCGTTAAATGCCTGGGGGTAATTGTCTGCAACAATCAGTATATCTTTATCTGGAGGCAAGAGCCAGCCAGCATATGTAGGGAAATTTGAATTTATGTCAATATTGTATGAGAGGGGTATATGCTGTCCTCCGAAAGCCTCAAAACTGCGTACATCCAGGACAGTTTTCTCACTCATTTTTTCCCTGAACCTTGAGTTGTCAAAAGCTTCTGGCAAAGGAATATTTTTAGTTTCCTCAGGCCCTGTGCGATTAATATCGGTACAACGACTGAAATGATCCGGTGCATCGGGCATATTTGTAGTTAATGATTCAATGAATTCTTCCCGGCTTTTTATTTTCAGGGCATAATTGAATTTTTTCTCATAACCAAGTGTGCTGCTTCTTTTTGATGCCATTGCCCTCCCGCAAAGCGATCCTGCGCCATGGGCGGGATAAATCTCGCAAAAATCCGGTAATTTGAGCAATTTTTCATTCAGGGTATCGTACAATTTTGAAGCCAGCTCCTCTGCTCTTCCGGGAAACAGGTCTGGTCTTCCCACATCTCCTACAAACATTGTGTCTCCACAAAACAATGCAACAGGTTCTTCTCCCCGGGAAGTATCAGTGACAACATAGGAGATGTGTTCAGGTGTGTGTCCGGGTGTTTCCAGAATATCAAATTTTATGTTTTCTATGGAAAAAGAATTACCCTCAACAAGGGGGATGTACTCAAAATCACAGTTTGCTGACTCAGGGGCATATATCGGTGCTCCTGTCCTGTGTGCAAGATCTATGTGTCCTGAAATGAAATCTGCATGCAGGTGTGTTTCCAGTATATGTGTTATCTTCACACCAAGCTCCCTTGTCATCTCAATGTATATTTCAATATCTCTTCTTGGATCTATTATTGCACAATTTTTGTCTCCTGCAACTATGTAAGAGCTATGTGCTATCTTTTCAGTAAATATCTGTTGAATGAGCATTTTTTAACCCCCTCATATATCTTACTTTTCGGGCTTAATAAAAGTGATGTATGGTTTCATAGCAGATTAATTGCAGCAGTTTTCTATGGAGTCTAAAATACTTAAAAATGATACATTAATTACTGGCATTTAAAGTTTATAATATGCTACAAAGCTTTATTGAAGCTTTGTTTTCTAATTTAAAGTTGTTTTCTGCCTTTTTTTGTTAAGTATGTTTATATTAAAGTCTGATAATCAGGATTTTGTCTAGCATGATAATGGTGCATATACCAATCTTTGCTGTGATCTGGTGAATAATGAGGAGAAAATTATGCTATATCGAAACATCAAAAAAATTGTTGATTTGAACTATAATTTTGTAAAACACAAGGCGGATTACGTATCTAATCTGAATAGTTATAAGTTTTCATCAATACATGAAACTGATTCTTTTACAATAAAAGAAATGTATGATACTTTTGAGCCAGTATTTGTTCTTTCAACAGGCAGGACTGGTACTAAATTCAGTTCATTGTTACTTAACAAGTCTAAATTAGTAGATTCTTACCATGAACCTGAGCCTTCGTTACAACATTTTTGTGACTTTGCATATCATAATCAGAAGCAATCACTTACATTAAATAAAATGTTTGATGCTGCCAGAATGGAACTGATTTTGAATACATACATTAAAAACAAAATCTATGTGGAAACAAACCAGTGTATGGCATTTTATGCTCCTGAAATCAGCAAGCTGTTTAAACGTTCAAAATTTGTACATCTAAAAAGGCATCCTGGGGATTTTACCCGAAGTGCAATCAGGAAGGGGTGGTACAAAAGTGATTCTATCTGGGAATCCGGCAGGATAAAAATGAATGATGAAAAACACTGGAGCAATATGGGGCAGGTTGAAAAACTGGGCTGGTTATGGACTGCTACAAATGAGTTTATAGAAGATTTTCAAAAAACCATTGCCCCTTCACGTATGGTTTCAATAAAAATGGAAGAAATGACTACTGATCCAGAAAAAGTATTAGAGTTATTTAATTTTGTAGGGGTTCATGATGTTTCAAAAGATGGTATATTAAAAATGCAAAAGAAAAAAGTCAATGAACCTGTCGTCAGAATAAAGGAATCACCGAATATAAAAAAAGTAAAAGATTTCCCGAAATACAACGACTGGGACTTAACTATGAAGGAGCAGTTTAAGCTCTATACAAAAGATTTGGCAGAACGTTATGGTTATGCTCTCTGAAACTTTAATATGTTCAATACTCTGCAAAAATATTTTAG
>JAWKHE010000004.1:0-176066 GCA_041395005.1 Methanolobus sp. | reverse complement strand
CCATGGAAGCCTTCCTGGAGAAAACGCTGGACAGGAGCAAGAAAATCAGTAAACACTGCGAGAAACCAGGAATTCTGGAAAGAACCTTCGAGAATTTTAGCTTAAAAGATAATCACAAGAATTAAGCATTTAAAGAAACATTGTTAACTATGCTTATCGGTATCACAGGCACACCAGGAACCGGAAAAACTTCAGTTACAGGACTTTTTGAAAATGACCCTTTTTATCAGGTAATTCACCTGAACGAACTTATCAAAGAGGAGAAGCTCTACTCTGAAGTGGATACCGAAAAAGACTGCGTCGTTGCAGATATGGACCTTGTTTACGACAGGGTCCTTGAATTGCAGGACAGGTTCTATCCGGTTACCATAGTTGACAGCCACCTTTCACATCACATAGCCGACATTGTGATAGTATTGAGAACATCACCTCCAGTACTGAAAGAAAGGCTTGAAAAGAGAAACTATTCGGTTGAAAAGGTCAGGGAAAACCTTGAAGCAGAGGCTCTTGACATTATACTGGCAGAAGCGGTGGAATGGTGCGAAAAGGTCTTTGAGCTTGATACAACATATGTCAATGCAGAAAAAACCCTCAGGGCAATAGAAAGAATAATTAAAGGGCTACAAAACGGAGAAACAAAAGAACTGGAAGAAGAGTATAAGCCGGGGTCTGCAGACTGGAGTGATTATTTCTTTGATTGAAGTTTTTAGCTCTAATTTGTGTTTTAGTTGATTTTAGCCGGGTATTTAGCAGGTGACAACGGTAATTTCACTGTAAATATACTGCCTTTTCCATATTCACTTGAAACATAGACCTCTCCGTTATGCATTTTGGTATATTCCATGACAAGCATTAAACCAAGACCAGCACCACCCTGCTTACGGATCGTGGAGCCGTCCACCTGTACAAAAGGCTCAAATATCCTGTCCAGATCCTCTTCTTTTATACCAATACCGGAGTCTGAAACCGATATCATAAGATGAGGTTCTTCTTTTAATGTACTTATTTGTACAGAGCCACCCTCATGTGTGAATTTCAGTGAGTTTTCCACGAGGTTATAGAGTATGGCTGTTATTTTATCAGTATCTGCAGTGAGGCTTCCTGCATCCTGATCAAATCGTGTTTTAATACAGATGTTCTTTTTGGAAGCAAGCGTGTTTGTCCTGCTAAGAACAACATTGACAATATAAACAGGATCAAATGTCTCAAATGTGAGATCCATTTCCCCGGATTCTATTCTTGAAAGATCGAGCATCTTATTAATAAGATCAAGCAATCTGTTACCGTTCTTATGAATGGTCATTACATGATCTTTTTGTACAGGAGAAAGAGGACCTGATAACCCTTCAAGCAGGACATCAGAGAAACCTATTACTGAGCTCAGGGGTGTTTTAAGTTCGTGACTGATATTGGCAAGCAGCTCATTCTTATACCTATTTGCTTCTTCTGCAGCAATTCTTGCACGCAGCATCTGCTCTTCAGCAATTTTCCTGCTTGTTATGTTGATAAAAGTACCAACAGCCCTGTGAGGAACACCACTTGGATCAATATCAAAAGGCTTCCCGCGGCCTGTGACCCATATCCACTCACCTGACTGTTTTTGCATCCTGAAATCCATCTGGAATGTTTTAAGAGATGTAAGTTGTGGAAGAAGGTTTGAAAACACATCTTCTTTATCATCCGGGTGCACTAGAGATTGCCAGGAATCGAAAGTCCCCGGTATTTCTTCAGGACTATATCCAAGCATTGAATATAAGCCAGGGCTGAAATATGCTTCATTGGTATCCATATTCCAGTCCCAGAAACCGTGCTCTGAAACTTCCATTGCAAGCTTGAGTCTTTCCTCGCTTTTACGCAGGGAACACTCCGCCTTATCCTTTGCCTGCAAAGCTACCTTTTTGTCAATTGCTTCCCTGACAGCAAAAGGAAGTCTCTTTATACGGTCCTTAAGAACATAATCCGTTGCTCCTGCTTTCATGCACTTAACTGCAGTTTCCTCATTAAGGGAACCGGTAGACACAATAAACGGAATACTGTCATCAAAGTCCAGCAATAGTTGCAGTGCCTGCATTCCATCAAACACCGGAAGGCTGTAATCTGAAATTACAATATCAGGAACAAATTCAATAAGTTGTTTTGAAAAATCTTCACTGGTTTCCACTCTTACTGACTCAAATTTATTTCCTGCTTTGAAAGATCCTTTTTGCCAGTTCCGTATCAGACTCCATATCTTCAACAAACAGAATGCGTAAACCAGAATATTTTTCCATCCTTTTTTGCCCCGTTATTTTTTGAACTCGTTCATGGAGCAACCAGTAAAAACCGATCTTATTAATAGATTCAACAAAATTATCAAAATCCACTGGCTTTACAATATAGCTGTTAACACCAAGCCGGTAACTATCCACAATATCACATTCCTGCTTGGACGAAGTTAACATAACAACAGGAATCGATTTTTTATCAGTATCTTCCTTTAACACTTTCAGTACTTCAGGCCGTCCACTTTAGGAAGTTTCAGATCAAGAAGGATTAAACGCGGATTAGAGTTTGTGTCCCGGCCTGCATATTTACCACGGCCGTAAATAAAATCCAGTGCCTGCTCTCCATCGTTAATAACAACAATGTTATTTGCAATGTTGTTTTTCTTCCAATGCACGAAGAGCAAGTTCCACATCGTTGGGGTTGTCTTCTACTAACAAAATTTCTACTTCATTCTCCACACTCATGATCAGCCTCCTTTACCGGTAATGAAAATAAAATGTAGCTCCCTCATTCATTTTTCCTTCAGCCCAGATCTTTCCTCCATGCCTGTTGACAATCCTCTGGACAATGGCAAGTCCCACGCCTGTACCCTCAAATTCAGAATCATTATGAAGGCGTTGGAATATTCCAAATACTTTCTCGCTGTATCTTGGATCAAATCCTACCCCGTTATCCTTAACATAATACACATTCATGCCATCCTCTGAATATGAATCCACTTCAATTTTGATTTCATCATTCTTCATGCTGTATTTTATGGCATTTGAAAGCAGGTTTGTCCACAACTGCCTTATCAAAGTAGGATCAGCACAAATTTCCGGAAGATCAGTAACATTGAACACAAAATTATTTTCTTCCTTATGGACAACAAGATCAATGAATATGGATTTCACCATGGCAGTCATATCAATATCTACACAATTGATCTCGTTTCTTCCAATCCTTGAAAGAGCAAGAAGATCTGTAATCAGCTTGTCCATCTTTTTAGTATTAGACCTGATAACACTGAATAGACGCTTTGCTTCATCATCAAAGACACTTTCATAATCCTCAGTAAGAATTCTGCTAAAGCCATCAATTGCACGCAAAGGCGCACGCAGGTCATGAGATACTGAATAGGTAAAAGCTTCGAGTTCTTTATTTGCAGCTTCAAGCTGGGATGTGCGTTCAATTACGCGTTGTTCCAGTTCAGAATTAAGTATTCGTATTTCATCCTCTGCTTCTTTAAGATCAGTAATATCCTGCAAGGAACCCATTATTTTTACAATTTTGCCATCTTCAAACACCGGACGTCCAAGAGAACGAACCCATTTGTGGACTCCTTTGTCAGAAATTAATTCTGCCTCTACATCATATGCCTCTGATTTTTCAATAGCATTTTGAATTGCAGTTTCCAGTTTTTCTTTTGAAGAAGGAGAGAAAAAACTCAGTCCGAATTCCTTGTTTGTTTTAACTTCCGGATCAAGGTCATGTATAAGTGCAACACCTGAAGTCCACGTACCTTCACCTGTGGAAACATCGAACTCCCAGCCACCGATCTGCGCAATCCTGCTTACCTCATTTAACAGGGATTCTGTTTTCACAAGAGCTCTTTCTGTATTTTTAAGATCGGTTATATCCCTGAAAACCGTTAGTAAGAATTCTTCTTCACCTATTGTTACCTTGTCGCCTGAAATCAGGACATATATTATTGTCCCCGGTTTTGTGACAAGCTCTGCTTCAAAATTCCTTACAAGCCCTTCTTCTTTAAGCTTAGTTACATATTCATCCCGCAATAGAGGATCTTTCCACAGGCCTATGTCTTTTGAAGTTTTACCAAATACATCATTTTTACCATATCCTGTGTTTTTTACAAAGCTGTCATTAACATTGATGAATTTTTCATCCGGTGAATTCAGGACAATGCTGTCAGGTACTGTATTAAACACCCTTGAAAACATTTCTTCTGATCTTATAAGAGCTTCTTCAGATTTTTTCCTCTTTGTTATGTCACGGGCTGCAACAAGGACACCAGGATTGGTTCTTTCGCCTTCTATCAGGGATGAACTGACTTCTACAGGGAACTCTTTTCCAGTTTTTGAAAGGTGGATTGACTGGAATTGAATAGAATAATCAAGGATATCTTTAATGTAAGGAACCGTACTTTTCTGAACCTCAGTTGCAAAGAGATCAAATATGGTCATTTTGAGTAATTCTTTTTTCGAATAACCATAAACTACCCGGGACACATTATTTGCATCCAGAATACTGCCTTTTTTGTCTACAAGGAACAGGGCATCAGTACTGTTATCGAACAACTGTTGATAACGGTTTTCGGATTCATTCAGAGATTCGGTACGTTCCACAACCGTATATTTAAGCGAACTATAACTGTTAATAAGGAAATAAACGAGAATAGAGAGAAGTACAACTATTACTAAACCACCCTTTTCAACAAGATCCATCTCGGATCCTATCGCACTTACCATCCATCTGCAGGAACTGCAGCAAATCCAAGTGAACCTTCCGGAAGAGCAATATTGTATATTCTGGGATCCTGTTTAAAAGTCGTATTAGAACCAATTAGCATCTCACCCGGGCTTGACCGCAGCGCAAGAACCATATTATCTGGAACTTCATACAAACCTGAATCCCTTATCAAAGGTTCCATGTCAAGGACAATAACACCCATACCCCAGAATTCATCATCGAGATAAATCGCTTTCAGTGCAACCATTACAGTGCTTCCCTGTTTTAATTCATAGGGCCCACTTATTGCAATCTGGTGGGAATGAACAGCTTTTTCCACATCAGTGCGAATCATGGGACGCTCATTTTCAACAAGAACATCATAACTGGACCCCATAAAAGAAACGTTATCTGATGCAGGATAAGCGTAAGCATCACCATTCACCGGGAAAAGCTGAATGGAGCGAATGCTGTAAGCTCCCGAATGCAAACCAAATGCAAAAAGATTCGAAATTATAGTAGAGTTCAGTAGTAGTAGGATTTGCCCTTACAAAAGTGTCAACTCCCCTCCAGGTGAGCAATATCCTGACTGATATGATTGGTAAGAGTGTTCCCATAAGAGAAAAGCTGCATGTCAACCTGTGCATATTGTTCATCCAGTAGATTTCCTTCATATACCTGGCTGAGTTGAAGCAGCAAAGTATATAATATGATGAAAGTGATCACTGCGCCTAACAATGCTATACGGCTTTGTTTCATATGGCAAAAACCCCCAGGGTCTGTCGTGGACCGGTGACCATCTATGAATTGCACTCATTAAGGCTTTTTGCTCTCTTTTTTGCTGAGAAAGGTCAGTTATGAATCCGGGTTAACAAATGCTATCCACACGTTTTGCCAGTTCAGAAAAACCAAACATTGAATGTAAAAACATGTTTCACCCTTTATCTACTTGTATAAATATTAATTCTATTTATAAATAACTTTTTGGTAAAAGAGGAATTAAATGATAATATTTTTACTATTGTATACCCTAGAAAATACAATCGGATCCTGACTGATGAGAACAGATAAATAGGGTAAACTGATAATAAACAGTTGTACTTTTTGTAATTACTGTGCCGAGATGACAGAGTGGCTAATGTGACCGCCTGCAGAGCGGTTTTCGGGAAGTTCGAATCTCTCTCTCGGCATTTACCTACACAGGAGCTTAATTGTGGTACTGAAATTATACAATACGCTTACAAGAGAGCTGGAAGAGTTTGTACCCTTAAAGGGAAACAATGTCAATATGTACGTTTGCGGCCCTACTGTCTATGATCACTGCCACCTTGGACATGCAAGAAGCTATGTTTCTTTTGATGTGATACGAAGATACCTGACTTACAGAGAGTACAATGTCAATTACGTATCCAATATAACCGATGTTGATGACAAGGTCATAGACCGGGCAAAGAAACTGGAGATGACCCCTTTGAACTTTCAAGAAAGTTCACGGAATCCTTACAGAAGATATGGAAAACTTTCTGTTTTAGAACCTGACACACGTCCAAAGGTTACTGAACATATCCCGGAAATAATCGAAACAATCAGAACATTGATTAAAAATGGTGCAGCTTACCCTACCGAAAAAGGTAACGTTTACTACGATCTTCTCAAATCAGGAGAAAAAGTAGGAGTACTGAGTCACCAGACCGTAGAAGGACTACTTGAAGGTTCAGGATGCCGTATTGATGTTGAAGATGATAAAAGGTACCAGCTTGATTTTGTTCTCTGGAAAACTGCATCTGAAAATGAACCGGGGTGGGATAGTCCCTGGGGAAGGGGACGCCCTGGATGGCATATCGAATGTTCAGTGATGTCTGTGAAGTATGGTTCTGACCAACTGGACATCCATGGTGGTGGCATGGATCTTATTTTCCCGCATCATGAAGCTGAAATACACCAGTCTGAAAGCTGCAGTGGAAAGCATCCATTCAGCAAGTACTGGATGCATAATGGTTTTTTAACAATTGATAAAGAGAAGATGTCAAAATCCCTTGGAAACTTCTTTACAATCAAAGAAGTACTTGCTAAATTCCCGCCCGGCACTATCAGGTTCTTCATAGTCTATACCCATTACAGGAGTACAATTGATTTTAGCGAAGATGTACTTGAAGAAGCCGGAAAAGCAAGGCAAAGATTGTTAAACACAATATCAAATGTAAAGCATGCACTTTCAGGTGCTTCTGAAACTGGTGAGAACTGCATAATTAATGAACTTATCAATGAAACCAGAGATAGTTTTATAATTTCAATGGATGATGATTTCAATACAAGAGAAGCAGTTGGTAATCTCTTTGTATTCAGCCGAAAGATAAATTCCATAATAGCAAACAAAAATCCCGGAAAAGCTGAACTTGAAAATGTGCTGACTTTCTTTTCTGAAATAAACGATGTGCTTGGAATCTTTGGAGATGATGGTAAGCAGATAGCTGAAGAAGGAAACAGCGGCCTTTCAGATGATAAGATCAATGAACTGATCGAACTCAGAGAAAAAGCACGTGCAGAAAAGGACTGGTCAGGATCTGATGCCATACGTGATGAGTTAAAAGAAAAAGGAATCATCATAGAAGATGGAAAAGAAGGAGTGAGATGGAGAAGATTATGATATGCAAAGTTCCTACCTCATATCTCAACAGCTAATCATCCACATAATTGGATCTTTTAGGTGAATTGTGGTGCTTTAAGCACCCTTCTTCCAGGAGACTCTCATTTTCCATAAATACTATGTGGCGAATAATGTCCTCGTAAGCTTGAGATGTTTCATGCATCTTGAATTCCCTTGATATTCTTAATAACAATGAAAGGTTTTCAAGCAGTTCTTCCGAATCTATCAAAACCATTTTTCAATACCTTGCGAAATAATTTCTTGGTCGCACCTTAGATTGATAAGCAAAGACGGGTACTTTTGTATCTCCCAAAAACTCCGATCCATACTTATAACTTATTTTTCATGCAAACAATTCATTTATCTTGTTCACCGCATCTCCCGCATTCTCAGCATAGATATCTGCACCAATCCTGTCAGCCCACTCCTGAGTTACAGGAGCACCCCCCACCATTGTTTTGACATTGTGCCTGAAACCTGCATCATTGAGTTGCTCCTCTATACGTATCTGATTGATCATCGTAATGGTCATGAGTGCTGACGAGGCTACAACATCTGCTTTAACTTCCTTTGCTGTTTTCACATAGCACTCTATTGGTACATCCCTGCCAAGATCAACTACATTATATCCTGCAATCGTGAGAGACGTTGCGACAATATCTTTACCTATAGAATGGATATCACCTTCAATTGTACCAATGACAACTGTACCCTTAGAATTGGCTTTGACACCCATCTTTTCCATTTCAGGTAAAAGTATGGCAATTCCTGCCTCCATCGCATCGACCGCTGCAATCACATGGGGAAGAAACAATGCACCTGCTGCAAAACTGTTCACCAACATCTATCATTGCCGCTGTGAATCCTTCCTCAATGAGCTCCGTGGGGTCAATACCTTCAGCGATGGCCTCACTCAGCAATCTTTTTGCTGCTTCATCGTTAAAGTCCATGATGGATTCTTTTGCCTTCGCAATAATCTCCGGATTTTTGAACATTGGGATTCCCTTTAAGCCTATTTCTGCAACCCTTCTATGAAAATGGGACATGAATGAAATCAATAAAATTACTACAAAGTAACGATATATATCATTACCTGAGTGCAATATGTCTATTGCATTTGAATATAGAAATCATAAAACTCAGATAAAATTATCATTGTAATATTACAGCGTGCTTGTAATAACAAAGTTAGATTCTGAGCATCTCATAAAAATCCTGAGATGGAATTCCCAATAATAACAAAGAGCAACGAATATTAATTCTTAGACCATAGAGAAGAACATGACCATAATCTACCAGGTAGACGCCTTTACCGATAAGCCATTCCAGGGCAACCCGGCTGGTGTTTGTATTCTTGATAAACCTGCAGATGAAAAATGGATGCAGAACGTTGCAAAAGAGATGGCGGTTTCGGAGACTGCATTCCTGTATCCTGAAAAGGATGGACACAATCTGCGCTGGTTTGCACCAGGTGCAGAAGTAGATATGTGCGGGCATGCAACACTTGCCAGTGCACACATATTGTGGGAAAAAGGATTTGCTGGAAAAAACGAAACATTAAGCTTTTTCACAAAAAGTGGATTGCTGAAAGCTTCTCTTAACAATGAATGGATAGAACTTGATTTCCCGGAACTACCTGAAAATGAAACTGAAGCGCCAGAAGGACTACTTGAAGCATTGGGCGTGGAAAAAGCAGCCTATATTGGAAAAAATGCCTTTGATTACCTTGTGGAACTTGAGTCTGAAGAAGAGATCAGGAATATGAAGCCAGACTTTTCCCGGCTTACAAAGATCAAATGCAGAGGGATTAGTGTAACATCTGTTTCATCATCAGGTGAATATGATTTCGTTTCCCGGTTTTTTGCACCTTCCATAGGCATTGCTGAAGATCCGGTCACCGGTTCTGCTCATTGCTGTCTTGGACCATACTGGACAAAAAAACTGAACGGGAACAGTTTTACTGCACATCAGGCTTCGGAAAGAGGAGGATACATGAAAGTCCAGGTTATGGGAAAAAGAGTGCTTATTTCGGGAAAAGCTGTGACTGTCATTGAAGGCAGGATACTTGATTCCTGAAAAATAAAAAGAAAAAGAAACTGGCAGTACCAGTTTAAATCAAAATAAGATCATACCGGGAAATCCGGTATTTTATTTGTACTTTATACAGCACAACTCAACGTAGCGTGGCTTGAACGGCTGCATTTTATATGCTTGCTTAATAGTTCAAAGTACACCAGAACTGTCAAAAGCATAAACAAAACTATAACCGCATAAAGCATGATGTTGGTAAACACTATTTTATGTGCAAATGAACCAAGAACTGCAAATGCTACAAGAGGACAGATCAGGCCCCATTGGGTAACATAAAACTCCTTGAAGTGATTCTCTCTGAAGTAGTCTACCAGAAGGGAAAAACCAAAGAGCATATACCAGATTTCAAATGCAAAGGCCAGCCCGACTACAAAGTAGAAATAAGCACCAAGTTCAAATCCATGAGTGCTTTCAAGGAAATGGCCAAGCCTGAAACCACTTATTGCATAGAGGGTTATATTTGGTATCACAATCAGGAAACTTGGCAGAAAGTGCTTTTCCGGAAGACCAGGGGACTGAAAGTGGCTCTTGAAAAGTATAACCATTTTTACCAGTAGCAGGAACATTCCCATTGAACCGGATATGAGACACATAAAAGCTGCTGTATTTGAAATGGACGGGTTACTGGACATAGCAGCTATACCCGATCCTACAACTGTTAGCATTCCCAGCAGGAAGGGATGCAATAGCCAACCAAAATTGATTTTATTGATGTCAAAACCGTTCTTGAAAGATATTTCCAGAAGCCTTATCTCAGTAAACATTACCAGCACAAAGAACAGTGACCAGAATATCATTGCAGGCAGGAAAAGTGCTGCAAAATTACCTGACAGGAAAGGTATGAAGTATCTTATTGGACCAATGAGGACATTCATTGTCATCAAATAAGAGATAAGTGGTGCAAGAATCCCTGTATTTCTTAATGGGTCCTTTATGAGAGTAGGGAAATGATCTGTTTTCATCCACATGAACAGTTTGATTGTAAAAAATATAGTCAAAGCAAAGTGGATAAAAGTGAACAATATCATTACAAATTCAAGCAGGTAGTAGTACAGTACCTGGTAACTGGCTGTGAAATCCATAGCCCATAACTGTGATCTCGTTATAAGACCTGCACCATGGTCAATTGTATATTGCATCAGTACAAATGGCATTACTGCAATGCCCCCTGCCCCCAGGGAAGCAAGGAATGCCAGAGGTGTAAATTTATTAGCATCCATATTTAATCAGCCCATACTTACATAATAATTTTACATAAATCCATAATTTTTAGGTTTTTATATTATGTAT
This sequence comes from Methanolobus sp., assembly GCA_041395005.1. GTDB lineage: Archaea > Halobacteriota > Methanosarcinia > Methanosarcinales > Methanosarcinaceae > Methanolobus. The sequence goes on along the minus strand of JAWKHE010000004.1, from coordinate 165,325 downwards.
GTAAATAGTTAGTATATAGAGCTTGTTGAATGCGGACAAAATCCTGCTAAAAAAGAAAGTACTCTGGAACCTGAAATATTCTAGATTAATTTTCCCATTGCAAGCATAATGAAGCCAGAAGCAATTGGAAGGACCAGATTATCATTTTTCAGCTCTGTAGAAATCCTGCCAGACAATCTTTCAAGTAAGCAGGTTGGCTTTGTCAGGTCAATATGATCTATTATGTTTCATGAAAAACTTAAGCAAGACCTGATACCACATGTACCGGTTTTCTTTCTGAGTCTCCTCCCAGATCATCTTCTACATTGTCATTTTCTGACATTATCTTCCCTTTCAAATAAGGAAAAATAAAATTTAAAAGTAAGTATGATGGCGATTAGCAGAACCTAATCCTTATAATCCTTATCAGATTTAGATACGCTTTTGAGCCTGTTCACACCATCGATCTCATCAATAACATCAATTACAGCAGCAGGTACAAGGGACTTCCAGTCCTCACCTTTAAGCATCCTTTTTCTGATTTCACTACCGGAGTAACCCTCTCTCTGGTACATAGGTGGTTGTTCCACGGTAATGCCGGCTTCCTCAAAAGACGTACAACCAATGGATTGTTAGAATAGACCACATCAAAAGGTGGTGTCATAGAAATAATATGAGAGACCCACACGGCATTTCTTTGCAGGTCTTCCAGAGGAATCGCGTAATGTTTCACATCGGCTACTTCAAGAGCATGCCTGATCATCATTACGCGCTCACCTGCGGTAAATGGGTTCTTAGGCTCGTGGCTTTTCTGCGCACTGCCTATTCCAATTACTACTTCATCAACATCCCGCAATATTCTCTATAATGGAGTAATGTCCGAGATGAAATGGTTGAAAGCGTCCAATATAGAACGCTCTTCTCATGTGCATGTATGATAAACCATCAGTGAATGCCACATTCATCAAATGAGAATTTCTCACAGACTTCAAGATAGTGGCCTGAATTGTTATCGTGTTTCATCTGAGCAAGTTTCTTTACAAGATCCAGTCCTGGTTTCGGATCTTCCATGATCTCGACCTTATCCTTGATTAGCTCAAACATCTGCTTGCCTACATCTGTTCTTATAAGCACACAGTTCCAGCCATCAGGAGTACCGACTGAACCCAGGGAAATATCTGCAGAAACTGATGTGTAGTCACAGCAGTTATGACATGGGTTTCTTGCATAGTGAGCTACTTCAGGAATCTTCACACTGTGGGCTTCGCCGTCCTTTGTGTAGTTCCAGAACTTACCCTTACCGAAGTCCATCTTGACAACATCTTCAGGGTTGAGTCCCATTACTTCAGGAACAATCTTCTCTGTCATGATGTCATGATAGAAACTCTCCATGCACAGCAGACCAAGGATCACAACGATCTTATCGTTGTTATTCTCAAAGAGAAGACGTGCACCATGTGCCTGGCAAGGTACACCAATTACGCCTATTTTATCGTATTTCTCAAAGGTTCCCTGAGTGCTGAAAGCACAGAATCATAGGTATACTTTGTACCTGTTGTCCTGTCAACATCTTCCGGTTTGGTCATAAGTATAAGTTCAGTATCCCACAAACCATCTCTGGCGATACCGACAATGCAATCTACCGTACCGGTTTCAAGCAGAGCCTTTGCAAGTAATGAAGTTACACCACCATCCTGACCGGATATTGTGCTCTTTGCTCCAAAGAACTCTTTTACGTTTGCAAATTCGTCTTCTACATATCCGTCAATTACAGGACAGAGTCTTGCGCATGTGAGACACTGCTCACACACATCAGGTGCTGCACCTTTGACGTAGTATTCTAAATTATCAGGGTCACGGACTTCTGCATGCTTGTTCATAACAATAGCACCTGCAGGACATGCTGAAACGCATGCCCCACAAGAAGTGCAGACGTCGTGCTCAATGACCTCTAATATTTTTGGATGGGCCATTAAATGCCTCCGACGTTCTTTTATTTTGTTTATCCAATGATTTCTTTACCGATGAGCTTGATGGCCTTCTCTTTGTTAGGTCCGATTGGGGAACCTGCAACAATCTGGGTTACACCGATGTCAAGCAATTCGTTAATTCTTGCCTTACAGTCTTCTGGTGTTCCGCTGATAGAGAATGCGTCCATCATGTCATTTGTGACCATACCGCCCATGAGTGCACCGAAATCGCCCTTTGCGATTGCTCCGCCGATGTCAGCCTTTGCTGCTACATCAATACCGTGGCGCTCAAGTACCATGTCAGGTGAACCTGCAACGATAAATGCAACTACAATCTGTGCTGCACTCTTTGCCTTTGCAGCGTCCTTGTCAATTGAGAAGCATGCGTATGCTGCTACATCAACTTCCTTAGGGTCACGGCCTGCTTTCTTTGCACCTGATGCGATCTGCTGTACAGCTACTTCAAAGTCCTTTGGGTGTGATGCGTTGATCAGTACACCGTCTGATACCTCTCCTGCGAGCTCAAGCATCTTTGGACCCTGTGCTCCCATGTAGATAGGTACGTTTCCAGCCTTGAATGCCATCTTGGCACCGCCGAACTTGACCATGTCGCCGTCCATGGTTACTTTCTCTCCTGCGATGAAGCTGCGGATTGCCTGGATGCTTTCCTTTGTTGTTGTGAGTGGCTTGTCCCATGAGATTCCCATTGCATCAAAGGTTGCCTTGTCTCCAGGACCGAGACCGAGAATTGCACGGCCGCCTGAGATCTCGTTCAGGGAAGCAATGCTTGATGCGGTAATAGCTGCATTCCTTGTGTATGGGTTTGTTACACCTGTTCCGAGCTTGATACTGTTTGTGTTCATTGCGAGCACAGTTAAGGTTGAGTATACATCACGGTTGTTATAGTGGTCTGTAATCCATACATTGTCAAAACCCTGCTGTTCAGCAAGTTTTGCATAGTGAGCAATTTTCAGTACTGGGTCACTTGGTACAAATTCTATTCCAAAAGTCATTTGAATCCTCCTCTAAAGAGTGTTGCTATTCTGGTAGCTATACATATTTAAAACTTTGTTGGTTTGATGCAGGGATAACATGTGAAAATAAGTAAGTCACCTCAATACTAAAATTGAAGCTTGTGAAAAAGATATTACACCATAATAAGCAACTATTGAGAACTTCCATAATTAAACACTCTCTGAAAAATGAACATGACCTCACCGTTACAGATATATCCGGTAAATGTCAGATGAAATACTGTCTTATATTTTCAGTAATTGACTGATCCTGGGAGTTATTGTTTCACTTAGTGAAATAGGACGTCACTGGAAATATTGGATAATTAACAAGAAACTTAATTTTAAACAGAGTGACCATCATGAAATGTTACGAATGTGCAAAAAATGGAAAAGATAGTGACACTGTGGCTATCTGCATAATCTGTGGGAGAGGTGTCTGTAAGGAACACCATGTAAGAGAAGAAACACCTGTATGGGAAGGTGAATACAGCATAAAACTTAAGTGTGGAATGGGAATTTCCTGCGATTATAAGGATGTACAGCACTGGAAGAAAGTACTGTGTATGCCCTGCCATAAAGCCCTGAAGGAGAACTATTAGGTGATATCATGATGAAATGTTATGACTGCATGGAAGAAGGAAAAGACGCAGAAGCAACATGTGTCTGTATTGCTTGTGGAAAAGGGCTTTGTACAGAACACACAAAAGAACTGGAACTTCCGGTATCTGTCGGCCAGCCACCTCATGTAGAGAGGCTTCCAAACGGGCTTCCAAGGATCCTGTGCCATTACTGCTTCAACCAGACAATTGAAGACGGATTCGACTAATCTAACTAATATATAAACAAAGGAGATTGAAAATATGTGTGGAGAAAGAGGACACGGAAAAGGATGCGGACACAAAGAGATAATTGGTGACATGTCAGACAAACTGGGATTCACCCCGCAGATTCTTGAAACGCTGGGAGAGCTTGAACCTGAGTTTTTACACAAGTATAATATGTGTAATAACAAAATACTCAGCGATGGTGCACTTGATGCAAAGACAAAAATACTCATGGCTCTTGCAGTCGTTGCTTCAAAACAGTGCGAACGCTGTATTATTTCACAGATGAAGAGCGCTCTTAAGAACGGGGCAACAAAAGAAGAGATTATGGAAACAATGGATGTAATCTTTATCACATCCGGTGCACCTGCTGTTGCTGCATGCAGAGACGCACTTAAAATGCTCAAAGAATAAGTATCACTGGGGCCCTCGGGTCCCTTTGCATCTTATATTCTGATAATCATAAGGTCATTAAGAGGGTAGGATATGAGGGGGAGTATTGTACAGACTGGTCTTCTACTTATAGTAGCCTTTTTCTTATTATCGATAACATGCAATTTTGCATCAGCTGCAGAAGAAACAAAATTCGGAGAAGTTTCATCCGATGATTTTACTTACGAAAGCCGATGCAGACAATGTCATGCCATTATCTATTCAGACTGGGAAGGGACAATGCATTTTAATGCATACCTTGACCCGTTTTATCTTGAAGAGGTGAAAATTGCCAGTGAAGACACAGACGGCCTTGTGGATGAATTTTGCTCTCGCTGCCACACACCAATAGGAGTAGTGTCCGGTGAGATACCACCCATTGACGGGTCCGGGATGAGCGATATTTCAAAGCTCGGAGTCCAGTGTGATTTTGCCACTCCATATCAGGAAGTGACGGAACAGGTAACGCACCTTTCATAGTCACCCCCGGAGATACGAAATGGGGACCCTTTGACGATGCAAGGGGAAACTACCATGAATCTGAATATCTTGAACTTTACACCCAATCCGAATACTGTGGTATATGCCCGCAGGTAATACACCCTGTAAACGGCCTTGTTATAAAGACGACACTTACTCCACATGGAAGAAAGCCAGTATGGAGCAGAGAATGTTGTATGCCAGGACTGCCATATGACTGAAGGTATCACAGAGTTTGAGGCAAACCCCGGACGTGCAGGATCTGGAGCACCTAAAAGAGATCATATTTCTTCACATGACATTGTTGGCGGAAATGCTTTCATTCCCGTAATGTTTGGGGCTGACAATGTTGCCGAAATGGCAGTTGAGAGACTTCAGAGGGCTGCAACCGTGGAAGTTAGTGCTCCGGAAATTGCAGCTGCAGGAGAAGAAATAGATCTGGAAGTTTCCATTACAAATTCCGGTGCCGGGCATTATATACCAACCGGTGTTTCCGAAATAAGACAGATGTGGGTGGAAGTAAACGTTACCGATGCAGATGGAAATCTGATATACAGCGCAGGCAATCTTGATGATCAAGGAAACATAGAGGATGCAAAGCTTATCTATAACAATGTTCTTGCTGATAGTGAAGGAAACCCCACAGAAAGTTTCTGGCTTGCTGAATCGGTGCTGGAGGACAACAGGATAGCTCCCCAGGAGACCGTAACTGAAGAACACAGCTTTACAGTTCCTGACTCAGTAGCTTATCCACTTACAGTTGAAACAAAGCTAAACTACCGATCGGCTTCACAGGAGATAATAGATCACCTTCTGGGTGAGGATACGGAAGTACCTGTTGTCATTATGAACGATATGAGCAGTACAGTATTCGATCCGGCAACCCCGGCTGATGAAAGAACTACAGAGCCAACTCCCGGATTTGGCATTCTGGCCACTTCCATGAGTTTAGTCCTGATGATGTACTTAATTAAAAGAAAATAAAGGAGGAATTTAAAAATGCCACCAGTAGTAGACAAGAACAAATGTGAAGGAATTGGTGCATGTGCAGAATCATGCCCTACAGATGTTATAGAGGTACAGGAAGATGAAAACGGAGACCTCAAATCCGTAATTGCACGTCCTGATGACTGTGTCGAATGTGGAAACTGTGTTGACGCCTGCCCACAGGAAGCAATAACACTGGATTAAACAAACACGGAGTGCCATTATGTCAGATGACCGGCCAATTCGCTTACTGGGAATCTCAGGAAGTCCCAGGAAGAAATCCACAGATTATATTGTCAATGAAGCTCTCAGGTTCGCACAGGAGAAATACGGCGCAGAAATTGAGTATTTCTCTGCAAGTGGTAAGACCATGAAGTTCTGTATACACTGTGATTACTGCGTCCGCAAGAAAGAAGGATGTGTTCACAAGGACGACCTCACAGAGCTTTATGACAAGATGCTCTGGGCTGATGCATGGGTAATAGGCACTCCTGTTTACCAGGGCACACTGAGTGCCCAGACAAAAACAATAATGGACAGGTGCCGTGCAGTTGTCGCTAAGAACCCAAAATCATTCATGAATAAAGTAGGGGCTGCTGCTGCAGTTGGTGGCGACAGAATGGGTGGACAGGAACCTGCCATACAGAATATACTTAACTTTTACATAATAAGCGAAATGATACCCGTAGCAGGAGGTTCATTCGGATCTAATCTAGGTGGAACTTTCTGGTCACAGGACAGGGAGCTGAAGGTGCTGCAGAAGACTCCGAAGGTATCAGGAGCCTTCACAGGACAATGAACAAGCTTATGAAAACGGCCATTGCAACAAAAGACCTGCGCAAGGAGGAATGAGCCTGGAATTTGAAGAACCTGTAACAGAGATCATTAAAAGAACATACAATGTTAAGAGTTTCAGGTTCAGAAGACCGGAGGATTTTGAATATAAAGCCGGTCAATACGTTATTGTCAAATTATGGGATGGAGAAAAGAAAAAGGGAAAGCCGTTTACTCTCTCAAGCAGCCCTACGGAAAAAGATCATATCGAATTTACCAAAAAACTCACAGGCCATGAGTTCTCGAATATGCTTGATGCCATGAAACCCGGGGATAAGGCAACAATAAAAGGGCCTTTCGGGAAACTTGTTTATGAAGGTGGCCTGGATAAGATTGCACTTCTTGGCGGTGGTATCGGCATTACCCCCATGATCAGCATATGCAAATACTGCACTGACATGGAAGTTGATACAGACATAATGCTGATCTGCAGTAACAAAACCGAAGAAGACCTGATTTTCACAGAAGAATTTGATGAAATGCAAAAACAAAATCCAAAGCTTACAGTATTTAACACCCTCACCAGGGCTTCAGAAGACTGGGCAGGATGCGGGAACGTATCTGTGAAAACCTGATTCTCAGGGAAATGCCGGATTACGCTGAAAGAACTTTCTTCATATGCGGACCACCACCCATGGTTGATGCCATGGTTGAATTACTCCGCGCCATGAAAATACCCGACAGTAAGATTAACAAGGAATCACTGATCGGATACTAAAAAAGAATAACAGAAGGTACGGATTATGAAAAGGATAGCATGGGGAATTACCGGATCAGGAGACCTGATCAAGGAAGTTTATGAAACAATGGTGGACATCAAGAACAAAAGTGACATCGAAATAATGGTTTTCCTTTCCAGGGAAGGAGAAACAGTTATGAAATGGTATCATATGTGGAATGATATCCAGAAAGATTTTCCCAATTTCAAGACCGAAGGCGGACCAAATTCACCATTTATTGCAGGACCTCTTCAGGTCGGATATTATGATGCACTTATAATTGCTCCCACAACATCCAACAGTGTTGCAAAGATAGTATACGGAATTGCAGATACCCTTGTTACAAATGTTGTTGCGCAGACTGCAAAGGGCAGCACACCCATCTACATACTGCCTGTTGACAGGGAAATGGGCACTGTGGAAACGGTTTCACCTGAAGGACGCGTAATGGAGTTGAAAATGCGTGAGGTTGATGTGTCCAATACAAAAAAACTCGCCCAGATGGAAAACATAACAGTCATAAACAGCCCCGACGCAATATACGACATACTTGGTGTCAGCAAGGACTAAAAGAAGGTGTACCCTTCACGCAGATATATATCGGGAAGTTTCCCTATTATATCATCTATTTTTTTTATGGAACGATAAGTTGCATAAGATGCAACAAAACTGTCAAGAGCGTCACCATCTTTGTTTTTAACGATTTTATTTCTTATATCCACAGGAACTTTTATTCCATTATTTACCAGTTCATCCAGAATATGTGCTCTCTTTTTTTCTTCCTTTTCAGTCCTGCCTTTGTATCCAATATAGAGGTTCTCACTTTTTAGGGTTGAAGCCGGGCATATTTCCATAAGCCATGACTTTTCTTTTTCTGGTTTTTGCATGGGAATGGCACATGCCTGCCCGGAAGTTACCAGAGGACGCAGAACATCGCGAATCCCGAAAAATGTCTGTTTGTATACCCAGAGGTTGTAGATGCTAAAAGGTGCTTTCACTTCAACATCCGTAAGGCGTTTCAGTTCAGTTTTTCCTCCCATTTGCTGCATTTTTTTGCGAAAATCATCTGCAGAATCGTAGTCTTCAGGAAAATCAGAAACAAAAGAACACCAGTCCTTCCCGGACATTAAAGTATCAGGAAGGCTGAAAGGAAAATCCATTCCAAAAACAGAATTACTGTCTGAAAGTATAAGGCTGCGCAGGGTGGAGAGACAGGCATCTCTCTGTTTACTTTTTTGGGAGACAATCTCATAAACAGGATAACAGTCCAGAATGGAGAGTATATCACCCTCCACAAAAGCTTCAGTTATCCATATCTTCCGGCCTGCATCCTTTGCACCACTGAAATCAACACCGAAAATCCTGCGTTTTTTTCCAATGGAAGCAAAGTTCATATGAATCCTTAATTATCCCGCTTTCCTCTGATGAACTCATCTGTCATCATGTGAGCTTCATCATCTGTGAACTGCTTTGGAGGATGTTTCATAAAGTATGAGGATGGTGAATAAAGAATGCCGCCAATTCCCCTGTCAAGTGCAAGTTTACAGCACCTTACAGCATCAATGACAACACCTGCGGAATTTGGAGAATCCTCAACAGAAAGACGAAGTTCAATATTCATAGGAACATCACCAAAGAGTTTGCCTTCCATTCTCAGGAAACAGACCTTGTTGTCGTTCTGCCAGGGGACATAGTCACTTGGACCAACATGGATATTATCATCATCAATTCTCTGCCCCACAACTGACTGGACTGCTTCGGTCTTTGACTCCTTCTTTGAGGCAAGCCTGTTCCTGTTAAGCATGTTAAGGAAATCAGTGTTTCCTCCTGTGTTGAGCTGGTATGTCCTCTCAAGCTTCACACCACGTTTGCGGAAAAGATCTGCAAGAGTTCTGTGTGTGATTGTAGCACCTAACTGTGCTTTTATATCATCGCCAATAATAGGAATGCCTTTTTCCTCAAACTTAGCTGCCCATTCAGGGTTGCTTACTATGAAAACAGGCATGTTGTTAATGTACCCTACACCTGCCTCAAGGGCGCATTCTGCATAAAACTGGGTAGCCTGTTCAGAACCTACAGGAAGATAGTTCAACAGTATTTCTGCTCCAGAATCCTTCAGTTCCTTTATAACCTGCTCTTTACCGGATTCCTTTTCAGAAGAAGGAGCAAAACTTCTGTTCTCACTGTAACCTGCCATATGTTCTGAAACACCATCCAGAATAGAACCCATTTTTACGATTGTACCTGTCTCTGGCACGTCAGGGCAGAACACTGCAGTGCAGTTAGGTGGTGCAAAAATTGCTTCTGAGACATCTTTTCCAACCTTTCTTTTGTCGATGTCAAAGGCAGCTACTACTTCAATATCAAATGGTCTGTAACCTCCGATATCCCAGTGCATAAGGCCTATTGCATCATCTTCTTTTTTAGTTTTATAATACTCAATGCCCTGAATCAGAGAGCTTGCACAATTGCCAATACCCGCAATTGCAATCTTGATTTTGTCCATTCAACTACCTCTATAAAAACGATTTTTTGAAAATCAACGACAGATAAATATAACCTCATTAATGTATTATTACAAATAAAAAGTTTTCTAAATAAAGGTTGGTTGACCACTTTTTCTAAAAACAAAAGAGCAGCAGTTAAAATGAGCTCGAAAGTTATATTAAGCCAGAGTCAGATAATATTCGGTAAGTGGGTTTTATCTTTGTTCAGGCAAAGGACATTATTTGTGTTTTTAATATATATTCCAAAGGAGATTCGGAGATTCTAAAATGAAAGACATATTGCAAGAGATAGCAGAAGAGCTAGACCATCTTAACACACTTGATGAAGCAATTGCCCTTGCCATAGAGCTGGAAGAAGAGGGAATGGCGTATTACAGCGAAAAAGCATCAGTAATGAAGAATGAAACAGCAAGCAACCTGTACATGTTCCTTGCAGATGAGGAAAAGAAGCATGCAGGCTACCTGCAGCAATACCGGGAAAGCAAAAAAGTACCTGAGGTAGAATTCCATTACCCGAAATTTGAGGCCTCATTCAGTGAGGAATTTTCAGATGAAAAACTTGAGGAAATCGGGATACTTCTTGCAGCCCTGAGATTTGAGCATAAGAGTGAATATTTCTATATGGAACTTGCTAAAAGATCAGATGATGAAGAACAAAAAGACTTTTTCGAAAAGGTTGCTGCTGCAGAAAGAGGTCATTACATGATCATCGACGAGCTGCTTGGTGAAGCAACTGAATTCAGAATGCAGACATAATTTACGGAGAATTTTACAATGGATGAGTACAAACCACTTGAGCTGGCTAAAGGTGTATATTGGGTAGGAGTTGTTGACTGGAATCTCAGGGATTTTCATGGATATGAAACGCCAAAGGGTGGAAGTTATAACTCATACCTCGTAGTTGATGAGAAAATTGCCCTCATTGATACCGTAAAGGCTCCTTTTGCAGGAGAAATGATCAAACGTATAAGCCAGATTATTGATCCTTCAAAAATAGACTATGTCATTTCCAACCACGTGGAAATGGACCATTCAAGTTCCATATCAAGGATCCTAGAGCTTGCACCAGATGCAAAAGTGTTTGCCTCATCCAAAGGACAGACCGGCTTATCCGAATACTACAAAGAGGAAGGATTTGACGACTGGGATTTGCAGGTCGTAAAAACCGGTGATGAACTGGAGCTTGGCAGCAGGACACTTATGTTTGTTGAAGCCACCATGCTTCACTGGCCGGACAGCATGCAGACCTTCCTTAAGGAAGATAAAATTCTCTTTTCAAACGATGCATTCGGGCAGCATATCGCAACCTCAAAGCGCTTTGATGATGAGGTTGATGACGTAATGGATGATGCAGAAATTTACTATGCAAACATCCTGTTACCCTATAGTTCACAGGTACTGAAGTACATTGAAAAACTGGAAGAAATCGGCGTCAAACCTGAAATGATCGCTCCGGCCCACGGAGTAATCTGGAGAAAGGATGTCAAGAGAGTTTGTGATGAATATACAAAATGGGCAAAGGGAGAAAGTGTTCCAAAAGTCCTTGTAATCTATGATACCATGTGGGGCAGTACCGAAAAAATGGCAATGGAAATTGTTGAAGGTGCAAGGTCGTCAGGTGTTGAAGTGCGTTTAAGGCACCTTCGTAAGAACGACTGGAGTCTTACAATGAAAGAACTTATGGATGCATCCATTGTCGCAATTGGCTCCCCCACAATGAACAACGGCATGTTTTTCACATTAGCCGGTTTCCTCAATTACATGAAGGGACTTCGTCCTAAAGGCAAGAAATACTTCCTGTTCGGCTCTTATGGTTGGGGAGGAGGCGCTGTCAAGGGCATGGAAAAAGAACTTGAAAGTGGAAGATTTGAACTCGCTATGGAAAGTCTGCAGATAAAATTCAGACCTTACGAAGAAGATAAAAAAACTTGTTGGGAAATTGGCTACAAGCTTGGTGAAATGGCCAAAGAGAATGCAAAATCTTAAATTAGTGAAAATGAATGTTCAAGTGAAATAACGAGTGTGTTACTATGAAATTCGAAAATGATCTAGAAGCTGAATTTTATGAAAGGTCCAGGAAAAATGCAGAACAGACAGGATACAATCTTAACTCTGACTGGGATGTAATCACAACTGCAGTAAAAGGTATCTGCAACAACAAGAAAGAATATGGTGAGTTTTACTGTTTCTGCCAGAAGAGGACCGGAGACAAGGAAAAAGATAAGAAGATTATCTGCCCGTGTGCTGCAAGATCAAGAGACGTTGAGATGCGCGGCGCATGCAGGTGCGGCCTTTACATAAAGTAAATATCTTTTTTGATTTTGATGTAACTGAAGCACCAAGCTTCAGGACATCTTCTTAATTTTGCATTAATTATTATGGTTTCAAGAGATGAAGATAAACTGGAAAAAAAAGACCCCCTTGAAAGTAATAAAGAAAATGCAAGGGATAAAAACAGATTATCCGATATCTGTGCGGACATCAAAGTCAGCCATATAATGTCAACAGAGCCCATTGTTGTAAGGGATACTGAAAACATTGAGAACATAATAGAAATAATGACAAAAACACCGTACCATATTTTCCCGGTTGTAAATTTGGAAGACGAGCTGGTAGGTGTAATTGATCAGGACAACATACTGGAATTGCTCTTTTTTGAAAGGAGTCACAGGCATCACCATACACACCTCATGGCAGTAAAGGCTTTAAGCGAGCAGGCTTCCACACTTATGGTTCATCATCCGATTACAATCCCTCCTGATGCAAGCCTGTGCGATGCTGCAGACCTCATGCTCAAACACCATATTGACCGCCTCTGTGTAGTGGATGGAAAAAAACTGGCAGGTATCATCTCAAAAACAGACCTTATAGGGAAAATATACGAACTGCGGAGCTAACGGGCAATGGAAGCTCTACTCCAGGTAATTATTATTCTTTTTCTGGCAAGAATTTTCAGTGAAACCAGTGAACGCATCGGACTCCCGGGCATTACCGGGGAAATCGGAGCAGGTTTTCTCTTTGCCATCCTATTTAAGCCCGATGACATTGAAACTTTGACTTTCATGGGGGAAATCGGAGCAATTTTCCTCCTGTTTATTGCAGGATACAGGGAAGTACATGTCAAAGACCTGAAAGCAGCATCTGTAAATGCCCTCATACCTACATTATCCCAGATTTTCGTTGCATTTGCCTTTGGATTTATACTCGGGAATATTTATGGATTCAGCTTTGCAGAGTCACTTTTCCTGGCTGTTGCCTTCAGTCCTACAAGCATCAGTGTCGTGGTTAAAACACTCATAGACACAGATTACCTGTCTAGCAAACCGGGAACCCTGATGCTGACATCTGCGATATTTGATGATATCATAGGACTCTTTTTGCTCTCAGTAGTCATTTCTGTGGCAACACTTAACCACTTTCCCACGGCAGGCAATATGCTTATGATCTCCGGGGAAATGATAGTGTTTCTTGCAATAATGGCGATTCTCGGATGGAAAATATTTCCATTCCTTTTTGGCCATATACAAAAAATGCGCACAAAAGAAGCTTTATTCTCTTTTTTGTGCTGCTGGTTGCCTTATTCACAGCTTACCTTTCAGAAATATTTGGCTTACATGCAGTTATCGGTGCCTTTTTCGGAGGAGTGCTTCTTTCAGACCTGCCAATTGCAAAGATAGAAACCGTGCAGAAAAAGATAAGTGGTATTGCCTATGGATTTTTCACACCACTCTTCTTTGCATTCATCGGGCTTTCAGTGGAAACAGAAGTACTATTTACCGCAGGTGGCTTTACACTACTTGTAATTGTGCTTGCCCTGACTGGAAAACTTATCGGGGGCTTTCTTGGAACAAAAATTATTGGTTTTAATTCCAGGGACAGCCTGATATTCGGAATCGGTATGATGCCACGTGCCGGTGTGGAACTTGTAGTAATTGTCATTGGAAAAGAACTGGGATTGATAAGCAGTGAAGTATTCGCCTCCATTGTTATGATGGTTGTTGCATCCATAATTATCTCACCTGTTTTGCTTGAGATGTCAATCAGGTATAAAGAAAAAGGATTGGCAGCAGACGGACAAAGTGCCGATATATGAGTATGACAACAATTACTTAAATTATAGAATGAGATTACTATTACCATTTGATAAGGAGGGGGTTTTATCGGCAGGAAGACCGGGTTTGCAGAATTTAGTAATAACGACAAAAAAGAAGATCGCCTTAGTGAAGACATTGAACATGTTAATGAATGTGATATCGAAATAATGGATCTCCAGAAAAAAATGGAGATCCGGATTAAGGCTCTTGAAGGTCTGATTGATAATAGTGGCATTGTAGCATTTCTCAGAAGACCAAAGGAAGATGCTCCTCTGGAATATATATCAAGAGGCATTGAGGATTATGGATACAAAGTTGAGGACTTCACTTCCGGCAAAGTAACTTTCCAGGGATCTCATTCATCCTGAAGATGCCGACCGTGCATATCTGGAGCTTACGGAAAATGCACTTGAAGGTGCAGCGGGACACAAACAGATCTACCGTATAAGGACTAAAAAGACCATGTCCGGGTTGTAGAGGAAAGGACTACAATCATGAGGGATGAGAACGGGAAAGTAATCTATTATCAGGGAGTTCTGGAAGATATCACCGACAAAAAATAAGCACAAACCATGTAGGTGTTTTCATTTCCCGTGTTTTTGCAATCAGTGAAACATTCTATGATATACTGTTTAGCCACGGCAAACCAGTTTCTTCCTGCCCGGGCGGGGCAATGCTTAACAGCTCGGTATCACTTGGAAGGGCTGGTATTCCTGTATCACTTATAAGTGAATTTGCCAGTGATAAAATCGGTGAATTAATTCTTGATATTCTCAAATCAAATAATGTATCCACAGAGAATCTTTTCCTTTATGAGGGAAAATCACCGCTTTCTCTTGCATTTTTGAACGAAAATAATGATGCAGAATTTGATTTTTATGAACCGTTCCCGCAAGTGCGCATGGATATGAAACTTCCTCGTTTTAAGCTTGAAGACATCATAATGTTTGGTTCCTGCTTTCTGTGGAAGAAAAAACCAGGAGAAACTTAAGGAAATACTATACTCTGCTAAAAGTGCCTGCTCATTGATATTATATGACCCTAATTTCAGAAGATCACAGCTGCCCCATCTTGAGAAACTAAAAACCATGATACAGGAAAATATTGGATGCTCCAGTATAGTAAGAGCTTCAGATGAAGATATGAAACTCATATTTGACTGCAATAATTTTGAAGAAGCGTGCGATGTAGTCAACAAATCTGGTTGCAGATTCCTGATATACACTTCTTCATCCAGATCTGTATTCCTTAAAACACCTTTATTTTCAAAACAATATCCTGTGCCGGAGTTAAAAACCGTGAGCACTATTGGTGCAGGAGATAGTTTTAATGCAGGAATTGTTTTTACATTATATTCAAAAAGCATCAGTACTCTGGAAGATTTATCTGAAGAACTGTGGGATGATATTATCGAAAATGCTATTGGTTTCGCATCAGATGTCTGCATGAGTAACGAGAACTACATTTCGAATACTTTTGCCAGTGGATTAAAAAAGATATAATCCATATAGACCTACATTATACTACAAACCAGAGGGAGTAAGAAAAATGGGAGACTCAAGCCCTGAAATTGAAAATGTATTTGCAGAATATGGTAGCTCCATTAACGGACTGTCCGAAAGTGAGGCAAGTACCAGACTGGAAAAATACGGGAAAAATGAGCTTGAAGAAAAAGAAAAAACAACTGCTTTTAAGGTTTTTGCAAGGCAGTTGTAAATCTAATAGTCTGGGTACTCGTGGCTGCTGCTGTGATTTCTTTTGCAATCAATGAAATTGTAGATTTCGGGTAATAATGTTTACAATTTCAGTGGTCATTGTCCTGGGATTTGTTCAGGAATACAGGGCGGAAAAAGCAATGCAAGCCCTCAAGAGCATCGTCCAGCCTGAAACAATAGTGCTCAGGGACAAAAAGCTACAAAAAATATCAACCTCAGAAGTGGTTCCCGGTGACATCCTGTCACTTGAAACAGGAGACAAGATTCCTGCAGATGCTTTTGTTATTGAGGAGGTTGCCCTGAAAATAGATGAATCCGCCCTGACAGGAGAAAGTGTCCCGGTTGGAAAAGTTACAGGCGAGGATATTTTTGCGGGCACACAACTTGTACATGGAAAATGCAGGGCAATTGTCACATCCACCGGGATGGAAACTAAAATCGGACAGATTGCAAAACTCATACAGGGAAAGGATGAGGATACCCCACTCCAGAAAAGGATTACAAGGCTCTCACTCATACTTGCGGCACTGGCGATACTGGCTTCAGCAATCACTTTTGTAATCGGTATTTCTATAGGCGCACCTGTTGCTGATATGCTATTGATATCCCTTGCACTTGCGGTGGCTGCTGTTCCTGAAGGATTGCCACTTACTCTTACAATAACCCTTGCCTACGGTATGAAAAAAATGGCAGGGCACAAGGCCATTATAAGAAAAATGCTTGCCGTGGAAGCACTTGGTTCCACAACGGTCATATGCACTGACAAAACCGGCACCCTTACAAAAAACGAGATGACAGTAGAGAAGATCCTGGTTGATGGAAACATTATAGAGCTAACGGGATCAGGCTATGCCCCAAAAGGAGATTTCCTCAAAAGGGGAGACCGCATAAATCCTGCAGATGAGACAACTTTCCTGAAATTGCTTAAAGGTATTTCATTGTGTAACAACTCTGCAATACAGAAAAAGAACGAAAAATGGGAAGTAGTAGGTGACCCCACGGAAATTGCACTTACCGTTGCAGCAGCAAAGGCTGATATCTGGAAAGATGAACTTGAAAATGACTACGAGATGCTGGAAGAGATAGTTTTCACTTCCGAAAGGAAAATAATGACAACTATCCATAAAACTTCTGAAGGAACCATTTCTTTCACTAAGGGTGCACCCGAGTTTGTACTTCCCCAGTGCAGCAGCATTGAGAAGAATGGGGAAATACACCCGATAACTGAAGAAGATAAGAATAATATTCTGGAGAAGAACCTTGAATTTGCAAGTTCTGCCTACAGAGTGCTTGCTGTTGCCTTCAAAAACAAAACTGAAGAAAAGCATACAGATCCTGAATCAGATATGACTTTCCTCGGTCTTGTTGCCATGATAGACCCTCCGAGGGAGGAAGTTAAAGAAGCTGTTGAAATGTGCAAAAAAGCCGGTATTGACGTAATAATGATTACCGGAGACAACCAGGAAACCGCAAAAGCCATTGGAAGAAACATAGGACTCTTTTCAGACAAAAATGGTTGCGGTGTCTATGAGGATGAAAAGCTTCAGCGCATTGCAGAGGATTGTGCAGTTACCGGTGATGAACTTGAAGAACTCAACGACGAAGAATTTGATACTATAGTACAGAACATAAATGTCTACGCCCGCACAATGCCCGAGCAAAAATTAAGAATTGTCAATGCCCTGCAAAAGAAGGGACATATTGTTGCCATGACAGGCGACGGTGTCAATGATGCTCCCGCACTCAAAAAAGCGGATATTGGCATTGCAATGGGAATCAAAGGCACTGATGTTGCCAAGGAATCCAGTGTAATGATACTTCAGGATGACAACTTTGCCACCATCGTGGAAGCTGTCCGCAGCGGCAGGACTATTTACAACAACATAGAGAAGTTCATAACATACCTCATATCAAGGAATTTTACCCTGATCATACTTATCATGGCAGGTATAAGCCTGCTTGGATTTGATCTTATACCTTTGCTGGCATTGCAGATTCTTTTTATTAACATGTTTAATGAGATTATGCCAGCCATTTCACTTGGACTGGACCCTGCAACAGAAGGCATAATGAAAATGCCCCCCAGGGACCCGGAAGACAATTTCCTTAAAAAGAGAAATCTTTTCCTGGTTATAACCCTGGCCTTTGTAATGGGAATCGCATCCTTCCTTGTATTTGCATTAAGTGATCCTGCAGGAAATACAGAAATGGCAAGGACACTCACATTTGCCACTGTGGTCAGTATGATTCTTTTCATACCCCTCGCGTTCAGGTCACTTGAAAGATCTGTCCTGAGCATTGGCGTGTTCAGCAACAAACTGATGATAGTAGGTGTTACTGCTACATTTTTTGCCACAATGTCAGTAATGTATATACCGAAGCTGAATGATGCTTTCGGGCTGCTTGCCCTGTCACCTGCTGACTGGATTATGCCTATTGCGGTGGCATTTTCAACTTTCGTCTTCGCAGAAGTACTGAAAATTGCATTAAGTAAAACAAAAAAAGGCACTAACAAGACCATGCAATAAGTAAGATTACCAAAATAATCCCAAATATAATAACCTATTTATATTTTAATTGCGGTATAATTTATGGTGATTAAATATGGCACTTATTACATGGTCAGACAAATACAGCGTGGGCATTAAAGAGATAGATGACCAGCACAAAGTTCTTGTTGGTATGATCAACGATCTTCACGCTGCTATGAAAAATGCAAAGAGCAAGGAAGCATCACTTGAAATCATCAACAAAATGGCAGAGTACACTAAATTTCACTTCTCTACCGAAGAAAAATACATGCAGCGTTTTGCATATTCAGATTATCCGGAACACAGGCTTGAGCATGAAAAATTCGTTGATAAAGTGCTCCAGTTCAGGGATGAGTACGAGAATGAAAAGGCAGGTATCAGTTACGAGATTCTGAACTTCCTCAAGGATTGGCTTGTAGGGCACATACAGATAACAGATAAAAAATATGTTGACCTTTTCAAAGAACACGGTGTAAAATAATCATACACCATATTATCTCTTTTTTGCAAAACCTATTAATCAATTAAAATAAATAGTCCAGAAGATGACAATTCAGGAAACGGATACAAATCAGGAACCTTATATTCTCCAGGATGCGACATCCATTAAGGTTCATGAAGCAATGAGTGAAAACGTTGAAGGACTTGTATCTGTTTTCAAAGTGCTCTCCGACCCTGTCAGGATACATGTTCTCAAAGCTCTTCAGGTAAGTGAACTCTGTGTATGTGTCCTTGTTGAAATTACAGATTACAAACATTCTGCGCTGTCATACCACCTGAAACTGCTAAAAGATGCAGATCTGATTGACTCCAGAAGAGACAGGAATTTCCAGATATATTATCTTACGGAACCCGGAGAAAAGATGTTGAGGACAATAGAGTCCTCATTTAAAAAGTAAATTTGAAATTACCTTATATTTTTTCTGTTGGAAGGGCAGTGTTAAGTTTTACGTAATTTACACCTTTCAATGCCATTGTCCTTTCTGCAACAGCCTTTACCTCTTCTCCCTCTCCATCAAGTATGATGACCTCAAGGCAGTTGTCATGATCCAGGTGGATGTGTACGGAAGACTTAATACTGTGGGAGTAATCATGCTGTATTTCAGTAAGAGCACTTGAAAGGCCACGCTTTGTATGATCATATATCAAAGTTATAGTACCAACACGCCTGCCCTTTACGTCACTCATCCATTCATAATGGGTTATATAATTCCTTATGGAATCCCTGATTCCCTCTGAACGGGATGAATATCCACGCTGCTCAATGATCGTATCAAATTTAGTAAGAAGATTTTCGGGAAGCGATACCCCAATACGCATAAGTTCCTGGTCCATATGGTTCACCTATAAATCAAATAAATAGTGCTATAATAACATTTAGTATGCAGTAATAGTACATTAATCATACATAAATTAAGACATAAATAATTATACAACATGCAGTATATAACATAAACAAACAACACCATTAACAAAAGGATGATTTAGATGAAAAAAGAGGAATTATACTCAGGAAAAGCAAAGACCATCTACAAGACAGATGACCCGACAAAACTTATCTCTGAGTTCAGGGACAGCCTTACAGCATTTGATGGCAAGAAAAAGAGTGAGGCAAAGAACAAGGGTTACTTTAATGCCCAGATTTCAAAGAAAATTTTTGAAATGCTGGAAGATGAAGGAATTCCAACACACTACATTGAAATGGTGTCTGACACTGAGATGCTAGTAAAGGCTGTCGAGATCATATTGATAGAAGTAATTCCCCGTAACATTGCCGCAGGTTCAATCACGCGCAAATACCCAATTAAAGAGGGAACTGTTTTTGAGAATCCAGTAATCGTAATGGATTATAAGAGCGATGAACACGGCGACCCCATGATGAATGAAGACATTGCTGTTGCAATGGGAATTGCCACATATGCGGAACTTGAACAAATCCGTTCAATGGCACTTAAGATCAATGATATACTCAAGGAGTACCTTGGTGATAAAGGATTTTTGCTCCCTGATTTCAAACTTGAGTTCGGAAGAGTGAACGGCAAGATAGTTGTTGCTGATGAGATTTCATGTGACACATGCAGGTTCTGGGACAAGAGCACAGGTGCATCCATGGACAAGGATATTTTCCGCTTTGACAAAGGAGACCTTTCAAAGACCTATGAGGACGTTGCAAAGCGCATAGTTCCAGAAATCTTTGAATAAGCATACGCAATCTATCGTAATGAGGGGAAATGATGGAAGATTACGATGTGATAGTCGTGGGTGCAGGTATAAGCGGGCTTTTATCCGCACTCACACTTTCCAAGCACGGTAATAAAGTACTGGTACTCGAAAAAAGCAAATTTGTTGGCGGCAACTGTAACAGTTATGAGGTTGATGGTTTCCAGGTAGATACAGGTGCTCATGCCATAACACATCTTCAGGTCGGGCCTCTTAGAAGGCTCATGGATAACTATTTTGATTACATGCCAGTCTTTGAGGAATACGGGAACTATTTCATCAGGACAGAAGACCAGTTCATGAAAGTTCCTTCAAACGTCAAGGAATTTGTCACCTTTGACATCCTGCCAAGAAAGGACAGGATAGTGCTTACACAGTCTATAACAAAAGCCCTGACTCTTTCAACATTCGGAACTGATCTTTCAAAGCAGTCAGTATATGATTTCATGCCTCACAACCTTTCAAAGGACACGTATGATTTCATGGATACGATCTGCCACTTCCTGTCAGGCAAGGACATGAAACAGACATCTGCCCAGAGAATTCTTGCAGGCAGTAGTTTTGTGAGGGACAGTGTGCCTGAAGAGCAGCTTGAAGCCATAATGAAATCCAATGAAAAGATGACTGTGGAAACTGCTCCTAAAACAATATTCCCTCCAAACCTCCATTCTTCACTGGAGACAAGGCTCAATAAAGTATCCAATCCTTTTGCCTCCCTTGGAAGACTGGCAACAAACAAGGTTAACTATTCCCAGGGTTATCCGCGCAAAGGTTTAAAGTCAATACTTAATGCACTCCTGTACTCACTTCCAAAAACCGTGGAAATCAAAACTGATTGTGAAGTTAAGAGAATCCTTACGGATAAAGGAAAGATAACAGGTGTTGAAGCGGATGAAGTTTACAATGCAGGAAAAGTCATATTTACAGGATTTGTCACTGAGCTTCCTTCCATGGTAGAAAGCCTTCCACATTCATATATTGATGAACTTAAGGGCGTGGTACATAGTAAGAGTCTTACTATCTGGACAGGTCTTGACTCTTATATGGATGAATTTAATTATATGGGTTCAGAAATATGGTTTAAGGGTTCTCCCTACTGGGCCATGCCAATAAGCAATTATGATGCTTCACTGGCACCAAAAGGAAAAAACAACTCTGTTGGTTTCTCATTCATACTCAATGATGAAGAGAATGAAGATACACAGATAAAGCATGCATATGAAACTATTTACCATGCAGTGCCCGGAATTGAAGAACACATAGAAATGAAACATAACCAGATAACTGTCCCAGAAAAAGCAGCCGTGACAATAGACGGGTATTTTGCAGATGCAAGAACACCTGTCAGCGGACTTTACGTTGCCGGGACAGATACGGATAAAAGAAGTATGGGAATAACCCGTGCTGCTTATTCTGTTATTGAATTGCTAAAAAGATGAATGAAGACGGATGTCTTCATAAGTGATGTGAGAAGGTTATTACCTTCTCAGGATCATTGTCCTTAACCTGTCAGCTGCATGCTCGGCCTTATCGGCAATGTCACCAATATCCCGGGTCAGGCGTGCAAGATGATAGACACCTAGTCCACCGATTTGATCCTCGTCCCTGAAAATAAGCCTTATAAGGTTCTTTTCAATAATATCAACATGGTGTTCCATTTCCTCTACTTCAACCACAAGTTCAATGGATTCCTCAACCTCTTTTTTGCTGAAAGATGTTTCCAGCAGTTCACCCAGGGTTGATACAAGATCTTCATAATTCCACAGTTTCAAGAGTCTTACCCATAAGTTCCTTAAAACCTTCACGTATTTCATCAGGTGCTTTCAAATTTCCTGACTGTAAGCCAGAAAGCAACTTCCTGAGATACGTCAGATATTGAATCCTGTGGCTTAAGGAAATTCAGGGAGATCATTGGAATGCACAGGAAGCATTATTGAAGATGATAACTCAGAACGTATTGTCTGTTTAATCACATCGGCTTCATGTTCGATAACATCGATTTCTGGCTTAATACCTCTACCTTTTCCATGTCACCTTCGCAAAAGCTATGAGTGCTTCATTGAGTTTCCTAACAATCGCCGCCTTTGTTAGCGTGCATTACAAGTGGCTTGAAAGGAGAACTTGCAAATATGTTTAATACGGAACGCATATACTCTTTCATAATCCAACTCCCAGTAATCCTGCAAATATCAGGGCAGATGTTAGTGCTGCAATTGGCACGGTAACTACCCATGATACAATTATTTTACCGATTACACTTAAATCAACCGCTGCAAGACCGCCTGCAAGACCAACACCGATTACTGAACCCACAAGGGTATGTGTTGTTGAAATCGGAAGGGAACTGTAACTGTGAAGGACAACTAACTGAAGCTGTGGCAAATTCTGCTGAAAACCACGTGTTGGAGTTAGTTCGGTAATGCGGGTACCTATTGTTTCTATTACACGGTATCCCCAGGTGGCAAGTCCTATAACCATTCCCAGACCTCCCAGGGCCATAACCCAGAGAGGGATACCCAGACCTGCCATATCAAGTGAATTCAGGCCAGCATAAAGAGGACCAACTGCATTTGCAACATCATTTGAACCGTGTGCAAATGCAATGTAGCAGGCAGTCATGGTCTGAAGAACAACGAATTTTTTCTCAATATTATAAGGATCATCTGCCTTCTGAAGAATAAAGCACTTGATTATAGAAAAGATAAGATAAGCGATAAGTGCACCAAGCAGAGGCGAAACCAGCCAGCTGCCCACGATCTTAACAAGAACAGCCCATTTTATTTCCTCAATACCAATCATGCCGCGCACTGCAGCCATAAGACCAAAACCAAGAACAGCTCCTACAATTGAATGTGTTGTAGATACCGGCAGGTTATAGAATGTGGCAAGAGTGATCCAGAAACCTGCTGCAAGAATAGCTGCAAGCATTCCAATAGCTACAAGGTGCGGGTCAATCAGGCTGATAGAATCAATTGGCACAATTCCTTTGGCAATGGTTGATGTAACCCTTTTTCCAAAAAGAACAGCACCACCGAATTCAAAGAGACCCGCGATGATAATTACCTGTTTGATAGACAGTGCACCACTGCCAACTGACGTTCCCATTGCATTTGCAAGGTCATTGGCACCTATGTTCCATGCCATGTAAAGACCCGCTGCAACCAGCAATAATACGAGAGGATCAAATAAGCTCATCGACAATATTCTCCACTATATAGATTTAGTATGGCAATGAAAAACATGGACATAAATGTACTTATTATAGACTATATAGCAATAAATAAACTATATATTTTCAGAAGAACGAATCAAGGGTCCTCTGGAATCGGACATCCGGCAGTAAAGATGCTTTATCCATCCATTCTGAGTACGGTGTTTTCAAACGTGTGGAAATATCTGTAAGTGCCTTTTCCACTGAGTCAAAGGTTTCATCTTCCCTGCTGAAAGCCTCCCTGACACCTTCCCTTACAACCCATACTCCAAGAGGAGCCCAGTATTCCGGCCTGATTTCCCTGACCATAAATATTGTTGCCTGCCTGCGTATGGAATGAAGATACTCAAGAGCTCCCAGCCTTGCTGCATAATAGCCACCTGCAAGGTTGGAGTACTTTTTCTTCCCACCAAAGTCCTCATGATCAGCTTCAATCCACGTGCTTCCGCCAGACCACACAGTACGCGGCATCCACACTTCAATTAATTCAAATGAGAACATACGTGGAATCATTATTATTTCAAAATGATTGCCAAATACTCCTCCGCTGAAAACCTTGATCTCACTTAATTGCTGGTAGTCCCTGATACCCTGCAGCAGGTCTTTTTCCCACCATATCGTCAACTGCGGTTATTGACCAGCGTGTGGGGACCAGTTTTCTTCCTGACCCAGCAGACCGATGGAAAACAAACGGGATATATGTTCAGCAGGGATATTTCCACCCCATAATTCAGAGATGGCATCTTTGGCAAGTGCATCATCATCGTAAACAAGATAGTCCACTTTCTTTGGAACCTTAGGATTTTCAGTAATGTCAAACTTTTGAAGATCACCTGAAGGCCCCATTGGAGTCAGGACATTGTCGAATTTGAGCTTGTTACTGATGGGTTTATTAAACCATGCTTCAGTATCCACCGGTTTTTTTGACAAAGCCAGTTCCTGGGACCTTTCTATTAAAGGATTATCCGGGTTACGTGCTTTTTTAACATTGACACCGGTGCTTGCCCTGACAAGCTGGGAACGGGATGATATGACATCCTGAATATTCATTTTTAATAAAGATTTGGGATCTTCAAGAAGCATTGATTCATCCCCCTCTAACTGAGGAGGGATCATGGGCCCTGCTTTCACATCGGGATAATTGTACCTTCCTACAAAAACCGATGGAGGAGATGCCCGGAAAATAGATGTTTCTCCAGAGGATTTAGGGATTACCGAATCAATGGACTTGAATTTTTCCAGAATAGGGCAACGTGGCCGCCCACAAAGACCTTTGCCCTTGCATTTTATACAGAGACTCGGAGTCAAACGTCCTCGCTGTCCCCGCAAAGAATACAATAACCTGCATCAGGTTCATTCTTATTGAGCCAGCCTGAGCGCTGGACAAACTTGCAGACATTACACATACCTGCAACCTGATCCCTGGAACTCATACCTTCAATAAGCTTTGCAGCAAATGTCTGAATTTCCTCCTGGGCATCCCCGGAGAAATCAACCTCAGCACCTCGCTTATCATTGAGATACTGGGATACAGCCGCTCTTGAGAGCTCCAGAATTTCAGCAACCTCCTGCTGGTTTTTTCCATGGTCTATAATCATACATCTTGCAAGTTCCGCACGGATAGCAGGCAATACCCGCTGAACCATTATTTCACATGTTGTTTTCACAGGAAACCTCCTTCCTGATTATCATTTATTTTTTTCCTGATAATCTTCTATTGCCAGTTTAAGTGCATCAAGGGCAAAGCCTGAACATCTGTCTTTGCCTTCGGGAAGACCACCTAAAGCTGAAATAACATCTTCATTCGTAATTGAAAGAGCTTCTTCAACTGTTTTACCTTTCGCAAGTCTTGTAACAGCACTTGAGGTGGAAATTGCAACTACACAACCAAACGTTTTGAACTTTACATCTTCAAGGATATTATCTTTTACCCTGACGGACATAGTTATAATGTCGCCATCCACAGTACTTCCAATCTCACCGATTCCATCAGCATCCTCTACAACACCAACGTTATGCGGATTGCTGAACTCTTCAATAACTTGCTTTGAATACAGACTACTCCTCCTGTTATTTTAATTTGAAAGTGGTGACATTGCCCTTAATTTCATTACTGATTCCTCAAGGCTCTCAAGCAGATAATCAATGTCATCCATGGTATTTTCCCTTCCAAGACTAATCCTCAGGGAACCGTGGATATAATCATCCTCAAGATTTATTGAACTGAGTACATGGGATGCTTTCAGGGATTTAGATGAGCACGCAGAGCCTGTTGAAACTGCCAGGCCTTTCATATCCAGCAGCATGAGCATGGATTCACCTTCAACGTATTTGAAGCTTAAATTTACATTATTGGGAAGTCTCTTTGTGGGATGACCGTTTAAATTCACATCGGAAATTGCATCCATTACCCTGCTGATCAGTGAATCACGCATATCGATGTGCTTTTGAGTCTGTTTCAAGACGCTCCCGTGCAAGGGAAAGCGCCTTTCCAAGACCAACAATTCCCGGAATATTTTCGGTTCCCGGAACGCAGCCTTTCATGATTTCCACTGAACACTATTGGTCCACTTCCGTGCGCTCGGCGTACATATAAAGCACCCAGAACCTTTAATTACGGATTTTGTGTGATGAAATTGAAAGCATATCAACACCGAGAACATCAACATTTACCGGTATTTTCCCCACAGTCTGTACAGCATCAGTATGGAAATATGCACCATGCTTTTTTGCTATTTTTGATATTTCCTTTATGGGCTGGATTGTACCAATTTCATTGTTTGCGTGCATTATACTGATAAGAACGGTGTCATCACGGATTGATTCTTCAAGCTTTTCAAGATCTTACAACACCATCTGAATCAACCGGAACATATGTCACCTCATGCCCCAGTTTTCAAGGAAAGCATATGTATTAAGCACTGCAGGATGTTCTATTACTGAAGTGATCACGTGTTTCTTGCCTTCACTATCAGGAACTACACCCCTTATTGCAAGATTATTTGATTCAGTTCCGGCTTCTGAAGTGAATATTACTTCTTCAGGCTGGGCCCCTATTGCATCAGCCACCTGTTCACGTGATTTTGAAAGGCTTGCAGCCTCCCTGCCAAATTCATGAAGACTGAAGAAATTCCCAAAGATCTCGTAAATAGTGGTAACATCACATCCACAACTTCCCTGTCAACAGGAGTGGTTGCACTATGGTCCATATAGATCCTTTTCATGCTATCTGAATATTAGATATGACGTTAATAAATAAATATCCTTCAGCACCAAAGCTAAAGAAAAAATAAGCAGATGCTACTCTGCAAAAGAATGTGAGTTAACACACATCATAAAAGAGAATTAATTTTTAATCTGATCTGGAGAAAATCCTTTTTCAATAAGAACATCTTTCATGCGGCTCAAATGATTGCCCTGTAATTCCACTGAATTACCCTTTACTGTTCCACCGCACGCGAATTTGGACTTCAGGTAAGTTGAAAGTTCGTGAAGATCAATCTCATGACCATCGGCGCCTTCTACAACTGTTACTCTCTTTCCGTACCTCTTCTGTTAACTTTGACAGTTATTCTCTGCTGCTCTTTGCCACTTCTTCGCAATGCAAAGTTCTTTTTGGGCAGACCGCAGACTGAACACATTACTTGAACTCATCTTGTGGTATTTCCTCCGACATTATTATCTATTTTAAACACTCCATATGCTCTTAATTAAAATAGATGAATAGAGTAAAAACTTCGATGATATTAAAATCTAATGGTAAAGAACTAGCAACGGACGTTGATTTTGCATGCAGCCTCCTGACTCAGATAAAGGGCCTTATGTTCAGCAAGAGAATACCTGAAAATTATGCACTTGTCTTTGCTATGAAGAGAATGCAGAAGGTATCGTTACACATGCTCTTTGTTAATTTTCCCATTGACGCAATTTTTCTGGATGAGAACAAAAGAGTGATCCAGAAGTCCAGTCTTAAAGCATGGATTGAACCCGTTCATGCAGGAAAAAAGCAAAATACATTATTGAAACTTCCCACGGAAAAGCAGAAAAAATGGGAATTGAAATCGAGATGAAATCGATTTTGAAAACCAATGCCAATAAGACATGTGGCTTTGGAAATTCCAGCAATAAATTATCTGCCACAAAACCTGTACGAAGAAATGTTTATTACATTCCGCCCTCCTCTTAGCCCTGATATAATCACTATAATAACAACTAACATAATTACCTGAGGCACATGAATGTTACCTGAAGAGGACTTAAAGATCATAACTGAGAAAATGGGAAGGGAACCAAACCTTGTAGAACAGGGTTGTTTCCTGAACCTGTGGAGCGAACACTGCTCATACCGCTCAAGTGCACCCCTACTTAAAACATTTACAACAACCGGAGATAAAGTTGTAATCGGTCCCGGAGACGATGCAGCAATTATCAATTTCGGAAACGGATGGATGCTTGCTGTGGGAATGGAAAGCCACAACCACCCTTCATACGTAGACCCTTACAACGGTTCAGCCACAGGTGTGGGAGGTATTGTACGTGACATTATTTCCATGGGAGCAAGACCAATCGCACTTATGGACCCACTCTACTTTGGTCCCCTTGACAACCCAAAAAACCTCTACCTTTTTGAGCACATTATAGAAGGAATTGCAGGATATGGAAACTGTATAGGAGTTCCTGTTGTCCGTGGTGAAGCTTTCTTTGACAAGTCATACAGCGGAAA
Source organism: Methanolobus sp. (assembly GCA_041395005.1). GTDB lineage: Archaea > Halobacteriota > Methanosarcinia > Methanosarcinales > Methanosarcinaceae > Methanolobus. Next base: position 137,083 of record JAWKHE010000004.1, on the reverse strand, counting down.
CCCACTTGTAAACGTAGTTGCAGTGGGTCTTGCACGTGAGAAAGACGTTGTTACAGCATGTGCACAGGTTGCAGGTAACAAACTTGTACTCATGGGCTCCACAACCGGAAGGGATGGACTTGGTGGAGCATCCTTTGCATCAAGGGATCTCTCTGAGGATTCCGAAGCAGAGGACAGGCCAAGTATCCAGATAGGTGACCCGTTTACAGAGAAACTGCTTATTGAAGCAACTCTTGAAGCTATTGGAAAAGGTTACGTAAAATCATGCAGAGACCTTGGTGCAGCAGGCCTTGCAGGTGCAAGTTCTGAAATGGCATCAAAAGGAGACCTCGGAATGAAGATCATTGCTGACAATGTGATACTCCGTGAAACAGGCATGACACCTTACGAGATACTCATTGCAGAATCACAGGAACGCATGCTCCTTGAAGTGGAACCTGAGAATGTGGATGCAGTCCTTGCAATTGCAGATAAATATGATCTGAACGGCAGCATGATTGGAGAGCTTACAGAAGAGCTGAACTACACCGTGGAATTCAAGGGTGAAATTGCTGCAGACATACCAATCAAACTGCTCACAGAAGGCGCCCCAACATGTGAACGTCCTTCTGAAGCTTGCCCGGTACGTAATATTGGTGAAAAACCTGAGCTTCCGGCAAATATCAAGCAGGCAATCCTTGATCTGCTTTCCTCACACAACGTTGCATCAAAGAGATGGATTTACAGGCAGTATGACCATGAAGTTCAGGTCAGAACTGTAAGGAAACCAGGTGATGATGCAGGCATACTGCGTATTGAAGGCAATGAAGGAATTGCACTTTCATGCGGATGTAATCCAAGACACACACTTCTGAACCCCTATGAAGGAGGAAGAGGTACTGTTATTGAAAACGCAATGAACCTTGCTATAAAAGGTATCCGGACTTGCAATCGTGGACTGTCTAACTTTGAAACTCTGAAAGACCTGACATATACTGCCAGTTCAAAAATGCAATTCTTGGTCTTGGAGATGCAGCAAGAGATCTTGCAATACCAGTTGTTGGTGGAAATGTATCCCTCTACAATGAAAGTGGAGAGTTTAAGACAGCAATTGCACCTACACCATCAATCGGACTTGTTGGACACATAGAAGATGTGAATATGGCTCCTACAGGAGTATTCACAAATGATGGAGACACTATTATCCCTTGCAGGAACAACAACTGATGAGCTTGGTGGTTCCGAATATTACAACATCATTGGCAAGGAAATGGATGGAAAATCCCAATACCACCCGAGAACATTTCAGAGGTGATTGATGCACTCATAAAAGTTGCAAAGAGCGGAAAACTCACATCATCACACGATATTTCACTTGGTGGGAATTGCAGCAGCAATCTGTGAGATGTGCGAGGACTGTGGTGCGGATGTTGATCTTAGCAACATAGCAGATGGATTAAGAACAGATGATGTACTGTTCTCCGAGTCTTACGGCAGGGCAATTCTGGCAACACCTGAACCTGATTCAGTAATTGAAATGCTGGGAGATGTTCCATGCACAGTTATCGGAACTGTTGGTGGAAACACATTAAGCATTAAAATCGGAGACTCAAAAGTCGAAATGACACTTGAAGAAATAAAAGAGGCAAGAGACAGCCTCATGACATTGATGATGGAATAACCATCATCAACAATTACTTTTTTGAACTAATTTACTGAAACTTTTCAGTCACTTTCCTTTGCTGCATCCTCATAAAGCATGTTTATATTAGCTGGAATAGGATTATCCTTCAAGAGCCTGGCAAAGAAGGCAAGGTTGTTTACCATATACCTGACTGTCTTATTGGTATAGAGGTGTCTTTCCCCACCTGCTTCAATGTAGCTTGGACCCGGACCTGCATCACCCACCCAGTAACTGTCCACATTTGGAGGGACAGTACACCCAAGGTGAGTCAGGTTAAACAGGGTAGTAGCTGCAACATCATGTGCCCCGTCTTCATTACCTGTTATAACTACACCTGCCACTTTCCCACAGAGCGGAAACTGGCCGGTTTCAGGATCACTTTCAGAATAAGTACCATCAAGCCTCTCCATTACCAGTTGTGCAACAGAAGATCGCACACCCATCCATATAGGAGAACCGATTACAATAATGTCGGATGCTTTTATCTTTTCAAGTATTAACGGCCATTCGTCGCCTTCCCCTTCATCAGAAGAAACGCCAAATTTAACGTCATAATCCACTACCCTGACAACTTCACTTTCAATATCAAGTTCCTCAAAAAGCTTCACAGCTTTGTCAATAAGAGCTCTTGTATTTGAGATATCAGGAGAACGTTTCAGAGTACAATTCAGAAATAATGCTTTTAACCCCATACTAAAAAGTGGGATTGATGAACATAAATATCTTTCTGAACCAGAATAGCAATGAATTGCAAGAATAAAATTTAATGTAAAAAAGTACAAAGAAAGAATGGTAAAACCATTCCGAAAAATATTACTTCCTTCCTTTTCTCCAAATGCAAATTTACGTGTACCCTTGTGATCTTGATGTTTACAGTGTCACCAACCTGGGTTTGTGGTACAAAGATGACGAATCCTTCTACCCTTGCGATACCGTCTCCTTCTCTTGCGATATCTTCAATCGTTACTTCATAGGTCTCTCCAACATCTACAGGAGCTGTTGATTCTCTGTCATTGTTATTAAACAAAATAATGCACGTCCTTTAATTAAAACTAAGACTCAAAATCCATACTGAAAAACAAATAGATAAAAATCCAATAAACTGAATCCCAGAATAGCATTAAATCTTACAGCGGTTAGTATCGCATAACAGATATTTAAAACTTCTCAGCTGGGAATTTATAAAGGAAAAATATGTAGGAGACCATATCTTATTTATTCTTTAGAATAAAATAGGTAGTATAATCACAATCATACTATATGATCAAAGTAATTTTCAGGATGTAAACCATGGACGAAGTACAGATTAAAGTAGAAAAAGCCCACCCCAATGATTTTGGCAGGGGTATTATTCGTTGGATCCGACTACACTCTTAAGCCTGCAACTCTCTCCAGGAGATATTGTTGAGATAGAAGGTAAGAGAAAGACTGCAGCTAAGGTCTGGAGAGCTGAGAGGCAGGATTGGGGACAGGGTATTGTCAGAATAGATGGTTTTATCAGGCAAAATGCCGGGGTTGGAATTGGTGAGAGGATCACAATTCGTAAAGCTGAGGTTTCAACCGCTACTAAAGTAGTCCTGGCTCCTCCTGAAGGCGTCACCATGGAATACGGTGACCATATTAGCGAAATAATCAAACGCAACATCATGAAACGTCCCCTAGTTGAAGGCGACATTATCCCGATTATAAGTTCAATGACACAGCCCATGACAACACAAATGGGTGGTGGGCAGGCAATTCCACTTATTGCTGTTGAAACAGACCCCAGTGAAGAGATTCTCATAATAGGAGAATTTACTGAAATTGAACTTCGCCAGAAACCTGTTCGCGGATATGATGGTGCAACCAGGGGAGTCACATATGAAGACATCGGCGGACTTGGAACAGAAATCCAGCGTGTCAGGGAAATGATAGAGCTTCCTTTAAAGCACCCTGAACTTTTCCAGAGACTAAATATTGAACCTCCAAAGGGAATTATTCTTTATGGCCCACCAGGAACAGGTAAGACCCTGATTGCAAAGGCGGTTGCAAATGAATCAAGGGCAAATTTCCTATATATTGCAGGACCCGAAATCATGGGCAAATATTACGGAGAAAGTGAAGAACGTATCCGTAAGATCTTTGAGGATGCAGAAGACGATGCACCATCAATTGTTTTTATAGATGAAATTGATTCCATAGCTCCTAAGAGGCAGAATGTTACAGGAGAAGTTGAGCGCAGGGTTGTTGCCCAGTTGCTTACAATGATGGACGGTCTTGAAGAAAGAGGACAGGTCGTTGTCATTGGTGCCACAAATCGTGTGGATGCCATTGACCCTGCACTAAGAAGACCGGGAAGATTTGACAGGGAAATTGAGATCGGTGTTCCTGATACAGATGACCGTCTTGAAATTCTGCAGATACACACCAGAGGTGTACCTCTTGCAGATGACGTAGATGAAGAATATCTCGATTACATTGCAATGCATACACAGGCTTTTGTAGGTGCTGACCTGCTTGCCCTTGTGCAGGAAGCTGCAATGCGATCCTTAAGGAGAGCTTTGCCCGACATCAATCTTGATGATGATGACATACCACAGGAAATCCTGGAAACCATTACAGTCTGCAAGGATGACTTTGAGAATGCACTTCGTGAGATTGAGCCTTCTGCAATGAGAGAAGTACTTGTGGAAGTACCAAATGTAAGCTGGAACAATGTAGGTGGACTTGACAAAGCCAAACAGGAAATAATAGAGGCAGTGGAGTGGCCGCTTACCAGACCGGACAAATTTGTAGATATGGGCATTAAACCTCCAAAAGGAGTCTTGCTCTTTGGACCTCCCGGAACCGGTAAAACTTTGATAGCACAGGCTGTTGCAAATGAATCAAATGCAAATTTCATTAGTGTGAAAGGACCGCAGATGCTTTCAAAATGGGTGGGTGAGTCTGAAAAGGCAATCCGGGAAACTTTCAAGAAAGCAAGACAGGTAGCCCCATGTATAGTGTTCTTTGATGAAATTGATTCTATAGCACCTATGAGAAGTGCTGCTTCAGAAGATTCAAAAGTCTCCGAAAGAATTGTTAACCAGCTTTTAACAGAGCTTGATGGACTTGAACCACTCAAGGAAATAGTAGTGATTGCCGCGACCAACAGGCCAGACATAATTGATCCTGCACTTTTGAGGTCAGGAAGGTTTGACAGGATGGTACTTGTGGGCCAGTCTACATATTCAGGCAGGAAAGACATCTTCAAAATACATACTAAAGACATCCCACTTGGTGACGATGTTACAATAGATGACCTTGCATCCATAACCGAAGGATTTGTCGGCGCTGACATTGAAGCAGTATGCCGCGAAGCAGTCATGATTGCACTAAGAGATGATTTCAATATTGAAGAAGTTAAAATGAAATACTTCAAGGCAGCTCTTGATAAAGTCAGGCCCACATTGTCTGGAGAACCTTGTTGAATACTATGAGAAAATACAGGCTCAGTTCAAGGGCGGCATCAAGAAAGAAGAAGCAAAAGTTCTTATATAGGATATAGATAGATATATGAAAAAATTAAACATGATTTTTATATATGAGGGTGAATGAAAATGGTTAGCGTCTTTGCAAAGAACCTTTCGAGCAAACAGGTAATGGCAACAGATGGAACAGAAATCGGTATTCTGTTCAATATTGTGATGGATATCGGTTCAGGAGAGATTATTGATCTGATAGTTAAACCTGACATGAGTCTTGATACTTCCAGATACAAGACCGATGAACAATACATTTTATTACCTTTTGAATCAGTCAGGGCAATAAAAGACTATATTGTCGTCGACAAGAATATGGCACGTGGACTGGTATCCGAGCCGGTCACCGTATAAACAGGCAGACTGTAAAGTACAATTTAGCTTTACAGCCATTCTTTTTTTATTAAATTAAACCCTGTGACTGCAGGTAATCTATGGCTTCCACAGTACCGTCACCATAGCTTGCTTCACTCACATAGTCTGCAATGTCTTTTAAGAAATCATCTGCATTTCCCACAGCAATTGCAAAACCTGATTCCTGAAGCATTTCAAGATCATTAACTGAATCACCGATTGCTATAAAATCGGATGTTTCAAGGCCCATCAACTCTGCCATTTTCAATAAGCCTGTACCTTTACTGATTTTCCTGCTTTTTATATGAACGGCAAAATGAGTGTCTATGATTTCAACTCCGGGGAACCTGTCACCCAATAAGTTTCTGGCCTCATCAATATCAAAATTGCTCCTCAGAACAATCTCGGTTTTACGGTGCACTGAATCCAGTTTTTCCATATCATATTTTTCTGCAAGGAACTCATAGGCTTCCTCACACTCATGGATTACATCAGAAACAATTGGCTCGTTGTCAAAACCATCAATAATGACACCACCATTCTCTGCTATTATATTGCAGCACACACCCACTAGTTTTGCAACTGCTTTTGCATAGCACAGTACATTCCCGGTTGCTATCACAACCGGAATATCAAGTGATCTGATTTTTGCAGCCGCATTAAGGCTGAGCTTACGATCAATGTGAGTAATAGTACCATCAACGTCTATTACAAGAGCCTTGTATTTCATAAGCAATAGATTATGAAAGATGAATAAAAGTGTTTTCAATGCATCTTATATTTAATTTCCCGGTAAAAATAACCCAGGAACAGGATTAAACCTGCAACCATCATGGAAAGGTATGTAACACCTACAACCAGGGTGCTTATATAAGGTGTAAGACATGCGATATTTACTGCCAGAATCAGCAATATTACGTACCAGGAAATATCCTTTGAAGAATAGGAATCATCCGGAAGATCCACTAAACAGACATCCTTCTTTTCTGATTTTGAAAGCATTACTATTGCAAGTGCATAGAAGAACAGCACTGAAACGTAAGGAAGAATTGTAGATGGAATCCTTTCAGGAAGGAAAAGCATGAACGTTACGCAATAAAGTACAAACAGGTAAATGCCTAATAAAATAAAGTACTTTTTCTTAAAATGAAGCGCGAAAATATCTGAACCATCTGATTTCTTTTTCAGCAAATAGACAAGAAGCAGAGTTCCTACGACAGATATGTTTGCAGAAACAATATCGAAAGAATTACCGTTTGCAATGAAAGTACTGAACAGCAGAATAAAAAGAGCGATTAAATAAGAACTCTTTTTTGTTTTTGCCAGAATACCTGCATGCAAAGTAAACACTTTTCCTGTAAATAACTGGAAAGTCAGGATCGGAACGATGAATGACATTAAAGGATGCCAGAAAAAGACGAGGACTAAAAACTCAGCAGAGCCAGCCAAAGAAATGCCCCTATTCCAGGATCCGGTTGCATCCATGTAACCTGCCCAGAGTACTTTTTTGTAATCCATGACTCATAAAGAGCAAATATGATACCAAAAAAATATAGCTGTCTGATGCTTATTTGTTATACCTTAACTGCAATCCACAACAAGAAAAGTAAATGAAACATGTAAAGAGGAAGTGTCAAAATATACCCAATGGTTCCAGGAACTATGTTATTGTTGAAGCTCCGGAAAAGATCTCTGCAAAAGCATTAAAAGTAAACCAATCAGGGAGAATAGGGTAAATTTTTTTCATATAACATCAATATAGAACACAATCCTATAAAAGTAAACTGATTGGTTTTGCAGTGATAAATGGAAAAATATCCCTTGCCATGGATATGAAATGATTTTTCTTGGTGATCATGGATTTGCGAAGTCCCGGAGTTGTTACGGAACACTGCTTCACCATCAGGAAGATTCGGAGAGTCAACAAGTTTTAACAATTCTCTTATCGCCCTTGGACTTACGCAGGTAAAGCCTGAAGGCTGCTGTATGTCCATCAACATGTCCACCGAATTTGGTTTTGTAGGATCTCCAGAACGCATCAGGCTTTGACATAACCTGATTTGTGACTACAACAGAAGCATTGTAAAGGTCACCACATTTCTGAAGACCATGCAGGTGTTTATTGAGTTTCTGCTGTCTGTCTGCAAGTGTTCCCTGCCTATGTACTCTGCCCTGAAAATGAGCTGTCAGGGAATCCACAATAAAAAGCCTTACAGGCATTTCAGAATCCTTAAGTTCATTGGCAAGTTCCATTGCTGAATCAACAAGAAGTATCTGGTGATTTGAATTATAAGCACGGGCTACATGTATGTGCTTCAGGAATTCTTCCGGGTCGTATTCCTGTCCGTACTTTTCAGACAGTCCATCCACCATCTGCTTTATCCTTTCAGGCCTGAAGGTGTTCTCTGTGTCAATAATGATCACTGAACCACTAAGTCCACCCTGTTCCTTGGGCAGCTGCACATTTACAGCAAGCTGGTGTGCAACCTGTGTTTTACCTGAACCGAATTCACCATAGAGTTCAGTAATTGCCTGAGTGTCTATTCCACCGCCCATCATTTCATCAAACTCAGTACATCCTGTGGATAGCTTACCCACAAGCTTCCTCCGTTCCATAACAATATCGCCCGTTTCAAAACCTCCTATATCGGCAGACTGACGGCTGCAAGAATAATCTTCGATGCGGTAGATTCACCAATTTCGCTGCGGTTGCAAGCTCTGCCGGAGAGGATACCAGAATGCTCCTAATGGTTGTAAAACCTGCATCTTTCAATTTCTGCGCGGTTGCCGGACCCACATGGTCCAGTTCTTCAAGTAACACTTCTGACATTTATCTTAACTCCTGGGTGCACATGTTTTCTCCTGGTGCACAATTCGATCACTAATTGGTCTTTGAGTATATATACTTGAAGAGAGCGGGGTGAAAGTATTATTTATAGAAGACATACAATGACTTATCAGCAAATGCACGTATTAGGATGCAATGGCCAGAGTAGTAGTAGGCGGAACTCTCGAGTGTCTCCACGACGGACACAAGAAGCTTCTCAGGAAATCATTTGAACTCGCAGATGAAGGAGAAGTGGACATAGGACTTACTTCCGACGAAATGGCTAACAAACGTCCACGCCATGTTCCGGATTATAACATCCGCAAGGAAAGTGCCTTTAGTTATATCGCTGAGATATCAGAAGACCAGAAGTATACATTACTGAACTCCAAACTATCCCACAAAACACTTGAAAAAAGACTATGATTATATCGTGTTTCTCGGAGACATATCCTGTAGCATCTTGAGGATCAACGAACTAAGGACTGAAAAAACATGAAGCAGATAGATGTTGCCATTGTTGATTTTGTGCTTGCAGATGACGAAAACCAATATCATCAACACGTATAGTTAAAGGTGAGATTGACATCCACGGACACCTTAAATCAAATTCCCCTTGGAACATAATTTTGGCAACTATTTTTTTACAACTAAGTCCCATGGGCAGAGTATTCAACGAAATGGACAACCAGATTTTTAATAAGCTCGCACCGGAACTCAGTGGAAATACCCATGTCAAATGCCGGACATAACTACCCCTTTATCCTCTCAGACCAATATCCCATAAGATAGCCGAAGACGCCAGGATTTCAGAAACAGGATGGAAAAGCTGACCACAGAAGAGATGGAATATCTCTTCAGCTTGCAATGGAAGGAAAAGAAGACATCGTGGGTCTCGAGGAAGACGATGTGGGGATACATTCATTGAAATGGTTGAGGAAAACTCTCAACAGAAAAGATGAAGGAACTCAAGGCAAAGCTCGGAATGCATAATGAAGTTTCCAGACTGTTTTCGACAGCCGGAATCTGAAAAGCTCAAAGAAAAGAAACAGCATCTCCGGGATTGAAAGGGTAAAGGAGCTTTGGGCTTGGCTGCATGGAACTTGAATTTGTCCGTGGGGTCAAAACGTGAGAACCAATGCAGAAAGGTCGCAATAAATCAGAGGAAGAGCAAGATACACCCAAAGCGTACATGCCCCATATTATATTAATCTCAATTCTGAACTGAAAAAGTCGATGCGAGTTAAGCGTGATCGGCAAAGCATCAAGAATAGGAAATATTTGTGGTGCAAGCAATATTGTTTTTCATCCGGCGTATTACCAGAAAGATAATCCTGAAAAGGTCTATGAAAAAGTAGCTCGCTGCTAAAGAGCTCAGTTCCAGACTTGAGTAAAGAGGAAATTGAAGTTATACTTCGCCCGGAAACCACAGGCAAAGGAACGCAGTTTGGAAGCCTCGAAGAAAACGTCAGACTGGGAACTGAAATCAATAATGTGCTTCCATGCATTGATTTTGCTCACCTGCATGCAAGGAGCAATGGGGCTGAAAACAGTTACCGTGAATTTTCAGCAACACTGGAATTCATAGAAAATGAACTTGGCAGGGAAGGACTTGATGATATGCACATGCATGTATCAGGAATTGAATACGGGGAAAAGGGGGAAAGGAATCACCTGAACCTTGATGAATCCGACCTTCAATATACAGAACTGATGCAGGCACTTAAGGATTTCAAAGTAAAAGGACTTCTTATTTGTGAAAGCCCGCACAATGAAGGGGATGCCTTGCTGATGAAAAAAACATATGAGGGGTTATAACACCCTCATTATATGTGAAGTGATGGTGCCACATGCTCCAGGAATGGATGCATCAGTGTGAAAATTCCAATAATCACTATAACAGAACCACTTACAAGCGGAAGTTTGTTTATTCTGGTACTGCTCACATAGCTCTCAATGAATCCTTTTCCTTTAACAAATACAACTGACAGGGAAGTAATGGCAATTGCCAGACCTGCACTGAAAATCAGAACGTATATCAAACCATTATACACCTGATTATTAGCAATACTGAACAGCAAGACTGCAAGTGCAGCAGGACATGGAATCAGTCCTGTGGAAAGCCCTATTGCAATAACACCTTTTTTTGTATCAATTGCATGCTCATGTGGATGGAAGAATTTTCTTAGAATCCATGCACCTACAACTATGAGAATAATGCCTCCCAGCACACTCATTATGTCATGTGTCATGTCAACGTTCAAAGCCTCTACAAGATAAATTGATGCAACTCCAAGTGCAAGTACCACTACAACGTGGGAGACAACAATGGTCAGTCCGAGAAGAAGAGCATCTTTTAGATCCGCATCTGTACCCATTACAAAAACCGCCATTATAGACTTTCCATGACCCGGCTCCAGTGCATGAAGTGCACCAAGCAGGAAAGCTGATACAACGATCAAAAAGCTAAGTTCCGAAGAAAGTGCTTCAGTTCCAAATGAGAGTATATCCATAATTTGTAACCCCTTTATAATTGAATACCTTGAGACAAACAGACATTAGTTGTCATTAGTAATACTTATTTTTGTAAGCTATATAAATAGATTATGAATAAGTATGTTAATAAAGGTAAACAAAGTATTACGCATGCAGATCAATATAACTGAACAATTAATCCTCTTGTTTGAAGTAAAAATAACACAGCTTTCAGATACTAAAAATATGAAAAAATAAGTTAGTTATAACACATAAGTGTTTATTTCACTCGCCAAATAGCATAAAAAAAGAAGCTGATAAATGAAAAATAATTAGTATGCATTTAATATTACTAATTTTAAATAAAATAATACTAAAAACACTTTAAATCCAGAAAATAAAATACAAAATGAAAATAGTAACGATAAACCCATTTGTTAAATCATCCACTGAGGAGAAATCGCAAAAAATATCTTTTGCCACAATGATAATTCATTTTGAGTGGGAGTTGCGGCATACTAAAAATATTATAAAAAATATGTTGAATGAACAGATGAAACATAAAAATAAACAAAGCCGTCTATTGACTCTTATTTTAGAGGTAGAGTTCAGGCAAATTTTAAAAGTATATGATTTATTTTTAAAAATATAGAACATAATATTTAAGACTGTTTTTCACTAAAAGTCAATTTTTCTAATCCCGGATACTAATACAAACATAAAAAAGGATATCACCTATTATTGGGAAATAACAACAGGAACTCAGAAAGAATAATGAAAGTAAACCTTTTATATCGAAAAAATGGATGTCATAACGTACCAAAAATGGTAAGGAGACAATTAACATGTTATGGAGTTATTCAAAAATCGATGAAGCAAAGGTAAAGACAATAGAAGAACTTGAGAGCAAGCTGGGCATAACTTTACTTGCATTCTCTGGACAGGAAATCAAGAACGCAGAACTTACATCCGAAGATCTTGAGCAAGATTAAGGTAAATAGAAAGTAGCCTTGACTCTCCTCGTCGCTGTAAAAAGTATAAGCTTTACAATATAAGCTTCATTTTGCACAATATCTAAAAACATCCTATGTTTAATTACAGGTGTTCAGCCATCCTCTGAACACCCTTTTTAATTCTGTTTTCCTGCATACGTAAAATTGCTCATCACATACATGCTTAAAATAATAATTTTAATTTAAAAGATAGTAGAAAAAGAAGAATACATATACATGTTCTTCTATTTACCAACTAATATGAGTGTTGAAGATAATAGTATTAATGATTTAGAATCACAATTCTTAAACTATTTTATGCACTTGATAGCAAAACAAGATTAAAGATGATACAGAGCTTCCACAAAAAATGAAAAACATATTTCAGAACTGGCCCGTGAACAGGAATTATCAAATTCGTTGCTTCAAAACATGTTACTATTCTTGAGGAAGCAAATCTAATAGAAAGAAGAATTTTAATACGTACTGGAGATAAACAACAGGATATTGCCAGTTCACTGATGTCCTAACCCACTAAAACTGTAAAGTGAAAAGAGGAGCCTGTCTGCTGGATGCGCTTAAAGAAGTTGCAATTATTGAAACAAAAAAGCGTAATGGAAGAGAGCATATTGTTGCAACAAACGGTGACGAAGGATTTTATATATTTATGAGATGGACGGTGAACTCTGTGACCAAACTGTCCAGAAATGCATCTTGAAAAATAACTCAACCATTGTCTGAAAAAAAGCTGGAACCCACAAAGCTACGCCTTAATATTGAAGTAACAGTGCCAGTAACTGATATCAAAACATGCCACATGCTCTGAATATAAATATTAACATTAAAGTTAATTAATGCTTAAGTATCAGATTCCTGTCCCGGATTTACGACTTTTACCGGAATATTAATTCCACTTTTTTGCATGTAGTCCTTGATTCGCTCCAGTGCATGCCCGACCATTCCGCCATTTGTAAGAATCAGACAACGCTGGCCTGCAAGTGAATTAAGTATGGAACGATCTACAACTCCTGCCGTTACGTGGAGATATATCTCATCCCGTTCTGCCAGTATCTTGCTTCTCTTACCCATGGCACCAATGCACTCGATCTCATCCCTGCCAATTATATCAAGCAATTCATTTTTGGAGTAATGTTCCGTATCATAAATTCCGATGGAACCTGCCCGGTAAGGTTTCCTGTCCATCTCAACAATGGCAAGTCCTTCCTCATGGACGTGAAGAACCTTACAGTTTGCAGCCTCATACCCGGATTCCGGTGCATAATCCCCATAGAGGATACCAAGATTGATGTAATCACCTTCTTTTACCTCGGAAGGTACTTTTGCCCACAATAACTGTTGTGAGCGCAGGGAATGAACAAGATCAGGAATATCACGGGGACAGCATTGGGGTTTTACAAGACCTCTACGTTTGATTTCATCGTAAATCTCAAGGGTAATCGGCCTTCTGAGATAAGCAGCTTTCAGGTTATCGTCATCCTTGAAGATAGCTTCAGGAGTACCTTCACTGATAACCCTGTGTTCGTTCATCAAAAACACATAATCTGCCCATCCATATGCCAGATTAACATCGTGTGTTGAGATGATGATCGTTTTACCAAAATAGTTCAACTCATTAAGCAGATCCATTACCTCATCTGCACCTACAGGATCCAGGTTTGCAAGCGGTTCATCAAGAATAATAACTTCAGGGTCCATTGCTACTATACCTGCGATTGCCACCCTCTTTTTCTGGCCACCGCTTAAGTGATGAGGAGGTTTATCCTTCAGGTGAGTCAAACCTACATATTCAAGAGTATTATTAACTATACTTTGCACTTTGTCTTTTGGATATCCAAGGTTTGTTGGCCCGAAAGCAACGTCCTGATAAATTGTAGGAGCAAATATCTGATCATCCGAATTCTGGAAAACAATACCAACATTCTTTCTTATTTCCCTCAGCGACTTGGAATCATATTTCATGGGTTTTCCATGAAAGATTATTTCACCTTTCTGTGGACGATGAGTTCCATTCATGGAGAGAAACAGTGTTGATTTTCCCGAGCCATTACGTCCGACAAATGCTATTTTTTTACCTTTTTCAATGGTAACACTAATATCTTCAAGAGCAAGAGTGCCATCTGGATAGGAAAAACTAAGATTTTTTGTCTCTAATATAACCATTATCTCACCTCAAAAAACGGACACACCCCGGGTAAAGTAGAAAGTCAGTATTACAAGTACGAAATAAACCAATGCCAGCATAGCTTCGGGCATTTTTACAGGCCTTTTCTCTTCAAGCATTATCAATTTTCCATCATAACATCGAGCATTCATTGATATGAATATTTTCTCACCCTGCTCCCATGACCTTATGAAAAGGTTTGTTCCAAGCATTACCATGGACCTGAAAGAAGTCTTAAAATCCCTGTAGCCCAACCTTACTGATTGGGCATAGCGGATACCCATTGCCACATCAAGGAAAACAAAGATGTAGCGATACATCATCATCGCTATTTCCAGAAATGAATCAGGAAGTTTTGTTGCCTTAAGGACTGAAAACAACTCAATCATGGGTGTTGTAAGAGACAGGAAGAACAGGCATGACATGCCCCCCAGTGTACGTGCCAGCACCAGAAAAGCCATATTAAGTCCCGCTCGACTTACACCAAATGTTAAGCCTAATATGTCAAAAGAAAATAACTTGGCGCCTTCTCCAAAAAAGAATGCTATGATTACAGCACTCACAAGCACAAAACCAGCAGGTGCTGCCAGTATCTTAAAATAAAATGATGCGGGTATCCTGCCAAAAAATATGGTTCAAAACTCATACATATGGCTATTATAAAAGGAACCAGCGGTGAATTAGAAGAAACACCGGCAAGGAGACCAAAAGTAACAATAGCTCTTAAGCCAGTTGTTTTTGTACCTGAGAGGACTCAGGACAGCATAATCATCAAGTATATGCGCCATTTTAGAACCAACCAATTATAAAACAACTTAAATTGATTTTGGAAATTGCTGTTTTAGGTGTAAGGGAATAAGATATAGAGCTTTATACATAAGTATTTCGTTTTTGAGTACAGTAGACAAGATTTGAATACATTAAAAATAACATATCTGATTCAATATGTATGAATTACTTTTGAAAAACAGGAATCAAGTAAAAGAAAATTGATTTAGGAAAATGAGAAATAAAAGCAGTAGAAAGGATTGTGCTTCCAGAGGAAGCACATCAGGAGTTAGTTTCTCTCACCTTTTCCCTTATAATATCCAATCGTGTAACCAATTATTATTGCACCAAATGCTGCCTGCAGTGCAAAGAGAAGACTTTCAGTTTCTCCTCCAGGTGGTTCAAAGAGATACTGCTGGAACCATGGCTCTGCAGGTTCATATCCAGGATCAATCTCAGAAACAAGATCACCGGCTGCACCATCTGCACCACCAAATTCAGAGTCAGGGTTTGCTGCCACACCATAGAAAAACTGGCCGGCAAAGAGCAGTACTATGATTGCTACAATATATTCCAGTTTCACTGCATTGCCTCCTTAAGTTTTGCTACTGCTGAGGTTGAGAGCACATCAAGGTCAACAAGTACATCACTCTTAATCTGAACAACATACTTCATGATAAGTGCCGTAAGAGCTCCTTCCATTATTGCAAGAGGAACCTGAGTTGTTGCAAATACTCCTGCGAATGCTATGAATGATCCCATTATACCACCCGTCGCTGACGGGAACGCCAGCGCAAGTTGAACAGACGTTACAACATAAGTCACCCAATCAGCAATTGCTGTTGCAAGGAAAACATTCAGGTAAAAGTTCATGCCTGCCTTTGATGCAGCCTTATAGAACATATAAGCTACAAGAGGACCAATGATTGCCATTGATGCAGAATTTGCACCAAGCGTTGTTATGCCACCGTGTGCAAGGAAAATTGCCTGGTAGAGAAGTACAATCACACCAAGAACGGCTGTAATTGCAGGACCAAAGAGAATTGCTGCCATACCCGTACCTGTTGGGTGGGATGAACTTCCTGTTACCGAAGGAAGCTTTAGAGAAGAAAGAACGAAAATAAAAGCACCGGCAATTGCCAGAAGAGGTACGACCTCGCGCCTTTCGCTTACAAGTTTGTTCAGTTTATACATACCATACAGAATAACAGGTATAGATATTGCGAACCATGCCTGCCACCATGGAGATGGCAGGAAGCCCTCGAATATATGCATTAATAGTCACCTTCCATTTTTGTCACCATTCATTATCTAACAGATATACCAATAATAATCAACTAAAATTGCTTTAGCATCTGGATGTAATATGTAATTGTACATAAACATAACGATTCGTTTTTTGATTAGTAATGTATACCAAGGTACTAAGAACCCATATGAATAAGCCAGACAAACATACACATAATGCAAAACTTACGTCACTTATATTGATTCCGGATTGAATTTTTCAGGAAAAATAACACAAGTCAGAAGAATTTGACTTATTATAAAAAACGAAGTTTGAATTTAAAAATAATTAGCGTACAACCATTATGCAGTAAACATCTGAACGGTTTTCAGGTGGTTCTGCAACCGTGCCGCACACTGCGCGTTCATACGGATAACCAATATCCTCATAAATACAGATACGGGCCTCAATACCCATCTCATTAAGCAGGGATGCAACTTCCTTGGTACCAAAAGTGGTTGCAGGCAACATAAAAATATTCTTGCCCAGATCGATTTCCCTTATGAAAGCCTCCTTTGCAGGAGCCGGATCCCTTCCATGGGCAGTGATCATTGCCAGCGTAGACATATCAACATGAAAACGAGCACATGCAGCCTGTATGGATGATACACCAGTAACAACACGGTCTTTTTCAGTGGCAAACTTGCCGAGTCCTGAAAACATCGGGTCTCCTGTGGAAAGAATAACCGCATCTTCCGGTAAAAGATGAAGACTCTTGTAGTCTTTAATTACACTGGCCTCGCATTTGATAAACTCTTCTGCAAGTTCAATTGAGCGCTTTGAACCATAAACAACAGGAGCATTACTGATTACTTCTATTGCTTCCTGTGTCAGCATATTGGGGCCGACACCAACGCCCACAACTATCATATTTACTCACCACTATCCATCAGAACCGTGCCATCCCTGTCAACAACTACAATACGGGCACCATTTCCTTTTCCACAGCCATGTTAAAAGCCTGTTTAAGGCGCTCATTTTCCGGGTCAAGTTCGAGCATCTCCACCACTGTGGCAAAGCCGCTTTCCTTTAACATATCAGGATTTCCCCATTTCAACACAAGACCGGGAAGTCCGCAAATAACAACATCACCATGAGCTGCATCAAGAGCCTCGGATATACGGCTTCCTGCAAGCACAACTGTGTGATTTGGGAAAAGCATGGTGGAATACCTGATACCGATTCTTCCGGTAGTTAGTACAACCTTGTCTGAACACCTGATAAGGTCACCCTTCATTTCACCAAGATGGTCGTTCCAGGGCTCTACAAAACCGGTTGTTCCAAGAATTGAAATTCCATCAATGACTCCTATACGACTGTTTAAGGTCTGCTTTGCAATTTCCTTGCCCTTTGGAAGATAGATAGTAACTTCAGCACCCTTTAGTCCAAGTTCCTCAACAGCCTCGGCAATTGATGCCTTGATCTGCTCCATGGGACGTGGATTTATAGCAGGGTGTCCTTTTTTGGACTCAAGACCGCTTCGGGTAACAATTCCAATTCCTTCACCGGCATAAACAGTTATACCATCTGCTTCTCTTGCATCGGCAACAAACTCGAGTCCCCTGGTAATATCAGATTCATGATCATTATTCATTTTCACTGCAACAGCATGACCTTTATTTCCCTTTACATCCAGCTCCGCACGAAGTCCAACAGGAGTTGGAACGGAAACATGGGTTACTTCACCTGCAAGGGCCATCACTGCTGCCTTTGCAGCAAGTGCTGCAGTAGTTCCGGTAGTATATCCTCTCTTTAGTACAGAACCATCGCTAAGAACTACAAGTGTTCCATTCTTAATACCTTCTTCAAGCTCTTCACGTGGCATTTTCGAGCGATCCAGCCATTCTTCTGGGATCTTGGATTTGTTTACCGGGTCGATCATCTCAGGTCAATTGTAATTAATACTTTTAAAATCTACCG
Source organism: Methanolobus sp. (assembly GCA_041395005.1). Taxonomy (GTDB): domain Archaea; phylum Halobacteriota; class Methanosarcinia; order Methanosarcinales; family Methanosarcinaceae; genus Methanolobus. Next base: position 119,114 of record JAWKHE010000004.1, on the reverse strand, counting down.
ACTCTATCCGGTCCTTTTGAAGAGCTTTGCCAGCTCATCCATTGTGAAAGAAATCATTGTGGGACGACCATGCGGACATGTATAGGGATTGTTACATTTCATGAGCTGACGTATGAGTTCTTCCATCTGTTTAGTGTTGCAGACTGCACCTGCCTTGATGGCTGCCCTGCATGCCATTGTACTGCACAGAAGATCATATCGCTCAGTGTCCTCCTTCACCCTGCCCACTGAAAGAAGATCTGAAATTATATCGTGAATAACATCAGTCTCCTCCAGCTTTCCGAAGATGCTGGGAACTGTTGTTACAACATAGCTTTTCGGACCAAACTCAGATATGGAAAATCCCATCTCCTCAAGCTGTGGAATAAAATCCTCAATAATAGCTTTCTCCTTCTGGCTAAGATCAAGTGTCACAGGAGTGATAAGCTCCTGCCAGCCCAGATCCTGCATCTTTAGAACCTCTTCATACATGATACGCTCATGGGCAGCGTGCTGATCAATAAGTATGAGCTTTCCATCCAGTTCACAGATTATGTAAAGGTCTGCATGCTGACCGTAAACCTTCACATCCGAAGGACTGAATGTTGTACTGAGCTCCGGTACTTCTTCGGAGGTCACACTCATCTGCAGCCTTTCACTTCTTTTCAGACGGCGCTGAGTATCCTTCGCAGGATAATGATACGGTTCCTTTTCCTCTTTTATGACTGCAGGTGTTGAGGCTGTTTCAGGACTTATATCTAAAACTGGAATGTCTTCTGAAACCTGCAGGTCTTCTGAGCTTTCGGAACTGGTGATTTCAGGTTTTACTTCAGACTTGTAGAAACGTGACTGAAGCGGAAAATCCTTTTCTTAACCTGAACCTCAGGAACCAGTGACTCTTTACCAAGAGCATCTTCCACAGCAGAAATGATCATTCTTTCAATCTCTTTCTCATGACTCAGTCTCACTTCCCTCTTTGCAGGATGAACATTCACATCAACATTCACAGGATCGATTGTGAAATTAAGGAAAGCTGCAGGATAGCGACCTTTTGGAAGCAATGTATAGTAACCAAGTCTTACAGCATTACTCAACTGCTTGGAGAAAATCGGCCTGTCATTGATCAAAAAGACCTGCAGGTCTTTTCCGCTTCGTGTTAATTCCGGCTTTGAAATATAACCGGAAATGGTGATAAGATCAGATTCATATTCCAGTGGAACAAGGGAACGTGCAACATCAGCACCATAAAGATGGACAATACTGTCCAGCATTTTTACAGATGCAGGAGATTTCAGTGTTACTTTGCCGTCTATCACAAGGGTAAATGAAACATCAGGATGTGCAAGACAATTTCTTGATACCACATCAACAATGTGTGCAATCTCAGTTCTTGCACTCTTCAGATACTTCTTACGGGCAGGAGTGCTATAGAACAAATCGTGGACCTGAATACTTGTGCCAACTGCTGTTCCGGCAGAACTTATGTTTTTGACACCCGTACTGTCAACAAGAACCTTTGTCCCTTCAATATCCCCTTCCTGCCGTGTGGTCAGTTCAACCTTTGCCACTGAAGCAACAGATGCAAGTGCCTCTCCCCTGAAGCCCATGGTAAGAATATGATTGAGATCTTCAATATTGCTTATTTTGCTGGTAGCATGCTTTTTAAAAGCAAGCGAAGCATCCATATGGCTCATTCCAATACCATTGTCAGTAATTAGCATGCTTTTCGTGCCATACCCCCCTATTTCCACTCGAACATCGGTTGCATGGGCGTCAATAGAGTTTTCTATTAGCTCCTTAACCACCGAAGCAGGACGTTCAATCACTTCTCCTGCTGCTATTTTATTGATTGTGGACTCATCCAGTAATTTTATTCTTGAACCCCTGATATTGCATGATTTCTCTGTCATTTTCCACTTCCTGTCCACTACAATATTATGGAATAAACTAAACTATGGAATCTTTAACGGCAAAACTATCTGGTTGTTAGTATTTTTGTGTTTGCATTGGAAAAATAATCTTTAGTATGCAGGCCTCAAACCCAGAAAAAGAAGCAAAAGAACAACAGAATTATATCATTTCGAACTATTAGAGACAACACCAAATCAGAAGGCTTTACATGGACAATTCCGGTAAATTAAAAAACATAGTACCTTTGCTAGCCCTTTTAACAGCCTTCCCGGCATTTTCCACTGACATGATACTGCCTGCTATTCCCTCACTTGCGGTTTTGTGGAACAGGCCACTCTCAGTTGTTAACCTTATACTGATAGGTTTCTTTGTAACCTATGGGTTCTCACTGCTTTTCTACGGACCAATATCAGACAGGTACGGGCGTAAAAAACCCCTGATAGCCGGCATCATACTTTACATACTTGCCAGCATACTCTGCTCTCATGCAAACAATGTAAACGCATTGGTAGCCTTCCGTATACTCCAGGCAGCAGGGGCTGCAGCCAGTGCATCCTTGTCCATGGCAATGACAAAAGACATCTTTGCAGGTAACGAAAGACAGAGAATACTCGCATACATCGCCATAATTATGGCACTGGCACCAATGTTTGCTCCAATTGTGGGAGGATGGATACTTGCTTACATGACGTGGCACTGGATTTTCATTGCCCAGGGAGCAATGGGAATGATAGGTCTTCTCGGAGTCATACGCACCCCTGAAACACTAAAAGAACCATCAACAGTTCCACTATCAAAAGTAATGCATTCATATGCAGACCTGCTGCTTAACAGGAATTACATAATCATGGTCCTTGTTATGTCAGTAAGCCTTTTACCACTCTACAGTTTCATTGCCGGTTCTTCAGCCCTTTACATCAATAAATTCGGCATGAGTGAACAAACCTTCAGTTATTTCTTCGCATTCAATGCCCTTGCACTAATGGCAGGCTCCATTTCATGTCTTAAACTTACCGACAGAATAAACCCGAAGCATCTCATGACAGGAGGATTTGCAGGAATTGCTGTGGGAGCAGTTCTTATTCTGGCAATTGGACATTACAGTCCCTGGACTTTTGCACTCCCAATGGCATTAATCACATACTCAATTGGAATCAGCAGGCCACCAAGTAACCATCTTGTACTTGAACAGGTGCACAAGGATGCAGGAGCAGCTTCATCCCTGTTGATTTTCACCTACTTTACTCTGGGTGCAGTTGGAATGTGGCTGGTATCACAGGAATGGATGGAACGCATGCAGATACTGGGAACAATCACACTAGCCTGTGGAATTATTGTCCTGATAGCATGGCTGATATTACAAAAGAAGGGACTTAGTTCAGAAAATCATCACTGAAACAGAAAATAAAGCTAAAAGAAAAAGGTGCATTCAATATTATGAAAGCTTACCTTTTATTTCATTTAGTTTGTTCAAAGCCTCAATTGGAGTCATTGAATTTATATCCAGTTTTTTAAGCTCCTCAATGACAGGGTCAGGAACAGTTTCACTGTAAGATGCTTCCTGATCAAAGAGTATTACCTGAGTATACTTGGCACTGCTGCGCTGTTTCTTTTTGCTGCCCTTTCGGTCCTCTTCGCTCAGCATACACTCATCCTCAATATCCTCAAGTATCTCCTTTGCCCTTGAAGTAACTGAATGAGGAACACCTGCAATCCTTGCAACATGGATACCATAACTTCTGTCCGTTGCACCGGGAACAATTTTACGCAGGAATACAAGGTCATCACCTTCTTCCTTAACAGCAATATGATAATTTTTGACTCTCTTCAGGCTGGCAGCAACTTCCGTGAGCTGGTGGTAGTGTGTGGCAAAAAGTGACCTGACACCTACACGGCCTTTATTGTGAATGTATTCAACAACCGCTTTTGCAATACTATAACCATCGTAGGTACTTGTACCCCTTCCAATCTCGTCAAGTAGCACAAGACTTTTCGGGGTTGCATTGTTCAGGATATTTGCAAGTTCCACCATTTCCACCATGAAGGTACTCTGACCGCTTGCAAGGTCATCAAAAGCACCGACCCTTGTGAAAACACGATCCACAATTCCTATGGAAGCATGAGATGCAGGTACAAAGGAACCAGACTGAGCCAAGATAACAATCATGGCAATCTGCCTCATGTATGTGGATTTACCAGCCATGTTTGGCCCTGTTATTAGCTGGAACTGGTTTTCAGTGCAATCCATCTCGGTATCATTTGGAACAAAACCACCAGGAACAGTGTTCTCCACCACAGGGTGCCTTCCATCCCTGACAAGCAACCTGCAGTCAGGAGTTATTGCAGGTCTTACGTAATTGTTATTGGCAGCAACATCTGCAAGGTTAGCAAGCACATCCAGTGTTCCGATAAGGGCAGCTGTTTCCTGCAACTGCCTTGAATGTGAAGCTACAATTAAATTAAGTTCGCTGAGAAGTTCATATTCCAGTGCCACCATTTTCTCATCAGCCGATAGTATTGCACTCTCACGTTCCTTGAGTTCAGGAGTGTAGAACCTTTCGGCATTTGTCGTGTCTGCTTGCGGATATAGTCATCAGGAACCTGGGAGATGTTTGCTTTTGTGACCTCTAGGTAGTATCCAAATACTTTGTTATAACCTACTTTCAGGGACTTTATTCCAGTCCTGTCGCGCTCTTTCTGCTGGAACTTTGCTATCCATTGCTTTCCATTCTTTGAAAGATCAAAAAGCTCGTCAAGCTGCTCATTATATCGGGATTTATCATCCCTCCATCCCTCACACTGAGAGGAGGTTCCTCTACAATGGCACTGTCAATCAGCTTTGCAAGTTCATCCAGTTCCTCAAAGGAAGATAACTGTGATACAGTGCTGCTTAGCAGGTCAACATCCTTGCATCCGCTAAGAGATTCAAGTAAAAGAGGAACTGATTCAAGGGATTTCTTCAATGATACAAGATCCCTTGCATTAGAATTACCATACATGACCCTGCCTACAAGGCGCTCCATATCTTTTACATAGGAAAGATGGGAACGGATGTCAAATCGAACAAGAGTGTTATTATTAAGCCAGGCAACAGCATCCAGGCGGTCATTGATAGCATCAACAGAAATCAATGGTTTCAACAACCATTTCTGCAACTGGCGTCTACCCATTGGAGTTTTAGTATCATCAAGCACTCCTATCAGGGAGGAATCGTTGCCCTCACCTCTTACGTTTTCACTATTTCCAGATTTCTCAGGGTGATAGCATCAAGAACCATGAACTCCGAATCAAAATAGGTTTTCAGGGACTGCACCTGTGAAAGCTCCTCATCTGGGTATCTGTGGCATATTTTAAGGCTGCGCCTGCTGATGAAACTGCACGATGAAGTTCACTGCAGCCCATACCCTCAAGGGTTGAAACCTTGAAATGGTCCTGAAGTACCTTTTCAGCAATTTTCAGGTCGAATGCATCCTCATCGAATTCATGAATGATGATCCTGAGTTCTTTCAGGCGTTCGGCAAGATGTGAATCTTCAACAAGTGACGGCGGCAAATGCATTCCGATGGACCCATACGAGCAACCTCACTGGCAATCCTGTCATATGGAACAGTGTCCCTGAACTGGGTCGTCAGGAACTCTCCGGTTGATATGTCGAGAAATGCAAGACCATATTCTTCCTTTTCCCCGTAAAGTGCCATGAGATAGTTGTTAGATGAATCCGAAAACATGGATGAATCCATTGCAGTTCAGGAGTTACAACTCTTACAACTCCTCTTTTAACAACTCCTTTGGCCTTTTCGGATCCTCAAGCTGCTCACATATGGCAACCTTATATCCCTTTTTGATAAGTCGTGGAAGATAGTTATCAATTGCATGATATGGAATGCCTGCAAGCGGCATCTTCTCTCCGTCCTTACTTTTACCACGGGTTGTCAGGGTAATCTCAAGTTCCCGGGCAATTGTTCTGGCATCCTCTCCAAAGGACTCGTAAAAATCCCCATCCTGAAGAATATGAGGGCGTCCTTATGCTCTTCCTTGGCTGCATAATACTGTTGCATGGCAGGGGTTACTTTACTCATGGTGATTCACACAAAATTGGTGCCCCAAATTATCTGGTTGTTAGTATTTTTGTGTTTGCATTGTGAAAATCAGTAAACTATTCCCGGGTAACTTTAAGCATAGTATTTCCGCCTTTCTGGAACTCATAGTTTACCTTCTCTTCTGTAACAGTAAAATCACGGGATAACAGGTAGCTAATTACCTCATCCAGATGCATTGACATCCTGGAATTCAGGTCAACAAGTGGAAATATCCTTACTTCACCTGCAACCCTCAAAAGCTCATTAATAGCCTGTATATGAAAATCAAAGGAAAGCTGCTCAGAATACAAGAACAACAAATGTGATACCAGTGCAAGATCAAAAGAACTATCTGCAAAAGGTAGTTCAGGCAAACCACCTGCAACATACCTGCCCTGTTTTTTGCCTTTCTCAAAATCATTAAGGAACAGATTCATAGAATTCATACGGATTTTGCCCAGTTCTTCAACCGAAGGAATGTTCTTCCAGATGAACTTTTCTTGATTCGCCCGGGTTTGTTCCAGCACTTCTACATAGGTTTCATCAATTCTCTTTCGGATAGTATTCCTGTCCATTTCATAAATAGGATCAACCGAAACTACCGAATGTTCCTGCTGTGTCATTTCGAAATTGAAACTTGCAGGTCCGTCACCACATCCCAGAATGGATTTATTCAAGTCTGTGTCTGTCAGATTGAACATATCAACATATTCCTGAAAAGAGCGTCCCCAGGGAACTACATTCTGGTACCGGACTGACATGGTAAGTGATTAATTTTGAAAAAGATAAAGGTATGGCTCTGTAGAAATCCTGTTAACCTGAGTAACCAGCAACATTGCTTTTTTATACCTATAAAAGCGACCTGCAATCTAAAACCGAAGTAACCATCCGCCACATGAGGCACGTTCCGATGCTTCTGCATCGAAGCTAATTACAAAAAAATTGAAGTTAGAAAGATAATTATATAGAATACGGAGGAAGAAAGTATAAGGTATTTGCAGATTATTTTGTTTTTTATTGTGGGAAAACGCCGGCTTTGCCGGACCCTTCGGGTTCAATCAAGTTATTCATTACCTGTGATGAATCAGTTTACAAACCTCCTTTAAGGTTTAATGGAAGGAGGGCTACAGAGACAAGGTATTGCAAATCATCTTTCTTTTTGCATCAGGGAATAACCCATTCCAATTGTGTAAATCGGCATGGAAAGATAACGCATTCCAATATCAGTGAAGTACTCTGCAACTCCCATCTGGAAAAATCCACCGAATACCATTGAGAGATCCAGCCCGAGATTAATGACAAGCCATATTACTCCAAGAATTATGCCTTCATTAACATAATTTGTTTCAACATCCCGGAAATATCTCACTGCAAGTATAACACCTACAAGAGCACCGGTAACTACCATAATGGATTTGAAAAATGTTTCATCTATGACGAAATTACCCTGCCTGTCCACAAATGCAAAAGATACGATAAAAGGTATCATCCACAGTATAAATCCATAAAGGATCATTTTCAGATATTTGTTCATATTAAATCCCCATTCAATTGCTAATATCTGGATTTGATTAAAATAATACTTAATATTTCTGAACTATTTCCTGCAATATATCATAAGCAGCCTTTACTTCATCACTGATGCTTTCAACACGTTTACCGGAAGGAACAAACAATATATGAGTTCCATTTGATTCAATTGCATAATTTCGTCCAATCCTCTCTCCTAAAGATTCATTCATAAATGAAGCATCTCCTTTCAGGGAGAAGTATTTGTTATAAGCATTTTTTGATAAAGGAGAACGAGGCTGCAAATCAAAAACAGGGCATTTATCTTGAAGATAATACCTGATGAATTGAAGTTTCCACCATGAGAAGTTGAAGAGCCAGTGATAAAATAGCCAATAACTATTGTAAGGTCAAAAAAGATCACTTGTATTCCATCAAATGTACCTGTGAAAACATTATACACCTTTTGTTTGTTGCCAAGCCGTGTTTGCTCAAAGCCAGGAGATGTAACAATATCTTTTGAAGCCGGTTCAAATCCTATATCTGTTGCCTGCTCTGCAAGGTTTTTTGCTCTGCGTTTCTCATTAAGAATTGTAAGAACAATTGCCAGCAGGATTACTGTGACAACAAAACCTGCAAATCCAGTAATTAAAATTAGCCTGAAGTCCATTTTACCATTCCTTCTAAAAGAAATTGCTTAGAGTAAATATGGATTTTTAATTATAAAAATACATTAGAGGAAGAGGATTATCCTCTCCCTTTCTTCATTAAACAACAGTCACGTTCATTCCCTTTGCTTCAGCCACAACCTCCGGATTGTAGTATGAATAAGCCTTGCTTTCTGACACAATAGCCTTTACAGGGAACTGTGCCTGCACCTGCATACTCAGATCAATTTCTTCACCCGGTTGCATGTCATCGATGTAAAGAATCACCTTCCTTCCTGCAACCTCATAGCGAGTTATAATTTCCTCTTCCTTAAGAGTATCAAGACTGGAACTTACCGGACTGAATCCTGTTGGAACTGCGAGGTCAACAATCATCATGCCACTGGAACTTGCAATGCCATCTATTCCACGAATGCCATTGTACTTCACATGGGCATTTACGGTGACAATGTCATTCACAGAAACATCGGTTGAATCATACGTAACGTCCAGTTCAATCTCATTCTGCTCAACAAGATCAGGCAGTATAACGTTAAAACGCCTGAGAAGCTGGTAGTTCAGGTCCCCTGTACCTTCCATTGCAAGCCTGACAGTTGATACACCCTCGGGAATCTCGATAATCTGGACAACATCGAAGTTCTGTTGATTTACTTCAACCGATTTTATTTCCGTGTCATCTGCAAACACATGTATTGTAGCATCAATATCCCTGCCTGCAGAAGCTGCTGCACTCATCAGTGCCCGGAAGGCCATAACAGTATCCTGAGTACTGGAAAAATCCTCCGTTGGAATTTCGCTGTGCAGCTATCCACTTTAGGGAAGATGTTGCTGTTGGGTTGTTTGCCTCAATGAGAGCAAGAGTTGCATAAGCTGTGGTTTCCACATTCTTACTGGATGGTGCCATGTAACCATATCCGTAATCCTCGTATGGGGCAGGAACTGCTCCATCACCGTAACCCCAGTAAGTACCGTCATCATCCTGTTTTGATATTGCCAGCAGCTCTGTAAGAGCATCATCTGCCATGGAACTGTTAAGTTTCTGCAGTGCAAGAGTGCCTATTGCAAGAGCATAAGGATCGTCCTGAGTGGCAAGATTATCCTCAAGATAAGTCTGGGCCTTTGCCATTACCACAGGACTTGCTGAGCCGTATTCTTCCAGTGCAAGTGTTGTATATGCTGTCAGTGCATAGGTTCCACTGACACCACCCATCATATCCTGATGGATTACAAAACCAACCTGCTCCCATGAACCATCTTCCTGCTGATGAGATTCAATCCAGTCAGCAGACTCGGAAAGAATGTTCTCGTCAATTGTGGTCACATCCCTTGCCCCACTGAACTGGGAAAGCACGAATGAAGTAAGCCAGAGACTGCCGCTATCATCACTCTCACCGAATGCTGAGAAGGAGCCATCACTGTGACGATATGTCAGTTCACGCTGGTAGCCTGTGATGATATACATTTCCGCCTTGGCCCTGACCTCAGGATTATCCTGACCTGTTGTCTTCAGGTAGCGCAGAACCTCAACATCCGTGGAGAAGAGCATCATGTTCTGCTCACCACATCCATAAGGCATACCAAGCAGGTCATCCACTCCGCTTATACTCTGGGCAACAATGCTTGGTGTAAAGCTCACAAGCACTTTTTCAGAATCAGGAACAATATCTTCAGGCAGGGTTGCATCAAGCTCCACAGAACCGTTGCTCAGCACTCCGTTGTCAACAATCTCACGGGTTGCACCTTCTGCCTCCACAATGATGTCCTTTCTAACTGCATCGGCCCTCTCTGTAGTCTGGCCTGTTATTTCAACAACTTTTCTGCCAACTTCTGTCGGGCTTATAGTGAAACTTGCATATCCCACGCCATTGGCATCTACTGTAACTGTCTGCACATCGTCGCCGATTATGTCAAACCAGTCTGCCTGTGACAGGGTAAGTTTGACATCCTGTTCGGTATCAAGATAATTGTAGACCTGCACCTGCACCGGGAATTCCTCGCCTCTTGTAACAGAATATGGCAAATCCGGGTCAACGAAGAAATCCTGGAATACAATGAGACTGGATTCAGAAATACCAATGCCCTCTGGCCCTGAAACACTGCATGCAGTCTCCAAGTGGTGATACTGTCTGGAGCTGTCAGATCAAGACTTGCAAGACCTGCATCATCTGTGAGAAGTTCAGGCATCCAGATCCACGTTTCAGGGAAAAACTGGCGTACACGCTGTACCTCTGCAAGCCCCCCACTTCCACCTTCCTGTTCAAAGTTATTTGTAGAGTCAGTAGGTTCTCCCATCATGGGCATTTCTTCAGCTACTTCCATAGCTTCATCCACCATGACAACATCCATGTCTTTTACCATTCCACCTGCAAAGCCAGCTTCTTCTTCCACAGGATAATCCTGTCGAGGCACATCAATACCCGGTGAAGCCATTACAACCATACCGGCATTATCAAGCGTCTCGTACGCACCTTCCTGATACCAGTAGGGATGGGATTCTGCCAGTGGCTCCATGAAACGCTTTTCGAGTTCATCGAATACCTGTTTAAGATTCAGACGGCCTTCACTAAGAGCGTAGACTGATTCATCAACAATTGAAAATCCTATCATGGACTTGCTTCCTGAATCGAAATCAATTGTAACATTGTCCCCGGGTTCAGCAGATTCTGTGTCAAAAGAGCTTGAAAAATCCACCTGTGTTGAGAATTCCACATCAAATGGAAGCACATCCACTGAAACCTCGCTGTTTGGATTTATCAAATAAGCAACGACTTTTGCCCGTGGGCTCATCTGAGGAGTTACAGGTATGATGATGTCACTTTCATCGCTGGTTGCTGAGTAAACGGTCCTGCCGTTTGCAAACACATCGTAATACACAGTTCCCGGGTTTGTTGAATATACATGGAAGGAAATTGTATCCCCTACTTCAGGAACTCCTTCACTTGTCTGGGTGATATGGATAAAACTGGCACTTGGAGAGTAGGCAGCATTGAGATTTTCACTTGCCCATGCATCATCCCCGTAAGCTGATATGTACAGATTGTTGCCGTTCTCAGGAATTTCCAGTTCAAGCATTGCAACACCACCCTCGGTATTGACCTTGAGCTCATCATTTGTGGAACCATATGAAGTATCGCTTATTCTTGTCTCCACAGTTATTTCAGTATCTACAGGATTACCTCCGGGATCCTTTGTAACAACAAGAACCTGCAGTGGCATTCCCGGTTTGATGGTACTGGACTCAGGAATTAGCTGGATTACAAGAGGAGAACTTGAGATTGTAATTAGCTTGTTTGTGGTTTCGCTGTGGTTGCCTGTGTCTGTAACTGTCACATTAAGCATAAGACTTGCCTGGCCACCGGCACCATATGTTCCTGCTGCGTATTCCACTTCGGGAAGTTCGAACTCAACTGAGCCGTTCTCAAGAGTGCCGGAGAAGCTTGCATACTGTTCCCATTCACCAATATAACGTGAGGCTTCAACAAGCACATCCCCCTCTACATCCTTGCCGAAGAAGTAGTTAGCTGAAACAATACCTGTAATTTCATCTGATACAAGGAACCATTCCTGCGGGGTTTCCAGTGAAACATCGAACTTCGGAAGCACATATTTGTCCACCTGAATGTCCACCATGGATGATGAATCGCCTGCTGTTGCACTTACCTTCCACGTCCCGAGGTTCAGTTCAGATGCAAGTGGCAGGTCAAATGAAGACACGCCGTATTCATTGGAGTTCAGTTCCTCCTTGAATACCTTAACACCTTTGGCATCAGTAATCTCAACTGTTATATTTTCCTGGACAGGCACGAGGTTGTTGTTAAGGGATAGAATTCTTCCGTGAATTGTCTGTCCTGGCTTGTAGATGGGCTTGTCAGTTTCAATAAAAAGAGGGTTGTTTTTTACAACTTCTACCGTTGCCTCAAATTCGGTGTCATAACCCGATGGCTTTGCCGTAAGTGTATAGGTACCTTCATCAATATCAGGTACTTCAAAAGAGGCTACAACATTTCCTGAATCTGAAGTCGATGCCTGCACAAGACTAATCTCGTTGTCATTCCCGTCAGTAAGGATGTATTCAACACATCGTTCCACCGGTTCATTGCCTGAAAAAGCTGCCATTGTGATGGAACTCTCGCCTCCTGAGAAGAGCATTTTTGGTGCAAGAATCAGGAATTCATCACCTGATGAAGACACCTGATCACCGCATGGACCAGCCGTACTGGATGAAAGGTCGCCATCACTTCCGATACAACCTGAAATAATCACTGCAAACAACGATACTATAATTATTAAAGAGCCTGTTTTTTTCCCTGTTAAGTTCACTTTTAACCACTCCATACTTAGAGTATTATATTTCTAGTACAGAGTTTAGTAGTGGGACTGTATATACTTTGCTTAAACTTCAAAGATGTTCGAGTTATGTGGTGTGGAGCTGGTTGATTTTGAAAATTGAAAAATAAAGCTAAATTTCTGTTATTTCCCAATGATCATACAGTTCAGTAATACTCACTGACACTCCATCATCCCTTAATGCTGTTGTATCGTTTATCATTGTGAATTTACCCTGATAAGCACCTGTGATGGTCATTTCATCCCTTCCGGATTTCCAATTCAAAAAGCAGGACTTTTTCACCATATTTAAATGATGGACTATCTTCAACCCAGATGGTATCATTACCTACATTTCCCCCATCTATTGTAACTTGTAAATCTCCGGTATCTAATGGATTTTTAAGATATTTGTTAACATGCACCCCAATATCAGTATAGATCATATCCCCTGTTCCAATATCCATTTCATCATTGGACTTGTTAGGTCTCTGCTTATCAGCTGTATTCCATCTTGAGGGATAAGCACCTGTAACAGTTCCTGCAATTATGATGTCTGACTGCGATACTAAATCTTCGATACTTAAAGCCTCCATTGATATCGAAATATCTACATTCAAACCATCATTTCCCGGGGTTAATGCAGAATTGTAAGAGGAAGAAAAAGAAGAAGAAATTAACTTTTCAAACTCAACTATATCTAGTGATTCCCCTCTACTTTATAAAGAACTCTATCAATTTGCACTGTATTGTTGTTTACTATACAAACCCTGGAAACATCATTAGCAGTATAAAAAGACATGAAGTACCGATATCCATTCAAAGGGAAGTATTCTGAAGGGACTTCTAACGGATATTCATCAAGGTAGGAAATTACATCTTTAATCTTTGTTGAATTCTCTATAACACTTGGTTCCAGACTAAATCCGTTTTTATTGATATTTTTGTAATTTCAGAAGAATTGCTTATGAGGGAACTTATATGGAGATTAGTTTTCTTTACAATTTTTCATCTGACACTATATCAGATTCGATGAGCTCCTGAACATGATTTATGTTAATAGCTGTACCATTAACCTCATAGTAAACGCCATCTATTTTTACAATATTCTCACCAATAATAGTGATTCTGTGACTTTCTCAGAACCACAATAAAAATCCATATAATAGCGATATCCACTCCTAGAATCCTGATTATCCATTATTTCAAGTGAATTTATGTGAAGTTGAGAAATCAATTCTTTTATTCGGTCCTTATTGTTCAGAGTGAAGGAATGACCATTCATTCCATTTACTACAATTACTTTAGTGATAGCAGAACTATCAATATCCTTTAACGTTGTAACTGTATTGCTTTCATTTCGTTCTGCTCGGCTATGCACCCTGAAAAAAAGTGTGCTGCACAAAAAAAGGCATAAGATAAAATGGCTTATTATTTTGTTCATTCCAATATCACTACCACCGTTAAAGAACTCAACATTACAGTCCAGAAAATCATATGCTAAATATTTGGCTATTTTATAAAATAATTATGGACCATATTCAACTGAAAACACATAAATAGGACCTGCATTCAAACTTTAACTGTATATCGATTATGCAGCATATTCATACTCATGGCACTTGATCAGGAGTCGTCAAGAAATTATCACCTACATTGTGGCTTCTGCTGGAAGTAACAAAGATATAGGGAGTTTCAAATAATGGACAGGAATAGAACTACTGCAATAATTGTGGGAATATTATTTATTACAGCTACCGTTGCATATTCACTTGGTGTTATTTTATTAGATCCAATTCTTCGCAGTGCAGATTATTTAATGATGAGTTCTGAAAATGAGCAAAAATTGATAATTGGTTCCTTTCTGGTACTGATAGATGCTACTGCAGTGGCAGGCATTGGAATCGTGTTATATCCGGTCCTGAAAAACACAATGAAACTTTAGCATTTGCTTACGCAGGTGCCAGGATATCTGAAAGTGTACTTTTTGCAATTAATGTCATTCCCACGCTAACACTGTTGACATTGAGCCAGGAATTTATGAAAGCAGGAACACCTGATGCATCCTGGTATCAAACTATGGGTTCTTTATTGATCACAGCTGGCGATTGGACCTTCTTGATCGGTTTTGCAATTGCCTTTACGATATCTGCTCTGATCCTTAACTTTGTATTATATAAGTCAAGACTGGTTCCCCGATGGTTATCTATCTGGGGTTTTGCCGGAGCTTTGTTGTTATGGGTATATTACCTGTTACAGATTTTCAATATGGAGCATGATATTCTGTTTGTCCCGATAGCTGTTCAGGAAATGGCACTTGCATTATGGCTTATTACAAAAGGGTTTGACACATCTTACAATAATTAAAGGGCAGAACATGAAAGCAGTTATTTATGAAAAATATGGTTCAGCTGATGTCCTTGAATTTGCAGAAATACCCAAACCTGTACCAGAGGACAATGAGTTTCTCATAAAGATACATGCTACCACAGTAAACAGAACAGACTGTGGCCTGCGCAAAGCCGACCCTTTTATTGCAAGGTTCTTTACCGGTCTGCTCAGGCCCAAAAATAAGATACTGGTACGGAGTTCGCAGGAGAGATAGAAGCAGTTGGCAAAAACGTTGAAGAGTTCAAAGAAGGAGACAGGGTCTTTGGTCACAGCGGAGACAAATTTGGTACTCATGCCGAATACATCTGCCTGAATGAAGATGACCCCGTGGCAATCAAACCGGAAAATATGAGCTATGAGGAAGCTGCATCAATCTGACGGGCAGCACTTGCATGGACCTACCTTTCCAGAGCGAATATCCGGAAAGGGCAGAATGTCCTTGTCAACGGAGCTTCCGGCTCAATGGAACTGCAGGTGTCCAGCTTGCAAAGTATTATTGCGAGGCAGAGGTCACTGCAGTGTGCAGTACCTCTAATGTGGAGATGGTAAGTTCCTTGGAGCCGACAGAGTGATTGATTATACAAAAAAAGATTTTACAAAAGATGATCAAATGTATGAAGTAGTCTTTGATGCTGTGGGTAAAAGTTCTTTCTCACAGTGCAAGAACCTCATAAAACCCGGCGGAATATATTTTTCCACTGAACTGGGATTTCTTGCCCAGAACCCTTTCCTGGACATATGGACTTCAAAATTCGGCAGCAAAAAGGTCATGTTCCCATTACCGAAATACACCAAAAAAGATGTCCTTTTCTTCAAAGATCTTATCGAGACTGGCAAACTGAAAGCAGTAATAGACAGAAGCTATCCGTATGAGCAGATAGTTGATGCTTACAGGTATGTTGAAAAAGGACACAAAAAAGGAAATGTGGTAATTAGCATGGCTGAGCTTTAGAAGGAAAGTCCTTTCTAAAAATATAAGTTAGAAGGTTTTTACTCACCCACTAACTTCTTTGTAATTTGTGCAACATGCCTGCCCTGAAACCTTGCAATCCCCAGTTCATTCTCACTTGGATGTCTTGTATCAGGACCGCTGCCAGCAATCGTTGAAGCGCCATAAGGACTGCCACCTGTGATCTCGTCAAGTGTGGATTGTCTTGTTTCTGAATATGGGACACCAACAATAATCATACCGTGGTGTAGCAGTGTTGTATGGAAACTAAGTATCGTGGATTCCTGACCACCATGCTGCGTGCTACTGGATGTGAAGACACTGCCTACTTTTTCCGATAAGTGCACCCTTTGACCAGATGCCTCCTGTCCTGTCCAAAAAAGCACGCATCTGTGCAGCCATCATTCCAAACCTTGTGGGTGTTCCGAAGATAATGGCATCTGCCTCTGTGAGATTGTCCACTGTTGCAACAGGAATGTGCTCAAAACCCCTTTTAGACTCTGTAGCCCCCATTTTATCTAGAATCTCCGGAGTGAATGTTTCATGTATCTGGAAAAGGCTAACATCTGCACCTTCCACTTCCCTGGCACCTTCAGCAACTGCTTCAGCCATCTTGTAGTTATGTCCGTACAAACTGTAAAAAATAACATTAATCTTCATAATTCCCACCTGTTTAATGACCAAAATCATAACCATTGACACTGCAATATGGGAGTTACACAGGATAAATAATTTTCCAGACATATGATTAAAACGTAGTTTTAAATAGTAATGTTAGAAATATACAGCATAATAATAGTAATATCTAACATAATGTTAGAATAAGATATAGTGAGATTTATGGATAAACTGGAAAAATACACAAAAATAAGTTATTCAATTGCCCTTATTCTCATCACGGCAGGTATTCTGCTAATCGCAATGGTAGAGGAGTACCAGCAAGCAGGAATCAGTATGGTTAACATCGGATCCATTGTGCTCTTTATCACATTCATCAAAGCACGAAGATACCGGAACGGACCCGTAAAAGATGAGAGAACAATAAAAATTGGAGCATACGGCCTTTCATATTCATGGCTTATTACGTTCATTTTGATATCCCTGTTGTTCTGGGTAGAGGAATTTGAGATTGCAGAACTGACAATTAAACAGGTACTTGCCATCCTTATGATCACCATGCTGGTAAGTGCAAAAGGAATCCAGTGGTATCTCTTCAGGAAAGGAGATATAGAATGAAGCCAAGAATGCAGAGATGGTAAAATGAAAACAAGAATCAAGGAGCTCCGGGCAAGATATGATATGACCCAGGAAGACCTTGCAAACAGAGTTGGTGTCCGCAGGGAAACCATCGGTTTTCTGGAAAAAGGAAAATATAATCCCTCACTAAAACTTGCGTATAAAGTAGCAAAGACACTTGAAACCACAGTTGATGAACTTTTCATATTTGATGAAACAGACCTTGAGTGATAAAGGTAGATGAGCATGGAAGCAAAACCAAAGTTTGGCTGGCAGAAGACGGGCAACCAATTATCGGTGAAGGAAAAGTTGAACTCCTAAAAGCCATAGACGAAGAAAAATCACTTAGAAAAGCCTGTATGAAAATGAACATATCGTATAAGCATGCCTGGAATGTCCTGAATAAGATAAGTGAAAGGCTTGGCAAGGATGTAGTAACAACCGTAAGAGGTGGGAAAAACCAGGGAACATTCCTCACTGAAGAAGGTCGAAGTCTCATCAGGGAGTATGAGATGAACAGGAAATTCATCAGTAACACCATGGAAGACGAAGGATCATGGGAAAACCTTGGTCTTGCAATTTCAGCACGCAATAAAATTCCCGGAAGGGTTGTTGCAGTGGAAAAAGACGGAATTGTTGCAAAGGTGAAAATTGAGATAGACCCGACTGCCCTTACATCAGTTATCACATCAGAAGCAGTAGACAGGCTTGAGATCAAAGAAGGTGATCAGGTTTTTGCCATAATCAAGTCTACTGAAGTCCTTATTGGCAAAGAACAAAAGAAGGACTGAAATCGGTTATTTTTTCATTTCTGCCACTCAAAAACCGTATATACTTTTAGAACCCATTATAAACTACTCTATACACATAGAAGAATCTTTAAAACAAATCAAAAGGGATAAAATGCCAAAACAAGACGATTTTTCATGGGACACAGGGAAAGTAAAAAACGGCAGTACCCTTGGTAAAATAGTAACAATACCTAGACAGGATGAAAAGTTAAAATCATCCGGTGAATTCAAATCAGGCTCTGGAACCCAGGAAGACATAGTAGTAGACGAGTTCAAGGAAAAGATGGCAGAAGTTCTTTCCAGGGAACTCCACAAGAAATAATGAAGCACTTTTAGTTGTGCTTCTTTTGTTTGTACACCCCATAAACCATAAATGGAATCAGCAGGAGTGCAAACGCTGTTTTTATTTCAGGAGCCAGAACACTGCTGGCGCTGCCTACGATGGAACTGGCTGTAATGCCCATTCCAAAATAAATAGCATCCAGCAGCAGTCCGAAAGCGAGTGAACACACTGCAATCATTGTAAGATAGATTGTAGCACTTCTCCTGCCAAGGAACTTTGTTACCATTGTGATAGTTGCTGCATTGGTTGCAGGCCCAGAAAGCAGGAAGACAAATGCAGTTCCCGGACTCATGCCTTTTGAAATAAGAGCTGCTGCCAGAGGTGTTGAAGCTGTAGCACAGATGTAGAGGGGAATTCCCACAACCAGCATAATAAGCATGGAAAATACGCCTCCTCCAAGATAGTCACCAACCAGCTCATCCGGAACAATATAGGATATAATTCCTGCAATGATTATTCCAACAAGAAGCCATTTGGCGATATCCCCCAGAAGTTCAACAAACGCATAACGCAGACCTTCAATTATTTTTCTTCCCATTGGAGCAGTGTCTTCCAGAACAATACCTGAATTGCATGAACATGAAGAATCACTGCATGCGGGTGCAGACTGCATCATAAGGATATTTTTCTTTTCATGGGAAGCTTCCTTTCTGCCACCCATAAAATTCTCAATTATTCCCGTAAGCAGTGCTGTAGTCATACTTGCAATCGGCCTGAAAACTGTCATTACAGGATCCAGCAGTGCATAGGTGATAGCTATAGAATCAACTCCGGTTTCAGGTGTTGATATCAAAAAGGAAAGCGTAGCTCCCTTTGTGGCTCCCCTGTTTTTCAGGGAAAGGGCAGTAGGAACCACCCCACAGGAACACAGTGGCAGAGGAATTCCAAGCAATGATGCATTAAGTGCTGACCTGAACTTACCTGCAGATTTTCCCAGATATTTCAGTATTTTCTCATCGGGAACCAGTACATGCAGAATTCCTGCAACTGCAAAACCAAGGAACAGGTATGGTGCAGCTTCCTCAAAGAGCTTCCATGATTCTATTATAATTCCCACAAAAATTGTCAACACAGAATTAAGCAGTGACATTTATTCCTCCACATGTTCCCTGCACACTGACATGAACATTTCAACGTGCTCATCAGCCAGGTAGTAAACTGCAAACCTACCTTCTTTTTTAACCCTTACAAGATCGAGTTGCCTCAGATTTTTAAGGCTATGGGATATGGCAGACTGGGATATCCCAAGGGCATCTTCTATTTCTTTCACACACATTTTCCCCTGCAATAAAAGAAACAGTATTTTCAGCCGGGTACCTGACTGCAGGGCATTGAATATACTGCACATAGAGTATATTGATTCCTCAGATGGCAGCTTCCTGACCTTTTCACAGATACTATTTTTATCCACACAAATATGTTCAGCCATTCTAATGAATATATGAGCATATGTTCATATATCAATATATCCCTTAAATTACAACAAAATACACAAAAATTACCATAACCAACAAACAAAACGCATAATCCCGGAATTTAAATCCCATGACCTGCATGGAACTGCGTCCCACACCAGTGTAGCACCTGCTTTCCATTGCAAGTGCAACTTCTTCCACCCGGCGAACAGAACTTGTTACCAGCGGGACAGAAAGAGAGAATATTGCTTTTATGGGTTCCTTTTTAAGATCCAGGCCTCTTGAAAACTGTGCATCTTTCAGTTCTCTGAAATTAGTGTACAGAAGAGGAACAAAATAGATAGCAAGTGACATCATCATTGCAATATCATGTGAAGTAACACCGAGATATTTTAAAGGCAGGGGACGGAGTAATTTTTCAATACCTGCAGTGATTGCAGAGGGGGATGTTGTTGCAGTGAGTATTGCTGCAAAAAGCAGGAGAAAAACAAACCTCATAGTTATTGTTGCACCCAGAACTAATCCTTCAAGACTTGCAGATACCCACATAAAACGGAAAATAGGAGTGCCTTCAACCAGAAATAACTGAACAAGGAAAAGTATGGTGAAAAACAGGAACATTGGCTTTACTGAACGAAGAAAATGAATTAGGGAAATACCGGACATCAGAACCAGAGACAGAAAAACAATACCAATGAAAAGGAAATCTGAAAATAAAGAAGCTTTGAGAATACCTATGCTGCCAAGCATAATACCAATTATCTTCGTCCTTGTATCAAGTCTGTGAAGCAGGGAATTTCCCGGAACAAAGGACAAAAAGAGATTATCCATTACTTGCATCCCCTTTTTTAATTAGCTCTGCACTGATCTGTTCAAAGGCATTATCAACTGTGAAAATATCACCGGAAACATTAAAACCTGCATCTTTTAATTCCCTCATCAGCAGAGTGATTTCCGGCAAAGGAAACGATGCAGATTCCAGATATTCTGCAGGAGTTCCATTAAAAACCACACGTCCTTTGTCAAGATAAATTACTTTTTCTGCCAGAGGGAGAAACTCACACATCTGATGCGAAATAACGATAACCGATATACCTTCAGACTGGAGATTTTTCTGAACCGAAAGTAACCATGAACGGTTTTCAGGATCAAGACCGGAGCCAGGTTCATCCAGAATCAGGTATTCCGGTTTCATGGCAAGCACACCTGCCAGAGCAACCAATCTCATCTGCCCGCCACTGAGGGAAAAAGGAGATTTTGAGGAAATACTTTCGTCCAGTCCTACCAGCTTTAGTGCTTCATTAACCCTTTCGTTCAGTTCATCGTCCTTCAGTCCGAAATTAGATGGTGCAAAAGAAATATCTTCAAAAACCGTTTTCCCAAATAATTGTTTTTGTGGATACTGCATCAAAAGAGCTACTTTGGACCTCACTTTCCTGTCATGGGCAGCCAGCCCACCTACTAAAACTGAACCGGACTGAGCTTTTAGCAGGCCATTAAAATGTTTTACAAGGGTTGACTTACCTGAACCCACTTCCCCTCCTATAAGGACAAAATCTCCTTTTTCAATGTTTAGAATAATGTCCTGAAGTGCAGGTTTTTCAAGCGAGGTTCCCTTGTTATAGCAGAAGCCCAGGTTATTTACATCAATTGGCATAAGACCTCCCTTAGTTCTTCACGCGAGAGAGGAAAAGACTCCGGATTAATTAATCCGGATTCACAAAAGCTTCTGGAAAGTTCAAGCACAGGTGGAAGCGGGAATCCAAAGTTCACATTTTTTGCCTGAGCCAGTATTTTCCTGGGAGAATCATCATGTGTAATCTGACCCCCTTCAATCACAATAAGTCGATCAGCATGAATCAGTTCCTCCAGACGGTGCGTTACATACACAACAGTTGTTCCCTTTTCATGCAGTTTCCTGATTATTCCCAGAATTTCTTTTCTTGAAACAGGATCCAGCATGGAAGTTGCCTCATCAAACAGGAGGATTTCAGGCTTCATGGCAATAACAGAAGCAAGTGCAACTTTCTGTTTCTGTCCACCACTTAATGAGGAAGGAGAATAATTCCTGTATTCCTGCATACCCACAGCCTGAAGAGAACTGTTTACACGAGTTAGGATTTCTTCCGGAAGCAAGCCAAGGTTTTCAGGCCCAAAAGCAACGTCTTCCTCTACGGTCATTCCTATAAACTGTGACCGGGGATCCTGAAAAACCATACCTGCAATCTGACGTATTTTAAGAATTGAAGACTGGTCTGTTGTATTCATTCCATTTACTGAAACAGAACCACCTTCAGGAAGTAAAAGGCCATTCATATGCCTCAGGAGAGTTGTCTTTCCTGAACCATTCTTCCCAGTTATGACTACGAATTCTCCTTTATTGATGTCCAGGGAAACTGAATCCAGTGTTTTGTTTCCACCCGGATAACTATAAGTCAGATTTCTTATACGAATCATGTGATCAGACAGAATATCTTGATACGATTATAGATGATGCAAGCACCTTTAGTATCATTCCAGGTATATAAGGAATAAGGCCAAGTGCCAGTGTCTCCGCGAAAGTAAGGCTGGCAAGAGTCATTAACTGGAAAATGCCGAAAGCATATATAACAAACAAGCCTGCAAGCATGAAGAGAATATTGTAATGTATTTTCTCTCTTCCATACCTGTCAAAAAGCAGGCCAATTATAAAAGCTCCGAACACAAAACCGATAATGTAACCACCTGTTGGCCCAAAAATTACCCCTAGGCCTGAACTTCCACCGGAGAAAACCGGAAGACCTGCGATTCCCAGAAGTAAATAGACTATTACACTTATTGTTCCCCATTTTTTACCCAGCATTGCTCCTGCCAGCAATACAAAAAGTGTCTGCAATGTTATTGGAACCGGACTTACAGGAACAGGTATACGAATATAAGCACCAACTGCCATCAGGGCAGCAAACATGGATGCAAAAACCATTTTTCGGGTGTCATTTTTTTGAGAATAAATTTTGCCTTCCATTAAATCACCGTTAGTTCTGAATACTGGTTATTTAGCAGCCATGATAAAGTATCAAAGGCTGAACAGCTAATGTAAACTAATTAGACGAGGTAACGTTTACAAAGAATATAACCCTTATGCAGGAATGAAAGTGAAGAAACTGAAATAAAAAGAGAATTGCTGTGCAGGAAAAACCTGCACAAAAAAGATTTACATATCCATATCGGGCTGTGGCATACCTGGTGGCATTGCGCCGCCTCTGCCGGTTGCAGCTACAACATCATCGATCCTGAGGATCATTACTGTTGCTTCAGTTGCTGCATTAATTGCCTGGGTCTTAATTCTGAGTGGTTCAAGGACATCGTTCTCGTACATGTCTACTACCTTACCGGTGTAAACATCAAGACCCATGTTCTTGTTGCCCTGCTCATGCTGTGCACGGAGGTCGATAAGCTTGTCTATTGGGTCAAGACCTGCATTTTCTGCAAGTGTCTGAGGGATGATCCTGCAAGTGCTTCAGCAAACTTGCCGACTGCAAGCTGTTCCCTGCCCTTAAGTGTTGCTGCATAGTCCCTGAGCCTGAGTGCAAGTTCGATCTCTGGTGATCCGCCACCAGCTACGATCTTCTTGTCTTCCAGTGCTACACCGATAACGCAAAGTGCATCATTAAGTGCACGCTTGAGACTGTCTACGATGTGTGTTGTACCACCATGAAGAATAAGTGAAGCTGTCTTTACGTCCTTGCATCCAAGCAGGAAGGTCATCTTTGAACCGTGAAGCTCACGCTCTTCTACAACATCAGCTGCACCGAGGTCTTCTGTCCTGATGTCTGTTACATCCTGGAAAAGGGTTGCTCCGGTTGCTTTTGCCAGCTTCTTAAGATCGCTCTTTGTGATTCTTCTGCAAGCATAAACTCCTGCCTTCTCAAGGTAGTACTGAGCAAGGTCATCAATACCTTTCTGGCAGAATACGACATTTGCGCCGCTTGCAACGATCTTCTCAACCATTTCCTTGACCATTTTCTCTTCCTGTTCAACAAAGAGGTTCATCTGGTCAGGGGAAGTAATCTTAATTTCTGCACTCTTCTCAATCTTCTGGAATTCGATTGCAAAGCTTGCAAGGAGGATCTTTGCGTTCTCGATCTTCTTTGGCATGTTTGGCCTTACTCTTTCCTTGTCAATTACTAGACCTTTGACAAGTTCGGAGTCAAGAATACTGCCACCTTCACGCTTTTCGATTGTGATATCGTCAACATCTACACTGATCTCGCCGTTTGTTTCTTCAACAACTGAGAGCACTGCATCAAGAGCTTTCTCTGCAAGGAAATCCTTGTATTCGCCTGCGGCCTTTCCTGTAAGAGAGGTCTTTGCCAGTTTCATCAGGGTTTCCCTGTCATCTGTGGAAACATCAATTGTGATGGTCTTCAGGATGTCAACAGCTTTCTTTGCTGCATGCCTGTATCCGCCTGCGATAATTGTTGGATGAACTCCCTTATCAATAAGCTCTTCTGCCTTTGTGAGAAGTTCGGTAAGGACTGCTGCAGTTGTTGTACCGTCGCCAACTTCATCGTCCTGTGTTTTTTGAAACCTCAACCACCATTTTTGCAGCCGGGTGTTCTATGTCCATTTCCCTGAGGATTGTAGCACCATCGTTTGTGATGACTATGTCGCCAAGCCCGTCAACAAGCATCTTGTCCATTCCTTTTGGACCAAGTGTTGTTCTGACTGCTTTTGCCACTGCTTTTCCTGCAAGGATGTTTATGCTCTGAGCATCCCTTGTACGGGATCTATTCCTGTTCCCTAAAGCGTATGTAGGCTGTCCTGCCAATTTTAAACCTCCTAATAATAATAACGTTCTATTAAAGTTAGAGTGATAACGTCAAATTAAGTACTATTACTCGTACTGCTCAATCTAAATGCAGGCAGTTCTATATAAACCTAACTGATGACTAATTAGTAAAAAATAGAAAAATATTAAGTCGCCAGATGAAAGTATAATCCGGCAGAAACAACAACAAAGCTGTTCTGAATAACAAGGGAAAATTGCAGATAATCTCAATATAGATTAAGCAGGTGTGCACGTATCATTGCAGAAATATTTTCCCTGAAATTGCCCCTGTCAGGTATATCAAAAAATGCCATTCCTCCGGCATTCCATGATACATTGGATATCACCTTTTTTTCTTCGAGGGAGTCAATAAACTGCTTAAGAGTGGAAAGATCGTCAACTGTCTCCCTCCAGTCACCTGCATGCACTGAGGGAGAAGCTGTACCATTTACAAGTTCAAGCTGCTGCAAGGCAAACGTATAGATCTGGAAAAGACTAACATCGTTTTTAGTTAACTCTACCTGACCACTTTTTGCATCCTGGCGCAGGACCTTGAGAACAAGAGGAACATCAGACGAGCGGAATGTATTGCTATTTAACTTTTCAATATAGATTTTGATCTCATTCATGATTTACACCCGGGACAATAACCCCGGTTAGAACATGGGTGCAAAACAAATAAGAATTGCCGCCATTTCGTACTAAAAAAGATGAGAACGATGCAAAAATGCATCGCTAAATATTTGTTGAATAGAGATATGAATCAGAGCTTTTCAGCAATCTGAACAGCATTAAGAGCTGCACCCTTAAGAATCTGATCACCACATACGAAGAACTCAAGACCATGGTCACCAAAAACAAGGTTTTGCCTGATTCTGCCAATCTCAACATCATATTTCTTGGTTGCAGTAATTGGCATTGGGTAAACATTGCTGGCAATATCATCCCTGAGTTCAACACCCGGAACTGAACTCAACAGTTTCTTTGCATCATCCGGGCTTACAGGCTTTTCTGTTTCAATAACAATGCTTTCAGCATGCACTCTCATGGTTGGTATCCTTACACATGTACAGCTGATTGGCATGTCAGGCTCAGAGAAGATCTTCCTGGTTTCCCAGACAACCTTCATTTCCTCACGAGTGTAATCATTGTCCTGGAAGCTGTCAATATGAGGAATTGCATTAAAGGCTATTGGATAAGCAAATACTTTGTTTCCAACTTCCTTGCCCTCAAGATAGTTGCGGGTTTCTTCTGAAAGCTCGCTCATTCCTGCAGCACCGGCTCCACTTGTAGCCTGGTAGGTACTGATAATTACCTTTTTAACACCGTATTCCCTGTGAAGCGTGTACAGGGGAATAGCTGCAATAGCGGTTGTACAGTTAGGGTTTGCAATAAGTTTTGAATCCCCGATTGCATTTGCATTGATCTCAGGAACTACCAGAGGCACATTGTCGTCGTACCTGAAAGCACTGCTGTT
This sequence comes from Methanolobus sp., assembly GCA_041395005.1. GTDB lineage: Archaea > Halobacteriota > Methanosarcinia > Methanosarcinales > Methanosarcinaceae > Methanolobus. The sequence continues at coordinate 93,230 of JAWKHE010000004.1, read as the reverse complement.
GTCAATGACGTAGCAGCCTGCACTGGTTGCTTTTTCTGCATTTTCCTTGCTCCATCCACCACTTATTGCAAAAAATGCAATATCCATTTCGAGTAGTCAGCCATATCGGCATTTTCAATGGTAATTTCCCCGAATGGTGTTTCCATGACTTTGCCAGCACTTCTTACTGAAGCAAAGAGTCTTAATTCTTCCACAGGGAAATTCCTGTTGTGCAATACCTCTATAATTTCTCTACCTACTGCACCGGTAGCACCCATAATTCCTACTTTGTAGCTCATAATCATATCATCCGTCAGATTGCAGGGGTTCATTAGTAAAAGCAATTAGCTTAATAAATTTATGATTTGATTGTGTTCTTGCCGTAGATCGGCCATTTTTCCTGCACTATCATATATATTGAATGATATGAAGATTATCCTCGATAACACCATCATACACGCGATATCTTGCTTTTAAAAGAGAAAAAGTAGGGCAAAAAAACTAAAGGGGGAGCAAAGCCAGCCATTTATAGTGTATTTAGATGGCTGATGCTTTGTATGAAGGCGAAAATCGCCTGTTTTTGGGATTGGATTAGTAAATCAGTATGAAACCAGTGTCTGGATGCAAGCTGCCTTAACAAAGTTAATCATGTTGCACCTGAGTTCAAACTCCTGTTCAGACAGGTCATCTGTTTCCAGGTATCTGGAAAACATTTCTCTGAAATCATCGAATTTTTTTTCGTCTTTTTCTTTCATAAATTCCCCTCGAATTTACATACATTGTTTATATCCGCTTTTTTTATATAAAAATCTTCTTATATGGATTTCTATTCTTTGATATAAAATCATTCTGACACGGATTTCTATATACATCTATAGAGTACAGGAAATATAGAAAAATAGGAGGAACTTTTCAGAAATATCTGCAGATGCCTCCAAAACAAATTACAAATTAATAGTGCAGCTATATAAACCAGAAAAGCAGGTTAATATCATGCAGGAAAAGAGATACCCAAAAGGTTACTTTATAGCTCTTGGAATAATAATGGGTCTTCCCCTGGGAATACCCATAGGAATTATTCTTGGAATCATCGCTATTGGTCCTCTTATTGGAGTTGCGCTGGGACTTGGAGCCGGAGTTCTTTTTGAAAAGGAATACAACCCAAATCCCCTGCAACTTTCACCTGAGGAACAGGCCCACAGAAAGAAAATAATGATGGCACTTGGTTCAATTTTCCTGTTAGAAATGCTGATGTTTCTTGCCTTGCTTATGCTGACAGACAGCATGTAAGCCATGATCCTTAGTTAAAAAGAAAAAATGTGGTGTGATTTTACACACCTTTATTTACCTGCGCTTTCCTGCAATTAATGCACCGATGATGCCCAGCAGCCCGAGGACAAATCCAAATCCGGGAGCAGCTTCATCAGTTGTATCTGATTCATTTTCCTCCTCAGTGTCCATTGATTCTATTTCTTCAAGCTCCTCTTCTGACATGAACCTCTCGCCCACGATCATTGGATCGCCTTCATAACCAAGGGCTGCAAAGTCCATTACACCTTCATCAAGATGGCACTCCTTACATTGGAGAGCTTCTTCCTTTGGTGCAACTTCGTGGTTAATGCTTTCGTATAGTGAAGTCTCTACGAATTCATAATTGCCACTGTAAGGCACATCAACATATTCCATACCTGCCCTGGATGCTTTGTCCCAGTCATAACTTGCCCAGTAGGAGTTTTCTCCTCCAAAAAGATCAGGAATTATCAGGTAATCATATTCAGCATCACTAATCTGCATTGCAACATGGATCTTGAACGGATAGATCTTTGAATCAGGATCATATCTGTCTCCAAGTGGCGCCGTTAGAACAGTTGTTTCTTCTGGATCTAACTTGTCACCAAGATAGTATTTGTCGAAACTGCCGTTAAACCATGAATAAGTAGGAGTGACGTTCATACCCCAGACAAATGAACCTTTCTTCTTGTCATAGGTAGCCTTCCCATATTCATCCGTGGGTATTGGATCCATGTCCTGTCCTGCAACTGACCAGTCCCAGTACATTTTTGTCGGCACTGCCCTGGCAAATTCAGGTATGTGGCATGTCTGGCAGGCTATTGCGTCAGAGTGACCGTCCAGACGTTCCTTGAATGTACCCTGGTGAGGAGTATCTCCGTGACAATCCGAACACTCTACCCTGCACTCGGAACCCGGAAGTCCTGCAAAGCGACCTGCAACATTATGAGCAGTTGTCTTGTGACAGTTCTGGCAGTCAAAGTCCATGCCTCCCATGTGTACATCAAGGTCCCTGGAAGGATCAAGCAATGCAGAAGACATATCACCATGCTTTACGTTGTCTCCACCGCCACCAAAGAAGTGACAGCTACCTCCGCATGTATCACGTGAGGGACTGCCGACACTCTGAGCTACGGTTACAAGGTCAACAGAAGGATCTACCGCACCTGCCCCGGTGGGTATCTTTGTGTAAGTGCCTGTGGTTTCATGACAAACCACACAGTCTATATTCGATGCATTTGTGAAGTCAAAAGTATCATCCGCCCACCCGTATCCCGTGTGACAGGAAGTGCAGCGGGGCTCATTTGAAGCAATGGCTACGCAGAAATTGTTAATAACTGTGCGCTTACCCAGCCCTTCATATGTTTCGTCTCCACAACCACACTCTGAACAGGTTGTCCAGAGCCAGTGAGTTGAGTTCAGCATGTCTGCTGCCTGCTGAGAGTGACATGAGATACAATCAGCAGTCACATCCTGACCTTCTTCATATGGGCCGGTAAGGAACGAATGGTTCAGATACGCGGCAGATGATGTGAAGGATAAAGCTATCAGGCAAGCCAGCAAACAATAAAACCCAATACATATATTGTGTTTCATGTTCTACCCCAATAATCGAACTTATCTTAGTACCAACTATATAAGCATATAAAAGGTGATTTTTGCCACTATATTAAGTTTGTGGGAAGCTGTTGAATCTATGCGATTACACGGCGTTAACATAGTATACAATTTATACTGGTTTAAAAACAGCGCACCTGACTTATAGATAATAGCAAAAAAATAAAACAACATCAAAAGACATTATGTACGTCCCTTATGCCATGTTAAGAATACCAATCATATTGCTGGTTGTTGCAAGAAGCCCGATGCATGCAACAGAGTATCTTGTAATGTTCCAGTAAATCCTGTCTGCATTTTTGTAAACATGGTATAATATAAACAGGAATGAAAGTTTTAGAAGTATCAATGAATTGTAACCGAATGTCATGAAGATCCATGAAAGAACTGGATTCCCTTCATAAAAGTACCCTGTTTGTAGTGCATAAAGCGTTGTCAGGGTATCCCCGAGTATGTAAAGAAGCAACACTGGTTTGAGGTCTTTTAAGAACGACATTCATATCACGTTTTTATAACTTTTGTCAATTTAGCCGGATGAGAACTACTCTGCACGCGGCATTACCTGTGCAAAATAAATAATGTACATTGCACCTGTTAATCAGACAAACATACACATTAATTTGCTATTGCCGCAATTAAATAGCTGAAACAAAAACCTCTGAAAGGAGGAGATTGCTAGCATTTCAGGAAGTTGATTTTAATCACTGGAGATGATTAATTCCTTGCACAATATAACAGAAAACTAGCTTTTATATCTTTCTATAAAAGTTCATAAAGTTGAAAAGATAATAATAATGTAATAATTTTAGAGTGTTATCTCTTGATAACTATATTTTAGAAAATTAAATTTAATTAAAATAAAACATGATGAAAAATAGAGTGGCGGTCAGAAAACAAATGTCCGCCTGTTAAAGTAATATTTAGCACCTTTCCTGTGGAAGCTGTTTTCTTTTTAGAGGATTGTTTGCCTTTTGTTTTCAGAGTATTTTCATTGCCTGAATTCTTCTTCCTGCTATGGATATCGAACTTTACTTTTTTCATTGCAAGATCCATTGCAAGCCCACGGAGCATCCATCTGAGAGCCTGAGCCTGATGATGTTTGTTGTTTGTATGTTTTCCAGGGAATGTACCTGCAACTATTTCAGTAGCTTCCCTGCCTGCCATCTGCTGCAATTCAAAGAGCTTCTTACCGGACAGAATATCCTTTGAAGACGGATGCAGACGTTTAAACATAGCATTTGTCGGAAAGGGAGTGGAATTCATGATGGCAATCTTCCTTCGGAGATTTCCCCTGGCTGGAGAATTTTTCACATCAACAAGGAACTCACGATCGCTGGGATAATGAATCCTTACCTTCTCTTTTGTTTTGGATAATTTGTCAGCCTGCCTGTTCTGTCCACGTGGAACCCAGCGGAAATGTATGTCCAGCCCGTATTCTTTAATGATATTGGCTATGTCCATATGGATATCCCAGATATCTTCATCAACAATAGGATAGATACCGCGCATCTGGTTAATCACCGTCTGGCTGTCTCCCCATAACAGTCAAAGGCCTCCCGGCCGTGCTTTAACATATTCAAGCATGCCTTTTTTAAGGGCAAGATATTCTGCAAAAAGAGCGTTGTTGCCAGTGTCTTTTTCAAGGCGGTCGTTTCCGAGTATTGAGAAAGAGTTGTTTTGTAAAGTTACAACCCAACCCAACCCCATGCATCCTCCCGGATTAGGCGTGCATGAGCCGTCAAAGGTTATTGCATCCATGTTTCTCGTACTTAAGAATTTATCTTTAGCCGTACACAGGAACTTTCCCTTGCCCATTATTATTGACTTGAAAATATATAACTGTGCCCTAATGAAAGTATTGAGGAGTATATAGATTAGGAAAAACAGAGCAATACTGATTGAAAATTAACAAAAAGCCAGAAAAGTTATTTCCTTATTTTGTCAATTAACTCCCTGACTTCATCTTCCTGCAACTCTTCATGAAAATGTGTGCATTTTTCTTCAAAGACTTCAAGATACTCAGCGTTTTTGAGCATTTCAGTTCCAAATTCATGACTTTTCCCTGATTCATGAAGCTTCAGAATAATCGTACTTATTGTATCCTCTGGCAACAATTCGACTCTCTTTCATCACACAATGAATGCAGGTATATTTCCAGGGTATTGATTGCAGTAACGCCGGCTAAACTGAGTAATCCCTGCTCATACAATTCTTCAGCATGCTCAAGTTCCGAGTTCACCATTTCTGCTGTAGACATTCTTTTCTGATCGTTCTTTGCTGAAGAAATGAAAGGTTGGATTGAATGCAGAATACTAATCTGGGAATCCAGGCAGAAGATTAACTCTTTTCTCAGGTGATTTTTCTCATTGGAATTTCGTACGGAATCTTTCAGGTTGATCAGGCTTACAATCTTAGCGCAAAGATCAGCGAAATCATCATCTTTTGACTTACTGATGTCAACAGCATATCCCATAATTAATCTCTGACAGCCTTCAGACCATTTACCATACCTTTCCAGAAGCGTGGCCTGCAACGGTTCATTTTTGAATTTATCACGCATATCCGGTATTCAACGTTCTGCAAGCCGGTTGAGCCGTCATCAACACGTTTCATCCTTCTCTGAGTGGTGCCGTCCAGCAGGTCCATATACATTTTTTCAATTAATTCGGCTTCCCTGAAGTATGGATCAATTTCCGGACATTCCATAATACCAGAATGGAAAAAATTGTATTTAAATGAGATGAAAGTGACAGTTTTCTGAAAAGTGTATCAAAGTCACAAGATATAAATATGGACACTGACAAAGCAATATTTAAGAGGTTTTACAATGCAAGGTTTCGTATCATTAGATATGGAAAAAAACAGCTATGAAAAACCCAAAGACACATAGCCTTAATTCAGGATGACATGGAACACTGTTGTACTCCATGCCGCTACAATTGCCTTTCTGAAGCCATGCAGCAGCTATATGACAACCATCCTCCTGCACAAATACAGACGCTTCTGTTGCAGTTTAAGGAGAAATGCCAAAATCATCCTAACGAGAGTCTGGGCCAGAAGTTAAAAGAACTGCTGTTTATTAACTGAAACAAAGAAGGCAATGTAAATCAAATCACTTTTGACAAAGTAGTTTTTCTACCGTTTTTGTACCAATGATTTTCGTGCAAAGAACACAGAAAGAAGCATGGGCACGAAAATACCAAAAAAGTAACCTGTATAATGACCAACCGAATTAACAATTATACCATTCTGCATGATTTCACGGGGAACAAGAACAGGAAGAATGAAAATAAAATCCATGGTCACAAAAAGTAATCCCAGAATGTAAAGCTGTTTGAAATTCGGGAAACAACTAAACCAGCCTCGAATATCCAGAGGTTTCTGCATAACTTCTACTATGACATCCTTTTGCATGTAGACAAGTAACAGTGCAAATGTGATTACGAATATATACTGGAATAATTTTGAAGGAACATTCCCCAGAACCAGCAAAAGATTCATGATTACTATCAGTAAAAGGAATGTGAGATCCATGCTTCTACAACAGTATTCTTTTGCAAACCTGTAGACAACATATGTAAGGTATCCGAACAGGGAACTGACCATTCCGGAGAATCCCTGATATGTCGTGTTGGGACCGATTATATAAAGAGATATAACTGATACTATCCAGGGCAAAACCAGAAACATTAGAATAGAAAATGCATAAAATCTTCGTTTGTTTGTTTCAAAATTAAAAATCAAAAAACAAAGTGCCAGGTAAGAACTCAGGTTTCCTGAAATATGTGGCAGGTTGTTGTGGACATAATTTGAAAGAAAAAGTGAATACAGTGTTATCCTTGAAGGATACAGGATAAAATATGTTTCTTTTACACTGAACGGAAGAAAATAAATATAGATCAGCAGTCCAGGTATGAATAGAAAATAAAATATCCAGTCACTCTTTTTCCAGCCCGCGGAGAATAAGTGTGTTAGATAAAATGAATCAATGTGGCACTTCAGGTTTCCTGACATCTGAAATGTATTTTTAGTTTGAATGCAGATATGCTTTTGGTTTTAGTAATACCTGCCTGTAACACCCACTACTTATGGGAGATATTCCACATTATTGATCTACAATATCATAACAATCCAGATAATTCTTGATTGTATCCAGAGAATTGAACATCATAACGTCAATTATAGATAAGGAAGGCACAAACTCATTGTCAAATTGTTTGTATTCAATATCCCGGGTTTTTATGAAACCAAGTTCAATCCCTTCGGATTCGAAAAATTCACTCTTGTAAAGTTCAACTCCGCCAATTGCATTCAGATACATAGTTGCAGACTGTTTTTTACATATCTCGCGAACTTTATATTCACGCTTTAAAGAATGATCCATATCTATGGATGACAAAAGGGTAATTTCAGTATCAATTTCCAGATATTTTGATATTTCCTTAACGGAATTGAAGAGAAAGTCGAACAAATTTCGTTCTTCACAGTAAATGCATTTTTCTACTGATGGCATAGCCTCTTCAAAATATGGAGCTTTCATATAAGAAGCTGTTATTTTCCGGAAAAGCTTGTCAGCATCCTTTTCAAAATATGGGTCTGCAATTTCTACTTCATTAATATTTAAGTAATTAGAACCGGATTTAACAGGCACACTAAAAACAGCATCTTTGCCATTACTAAGCATGCGGTTACGCCTCATCCAGCCTTTTTTAGTGTATTGCAGATTGTCACCGATTACAAAATTATCGACTGCATTTAAAAGTTGCCAGTAACCAATATATGGTAAGAAATATGGTTGCATTATACCTAATTTCATGATAATCCTTTCCGTTTTGAACCACTCATTGCAGTAGTTAATTGATTGAAATATGAATAGTATTTATGCCTAAAGATATATAAATTGTCTCACATTAACTTATATAGTAATGGTAGATGCATTATAAATAAAAGAGTGTTACAGAATACTGCTTAGAAACGTTCGTTTTTTGAAGAACAGATAAATAATAAAAACGTCCCGACCGAGACTCGAACTCGGGTCTAAGGCTCCGCAGGCCTCAAGGATATCCGCTACCCTACCGGGACAATGGGGTTCATGCACTAATGTCTTTCTGACATATAAAGATTATTGGTTGATTGGCATGCATTCCTAATGAATTTTATTGTACCTTAATACGTATGCAATCAATAAAAGTTAAATGCTGCAAGAATGATTACTAAGCATGTCGATGACAATAGGACTTGCAGGAAAGCCAAATGCTGGCAAATCCACATTTTTTAAAGCTGCAACACTTGCAGACGTTGAAATTGCAAATTATCCATTCACAACCATTCATGCAAACAAAGGAGTGACCTATGTAAATGCTGAGTGTCCATGCATCAGCCGTGAAAAGCGCTGTGGCAACTGTTCTGATGGAATACGTTACGTACCCATAGAACTCATAGACGTTGCGGGTCTTGTACCCGACGCACATCAGGGTCGGGGACTTGGAAACACATTCCTGGATGACCTTCGTCAGGCACAGGCCATCATCCACGTGATTGATGCCTCAGGAGGAACTGACATCGAAGGTAACCCGGTAGATATCGGTGACCACGATCCTCTTGGTGACATTGATTTTCTTAACCATGAACTCACCATGTGGATTCACAGCATCATCATGAGGAACTGGACAAAACTGTCACGTAAAATACAGGCAGAAGGACTCAATATTGAGCACATACTCGCAGAACAACTTATGGGAGCAGGAGTTAACGAGCAACATATTAGTGAAGCACTTAACGAGTGCAAACTGGACAGGAACCACCTCACCACATGGAGTGAAGAGGATATAGTCCATTTCTGCGATGTTATCCGGGCCTTAAGCAAACCCATGATCATCGCTGCCAATAAAATGGATGTAGCACCACCTGAGAATGTCAGCAATCTTGAAGCACTTGACCAGATGGTCGTACCTACAAGCGCAGCCGCAGAACTTGCACTACGCTCCGCATCTAAAAGCAAAGCAATCAGTTACGAGCCCGGAGACACCGATTTCACAATAATCTCTGAAAAACTCAGTCCTGCCCAGAAAAAAGGACTTGAAAACGTTCGCAAGCTCATACAGAATACAAACGGCACAGGAATACAGAAATGCATCAACAGCGCTGTTTTTAAACTTCTTGATCTTATAATAGTATATCCTGTGGAAGATGAAGGCAAGTGGACCGACAAGAAAGGAAGAATGCTTCCTGATGCATTCCTCATGAAAAGAGGTTCCAACGCCCATGACCTTGCCTACAAGATCCATACAGACATTGGAAGCCATTTCCTCTATGCAGTAGATGCAAAAACAAAGATGCGTCTTGGGGAAAAGCATGAGCTCAATGACGGCGACGTCGTAAAGATAGTCTCCACCGCAAAATAAGCAATCCGGTAACGACAATTCATGAGTGTTGTAACTTCCTACTATGAAAAATACCTGCTTCAGCAGATAGAGAAATATCCCAGGCCGCAGCATGTTTCACTTGTAATTTCAGAAGCAGACCTTCTTCGCAGGGGAGGGTACAAAAAACTCAGGGATTACATAATCTGGAGCAATCAACTTGGCATAGATATTGTGAGCATCTATGTTGACGTGCTTGATACCGAGGAAGAATTAAAAACAGAAATGGTTGAACAGGTCTCAGGTAAAATACACGAAATACTCCATAAAATACCTGATGAACCCGGATATGAGATTTTTGTAGAAAAAGGAAAAACCCATTCTAAAAGGAAAAAGGAAGGATTCCAGATATACGTCTCTGTGGGGTTCGGTGGTCGCGAGGAAGTTACAAATGCAGTAAGGGATATTCTGAAAAAAGTAAAGGACGGAAAAATAAAGCCAGCGGAAATAACCGAAAATATGATTGAATCCCGTCTTGTTGTCAAGCACGAACCTGACATACTAATCCGCTCGGGAGGAAAACACCTTTCAGACTTCCTTATATGGCAGTCAATATATTCCGAATATTACTTTACCGATGTCAACTGGCATGATGTAAGGAAACTTGACCTGCTAAGAATAATAAGGGATTTCCAGAAACGCCAGAGAAGATTCGGGGAATAATCCGGTAGGTTCGGCTTTTAAATTATATACTCCTCTCCATCACTATAGCATTATCATCAAGATAGTAGCCGTCTATTTTACCGTTTTCAGTAAAACCAGTACTGGAGTAAAAAAGCCGGGCAGAAGTATTTTTTTCCCTGACTTCAAGAACCATTTTATCAAAACCATAGATCTTTGCAAGATCTATGCACCATTCCAGTAATTTGCCGGCAATTCCCTGACGGCGAAAATCACTGTGAACTGCAATACTCTGGAGATGGGCCGTTCTCCTGTCTTCTGAAGAACTGATTATTGCATACCCGACTATTATTTCATTCTCATAAACAAGAAAACCAGGGTTAGGCAGGTGTGCCCTGAAAAGAAAATCAGGCCATGGAACATCAAAGGAACAGTTTTCAATTTCCACAATTTCAGGAATGTCTGATTCAAGAGCTCTTCTTATTGTCATTTGCCACTACCACTTCGAGTCACTTTTCTGTGAGGCTTATTATTTATAGAATACATACTAAAAAGTTGCTGATGACATACGGAGTCATTATATGTACCAGGTGCAGGAAACAGGCACAAATAATTGAAATAAACGGATCAAAAACAACCCGATGCCAGAGATGTAATGCCCGGCTTGTAACAAGAAAACTGCGTGTCTTATTTTCTTCCGAAAATCTAGAAGAGGCAATTTCGTCAGGACCCAGATACAGGCCCAGATTGCAGAAAAAGTACATACACTCCAAAAATCCGAAATCCGGATGAAAACACCCAACATCAAGTATTCGGAGAAGAGATTGACATGAAGGGAGCCTGTTTCATTGATGACAGGAAAGTCATTAAAAAGAAAAACCAGACGAAATAATACTTGAAATACTCCTCTCATGTAACAGGCAGATGTCCTGTGATGATTTGAAAAAGCAGCTATGGAAAGAGACATTGACAGCGACAGGTTTGAGGACATTTTGAAGAAAATGTTGCATAAAGGGGAACTGTACTCACCGTCGCAGGGAATAATCAGGGCTGTTTGATACTAATGTTGACAGGTTGCCGCCAAAAACTACCAGATCCTATTTTGAAATATATTCATACAGAGTATACAAAAAATATATCTAAAAAGATGTATAATATGTAATGTCTGAATGATTCGCCTTCAACTAAAAAGATTTTACCAGGTATAATTATGTCCGATATAACCCTTGATATTGTGGAATTACTGCTAACAGCACAAATATACAGCAAATATCCTGAAATGGATGCAAGCGACCTACCCAAGGATATCCGAAAATTCTACTGGAGCAGGGAACAGAAAACCGTTCCAAAACCAATAAGGGTTACAATAGCGGATGTTGAAAAAATACTGGAAGATGAGAATATCGGCGGTAAAATAAGGTCATTACCTTTGTAAATGTTGATGAACATGACTTCTCCGCGAAAATAACAGCCCTTGATGTGGGAGCAGAATGGTTCCAGAAGAAGGATGAAAAGAGGGAAAGAATTTCACATAATCCGACACTCGCTTTTTATTACGAGAAAAAGCAAACCGAAGGTGCAGACTACAATACAGCAAAAACAAAGGTCAGGCCAAAGGAAGTTGACAGGGAATGGATTGAATCCCTGATAGCTGAAATAGAAAAGGAAGAAGGCGGCTCTGAAATGCTTAAGCTTGCGCATATCAGCGCACCTGAAGATATTCACCAGACCATGAAAGACTTTGTTCTCACACCTGAACAGGAAGAGGAAACAAAGAAAATCGTAAAGGCTATCCAGTACAGGGATTACCTGAAACACATCGGCCTGTATGATGTTGGCAAGATCCTTATGGTGGGACCACCTGGAACCGGAAAGACTTCCTTGCAAAGGCAATGTCAGAACATCTTGCAACTCCCTTTGTTGAAGTCAGGCTCTCAATGATTACAGACCAGTACCTCGGAGAAACCGCCAAGAACATTGACAGGGTTTTCACGCTTGCAAAAAGACTGAGCCCGTGCATACTTTTTATTGATGAATTTGATTTTGTGGCAAAAACACGTTCATCAGACGAGCACGCTGCCCTTAAGAGAGCTGTAAATACACTACTCAAGGCAATTGACAACATCAGTCTCACAAATGATGGGGTACTCCTGCTGGCAGCAACAAACCACCCGAAAATGCTGGATTCCGCCGCATGGAGACGTTTTGATGAAATTATGAAATTCCCGTTACCTGATGCAGATATGCGTAAGAGGATACTTGACATTGTCACAAAGGAAATCAAAGGTGACTTTGACACATCGGAAATTGCATCCCTTACACATGGATACAGTGGTTCTGATTTGAGAATGATTATACGGGAAGGCGTTCTCAGTGCTCTTGTTACCGAAAGGACGGAACTGACCCAGAAAGACATGCTTAATGCAGTAGCAACATTTGATGAAAGGGCGGTCATCAAGACAAACGAATACGAAGAGTAAGACGGTACAATTCATGAAGATTACACTTCTTGGAACCGGAGATGCCACCGGAACTCCCGTCATTGGCTGCAACTGCCTTACCTGTCAGGATGCGCTCAGGGGTGGAAAGAGCCAGAGAACCCGGTTTGCAATTCTTGTTGAATCTTCAGAGGGAGCTGTCCTGATAGATAGCGGACCGGATCTTCGCTACCAGTTACTCAAAGCCGGGACAAAGCACATTGATGGAGTGATCTGGACACATGGACACTATGATCACTTTGCAGGCTTTGCAGAATTCCACAGGATCCAGTATAATGTTGATGTTTACGGAATTCCTGAAACACTTGAATATATTCTTGATTACCTTCATTTCCTTCGTCCGAAAAAGCATGAACGATTAATGTATGAACCTTTTGAACTCATCGGACTTGAATTCACTCTTTTTGAGGTAATACACCCTCCTGCTAAGAAACCCGTGGGAGTCATGATACGGGAAGGAAACACAAAAGTTGTTATCACCGGGGATTCTCAGAGGGATATTCCAAAAAAGAGTATTGAAATTATGATGGAACCTGATCTTCTGGTTGCGGATGCTATTGTCCCTCCAACGGTTGAAGTCAAAAAGCATATGAATACCGAGGAAGCTTTTGATCTTGCAAAAGATATAAAGGCTAAAGAGTTGGTGTTTACACACCTGAGCCACTTTTTTAAACCGCATAATGAAGCAATAGAAGAATATCCTCTTGCATATGACGGAATGGTTTTTGAGTTTTCCTGAAAATCAGGAAAATGCTTTTTTCAGTTCTTACCTTTCTTTTTTGGCAGGGAACCATTGCCTTCAATTTCCTCACGGATCTTTTCAAGCTGTTTTCTTTGGGCCCTGTATCTGGAGTAAACTCCAAGGGCAATAATACCCAGAATACCCATTGCAATCGCAAGGTTTCTTGGAGCTGATTTTGTATAGAATTTAATACTTATGAGTTTTGGAACCGGTTCAATATCAGCTTCATCCTCAGAAGAGTAGCCACCAAGCAAATCCAGGAAGCCTGTGGTTGTTACTTCATTATACCATACATAATTCTCACGACCCATGCTGTCAGTATAAGTAGAATCGGGCGATGGTTTGACCTTCCCCACAAGGGAATTTCCGGTTGTATACCCCTCCGGCAGTACAAAACGAACAACAGATGGTGGTGTGGTAATGTACATGAAGTCCTGGCCAAGGGGAACTGTCGTTGTGTAAGCTACAAAACCTGTGACAGGTTGTTCAAAGTTGATGTACACATGTTTCTGACCCCTGATAACATCGTCTGAAATGGTATAATTGATATCGGATGAGTTTTCCATCATGGATAAATCAGTAAAATACTCAGGCGTGGCATTTGTTTTGTTACTGATATCCCCCAGTATGACTACATTAGACAGGACATCCTCATCTGAAGTACTCAGGTCTTCAAGAGGAACAATATCAATTACAGATTCATTCTCAAGTATGGATACAACTTTGGCAGATCCGTTCCTTGACAGATAAAATGAATGAGTCGGAATGAACTGATCATTGTCATAACTGTTATTGATAAAAACTTCAAATTCATATTCTGACATTTCCGGCTGAATATTTTCTTTATTTACAGGTACAAGCTCATCAATGCAGCCACCTGCAAAAACCACCAGACCGATTAAACACAATGCCAGGAACAAGTACTTTTTCATCGCTACACCAATTAACAATTTATTTTATGAAACTATCGTTACACATTATATAATAATATATCAGTGTCCCGTAAACTACCTGATACACTATTAATCATTCGATACCTGTTTTCAGACAACAAGTCTCTTTTTCATCAGGTTTATGGAAAGCACCAGAAGCACTGAACTGACCGCCACTATCCACGCAATATCAAACAGCAGGGAAGTTGGCAGCGTACCATATGCCAGTGACCTGATAACATTGACAATATGAGTCAGCGGCAGGAATGCCGTGGCAAAATACTGTACCGGAAAAGGAAGCGCACTGAGTGGGAAAAATGTGCCGCTGAAAAGGAACATAGGTGTGATGAACAACAACACCGGGTAGTTAATTGACATTATGTTGGGAGTTACTGCAGTAAAACACATTCCAATAGCTGCAAAAAGCAATCCCCCAAGGAATGCGAAAGGAATTATCAGCAGGAAATATTTCATATCGATAAATCCGAAAAGAGCAATCACAGGAACCATTACAGTTGCATTAATCATGCTTTCGTAGCACCCCAGATAAGTTCGCCTGCTATCACATCCTCAATAGTCAGCGGGGTTGCAATTATGGCATCAAAGGTTTTCTGGTAGTACATCCTGACATAGGAACTGTAACTGCACTCGAAAAATGAAGCATACATGACTGAAACAGCTATCAATGCAGGGGCAATGAACTTAGCATAAGGTACACCATCAATGGTGTCTATGAATTTCCCAAGGCCAAACCCAAGTGCAACAAGGTACATGATTGGTTCAAGGAACGGTGGGAGGAAATTAAGTTTTATATCCTTCATGAAAACATCCTTATTCCTCTGCCATACCTTGTATGACCGTTTGCTGATACCGGGAATCCTGAAGTAATCCACAATATTCATTCCCGAAGCCTCCTGCCGGTAAGTTTCAGAAAGACATCTTCAAGTGTTGCAGGCCTTGCGCTGATCTTTGAAATGGAACATTCCATGAGCAGGTATTCCGAGAGTTCCATGGCATTATCAGGATAAATGTGGACAATATCACCGATTATTTCATAGTTGGCTTCCTTTTTGACAAGACATTCCACAAGTTCAGGATTATGCTCAGCCTCAATGATGTCCGAACCAATGAACTCCTGTATCACACCGGTCGGACTGCCTTCAACCAGGATTTTACCATAGTCCATGACAACGAGCCTGTCGCAGAGCTTTTCCACCTCATCAAGATAATGAGAAGTCAGAACAATGGTTACACCCTGCTTTTTTAGATTGCGCAGTTTTTCCCAAATAAGATGCCGGGCCTGTGGATCAAGTCCTACAGTCGGCTCATCAAGAATCAGAAGTTTCGGGCGGTTAATGAGTGCCCGTGCAAGTACAAGCCTGCGCTTCATTCCACCTGACAGGCTTTCTGTCATTACATCACTTTTTTCCTTAAGCTGGACAAAATCAAGCAACTCCTCTATCCTCACTTTTGCCTCTTCTTTGGGGATATCGAAATACCTTGAATAAACCAGCAGGTTCTCATAGACGGTAAAATCGCCATCGAGATTGTTTTCCTGTGGAACAACTCCCATGAGTGATTTGATCTCCCGCTGCTGAGTGGAAACATCCATCCCCATAACCTCGAGTTTGCCATCTGTTACAGGGGAAACGCACTGTATCATTCGCATTGTAGTTGTCTTTCCGGCTCCGTTGGGTCCGAGGAAGCCAAACATTTCACCTTCTTCAATGTCGAAACTGATTTTGTTCACAGCTACAAAGTCTTTAAATGACTTCTGCAGATCCTTTGCTGTAATTACCGGAGCTATTGATACCACCTTTAAGAAAAAAGGGAAAGGCTTGTTATTAACGATTTCGACTGGAAACTGAGGGGTTTTGCGCATGACATGCAAACAGTATTTTAACAATAAGGACATATTGTAGAGGAAACAGGAGGATTTAAATGACCGAACTGAAGAATCTGATAGCAACAGCAAAGGAAAAGGGTTCTTTCACGACCCTTATGAAAGCAGCAGAGAAGCTCAAGCTCGTCAGCAAGTACAGCAATGAAGGTCCTTTCACCATCTTTGCACCGGTAGAACCAGCTTTTGAACCGATACCGGATGAGGTCATTGATGAGTCCTTTGATGATCACGGCTATCTTCTGGGAATTATCAACTACCATATTGTAGAGGGAAAATATACCACAGAAGACCTTGCCGGAATAACGGAACTTGAAACCATCAGTGGAAACAAGCTTAAAATAACAAATAACAACGGAATAAAAGTTGATACTGCAAATATAATCGAAGCAGATATTGAATGCAGTAACGGAATTATTCATGCAATTGATGAAATTCTGGTTCCGTGATTCACCGGGACATCTTTTTTTTGAATATTAAAATAGGTTTAACACTGCGTGTAATACCTCATGAAAACTAGAAAATGGTGGGATCGCGGAGATTTACAACCCAGATTTCGCTTCTGGAGCGCGAGATGAGGTATAACACTACGTGTAATACCTCATGAATACTAGAAAATGGTGGGATCGCGGAGATTTGAACTCCAGTCGCTAGACCCCCAGCCTAACAGGATGGACCAGGCTACCCTACGATCCCGCAGGATTGTAATTAGATATACATTACAGTATTTTAGTGTTTCCAAGAACAAAAAGATTATTGAGAGCTTAGCCAGATATCGTAAGCCTCAACAACTTCCTCACCTTCAACAAAGACAAGGTCATTATCTTTACCATACTGTTTTGCATCATCCTTCTCAAGAGCCCTGCCGGTTTCATCATCCAGCATCTCACAGACAACCATTGCAGGAGTTATGCCTGCTATCTTTGCAAGGGCAATGGAGAGTTCTGTCTGACCCATGCGTTCATGGACAAGTCCCTTTGCAGCACGCAGGGTTGCAACATGACCGGGGGTACGGAATTCAGTTCCGAAGTGGACCTCTTCACCATCGAGAGTCCTTTCGACAATCTCTCCAAGCTTGTTGATGGTCAACGCTCTGTCATTGTCAGGAATTCCGGTACGTGTGTCCCTGTGGTTTACCCAGATTGAAAAAGATGAACGTGAATCGTATTTGAGGTCGCCTCCCTTTTCCACGATCTTGTGGAGTGCTGTACTGCACTGGTTGGCTTCTCTTACTATGTCTGCCATGAATGGAAGACCGAGTTCCTCTGATGCTTCGGAATCCAGAGCTACACAGATAAGCCCGCCTGCATCCTTGCGCATCCACCTGACATCTTCAGGTGTAACCGCGGTTGCAGCAATAGTAAAGTCGGTTTCAGCCTCACGGCCTTCAAGATCGAAAAGCAGGATCATCTCGCCTCTCTGGAGAGCTTTGATTGCCTTCTGTATATTCTCACTGTAATTTTCAATAGAACTCATAATAATCACTTATCCTCTTCCTGACTTTCCAATCATCACTTGCATTTCTGCGGGTTTTTCACCACTATCTTTACTTCGTCGCCATCATTTAGCCTGAGCGTTTCACGCAGTTTCAAAGGTGCGATTATCTCAAGGAGGTCTGCCGGATAGTGAGTCCTGTCCGGTATGATGATGGCACTCTTGATTCCCTCAATCTCAACAGGATAACATTTCCCGCCACCAAAACTACGCTCTCCATCATTAAAACCGTGGATTACAAGTGGTTCCATGAAATCCATGTTATCACGCATCTGGGCACTCTCGTCGTTAAGACGTACATTGAGCGTTCCCGGGAATGGGTTGAAATCGAGTTTGTCCCTGAACTGGGACATGTAACCGTCCTTTGCAATGTAGTACTGTCCTTCTCCAAGACCTGTTATGACCTCTCCGTAGAGCTCAAGGTCCGGGTGGTCCTTACAGAATATCTGCTGGTAGTCAGCATACTCTTTTTTGAGAAGGTCGGCACCAACTTCCGTGAGATGAACCATCTGACCACCTGCAACAAGCTGTCTTGAGATGAAACCGTCATCTTCAAGCTGTTTGAGAACCCTTGCAGCGGTCTTGGAACTGGCGTCTATGTGGTGCATAAACTCAGTGGAAGATATCTTCACAGGTTTTTCGATTGCACCGAGCAGTGCCAGTTCTTTAAGGGAAGTTGTCGTGTACATTGACTCATCACATCAATCTCATATTTGAGTAGAATCTCATATTTGAGTAGAGAGTAAATAAAGGTTTTGATGAAATACATTTTAAATTACATTTAATACATAATGATCAGAAACGATATCATCCACCTATTTGGTTTACTAGACCAAATAAATGTAGTATTATTTGGCCTGCTAAACCAAATACCAACATAACACCACAACAAAGATTTATTTCTTAATACAAAATTAACGAATAAACATGCAATCAAAGTACACAAATAGACTAAAAGTCTTCATAAAGATGTATGGAAAAACACCAATACAGAAAGTTATCTGAAAAAAGAAAGCCTATCCTGGGATAGACATCTACAAAACTGAAGAACGATTGAAGATAACATCAATTAAATGTAATAAGTGGATGTGCGCCTGCGGCAGATGGTTGCACTGGCACTAAACCAATAAATCTGTTTTCAAATAACGGCTTCAACTTCACTCAGTATGTACTTCCCGATATTCTGTTTTAGTGCATCTTTCATTACAAGGTCTACCTTGATTCCAAGAGAATCCGAAAGATAGTTTTCAATATGAACGAACCTGAAAATAGTCAGGTCTTGCTAAACTCCACCAGCACATCAAGGTCACTTTCCAGAGTGTGCTCTCCACGTACATAGGAACCGAATAGTCCTATGTAATTTACATTGTATTCTTCTTCAAGCTCCGGCAGCATTTCATGGAGCTTTTTCCTGTAAGTTTCAATTTCATTTTTGGCTGGCATTTTCATCTCGAAAGTGTTTTTCAGTTATATGTTATTTTTAATATGTATAAGTTCTCTGTTAATTTCAATACTGTTTTATTTCTTAAAACTGTTTATTTTATGTGGGCATGCTACCAAATAAACTAAAAAAGAAATTTGAGTATCTTGCAGATTACTTCGATAAACCTGCATGGATTAATAGAACACTGTTCTATGCTACTATTTTGCTTAGCATAGCTTTAGTATTTCTATCGATAATTGGCATATTCAAGCTCTTATTTTCGGATTTCAGTATTTTAAACAATGTTATTTATACACAAAATAATGCCACCCAACTAAACAATATGGGTTTCTTCGACAACGAGCGATATCTCCTCAGCGCCCTTGTCCAGAGTCTAGCAGCCACCATTGCATTAGTTATCACACTTAGCCTTGTAGCTGTACAACTCGCAGCCCAATCCTATTCTGCAAGGGTCATTGATGTCTACAAAACGGAACCCAGATATGTGGATACTTCTCTGCATCTACATTGTTACTATTTTCTACGGACTTGGTTTAACCAAAATCATTGGACTGGGCATTTTAGGAAATTACATGGAGGGCGCTATTTTTATGGCTTACTTCATGGGGTTCTTTGCTTTTGTTTGTCTGGTGCCGTATATGTTGAAGACACTGGACTTGCTGAAGCCTTCGACTGTGATTACGTTGTTGGCGCAGAATATCACAAAAGACAAATATATCCATTTTTTGAAAATGAAGAAAACGTAATTGAAAATAATCCAATACAGCCAATTGTTGATATAGCAAATAGTTCCTTAGAAAGAAATGATTATGAGAGCCTTCAAATGCCATTTTTGCAATTTAAGAACTTGCAGTTTCCATAATTCAAACTGCTGAGTTTAAAGATAAAAAGATGGCGCGATTAGTACAATACCATATAGTGACTCATGTAGAAAGACTTGGATTTGAAGCTGTAAACAGACGAAATGAAGATTCTACATTATCGGCAATTCTAAATCTTGAAAAAATTGGCTTGGAAGCAATTGAACATGCACAAGATAACGCTGTATTTGCATCTATTACCGCTATTGAAAAAATAGGGATAATAGCTTATGATCATAAACTTTATGTTGCTCCTTATTTAGCTATAATCAAACTAGGAGATTTAGCAAACAGTGGAATTGGACATGAATTGAATTGGGTCACAACAATTTGCGTGCAAAAAATAAATAATCTGCACGACAAAGCATCTGAATTGGAATATGAATGGATTGCTGAAAAAGCTACCGAAGTGCTGGAAAAAATAAATAATCAATGTGAAATAGATGATAATGATTTATCTGAGCTAATGAGAGTATATAATAGATTAAATAGCGAAACCGTATATAATTAACTACATATATATCAGAATTAAATGATTGAGATAAGTGTTTTTCATTCCTCATCATTCACAAACATCTGTGCCACCAGACCCAGATGGTCCTCGTGGAAAGGTTCAAGCTCTTTTCTCTCAAAACACTGAACTGAACATTAAGCCTTGTTCCAATTGCTGATTTGTCCTATAATAGCTCTTTTCAAAAGACTTTAGTCTATACTATTTAAACCTGGTATTACTCTAAAACAATAACAATAGACATATTTGGTCTGGTAGGCCAAATAATCAGGTTATTATTTGGTTTAGCAAACCAAATAGATAACTAAAAAAGAAAAGACAATCTGGAAAACACATGCTAAAAATTGGAAAACAATATACATCAATACAATGTCAGAGATGGAAAGTGCCGCCTGCGGCGGATGGTCACACTGTCATCAGTCACAAAAAACGTTACTCTTGAAGTGGATTCATTCCTCATCATCCACAAACATCTTCGCCACAAGACCTAGATGGTCCTCGTGGAAAGGCTCAAGCTCTTTTCTTTCAGCACCTCAAACTCAATGTCAAAGCCACTTTCAAGTTTGCGCACCTCTTCCTTGAATATCTTTTGGGGCTGGCTACGGTGTCGATGCTTCTTGACTTGATGGAGAGCATCAGGTGGCCGTGTTCTTCCAAGAAGTATTTTGAATTGATTGCTGCGATCTCAGCCTGGTTGGGCTGGGCAACATCCTGGAAGATGACATCCACTTTTTCCACGATATGAGCGTAAGACTGTGGTTTGTTGGCATCTGCAAGGATGGGGATGATGTTTGGACGCTTGTCGCAGAGCTGTATAAGGTCACGCATGGTTCGTGGGGAGAACTCCACTGCGTAAACAAGTCCGTCCATGAGAATATCGGATACATGGCTTACTGTTGTTCCCGAAGCTGCACCGAGATAGAGAACTGTTGAATCAGCTTCAAGAGGAATATCGAAGTTCTTGAGCACCATGGCTCCGAGCTTGCTCCTGCTGGGGTCCCACTGGCGGTACTCTGTGCCGTCGTCTGTGATAAGACGCTCACCGTAGACACTGGTACCCGGAATCATATTCCTTGTTACAAGCATTTTCCTGTCATCGATATCCAGTTCATAGATACCGCTGGATAATTCCCTTACCGGCATCAGTTACTACCTCCTGTCCTTTTGCCTTTCTTCCTTCCCCTGCCTTTACGCTTACCGCCTTTTCCCTGTGGTTTTGTTTCAGGTTTTTTCTCAGGTGGATTTGGGTTAGCCTGCCTTATGCTTTCCAGCTTCTTATCAAGAGCTTCCTTAATAGATGAGTCAGGTTCACCGGAATAGAAATCAGTCCTTGCTGCAAGGCTGATCTTGGCTGCAAGTGCCCTTGCGAGTTTGCCTCTCTGCCACCAGGGTGCGTTCTTGATAACAGGATTATTAAAGATTATTCCGTGTTTTGGGGAAGGGGCACGGGAGCGCAGATGCTTGAAAAGTGCCCTGTTGGCACCAATCACCTGCACAGTGCTGGATGGGAAGGCAGCCAGTTTCTCAAGGCTTCCTGCCATACTCATAAGGCGGGCACCAAGTGATGCACCTGCAATCTCGCAGAGGTTTGGTGCCACTGAGCCCATGCTTGTATTAATGTAATTTTCAATATACCTGCGTGTATCGTACAGGTTGCAGATGTTCTTTGAAAAAGACCTCAAAAGTTCCTCATCTGAAAAAAGAAGTTCAGCACCCATTGAACCTGATGCTTTCTCAGACAGTTCATGGTCTTCCGGCACATTTGCCCTTGAGCCATAGGTTGAAACAAAAATTGCAAGCTCCTCACCTGTCATTTCCAGTTCCGGGAAATATCTTCCGTACCATTCGAACAGGCGTTCACTCAGTTCATTTATATTTTTGTCAATGTCATCCAGTGCCTCAACTGCCTGGATAATTCGTGAATCATCGGTATCGGCCTGTGATATCTGGCTTTTGCTGCCCTGATACATACATCCCTCAGCAGGACATCGTAATCCTCGTCAAGGTCCACAAAGCCATTCCAGTGCAGCATCTCTCCAGGTCAGTCCTCTGAAGGGGAACAGCCTGTGCATTGTCCTGTAACTCAACAACAAGTTCAGCCAGCTTTTCAGGGTCTTTATCAAAAGAATGCAATCCTCAATCTCACCGTTTAAGTCCAGCTTCAATTTACCAAACCATGCGGTGAATTCCGTACTTGTCCGTTCAGACCCTCCTGATATCTGCACCGGTGTTGTTTGCTTTGGTCACAAGAACCTTACCACCTATTGTTTTGTCAAGAAGTTCCTGCACATCTTCCTGAAGATAGGCAGCATCTTCATGGTTCTCGACAATACCATATACTGCCGGGCCGAAGGAACTCATACCTGCACCGTAGGCACCATTGTCTGCATCAGTGCGCCATAACATCTTTCACAACCTGATGCTGGAGAGCTACTTCAACGTTCTTCAAACCGATGTTCTGTATATGATTGATACGTAGCCAAATGCTTCAATGTCCTGCTCCATGATTGCAGGCATCATTTTCATAAAATAATATGGAAAGTTCTGTACCTCATTCAGAGGAATAGGGCACTCATTCTGGAAAATATTGACTTCCTTTTGCATCGTGTGCTCCTGTGGTATCAGGAAGTGCAAGCACTATGTCCCAGTCAGGAAATCATGCCTGAACAGCACCGGGCCAGGTCTGCCCTGCTTGCTGAAGACGGGGAGAAAGAACCCTGTCGCTGAACCTGTGTCCTCCGTCAACAATGAAGCCGCCCATCTCAAATGATGCAACGCCGATTCCCGACGTTCCTCCGCGTCCAACTGCAATGGCAAGTTCCCTTACACTCTTGCCAAGATTGTATAATTCATTAACTGCCGCAAGCAGAAAGTGCTGCCTGGGTTCCTGAACCAAATCCTACATGCGCGAGCATATCTTCTTCAATCTTAAGACTGATACCCTCTCCGTCGGGAAGAATCTCTTTTGCAGCGCTGATCATTCTTTCAGCAAGGAAAGAGTCACCCACCACTTCAACAATATCTGATTTCTCTGCAGAAATGACAACATGGGGAGATTCCATGGAAATGCCTGCACCTCCATCCACTCTGCCAAGCTGCGCATTTAAATCGATAAGAGTCAGATGAAGTCTTGATGGGGACTTAATAGTAATCATGTCATGGATTATCAGTGACACATACTATTAAAGTGCTTAACACTTGTTTTTTTTGGACTTCTTTTTATAATGAAGTTCCATGAAAATCGAAGTACATTCCTGTTAAGTATAAACAATAAAAACACAGGAATAAAGCGATAAGGACGGATACGAATCTTCCCGGCTACATCAAGATCAAGACGGCTTTCAACAAAATCTGGCTCAAGATACATCTTCAGGTTTTTAACATGGCAGTGAAGGTAAGACATTACTGCATAAGAATATCCACATGCTATCCCGTATATGACGGGTCGTAAATCATAAACAGCATCAATTTTTGCATATGGAACTTTTATAGCACGAATAAGGCCCTTAAGTAATCTGATAACAGGTTCCCTCAGTTGCCTGAATGCATCCAGCATTTCGGAAAAAGACATATCAAATGACTTTTTTTCTTTTTCCAGTCTTTTCCTCCTGAAAATGTGTTTCCACTTTTTCTTTCACAAGCTTTTCGCATCCTTCAGTTCATCAGGAAAATCACTGCTTTCTTCCCCTTCGTCTTCATCCGAAGGACTAACCTGTTTGAAAAAGCAGCCCTTAACAGTAACACTATGATCAACATCACTACCGGAACCCTTTACATCAAAAACAATGTCTATTGCGGCAAAGAGGACTAACAGGACTAAAAATACGATAAGAAGCAGTATTACTGTTAAAACAGATAGCATATCTGCTCCGTGCTGGTTCTTCAGTAAAAATGAAAGAATCAGTCTTCTGAAGACGATTCACCACTTTCACAGGGCCCGTCTCCAGCTGTCACCTTTCTTTGATTTCTTCATTGATTTTACTTTTTCAATGAGTCCGGGAACAGATTCAATTTTGCAAATCTGTCTGGCCGCTTAAGGTCATAAGCTTTGTGCCTTCAGGAGAGACTACAATGAAAGCTACAGGCTCGATCTTTGCTCGGCTCCGCCACCGCCGCCAAAGCCTTCTTCAGCACCATTTTTCTTACCTTCTCCCGCCACCGGTACCAAAACCAAATGATACCTTGGTTACAGGAATAATGGTTGTCTCCCCGACTTCCATGGTTTTTCCGATAACAGTCTCCGGTGCTTACCAGTCTTTCAAGTTCAGTAGATACTTCTTCATCAGGTCTTCTAATGACATATTTTAACCCCTATGGAATAATGCAATTTCATTGCTAATATTGTTTTCTAAAAGAGATGAGTCTTCAAAATATAAAGAAGTAGCCCCCATAGTTTTGGCAAATTCCGGATAAATGCAGGGATATATGGATCTTCAAATGGATATCATGCATTGTCCTGGAAGAAATTCATCAGGGAATATTTTACCTTTTCCGGTTCAACATCGATGAATTCATCCCTTTCATCAGAGGGGAACATTTCAAATACGGAGAATTTACCGAATTTCTTCGGCGCTTCCGTGGTAAACCTGCCGTCAAGGAGAATCCTTACACCATAATCAACAGGGGAACGTACTACTCTTCCCATTGCCTGGCGTATCTTGCGTATAGTAGGCACCTGTACTGCGAATTCCCAGCCTGCCCCATAACCGAAAGTATGGTCATACGCAGATTCCACTGCATTCATCCTGTCGTTAAGTGCCGGATAGCCAACACCCACTATAATAACAGTTCTGCCCCTGCCATCACGATAATCAATTCCCTCACTCAGGGTTCCCCAGAGATATGAAACAAGAACAGCTTTACCTCCTTCCTCACCAACCCTGAAGAAGTCTTCCCTGACTTCCTGTGAGGAAACACCTACCTCATCAAGAAAAACCGGAGCATTTGCCCTTGATTCAAGTTTTTTGTAATATCTTCTTGCCTCAAATGAGCTCTGGAAGAAGATGATAACGTTCCCCTGTGTCTGCTCCACTGCATCAAAAAGCACCTCCTCAACCATCTGCAAAGTATGAGGATCATCCCTTGTCTTTGCAAAAAGTGGCGGAATTGAAACAGATAAGGTCATACGCTTATCTTCAGGAAATGAAGTTCCATATGAAAGTTCGGTGGTCGTTCTTGCAATTCCCAGTGTGGACTTAACCATATCAAAAGGACGAAGGGTTGCGGACATAAGAACTGCCGAGAATACCGAATCAAACAAAGGTTCCGTGACATTTTTAGGGATACATGTAAAAAGTTCTATTCTTCCGTATATTTCATCGTTAAGATCGCGTCTGACATTAAGAACAGGATAGTAATTCAGATTATTGGAAAGCACAATATAAGATGAAAGGAAATCTGCTGCATATCTTATCTGGGACTTCTTCAGGACTGAGCTCAGGCCTTTCTTATATTGCTCCCGGTAATTGTTGTCCAGCATTTCACCGAATGCACTTGCTTCAGAAAGAATCCTCTGAATTTCCTCCTCGTCACCAAAACCTGCTTCCTTAGCCTGTTTAAGGATTTTTCCCCGGACCATATCATTACGTTCATAAGGATCGCTTATGCGCATATCATACCAGTGACGTCCTACTCTTTCACGTTCACCGAACTTGAAGCGGGAATTGTATATTTCCCTCATGACACCATGAAGCATCTTAAGAAGATTATGAATACCACCATCAGGCATCTGGTCAAGATGTGTTTCAGCCTCAGATATTGCCTTTTCAATTGTGTGCTCGGTAATGGTTATAGATGAATGGGATCTGGCGGCAGATTCTATATTGTGGGCTTCGTCAAAGATGACAATAACATCCTGTGGCTCTTTTTCAAGCCAGTTGAGCACTGTCATGAAGATATCTGAGTTCAGGACATGGTGGAAATTACATATTACAAGTTCTGCATGCTTGAGTTCGCGCTTTACAAGTTCATAACCGCACATTCCTTTCTGGAAAGCGTACTCATTTACTTCCTCCGGTGTGCGTACATCCTCAAAGAGCCACTGCCTGAAAGCTTCACCATCATATCTCAGTACCTCATAGAGATAATTACACGACCTTTTGCGGAGTTCCTTTGATTTTTCTTCTGCTGCATCCAGTTCTTTTGAAAGGGCATCGCGCAGGGCTACAAGTGCAGGATCCTTTGATTTTTTGTA
Source organism: Methanolobus sp. (assembly GCA_041395005.1). Classification (GTDB taxonomy): domain Archaea; phylum Halobacteriota; class Methanosarcinia; order Methanosarcinales; family Methanosarcinaceae; genus Methanolobus. The sequence continues at coordinate 66,727 of JAWKHE010000004.1, read as the reverse complement.
ATTCTCATAAGCAGATTTCATTTCCTGCTTTTTAAGAATTATTTCCCTTTCTTTTTCCAGCAGGTCAAATGTGTTTTCACGTTTGAGCTGACACTCCTCGTAGTCTGTTTCACTTGGGCACGTTGAAGCTTTCCCTTTGACAACTGCAACCTTGAGCTCGTTGGTCTGTTTTATTTCCCGGGCCTCATTGATGAACTGAACCATCTGCTGATGAACATTAGTAGCTATTATTACCGTTTTCTGGAGCTGCTTGGCTACATTGAGTGAAGGTGCCAGTGCACTTAACGTCTTACCTGTGCCACATGCTCCTTCAAAAAGAATTATCTCCTTGTTTATGAGAGAAGCATGGATCTTGTCCATTGCGTCCTGCTGGTTCGGGTAGCAGGCCTCTTTAGGAAAATATCTCATGTATCCGCTTTTGCCGCTCATCGCACTACCTATGAGCTCACATTACTTAAACGGTTTTGATGCATGGGAATCATTCCGCAGGAGTCACTTTACATTCACATTCTGAAATAAGACGCTGGGTACTGGTGTCAAATATCTTGATCTTTATAGTACTATCCTTTTTCAAACCATAATTGTTGGATGTATCTGTAAATCCATCTATAGATGTGATCACTGATGATGCAGAACCACTGCTTATAGCATCCTGGCCATTCAGGATTATTTCTTCACCTGCAGACCATTCACCATCGGAAAGAACAGAATTCCTTGAAGCGTAATCAATTTCCTTTCCATCGAAAAGCAGATTATCATAGCTTATAACTACGTCACCATAACGTTTGCTTCCTCCATGACCAACAACACCTATGTAACTGCTCCCATCCCCTGAGATGACTACATTTGTAGATTCTGCCTGCAATGGGTCACCACCTGTATGTTCAAGGTAAATAAAGTTCTTATCAAAGCTCACATGATAGCCTACAGAACCCTCTGAACCTGTTGCTTTTACAGAAGCCATTGGTGCACTGGAAAGTGACGTGCCAATATCATCACTATATACCGCTGACACAGTAACACCGGCCAGAAGAATTGTCAGAAAGAGCATCAATATTACTCCAATTACCGGAGATACTGCCCTTTTGCTATCACATAAAATCAAAATTCGTTTTTTCATGCTTTCAAATTTAATAAGAAGTACATAAATTAATCGTAATTGTTTCAATATATAAAGTAGATTATAATCCAGCCCCAATTAAATATGCGGCCGGATTACCGGACTCTGAAATGTCCGAACAGAATATGATAGCGGCCTCCCCTGTTTACTCAGAATAACGATAAGTTTTTATCTCAGATGTGTTATGATAGAGTGTAGAGTTCAACTAATATACTCTAGTAAAATATACAAATGCAATTGAGCGTTGTTATACAACTAAAGGAGCGTAAAACAAATGGTAGCAATTATTACTGTCGATGAATGTGTAGGATGCGGAACATGTATAGACGAGTGCCCGGCAGAGGCAATCACACTCAACGGTGACAACATTGCAATCGTAGATGCAGGCGAGTGCCTTGACTGCGGTGCATGTGTTGACGTCTGCCCAACAGACGCAATCGCAATGGAATAAATCCTTATTCCATACTTTTTTCTTTTCTGTTCTTTTTCAACCAATCCATATTCATCAAAATATAATTATTCTATTAATGCATTAACCCTGAATAGAGGGTGATATTGTGCTGAAAGCCAATATGATAAGAACAATAATCATGGCAATCCTGCTGTTAAGTTGCACTGCCACAAATGCATATGCATCAATGTTTGAGCTTGAGATAGTACCAATCTCAAAAATAAAGGAAGATCCTACCGTTTATGATAGTACAATGGCCTATCGTAAAATAAGTGTAGTAGGCAACTTTACAGAACTCAGCAAACAATCTGCAACTATTACAAGTGATAATGAAAGCCTGATTGTTGAAACTTCAAAAATAGAGCTTTTCGAAGGCTTCAATATCAGCGAACAGGCACTTATAACCGGGGAATTTATCTATGACCCGCTTAGAGAAAACACATTCATCCCTAATTACGTCCTGCGCTATCCCATCGTTGATATGGGATTAGTCAACCTCAGTGACATAATTGAGGATTCACCAGGACATAACGGCAAGTATATGACAGTAACAGGAAACCTCAGCAGCATTGAAATGACAATGGGAAGATATACAGCTGTCATAATTGACGATGAAGGAAATTCCTTGAAGATATTCTATTATGGTTCTACAGAACTTGCTCCGGGAGACGATGTAAAAGTTATTGCCTTTACAACTGGGAATATACTGCACAGTGAAACCATGGGACTGAATAAATCCCCGCTTTCAATTTCAACTTTAGTGCCCGGTTTTTCATCTGTGATAAGTCTTATTGCCATACTCTCTATAGCGTTACTTTTAAAATCAAAGCAACGTAACGACTAGAGATCATTATGTTAATCGTATTATCAGTCGGTGGATCAATACTGGCAAAAGAACTCAAACCTGACAGTTTTATTGCATATGCAGATGCACTCAAAAAGCTTGCAGAGGAACATGAAATAGTTGTTGTGACCGGAGGAGGGGCTGCAGCTAGGGATTATATAGGAATAGCACGCAGCACCGGGGCAAATGAAGTTGAATGTGATTTTATAGGAATAGATATCACACGCCTGAATGCAAAGCTCCTCATATCAGCGCTTGGTGATGCTGCCTATCCGGAACCACCTGAAAACTACAAGCAGGTACGCGACTTAATGTCAACAGGGAAAATCATAGTTATGGGCGGCGTTATTCCCGGTCAGACTACAGATGCGGTCGCAGCCATACTCACAGAATACCTGGGAGCAAAATTGCTGTTAATTTCAACTGCTGTTGACGGTGTGTACTCAGCAGATCCCCGCAAGGATCCTGATGCTGTAAAGTATGAAACTATGACAGCAAAAGAACTTGTTAATACAGTGATGGTTACTGAAATGAAAGCAGGTTCAAAGTCTCCTGTAGACCCGCTTGCTGCAAAATTATCGAGCGCTGCAATATTGAAACAATAGTAATGGAAGGCAGCGATCCGAAAAATGTCCTTAAAGTTATTTCAGAGGAAACTGAAGAAAGCGGGGACAAAAAAAGCGTTTATATGGGAACCCGCATCGTGAATTAAGAAATAAAATTCTTTATGGCTTTTCACATATAAGCCACAAGATATTCATCATCTTTCTTGCAGGAACAATCTTCCTTGCAAGAAGTAACTTCTTTAATTTGTCATTGGACTTTTGAGTGAATCCGATGGTTTTCTCAAACTTTTGCATCTTCTCTTTTGCATTCCTGACCTTCTCATTCTCAGCTTCCAGTTTATCCATGAGTACTTTGCGCTGTTCCTCAGGAATATCTGCGTTGTTTATCTGTTTTTGATAGTTTAATGAGAGCTTCAAGTATTTTCTGAACATCTCATTCATCAGATCAAGGTCATTTTCCAGTTCTTCAATTGTTTTTACCATACGAAAATTCACACTCCTTTAAAAAAACGGACTGTATCCATTAATTTAATTTAACAACATTATCTGCTGTCATTTACAATCTAACGAACAGGATACTAATATATAACTATATCTATTCTATTGTGTATAATCACCATTATGATGATGATATAGAAACACAATTAAAAAAGAACAGACCAAATAACAAATAATTAAAAAAAGTTAAAAGAAATTATATCACACTTAACTGGAAAGTCGTAATCTCCGGATTCGCTGCTATTGCAGCTTTTATTTCTTCTTTACATTTACTGGGTACATCAACAAATTTGGAGTCATGTTCAATAAAATCAACTGCAGCAACTTTATCAGGTATTTCAACAACGTCATAACCGTTTATCCTGAACATAGTTTCAAGAATTTCAATTTTTTCATCCCTCTGATTTTCCCCAACGAGTTCTATTGCCAGGCTTTCATTTGTCCTTTTGCAATAATCACTTTCATCAAATACAGCAATTCCTGCCTTCATAGCATCTGATGCTGCAAAAATGTGAAGGAGACATGCATTACCCTCTTCGAACATGTCTCCAACTGCTTTCATGCCTTCGAGAAATCCCTTCTCTATAAAGTCATTTACATCCAAACCCATTTCAAGGGCTTTAATAGCTGCGTCCTCTGCGCCCTTCTCATCAAAGTCAATAATCGAACTTTTTGCCTGTTCTATTAGCTGTTTTGTATCTTTTTCCTGAGACAAAGTATCATCCCTTTTTCTGGATCTGGTTCATCTGAATTGCTTTTAATATTGCAATTCCTGACAAAATGGACAATTTTTTAATTATATATAAAGGCATCGATAGAAATCTGCATATCTGTCACGAATATACATAATTTAATATTAATATATGAAATAAATACAATAATCTGTGTGAAAAAGAAAAATAATAACTATTCGAAAATAATAATCCTTAACAGTCAATTATAGAATATAATGAGAATGAAATAAAAATATAAGAAAATGCATCCATATTGGATGCAAGGAAAAATTACTTTCCAAGAACAATTCTTGTGATATCGTCACCAACATCTGATGTGCCTGCTGATCCACCCATATCATAGGTCTGGACCTTTGCTTCACGAATGTTGGTCTCAATTGCGGAAACAATAGCATCGGCTGCTTCTTTCTCACCCATCTGTTCGATGAGCATAGCACCTGCCCAGATTGTTGCTATTGGGTTTACCTTGTTCTGGCCCTTGTACTTTGGTGCTGAACCGTGGATCGGCTCGAACATACTTGTACCTTCAGGGTTAATGTTTCCTCCAGGTGCAAGTCCCAGACCACCCTGTACCATTGCACCAAGGTCAGTGATAATGTCACCAAACATGTTTGGTGTCACAACAACATCGAACCACTCAGGATTCTTGACAAACCACATAGTCATTGCATCAACATAGTTGAAGTCTGTCTTTACATCTGGGTGCTTTTCAGCAATTGCATTGAACTCCTCTCTCCAGAATCCGTATATGTCTGAAAGAACATTTGCCTTATCAACAGATGAAACGTGCTTCTTGCTCTTCTCAGCAAGGTCGAATGCATAGTTGATAACTCTCTGTGTACCTTCCTTTGAGATCATACCGACCTGGTAGCCAATTTCCTCACTGTCAGTCTCGATATCAAGACCGAACTTTGCGTTGTAAAGGGTCCTGTGAACCTCAAGAAGATCCTTGCTTGTACCGGACTTTGCACGTCCGCCTATACCGATATAGAAGTCCTCGGTGTTTTCCCTGACAACTGTAAAGTCAATGTCTGCAGGAGTCTTGTCCTTAATTGGGCACCATACACCATCAAGAAGCTTGATTGGACGCAGGTTTACATACTGGTCGAAGTAGAACCTTGCAGCAAGAAGGATACCTTTTTCAAGCACACCGGGTGCGATCCTGTCATCTCCAATTGAACCAAGGTAGATTCCTTTGTAACCTGAAAGCTCTTTGAGGGAATCTTCTGAGATAAGTTCCCCTGTTTCAAGATAGTGGTCAGCTCCGTGTGGGAACTCCACCCAGTCAACATCAAAACCGAATTTTTCGCCTGCAGCATCGATAACCTTGCGTCCTTCGGCAATGATCTCAGGTCCGATACCGTCTCCAGGTATTACAGGTATTTTGTACTGTGTCATAGTAATTCCTACTTAAATTAAAATCAGATAATCTGCCTGGTGTATTCGATGAGTCCACCAGCGTCCATTATTCCCCTGACAAATTCCGGCAGGGGAGTTGCCTGGTATTCTTCACCCTTTGTTACATTCCTGATTACACCTGATGCAAAGTCAACATCAAGCTCATCACCATCATCTATCCTGTCAGTTTCAGGACATTCAAGTAATGCAACACCGATATTAATAGAATTCCTGAAAAAGATACGTGCAAAAGACTTTGCAATCACACAGTTAATCTTTGTTCCTTTAAGGGCAATAGGAGCGTGTTCCCTTGAAGAACCGCATCCAAAATTGTTACCGGCAACAATGATGTCACCTTCCTTTACTTCCTTTGCAAATTCTGGCCTTACACCTTCAAAAGCATGAGCTGCAAGCTCATCGGGGGTATTCAGGATCAGATACCTTCCCGGAATTACAGCATCAGTATCAACGTCATCTCCGAATTTCCAGACTCTTCCGTTCATATTTCCACCTAATTAGTATTAATTGATAATTAACAATAATGAAATTGAAACTATACCTTAGATATCATCATACTAAATAATACTACTGCCAATTTAAGAGGCACAAATACATTACATAGTTGCCCCTGTTTTGAAAAATAACTACAACAGAAATCATTAATAGTAGCAGACCAGAATTTAAGGCGATGGTCAGCAAAAAGGATGAAGTAATATTATCAATACTGCAAAAAGGAGCAAGGACACCCATATCTGAAATTGCAAAAGAAGTCGGATTAAGTGAAAATGGTGTAAGATACAGGCTCGAAAAACTTGAAGATGAAGGTTACATCAAAAATTATACTGTACTTCTTAATCCTAAAAAATTCGGGAAAAGTACTTTTGCAATTTTTAATATTGAAATGGAACCAAAAAAGACAAAAGAAAGTATCCAGAAGCTAATGGATATTGATGAGTTTACAAAGATATACCAGACAACAGGCCAGTATTCAATCAAGGCCTTTGGTCTTTTTAATGATGAAGAAGAACTGACAAACTTCATCAATAACCGGCTCCTGTTTGAGGTTCCTGTTAGAAATTACAGTATTGAGATAATCACAAAAAACATTAAAGACAGCATATATCACGTCTGAACGAGCTTTTTGTACCATATATTCATGCTTTCAATTCCACCTGAAATATTGGTGTTGTTGACAAGTGTTCCTGCATATATATATGAACTTCTGGAAAAAACAGTATTCATTCCATAGGAAACTGCCCGTGCTATGGTATATGCGGTTTTGATTCCCCGCTTGCGCATTTCCTTTTCCATTTCTTCCAGCAGGTAATATGAGTAACCATTGCCCCTGAACTCCGAAAGAGTGGCAAAGTCAGTCATTTCAACATTACTGTTTTTTACATCCACCTCACATGATGCAATTGCCACAAGTTTAGTATTTCTCCTTATACAGAAATATACAAGATTTTCCTGCATGGTCCCAATAAGGTAATCCTCATCCTGGATCGGGAAAGGATAACTTGGAAAAACCCTGCTGTATAGTTCTGCCATTTCCCGGGCATCATCCCTGCCGCAGATAAAGATTTTTTCATCACCAGAGAGAGTTACATCTTTTTGCTGTCCACTCTTTAATAAAGCAGTTTCCAGCACATTTTTCCTTTGCAGAATGTTCTTCTCTTCCCTACGATCCTTTGAAAGAAACTTAGCCATGAAAACAGCATCTTCCTCACCATTGTAAAAACCCGGAATTCGTGCCTCTGTAACATGACCATAATACCGGAAATAATCAATTGCAGATACAGGAATCTTGGAACAAATCTTTGAATAAGAATTTTCCATTGAGAGAGTTTCAATAGTCTCCGGGATGGAACCAAAGTCATCCGGTGAAAGTTTCATTAAGTACACACGGTCGTTGAACGGACCGTGTTGTATAACAGAACTACCGATCTTAACTACCTGATCAGTCAACGTTCCTTCTCTCCATACGTGCAGTATCTTCAGGTACAAGACTTGTTACTTCATCAAAATCAGATAGCAGCTTTGCTATACCTACTGATTTATATTCCTGTGCCTCATCAAGTTTCAGTTGCAGTTTGCACCCATCACATTTGCGATCGCAATAGACTGCTTCATATGAATCCGGTTCGGAATACGTAGTGATCACTCCCTCGTAGTTCCTCAGAATAACTTTGTTAGTTGACCAGGAGATCAGATAATTAGGCATAACCGGTATTTTTCCACCGCCTCCAGGTGCGTCTATTACATAGGAAGGAATGGCAAAACCGCTTGTGTGCCCTATTAAATGTTCCATTATTTCCATACCCTTGCCAACCGAAGTCCTGAAATGCGTAAGGCCTTCTGAAAGGTCGCACTGGTAAAGATAATACGGACGAACCCTGTTTTCGACCAGTTTGTGGAAGAGTTTTTTCAGAATCCTGTAGCAGTCATTAACTCCTGCAAGCAGGACTGTCTGGTTCCCAAGAGGGATTCCCGCATCAGCAAGTATTCTCAGTGCCTGCTTTGAAGAAGCTGTGACCTCACGAGGATGGTTGAAATGAGTATTTACCCACACAGGGTGGTGTTTTTTGAGAACATTTACAAGATTATCAGTTATACGATGAGGAAGTACAACAGGCATTCTGCTTCCTATTCTGATAACTTCCACATGAGGTATTTTTCTGATTTCAGTAAGAATCCAGTCCAGATACTCATCTGAAAGCATGAAAGGGTCACCTCCTGAAAGCAGCACATCACGTACTTCCGGGGTGTTTGCTATATATTCAATTCCTTTCAGTACTTCTTCCTTACATGGAATAGAATCGACATCTCCCACTTTCCTTTTTCTTGTACAGTGCCTGCAGTACATGGAACAGACATTACTTATGTGGAAAAGTACCCTGTCCGGATACCTGTGGGTTATTCCCGGTACCGGACTGTCGTGGTCTTCACTCAGAGGATCTTCCATATCATCACACGAGACTATAAGTTCATGAGGGGAAGGGAAGGACTGCATGAAAATAGGATCATTCCTGAAATCCTCGACTTCTATAAGTGAAAGGTAATAAGGTGTAATTGATAATGGGAATTTCTCAAGGGTTTCTTCAAGCTCCTTTCTTTCATCTTCATCAAATTTGATGTTAAGAAGCGTTTCAAATGTATCTACATCTGTGACTGAATGTTTCAGTTGCCATTTCCAGTCATTCCATTTAGTAAGGGCTTCTTCGGAGTCTATCCTATCTACTATATTCTGTTGCCTTCTTTCATATGATTTCGTCATCGAATCACTTGTGGGTATGATTTACAGAAGATAATGAAAAACAGAAAAATTCGTTCTAAACCATTAGTTACATCCGCAATCGCATGATGTAAGCTTCATTTTGTGGTTGATCTCCTGTATTCTAATATGTTCCAGTGTCCCAAAACAATCTTTTATAATAATATATAATTTGTTTTAAGAAACTGCAAAAACCGGATAGCTTTTCCGCAGAAAAAGAAAAGAAGAATTAGTAAATCACAGAAGGATCATCGCCGCCATGCCAGCTAAGACGTGGTCTCATCCTGATTATATGAGAAGCTTCAGTATTATCATCAACAACAAATGCCACTCCTTTCTCTGAACCCATTTTCATTATGGAATCTCCAAAATTTTCCTTCATATAAGTAGGCCTGACAGATTCAAGCACATTTATGTCATCCTGTGATGTCAGACGATGGCATATTACAATATCCGACTGTGAAAGTACATCTGGATGAATTGATGAAGGACGTTGTGTTGCAAGCACAAGTGAAAGGCCGGGCTGACGCCCCTGTTTTAACCACTCGTTGAGCAGGACATCTGAAGCCAGTGTTCCACCCTGTGGAGGCAGGAACTGCTGTGCTTCATCAATAAACATCCAGACCATGGGTATGCCTTTTTCTACATCCTCATCCCCCATCATTATTCTCTCATATGACCGCCTGGCTTCGAGCCGGAGATGATAGATGCTTCTTGCGATTGAACTTACCAGTGCTGATCTCACAGATTCGCTTTTGATTGTGCTGACATCAATTACAGAAGTAGATCCTGCTTTGACAATCTCCTCAATGCCTGCACCTTTTTCAGTAAAAACTCCCCATGATACAGCTGTCCTGAAATAGTTTTCAACAGCACTTTTGCTTACTGAATCAAAGTGTTTGTCTTCCGTAATATAGTTAAAAATATCATCAAAGCAGAAAGATAATTTCTTTTTAAGGTCCTCTATTGTCCTGACAATCAATACACCTGCAGGTGAAAGGGTATCAATGCCAAATAGCCTGCACCATTCATATCCATCTATTGCAGAAAGTGGAATAGAGAGAGCTTGTACTGTGATGTTGCGCTCTTCATAGCTTTTCACACTTCCTGCCGGGACAAAAATATCAATGTTAAAACCCTGAGCAGGCATGTCCCACTCATTCAATTCCGAACTCTGGACTTCATTTTTCCTGGAAAGAGTCCAGAAAATACCCATAGTGTCGATTACTACCGAGGAAATTTCATTTCTGATACTTTCGGGAAGAAGCATCATTCCTTCCATTAGAACTCCCATTGTATACGATTTACCATAACCTCTTTTTCCGGCAATAAACACAGCATGTGGCTTGTTTACGTTAATGGACACATGGGAACCTGAAGACCCGTCACGTGCAAGATACCTTCCAAGATACAGAAGGACATCTTCACCCTGTCCGCCAAGTACATACTGTTGTTTTGAAACTCCTGCATTAAATGAATCTGACATAATGGAGTTGAGAGTTGTGATAACTATATATATTCTTTTTTGTTTGAGATTAAAATGTAGAGAGTTAAAGATTAATATATTAAAAAGAAGAGCAGCAGACTCTTTTAAACATGTATAAAAACATACAGATTGAAAAGATATATATATATCAATCCATATGTAGAGGACGAGGAATCTCCGTCATCACATCATTCCCCTCTGATGCATTGATTCTTTTGAGAAATGTATCATACCCCAAACTTCACCCAAACCATCATTATGCGAGGTTCCTCTCTAATTCTCACCAACGCACGATAAGACCCCCCTGGCAGCCAGTACGCCTGTTGCTGATGAATTAACGAGGTCACGTGAAAGACCGGCACCATCACCTGCAACAAAAAGCCCGGGGATACTTGTCTGCATTGAACCGTCGACTTTGATTTTTAGTGAATAGAACTTGACTTCCGGGGCATAGAGTAATGTGCAATCGGAATCCACACCGGGAATAATCTTACTCAGCACTTGAAGTCCTTCAACTATATTCATGACTATCCTGTGGGGCATTGCCATGGATATATCCCCCGGAGTAATGTCCTTTAGCGTATTTACAACTGCATTCCGGGAAATGCGTTCTGCAGTTGAGCGCCTGCCTCTTTTAAGATCTCCAAGTCTCTGGAGAACAGGCTTTCCCCCACCTATTGTTGTTGCAAGTTTTGCAACAGACCTGCCGTATTTTATGGTATTTTCCATTGGTTCTGTTAGTTCAACATGAACAAGGAAAGCAAAATTTGTATTTTCGGATTCCTGACTGTGCATTGAATGCCCGTTGGTTGCAACAAATCCCTCGTATTCTTCCTTGACAACAAAACCATGCTCATTTGTGCAGAAAGTTCTTACAAAATCATCATAACTGCTTGTGTATATATGGAACTTAGGATCATGGTTTACGCGGGTGACAGGGTCCATAATTATTGCAGGGACTTCCACACGTACACCAATATCAACACCACTATAAGAGAAATTAAGTGAATAATTTTCCACAATACTGTTCATCCACTTATAGCCGACTCTTCCCGGGGCAAGCAGGGTAAATCGGGATCGAATTTCCTTTCCTCCGATTCTTACACCTGCGCAGCTGCCGCCCTCCACGATTATATCATCAACTTTTGAATTGAGAAGGAATGAAACTCCCTGTGACTCAAGATCTTTTTTCATACTGGAAATCAGATCTGCAGCATTATCCGAGCCTATATGCCGCTGTTTAATATCTATGAACCTTGCACCGGCAGAAGCTGCCCTGCGTTTTAATGCCTCTGCTTCCACACTTCTGGCAGCATAGATTTTTTCAGGTGCACCGTATTTCAGGTAAATATCATCTACATAATCCACAAGTTTCCATGCACTTTCATTATCCCCGGTAAAATCCGCAAGATTCCCACCAATGTCCGGGCGCAGGTTCAATGTACCATCAGAATAAGCTCCTGCTCCGCCTACACCGCATAAAATAGAACATGGATTACAATGATCGCATGAAGAAAGAGATGACATCGAACAATGTCTTTTATCTATGTCCATCCCCGCATCAATAATCAGTACATCCAGTTTTTTGGTTGTAAGTTCATATGCCGCAAAAAGACCCGCGGGTCCGGCTCCCACAATTACAACATCATGATCTGTTGTATCTGAAATAATATCACACCCATGATTCCCTTTAAGAGAACCATAGGTAATATAGTAAGTTTTAGGATAAGATTTTATCTAACTGGCCGGTGGAACTCGCAATCTTGATTTCCTGAGCAATACGCTTGCCTGTGGAAAGATCCGGCTCAATAAGGTCAGAATACGGAGAACCGGAAAGATATATGTTTGTACCGGCAACAATACGGGCGGATATCTCAAATACCTTTATTTCAAGCTTGTCAGTAACAACAGTTTCCAGACAGAAAGGACCAATCATACCGTCAAAAAGCTCAAGGGATTGTTCAACCACCTTTTCACCAAGACTGAAAATCTTTGGCAGGAGGGATTCCCTTGCAACAAGGGGAACATTTCCTGTAACTACATAAGTAGGAATAATGTCAGCTTCTTCAAGCTCTTTAGGTGAACCCAGCCTGAAAATCTCATCTGCGTTAGATTCAACCCTGCGGTCCATGCTGAGCATTTCAAGTATACCGGAACTCAGTTTGTAACCTTCCTCACGCAGCGGTGAATAGAAGAAATGGAGATAGTACCTTGTACCAACAATGAATTCCTGTACGGTGAACTTCTCGTTTGGATCTATATGTTCCCTGAATTCATCGTAGTTCTTGGCAACAAAAAAGCCCCTGCCGCCTTTTGCACCGTGATACTTTACCATTACCGGACCATCGATTTCCTGTGGTTTTACAACCCGCGGCATCTCAATTCCTGCGCCTTCAAGCCACTCACGCTCTTTTTCCCTGTCAGATTCCCATTCAAGAACAGCCCTGTTACCAAACGTAGGAATAGGGAGATCAGCAAAAGTCTCTGCGCCCATATATTCAACAAAGGAACCATGAGGAATGATGATTGAGTTTTTTGCCTTGAGTTCATCAAGAATATCCGGGATTTCCTTATAGCTGTCTACAACAATGAACTCATCCGGTTTTCCCAGCGGGAAAGCATCATAAAATCTTGGAGGCTCTTTTACACAGATACCTATAGTCCTGAGGCCTTCCTTTCTTGCACCATAAAATATCTGAAGACTTGAATGAGAACAAACAGTGGCAATGCTCAGATCATTAAGGTCGTAGTTCTCAACAATTTCCATTATTCGCTCTTTAGTAATCATGATGTAATAGCCCCTAGAATTTACCTCATATTGTTCTGGCTATTCTTTAACTTTACGAGTTGTGACTGATATCGTGAAGACTTCAAACAGATTTGAAGTTAAAGGAAATATTATAAGTTAATGATTATATAGTGCAATCTATGGGAGATAACGAAGAAAGTACAAATTCTGACAAAGTCCTTATTTTACCCTTAAGTGAGGACTCTAAGAAGATTGCCCAGATACTTTCCAACGAAAAAGCAATGAAAATGCTTGAGATTCTTGCAGATAAACCCATGTCTGCCAGCGACGTTGCTGAAAAGCTGGAGCTGCCCCTGACAACTGTAAAATACAATCTTGACGGACTGATTGAAGCTGACCTTATTCAGGTAAAAGAAACAAAATGGAGTCAAAAGGGCAGGGAAGTCAAAATATACGAGCCTGTACAGAAGTTGATAGTAGTTGCTCCCGGAAGCATGAAAAGACAGGGCTTCAGTACTAGGCATGCTGAAAAAATACCTGGGACTTGTAGCAGGGGCTATTTTTGCCGCAACCGGTCTTGAAGCCATAACAAGAAGTCTCGGAACCAGAACATCATTTTCACAGGAAGCTGCTACAACTGCCCCCTTATTTGCAGAAGATGAGGCAATGGATTCCATGAACAAGGGCATGACTGCTGAGGAGCCAGTTGAAGAAATGACTGAGGAATCAACAGAAGTCACAGAAGAAATGGAAGAAACACCTGAAATGGAAGAGGCATACGAAATAGAAGCTGATGAGTTCATGGGGGATGATTCCTTAACTGATGGAGAAAGCATGGACTCTGTGCTTGAAGAAAGTTCTGCGGACATTGATACAGCCGATTATGAAATGCCCACCGATGCACCAACAGAAACTATTACTGATGCAGGAGAAATGGCTCCGGATATGGTGGCTGCTTCTGCCCCCAATGGCACTGATGCAGGTGCTGATGTTTTAAGGGAAGGAATGAGTTCAGGAGCAGGAAACCAGACATCTCCTGTTGTACAAACTTTCAGTGACAATATGTCAGCAATGACAGAACCTGCAGGCAGCATTTTCCATGACGGTATACTTTCACACATAAGTGTATGGTTCTTTTTCGGATGTCTTTTCATTATTACCTTACTATTTGTAAGAGAAATGTATAATAGAAAAAAGAACATATGAAGCCTGAGTGAATGGTATGAGAGTTGCCCTGAAAATAGCATACGTAGGCACAGGTTACCATGGATCACAGGTCCAGCCTGATGTTGCAACCATAGAAGGCGAATTGTTCAATGCACTCACAGACCTTGAGATCATAGAAGATCCAAAGTCTGCACGTTTTTCAAGTTCCGGAAGAACTGATGCAGGAGTACATGCCAGAGAACAGGTCGTGGCATTTGATACGGAAAAACCAAATCTTGCCATACCAAGGGTTGTTAATTCAAAGCTTCCCAATTCCATATGGGCATGGGCATATGCAGAAGTTCCGGACGATTTTGACCCACGCAGGTGGGCAGTAGGTCGCAGGTACAGGTATGTCATGAGTGGCGAGCAGTACGACATATCCAAGATAAGATCTGCTTCCAAGGTACTTGTTGGAGAACATGATTTTGCAAATTTCTGTAACAAGGGCGAGGAAAAAAGTACCGTAAGGAATGTTGAAAAAATTGATGTTCGTGTCAGCGGAACCCTTACTAAAATAGATATTCAGGCCAACAGTTTCCTGTGGAATATGGTCAGGAAAATGGTAAGCGGCCTTACAATGGTTGGAAGTGGTGTCAGGGATGAGGAGTGGCTCAACCAGATGCTTGAACCTGAATCCTATGAAGAGGGTCTTGAATCCGCCCCTGCATACGGCCTTACATTAATGGAAGTTATTTACCCGGATCCTATTGACTGGTGCGAGGACAGCTATGCCATCCGCAGAGCAGATGAAAATGTATATGACTACATGATTCGCCACCGTGTCATGGCAGAAGTTATGGATCACCTGGTTTCAAGAGAGCAGGTTCAGAATCCATCCAGTTGTTTTAAATGAAGTTCCAGGCAAGCATACGGGACATGGTCATTGACTATGAACTTGTTCCCGGAGATGTAAAAAATGTCCGGCTGGAATTTAATAATGAACAGTTGTTCCTCGTAGTCCCGGATACAAAAATGGGGCATATAGATCATGAAAAAATAGTCCAGAGACATCGCAGGTGGATTTATAACAGGTTTTTAAAACTTCACCGTTTGAAAAATATTTCTGAAAATATCTGCCTGGTAAATGACAGGTCTCTGGAAGAATTCAAAGAACTCGTTAAATCAATAGTAACCTGCACCGGAGATGAGCTTGGAGTTAAACCTGAAAAAGTAAGATTCAGGAAAATGAAAACAAAGTGGGGAAGCTGTAGTTCAAAGGGAAACCTGAATTTTAACAGTCACATGAGACACCTGCCGGAAAGCATGGTGGAATACATTGTTTTTCATGAAATGGTTCATCTCATTGAACTTAACCACAGCCAGAGATTCTGGAACCATATCAAAATACGTTTTCCCGATTACAAGGAATACGAAGCAAAGCTTGCAGCATACTGGTCACTTATACAAAAGCAGTGCTTCCCTCAGTCTTTATAGAGAACAGTAAAGGTCCTTGTGAGACTTTTATGGACTTTCTGGGTAAAAACATCTACAACTGTAAATCCTGCTTTTTCTGCAAACTCAACTACTTTGAGTTCTGAAACAACAACTGCAAGCTTTCCGGACTTGAGCACCCTGTACATCTCGGCAAAAGAATCAGTATAAAGGTGGTTCAGAGATTCTGCCCTTATAGCTGCAGACCTTCCGTAAGGCGGATCAGTGACGATGGCATCAACACAGCTGTTTTTAAGTGGGACACGACAGGCATCGCCCACCATTAGCGAATAATCAGCATTGTATTCATCAAGATTCATCCTGGCTCCATGGGATATCTTGTGCCGGACTTCAATACCTATTACATGCGCACCTACAAGACCGGCCTCTACAAGGATTCCTGCAGTACCACTGAAAGGATCAAACAGGATTTCATCCCCCTTTACCTGTGAAATATTCACAAGTGCCCTGGCAACCCTTGGCATTAGCACGCCGGGATAAAAAAATGGTTTTCTGTGAGGAGCCCTGTGTTCATATGCACCCCTGTCAACAGAAGCTACAATAGATCCGAGAACAGCCATATCAGTCATTATTAAGCGGAAAGTGACATCAGGATTTTTCATGTTCGCCCTGAATCCTTTTCGGAAAATACTTCCCCCAAGTCTTCCCTCTATAAATTCCCTTTTTATATCACCATGATGTTTTACTCTTTTCGCACGGACAACATATGTCTGGCCGGCTGGCAGGTGTTCCGAAATATCGGCATCATCACACATTTTGATAATAGAATCTGTTTCGATTTCACTGATGCCCACAACTTTCAGTATATGATGGGACATTGCAAGTCTTTCTGCAATAAATTCCAGCTTTTTATCAATTGCCTCACCTTCAATGTCAAGTACAAGGCAGTTCTCATAGGAAGCGTGTTCACTATACTCCAGGTCTTCCATTGAAAGGCATGCAAAAACCTCTTTTTGAGGAAGTAAAGCGTGTTCACCTGATAACTCAAAAGCATACAGCATAATAACTGCAATAGAGAATAGAAGTAGTATTTAAAGCGTTTCAATGAAATGAAAATAAAACAAAAATAAGAGATTGAAAAGTCAGAACATCAGTTCCAGCGCTTCCTTTCCCGTCATACCTACTTTAATACCAATATTTATAGCTTCCTGGGTTGCACCGACAACCAGTGCTTCAAGCATATCGTCAAAAGTGTTAACACCTTTTACTTTGACTGCAACATCACCAAGTGAAGCTGCTGTTTCCATATCAAGATAACCACACATGACAAAACCCTTATCTGCTTTGATTACAAGCAGGGGGGCTTTCTGCATATGGAAACTCAGACCCATTGCCGAGCCATTATCAAGTTCTATTTTTTCCACCAGCATGGCTTATCACTGTTTTTGTAGTAAGCTTAAAAGCAATTAAATGTATCGGGCTTTCCTAGCCAAAAAGTTTAGCTGAAAGTCCCGGGAACAGATTTTCAAAATAGGAAACATCGGATTCAGGTTCTTCCGGCTGAATGTCTGCTGTTGTGTTTTCATCCTCAGCAACAGGTTCTTCCACAGAAAAACTTATCCTGATTTCAGAATCAAAAGCAACATCACCATATATGTGAGTGCCATCCACATCTTCCTTTGTGTGCCTGTCCTCAACACCTTCCACGGACACAAGTATGATTTCAGGACCCAGGTGTATTGTTACAGGTGTCTCAGGTTCAGCCTGGAACCACATATCTGAACCGGAATCTGTCAGGGGGGTTTTGAAATCATAAAATACCTTGTAATTGTTTACTACATCCCTTTCTTCAGCAGTTACCCCTATAAGCTCATGGGACATGTCAGATTCGACACTCAGAAGGACAATATCAGCGGATGAATTATCAATTTTCACATCCATATTTTCCTCGACAGCATCGTAAAATGACTTACTTGTTTTCACATCGGCTTTAAGCAATTCTATGCACTTACAAACCCGTCATTGTCACCAAACTCCTGGTCAATGAAAGTTTTGAATACAACAGATCTTTCGCCTGAATACTTTTCAGTATATTCCCACATCATACCATGGGTATTTACGGTAATCTCATTGTTCCATTCATAGGCAGCACTTAAAGGTAAAGATACCAGTGAAAGAAGCACGGCCAGGACTAACAAAACCCTGAATCTCAATTAATCAGTTCCCTTTTCAGATCATAAGGTGGTGACTTCACAACCGTCATCAGTGACAATCACAGTGTGTTCTTTCTGGGAAACCATTCCCCCGCCAACTTCCTTTAGGACAGGATATGAATGAACAATACCTGCTTTTTCAAGCTGCATCAGGGCAAAGTCAAGCTGAGGAGTCTTCAGCCACCTTTTGCAAAGGGAAGAGTTTTGTGAGGTTCAAGTTCCTTCAGCAAAGCCCTTGCTGCAGGCAAACGAACAGGCTTTTTCCTGACTACCTGGAAAATCTCTGTAAGGGTTCCATCCACAACTTTACCCACACCATCGGTGGCAAAAGGTTCTATTGCAATAAAATCCCCGGTTTTAAGTTCAACCCCGTTACTCATTCTCCTGTTAGGGATGCTTGGAGGGGCATGAGGAATATACCTTGCAAGACCATGCCCTGTCAGGTTTCCTACCGGCTTGAAACCGTGTGAAATAATGGCGTCTTCTATGGCAGCACCGATATCCGCAGTGTTCACACCGTTTTTAACCGTGTCAATTGCAGCATCCAGTCCGGCTGCTGATGCTTTGACAAGATCAGTATACTCACCGGAAAGATCAATAGTGATAGCAGAATCTGCGATGTAACCATCCACATGGACACCAAGGTCAAGTTTGATTACATCTTCACCAAAAACTGTATCCTCACCTGCAAAAGGAGTTGCATGAGCTGCTTCATCGTTTCTTGAAATGTTGCACGGAAATGCTGAACCGTCTGCACCAAGTTCAACAGCCCTGTTTTCTACAAATTCAGCTATTTCAAGCAGGCTCACACCTACTTTAATCCTGTCTTCTGCCTCACTTCTTACCTGTGAAAGTATCTTTCCTGCTTTGAGATATTTGTCAATAATCTCTTCGATCTCCTGGACTTTGTCAGCCATCTAAAATCTCCTATAAAATCATCTACCGGGACTAATATACGAATTTCTTTTCCATTTCCGTGAGGTTCTCATGGCCATCTGCGGTAACAAGGATCAAATCCTCAAGACGTATGCCACCAAGATCAGGATAGTATAGCCCTGGTTCTATTGTAATGATATTACCTTCCTCAAGTTCAACATCACTGTTGCCCACAAAAGGAAGTTCATGAATTTCAAGACCTACACCGTGTCCGGTAGAATGGATAAAACCAACGTTTGAACCTTCCCGGACAGTGTCATAACCTTTCTCTTTGAATACATCACATACCTTGTTATGGATATCACTGCACTTTACACCGGGTTTTACCATTTCTATTCCCGCTTTTTGTGCCTCAAGTACAGCTTTGTACATATCCTGCAGTTTTTCAGATGCCGCACCTTTAAGAACTGTGCGCGTCATGTCTGCAAAATACCTTTCTTTCTTGCTGCGTGGGAAAATATCGATTACAATGGGTGCATTTGCTTTCAGGGGACCTGTGCCTTCCCAGTGAGGATTTGCAGAACCGGTTCCGCCGGCAACGATGGTACTCTCTGCCTCACATCCATGTTCAAGCAGGGTTATATCTATTTCCTTACGTATCATTTCAGAAGTCAGGGCAAACCCACGGAAATTAAGAACACCTTCAACATCCTCTGACTTTCTTATCATATCAACAGCTGCTTTCATGGCAGTGTTGCAGGCATCCTGGACTTTTTTTACAGTTTTTATTTCCACTGGATCTTTTCTGGTACGCAAAGCAGCAAAAGGACTTTTTATTGCGTTAATTGAAAAACCCTCTTCCTTAAGAGTCTGGGCTATATGATAGGGAAAATCCCTTGGGACAGCCACATGCCTTGCACCTTCTTTTTGCAGGATTTCTGCAATGCAGTCACAATAGGCAAGGGACGGATCTTTTCTTTCCAGCACCTTTGATCTGTAATCACAATCCTGCAATGTACGAATGTCAGACACCCTTGATTCAAGCTCAGCCCTTCCTTTTTCCATGTCAGATATGAAGAGCGTTTCTGCGCCATCTTTTGTATAGAAATAGGCAAACTGGTCTGAAGCGAAGAAATGTGTAGCATAAAAGATGTCTGCATTGTTCGAATTCCCTACAATCAGATATACATCTGACCTGTGTTCTTCCAGGGATTTGGAAATATCGATGGGAACTGTTGATGAGGCCATAATATTATCTAGTAGTTACTAGTACAAAATTGTTATCAAATGTAGGACGATAAAATAAGAACAGGACCTACAGATTTCCCCACTGTTTTTTAGATTTGGGAATGTTTCATGGACATAAAATGTAGATTTTTATAATTTTTATGTACATAGAATATGCACACATCCACATTCCAATTATATACAACTCCATGAAAATCAACTATTATGCACAACGTAAACCTGTACGATTCACAGATTACAAGGCTCTCAGAGTTCCTGAGGGATATTAAGTATATTATTGTGTTTTACGTACTAGGAGACTTCCTGACAACGGCAAAAGCTCTTAATTACGGATTCGAGGAAAATGATTTCCTTGCAGCGGTAATGCAAGACTATGGTGTTGGCTCTCTTCTTATATTGAAGATATTATTCCTGATAATTGTCTACTGGAACTACATTATGCTCAAGGAAGCCGGTTCAAAATGGACGGATCTTTTATGGGTTACTGCCAGGGAATCTATTGCGATTGTGGGATTGTTCCTGGTGGTGAACAATCTTATGGTCATTTTCATGGAATGCAGCCTTTTGCAGGCAATCCAGACAATGGCCCTTTAAACAAAAACGAAATCAAACTAAAAACGTGATCTAAAAACGTGATCAGAAACGGATCAAAAAACGAACCAAAAAAACGGGATCTTTATCTGGTCTAAAAACGAGATCTAAAAACGGAAAAACAGAAAAACGGAAAAACGTCCAAATCCACCATTTCTTTTTTTACATTTTAAGGCTGCAAAACCAATCTAAGATTGATAATTAATTTGTTCTCGCCGACATTTTCACCAAATTGTTCATTTTTTGATAGATGAAAATAATCCAGAAGACAACATAAGTATGAGGTATACGGCTGTCAGAAGTGCGATTTTTAATAAAATTGATTTCTGAAACATTTCCAACATAACTGATATGAAAATTTTAGATATATGACAAAAAACCTTATACTGAAGCCCAGTTACAAGGTTTAAACAGAAAAGACTGCGTTCCCCGGAAAAATGAGATTGTGGGCAAAGCCAAATCGTTGAAAAGTTGCAGATATTAAGCCAATATCCTGACAATAAGAGGGGGTGGTTGGGGGTTTATCTGGCTTTGCAATTATCCATTATTGCATTCAACTATATATCAATTGTTAAACTGTAAACACGTGTAAAAACGAGTACTTCACACTAAATTTTAGATTCATGCATAAAAGCATAAAATGGGAGGTAGTGTTGGCCAAAAAGACATGCTGTGAAGCCAATAGTACCAAAGCGGGAAGGCAAAAGCCATTAATTAACATTGTGGATTAATAAACATAGATTTCTATTCAAAGTCCAGCAACCAGTTCCCATTACAGAATGTAGCGTTAATGAATATAAATATTAGTTTTTTATCATTAACTATTATATTTTAAGATAATATTGTGCCAGATTCCGTATTAATTCCAATAAACCCCATGAATAAGAAAAGAAACTAGGGGAACTAAGCTGTAAAAAATCCAGATGAAACAAGAGCTAAAGCCTGGTTCACCTGATTAAATATTAGCATATGCTGCCATCAGAGATGCAGCTAATAATAATACAAGATAGGCAGAAGCAACTATCGCTATCTTAAACATACTGGATATTCCAAAATCATTCATATTGTACCACTCCGGATATAGTAATACATAAAATATAAACTTTGTTAAAATTCTTAAATTATTAAATATGCAACATACAAAGCCTAAAATAAAATAGACATTTAAAAACCAAGCATAAATGAATCATTCATTTCTTTAATCCTGAAAACAATATAAAAGAGTAATAACTAAAAAGATAATATCAAAGAAAAACAGGAAAAGAAATCCCGATTTTATCGGGATCTGGATTTAACGCCCGAACCGGGATTCGAACCCGGGTCGGAGCCTCGACAGGGCTCCATGATAGGCCTCTACACTATTCGGACATTGCGGATGTTTTCGCTTGTGAGCACCCCTAAAAGGGCGTTCTTGTATATAAGCGTTTTCATGATTTTGAAAGTCCCGCCTCCCAGACTCGAACCGGGGACATCGCGGTGCCTGCGCGTAATGTGATCATGTCACATGAACCAAACTACAGCCGCGCACTCTACCAACTGAGTTAAAGCGGGTCTTACAAATCATGCTTCTGCACGACATTGCCGTGCGATGCAACACTCCAATACGCATAATCATACTTATCTCTTTCGCCGTAAAGCAGGCTTCCATTCAGGAGCATATAAAGAAAAACAAAATAACAGAGCCACAGTTTCAACTATTGGCCAGGCAACACAAAAATAATAGAAAAAACAAGGGGGCAACCAGACTTATATCGGGCAGCCCTGAGATTATAATTAGAAAGTATCCAGATCGCCGTTAATAACCATTGTAGTTATCTTGGTGATATTTTCTAGCCAGTCATCCATGACAGCTTCAGCTTCAGCCCTGACGCTTGCAAAGTTTGCACCTTCTTCAGGAATGATCTGTGCACTTGCCACAAGAGGCTGGTCTATTGGCTGGCCAATCTGTGAAAGAAGCTTAATGTAGACATCATCAACTTCCGGAACAGCCTTTACAACAGCCCTTGCCATCTGGGTAGAGAGAAGGTTGTAAATCTTACCAATATGGTTAATAGGGTTCTTACCACTGGTTGCTTCCATACTCATTGGCCTGTTAGGAGTAATAAGACCATTGCAGCGGTTACCCCTGCCTACTGAACCGTCATCTCCCATCTCTGCTGAGGTTCCGGTAACTGTGAGGAAAACAGAACCCGTTTCTTCATTATCTGCTGCGTTTATAAAAGTCTTGACATTGCGGTCAGTGCGTTTGAGGGCAAGGTCTGTGACATAATCTGCCATTTCCTGCTTGATATTGATGTAATGGTCCATATCATCAATGTACCTTCCAACCATACCACAGCATATTGTAAGGTTTATATCATCGTTGTCCCTGAGACCCATGACTTTAATATCAGTACCAATTCCCGGAATCTTCTTTTTAAGATCAGTAATAAGTTGTCTCTCTGATTCATGGACAATCTGTTCAAGTTCGGAAAAAGGAGCATGTCCAACACCAAAAGAAGTGTCGTTTGCCACTGGAACTCTGTCCCTGTTGAAAACATCCCTGAGATCGGAGGAGCCGGTACCAAGTTTACAGTCCACAATTATATCGCTTTCAAGGTCAATATCCACGATCGTTTTTCTGAGATAATCCCTTGCAGCCCTGAGTGCCACGGATTCTGCAGGTATCTCCACACCTTCAAACTCCTTGGTAGCCCTTCCCACAAGAAGAGTATAGATCGGCTGAATCACTTCCCCACCACCGAACTGAGGATTTGACCTGCCCGCTACAATCTGTGTTTCGTCAGTATTGTGGTGCAAAACCACACCGCATTTTTTCATATATTCCTGACATAAAGCACGGCTTACCGCTTCTGCAAGACCATCAGAGATACTGTCCGGGTGTCCTACCCCTTTCTCTCTACTAGCTCAATCTGCTGTTTTTCCACCGGCGTTTCAATCAGGTGTTCAACTTTGATGTTTCGCATCATATTAATCCTCTGGAATCAATTAATTGACAATGAAAAGTAAGAATAGATAATCAAGGTTTGTTATGTATTCTTCGCTATAACATGCATGCATTAGATATATAATATCTTCCGTCAAAAATATTACTGCTGGTAATTACTATTGTTCTGGTAAATTATACCCGGAATTTGTAATTAGCGTGAAACCTATATGCTATAAAAGTCTTTCAAAGAACGTTCAATTGACACGATTATAATTTCACAGATTGATTCCCATGATACGTATTGCAATACCTAACAAAGGGCGTTTACACGACCCTACAGTGACCCTTCTGAAAGAGGCGGGACTTCCCGTACTTGAAGGAGGAACAAGAAAACTTTTTGCCAAAACAACTGATCCAGAGATAACATATCTTTTCGCAAGGGCAGCTGATATTCCCGAATATGTCCAGGACGGGGCAGCTGATGTTGGAATAACAGGCCTTGATCTTATTGACGAAACCGAATCCGATGTGGAAATATTGCTTGACCTGAAATTCGGTGGTGCAAACCTTGTCCTTGCTGTTCCTGAAGATTCCAAAATAAGTTCTGCAAAAGAACTTGAAGGAATGAGAGTAGCCACAGAATTCCCGAAAATTACTTCCAGGTATTTTGAAAACCTCGGAGTGAATATCGAGGTTATCAAGGTGAGTGGAGCCTGCGAGATGACACCTCATGTGGGAATTGCTGATGCAATAGTGGACATTTCCAGCTCAGGTACCACACTTGTAACAAATCATCTGAAAATGATAGAAAAAGTGTTCACATCCTCAGTTTATCTTATTGCTAACAAGGAAACACAGGCAAGCAATGAAAAGATTAGCCAGATACAGACTGCAGTTGAAAGTGTACTCAGGGCAAAAGGAAAACGTTACTTGATGATGAATGTACCTGCAGACGCCCTGGAAACTGTTAAAGAAGTACTTCCGGGAATGGCTGGTCCCACTATTATGAAAGTTGAATCCAGTGACTCAATTCTTGCAGTACATGCGGTCGTTGATGCAAGCAGTATTTTTGCCACTGTGGACGAGCTAAGAAAAGCAGGTGCAAAAGATATACTTGTTGTGCCTATCGAGAGAATGATGCCCTGAGGTATTATGAGCTTTGAAGTCATTCCTGCCGTGGACATGAGAAACGGCAAATGTGTGCAGCTTGTACAGGGCGTTCCCGGCAGCGAAATGGTATCTATTGATGATCCGGTTGCTGTTGCACTTGACTGGGTATCCCAGGGTGCAAAGACACTACACCTCATAGATCTTGATGGTGCAATAGACGGTAAACGCAGGAATGCACCCATCATAGAGGAAATCGTTCAGAAATGCAAACCCCTTGGAATGGAAATTCAGGTTGGTGGCGGCATACGTTCATTTGAAAATGCAGCAGAACTCCTGAATATTGGTGTTGACAGGGTAATACTGAGTACAGCAGCAATTAATAATCCGCAACTTGTCAGGGAACTTGCAGATGCTTTTGGAAGCGAGCATATCAATGTGGCCCTTGATTCCAAAGATGGGAAGATTTCCATTGAAGGATGGCAAAAGCAGTCCGAGTTCACAGCTGTGGAAATGGGAATCCGGTTTGAGGAACTTGGAGCAGGAAGTATCCTTTTTACAAACATTGATTCGGAAGGATTACTGCAAGGAGTTAATACAAAGCCCACAGAAGAACTGGTAAAGTCTGTAAATGTACCGGTAATCGCATCAGGCGGAGTTACCAGTCTGGAAGACCTCGTTGCCCTGAAGAAAACAGGAGCTAAAGCTGTTGTTGTGGGTAGTGCCCTTTACACAGGAAAATTCACACTTCCAGAAGCAATAAATATTATCAGTTAAGATTTATAAAAGATAAGAAAATCCGGGTGCACTATGAGGAAATCAAATATTTCACGGAAAACCAGTGAGACAGACATAAGTCTTAAGCTGGAACTTGACGGTAAAGGTGTTTCAGATATCAGCACAGGTATTGGTTTTTTAGACCATATGCTCACTGCATTTACCAAACATGGAAACTTCAACCTCACCGTTAATGCCACCGGTGACCTCATCGTGGATGACCACCACCTTATAGAGGATACGGGAATTGTCCTTGGAATGGCAATAGCAGAAGCACTGGGAGACAAGGCCGGTATCGCAAGGTTTGGTGAAGCACGTATTCCCATGGATGAAGCACTTGCAAGTGTAGCTCTTGATCTTGGAGGACGAAGCTACCTTGTAATGGATGCAGATTTTAAAGCAGCTAAAGTAGGTGAATTCAGCACACAGATGGTGGTTCACTTTTTTGAAGCCGTATCTCAAAATTCTAAAATAAATATGCATGCCCATGTCTACGGTGACAATGACCACCACAAAATAGAAGCACTTTTCAAAGCATTTGCCTATGCATTGAGAAGAGCAGTCATTGTTGAGGGAAATGAGATTAAAAGCACAAAAGGTGTTCTCTAATCCCTGAACTTGTTTCTCAGTTTATTGTAGAAAGCCTGTTCATTCCCATTTGTCTTTTTTGATAACCTTTCAACTATCAGTTCAGGAGTACTCTTTGCAACATAATTGTAGCGTGGGCTCCTGTCAACCACAAGGTTGAGATCAGAGTCAAGACCACTTGCTTCTATTCCATCTACCCTTATAGTGCATTCAGTGTTTTCCATGATCTGCTCTGAAAGGTGAGAAACAAATATGGACATCGTTCTTTCATTTTCACTCAGCACCTCCAGTATACCTGCCATTATTTTAGCAGAGGCACCGGGTTCGGTGATAGACTCCAGTTCATCAGCAAGTACAAATTTTGCTGATTCATCTGCAACCACTGAGAATTCAGTAAGAGTAGTTTCGAATGCTCCTGCATCTAATGTTCCTTTTGATTTGGCAAAGTAATACATGGACTCTGTAAGGGATATTTCCATATTCTCTGCAGGAACCGGGAAACCCATATGAGCAAGTATCATACTCTGTGCAAGAAGCTCCAGAAGCGATGTTTTACCTCCCGAATTCACACCACTTAACAGTACGACTTTACTTTTGTCATTATCAGGACTGAAACTATTTCCACCGACTGAATAATCAACAGGTATAACATCCCCATGCTTTGAAAGAAGGAAAAGGTTTTTTCCGTTCTTAAAGCCAATACCTGTATTACCTGTTATTTCCGGCATCACAAGACCATAATGAACTGCAAAGGAACCGATGGCAAAACCTACATCAAAATCAAGAGTTTCCCTGACCATTTCACCGGCAAGTTTCCTGTAGGAAGACAAAATCCGTGACACTTCACGTTTATGATTGAATTTTCGTTTCTGGATTTGTCTGTTAAGATGTTGTTTCAAATTACTGAGGCTGTCAACATCAGCTTCAACAGGATGTGCAATCTCTTCCGGGAACAGGGAATCAACCAGCAAACGTTCTTTCTTTTCAAGATACAAGTCATTGCATATTTTTTCTATACCTTCCCGGACTATAGAATGATAGTTTTTATGCAATGTTTTTCCCAGCATCTCCTTAAGTTCGATTGTGCCATTCATTACCTTGAGCATATCCTGGCCACTCAGTGTCATCTGGCTTTTTTCAAGACATGAATTAAGATTTTCATTTACAAACTTCACAGTTTCGGCAACACAGCTGTCGAGATTATTGATGGCATATGAAATCCTGTCTAACTCATGATCAGTTCCCTGCACAATATCCCCATCCTCATCGATAAGAGCCAGTGTTGATGCAAGAAGTTCCAGGCGGTCATCATCCATCGTATCAAAGAAACCAATACCCTTTGACCGCAGGAGTCTTACAACTTTAATAGATGACTCAAGGGAATTAAGATTCTTTGAGAATGAGAATATCTCCTTTTCCGGTACAACCTTGAAATCATCCAGATCCTGGATATCTGTAAAAACTCAGGATTTATATCTTCAGGGAAATCAAACGCAAGGAACTCATCACCTATTGCAATTACCTGGGAGAATCCTCTTGAGATATCAATAAATTCCGAAATTGAACGTGAAAAATGAACATCAATTAAACCTGTAAAGCGTTTTCTTGCATACTCATAACTATCCTGATCGGAAGTTATCACTACTCTGTCACGCACTTTAGGATAATTATGCTTAAAATTAAGTTGTGAAACCTTTGGTAATAACTCTTTAATCAAGTCATCATCCAGAACCCTGGATGCAGTTTCCATATAGTAGGACACAGACTCACGTATCTGCATAATTTTTTCACTTTTTGTACTGGGATACGGGAAAAAAATATGGAGCTTGTCCCTTGAGTAACGGGTATGTGCAAACTCCTTGACAATATCAAGTAGTTTTTCATAAACATCCATAGACTCCCTTGTCCTGAGAAAATCAGAAATATTTACACCTTCAACCCTGGAAGCAACATCCTGAATAAGAGCTATTGCGTAGCGCTGGCCTATTCCTTGTACTTCAGAGATACTTGCGATATCGCCTGCAAGTATGGCATCAAGTGCCTGGCTTTCACTGCCAAAATGTTCCACAAACCTTTTTGACATCTTATCCCCAATGCGGGGGATATCCTGTAAAGTCCTGACTTCAGCTAACATTATGCCTCCTTATTGGGTGTGAAACTGTCAAGTGTACAATTTGCAATTCCTCTGCCAACCTTGTAACTGTCTCTTCCAGCCATTTTGCTCATTGATGCAGAGGTTTTTGGCTGTAGCTGCCTTGCATGACTTTTATTTCTCCTTTTAGGAATAAACTGTGAATCATAATACATATCCCACAGGTCATCAACCTCATCACGGGATTCGTCAAACTCAAGGCTGCCGGCAAGGCAGGCAGGCACCTGGGCATAATGTTCAAGACCGACATGTCCACCATTACCTATCCACGCAACATCATCTTCTATTACCGAAACCGGAAGATCAGGATTTTTCCTTGCAAGCCAGCGGCAGAACATATCACCTATATGATGAGGAGAGTCCACCTTAACAGAAAGTACCCCATTGACAAAATAAGGACGTGCGAACATACATAAACGGTGATAAGCCCGGCTTACATCACGCATATAATTGTAATATTTCCTGGCAGTGGAACTTTTTCCAGAATAAAGCAATTCCGTATTTCCCCTGCATGAATTGAGAAAACGTACAAATTCCACAGGCCTTGATTTACTGTGCCTTAATACAAGGGATATATACCCTTCTACATCTGGATCACGCTGGAACATCTTTGCCTTTCTTTTTCCAAAGATCTCACTGGAAAGCCGTGAAGTATTATTACATGACCTGAAACCCAGTACTTTAACATCATCCACGCCTGTAAACTCCATTTTGCGCCTGAGTTCATCCCTGTCTTTCGCTGATAACAGATCACTGCCCGGGTTTGCCATAAGTTCCTCACATGCCAGCAGGACACCTTCAACATTCTCCCTGAAGGCAACTATCATGCAACCACTCCTGCAAAGGAAAAAAGGTTAGTCTGCCTTTTTCCGTTAATCTGGATAAAAGGTCTTGCACGTCCCAGAACAACTCCCATACGTAATAGTTCTTTTTCGGAGCTGATGGGTCTTGACTGCATAATCCTGTTTGCACCTATAGGACCAATTCCCGGAACTCTCAGGAGATCCTCCCTGCTTGCAGTATTTATGTCCACAGGGAACATATCAGGACTGCATGATGCCAGCAGCATCTTAGGATCGGTATCGGGAAGGAAACCATCCTCATCCAGAACAATATCAAGATCATTTGCAGTAAGACCATAATCCTTCAGTAAGTAGGAAGTCTGGTACAGTCTCACCTCCCTCCAGAGAGGAGAAGCTTCATTATTTTCAAGAGGAGTGCAGGGAACCGGATCAAAGCTCATGAAATAAGGCCTCCTTAGCTCATACTTTTCCATGAAGTTCTCAACGGTCCCAATGATTTCCCTGTCAGGTTCCTGCAGGGCCCCCACAACAAACTGTGTGTCGTTTGCTCCAATAATGCGCCCCCTGAAACCTTCCTCACGTCTTTTCTTATTAATGAGATCCCGTGTCCATTGAAGACGCTGCAGAACATCATTCTTATAATCAAAATTAGGGCATATTTCCGAATAATTCAAGGTACTGGTAGTTTCTGCATTAACTCCGAATTTGTTGGCACAATCCGCTATCTCCTCGAGAAGATATTTCGGAGTACCCGGCATAACCCGGATATGAATATATCCGGTAAATCCCTGTTTGCGCAGCAGACTGGCAACTTCAAGCTGCTTTTCAGCAGTCCTTTCCGAATCCCCTATTACCCCGGAAGACAAAAAAAGTCCTTCAATGGCATTTCTGCGATAAAATGACCATGTGATCTTTACTATTTCCTCCGGAGTGAGTGATGCCCGCAAAGAATCCCTGCCACACCTGTTAGGACAATACGTGCACTCTCCTGAACACGCATTTGTCATCAATGTCTTGTATAACTGTATGCAGCGTCCATCGGGTCCGAAAGCATGACAGACTGCACTCTGGTTGCAACTGTCATATTTCGTGCCTTCGGATAGTACTCTCATCCTTTCCATAAGCGTCATATGGTGCTCATTAACAGGATTTCTCTGCGTCATCAATTAAGCAGTATGATTCTCAGGAATATAAGGAGAAAGTAAGCATGGTGAAAGTATTACAACTCCGATAACCCATATCAGAAGATGAAACCAAATAAATAATAAC
Source organism: Methanolobus sp. (assembly GCA_041395005.1). GTDB lineage: Archaea > Halobacteriota > Methanosarcinia > Methanosarcinales > Methanosarcinaceae > Methanolobus. The sequence goes on along the minus strand of JAWKHE010000004.1, from coordinate 36,456 downwards.
AGGATATTGAAGAAAAAAATGCTAAAATAAAAAGAAAAGAAATTAAAGATATTTTACTCCTCTTTTATCTGAACCTTCACCTTCAGGATGCTGATAGGCTCCAGTTTTTTCCACATGACGGTTGAATTTTTGTCAAACTTATATTCATTGACATTCTTGTCGGAGAAAACACCATCTACCTCATAAACGAAGAAACCTTCCTCACCGTTTGTGGATACAATATTATCCTGTCCATGGACATCCTTAACTTCAACCACTGCAGCTTTTTTAAGTGCCTCAAGAAGAGTTGCCCCTTTGGCAACTTCGACGGTCCTTGAAGGTGCAAATATGTCCAGTGCATTGAAGATATTCTTGTTGTTAAGCTGGAGGACATGGGTTTTACCATAGACCTTACGCAGTATAAGATCTGCATCTTCAAGGATATTGGCATGCTTTGCAGCAACCGGCACAGAGATACTTAATTCTCTGGCAAGTTCGGAGATGTGCATTTCACCTTCAGTAAGTTTTTGAAGCATTCTGAGCCTTGTTTCACTTCCAAGTGCACTGAAAAGTTTCAAACGATCTGAATGCTCAGGGTTATCTAAATCATTGTTATCAATTGGGCTCATAACTAGAAGTAAATCTTGTGTTTTATATATACTTTTCTGCGTAAAGAGTTCATTAAACAGTTCATAAAAGTAAAAAATAAAAAACTAATACTAAAAATAAAGCAAATAAAAAGAAGTTTATGATTGAATTTTATAAGTTGAGCGCACGTTTCTGGATCAGGAGTTTCCCATCAAGAGAGTGAAGATCAGCTGAAACAAACTCGTGTGTCAGGTAATCAGGAGATACAAAATCTACAATTTCAGAACACCTGTTACTGGTAAACGGCATATGGTGGTCCATTTTCTCAAGTATTTCCATCACAGTCATTAGTTTTTCATTAAATTGAAGGGATTCAAAACCACCGGGGATTTTCATATCCTGTGAGTTGCGCATAAATTCTCCTGAAAGACTGCAATGAAAATGCATGCCTTCTATCCTGTCAATGAACTCCTCAGAATGGGTTGAAAGCAGGTTAAGTACAACATCTATGGCACAATCCTCATTATCACAACGCATGGTTGCGTTCATCAGGTGCCCGGTGTCAAGCACAAAAGCCCAGTTCTCAAAATTAAGCATACTGACAAAATGCTCTACATTCATCGGTTCGAGAAAAGTAAGACCCGGCCACCACAGGTTTTCAAAGAAAAGTCTCACAGGTGGTTCACCGCCAGGATAAACAGAAACAGCCTCATTTAAAAAGTCAGCAGTGGTTTTCAGGACATCATAGTCTGTGCAATCAAAACAGCAGGAAAATACCTGTTCCATTTCTGCATAGGAAACATGGAAAACACCATAAGCTGCATCAAGTGTATTAGCATTTTCAAGGGATTTCCTGAAATTACCAATTACCTCTTCCCGGCTGCTTCCACCGAAAACATAGACTTTTTCAAACTCTTCCATCTCCTCTGAAAATGCAGAAGGATCTTCCCATGCCCTGTGCCTGCCCATCCAGTATGGCAGATGTACACCCACAATTAAATCTTCAGGCACTTCAGGAAGCGGAGAAGAATCCACAAAGAGTTCCAGACCGTCAAGATCATGTCTTACAAGAAAATTACGTATTTTCCCCCAGTCAGAATCAAACATCTTCATATCGTTTTCGTACAGGGATAAATTTACAAGTTCTTTCATTTTCACACCGGAAAGAATTCATCATTCAGAACTGCAGAGATCCCCTATATTGCAGTTTTTAGCAAACCATGAAATTACACGCACCCAGTTATCAACAACTGTATCTTTTGCATCGGCCAGTTCATCAAAAGGAGGAGAAACATCAATACCTATCATTTCAGGAACTGTTTCCATAATAGAAACAGCTACTTTTCTTCCTGCCGTTTCGGGAAGTAAGCCCCATGAAATTTCATCTGCAACATGTAATATTGAGGATGTGACACCTACAAGAACCGGATTCTTAGCCATTTCACGAAGGGTTTTTAAGAATGCTGCCTTACGGTTAGCACCATCCATATGGGAAGCTGTTTTCCAGAAATCAATTTCCACTATTCCAAATCTTTCCAGTCTTACAAGTACATCCCTCTGGGAAAGAGGAGTCAGATCCGACTGCTGCTCAAGTGCTTTAAGAGTGCACTCTATGACAACTTTCCCTATTAGCTCCCCTAACTTGGAATGGTGTCCTGCGTCTGTTAGCAAAAGCTCGCTCGTACCATTGGAAACAACAGCAACCATATCAGTACCTGAACCAGTAGCTATGCCAGTTGAATACCTGCTGGGAGCCATTAACTGCTGCAATGCAGCTGTCTTGGCTTCGGTAGCGGTCATGACAGCCCGGCTCATTGCATATTGTGGAAGGTTTGCACCTATCAGAAGTATAGTATTTATTGTGCCCTGAATAAACTGGTGTGAACCGTCTTCCTGGTAATATGAAGCAGGATCACCTACCCTGCCACCATTAACTTCAATCCCCGCAGTCATAACAGCAGTAACTTCAACTCCCCTGAAAGATCTGGTCACAATAGCCACATTTTCCATATTGGCAGCAGTGAGAAGCCCTGTGGAAGTCTTTGGATTTGCACCTATTCTTTTTGCAATTATTTCAAGATAAGCAGGTATGCTGCCACCATCAAGATCCTTGGGGGCATGTTTGCTTTTGGGTACCCTGTGATTGAATATGTACCTAATGTCTTCCCGATAGCCACCATTTAACCAGGAAGTAGTAAGCGTTTTACTTCCTTCAGGAAGTTTTATAAGAATAGAATCCGGGTGCCTGTATACTTTCTCCTTTCCGGTGGTTTCAAGAAGAAGAAAACCCTTTGTATCTTCTTTCTTTTCAGAAGAGTCGGATTCATCATCGGGTACTTTACGGGAACGGGATGCCATGGAAACCTCATACTAAAAAGATTTAAGCAGATTATGCCTCCCATTATTGGAGAGCACATAAACATTAAAGGTTATATCCTGATGAACATTAAATATCTTTTGAATTAACCTGAAATATGCAGTCAGGAAAAAATAAACGATGACTTAAAAGCCTGAAACTAAGAAAAAAAGAATCAGACCCTTACTTCCTCATGGTCTGGAATCCTGTGAGAAACATCAGTAGAGGACATCGATTTTAAAAGTTTTGATACGTAAAGCCTTGCCCATATGAGTATAAAAACAGAACCCAGCATGTTGCCTACTACCATTCCCCACCAGACACCTACAAGGCCTCCACTAAGACTGAAAGCAAAAACAACTGCAAACAAAGGCACAAAGATTAATGCACGCAGAATTGTTGCTATCAGGGCATTTACTCCTTTCCCGACGCCCTGGAATAGTGCAGATGAAAGCATACCAGGTGACACCAGAGGATAGAATATACAGATAATCCGGAGGAAAGTTATCAGGTCATCGGTTATGTGTGAGGCGCTTTCCGAAAGAGTGAAAACATAAGCAATCTGGGGTGCAAGTGCAAAAGTAAAAACAGCTATTACTGTTTCAATGAGAATACCCATCTTCACGGAGTACATGTGGGTAAATGAAACTTTATCGTAAGAACGTTCACCATACGAAAATCCTGCCATTGTCACAACCGCAGTGGATACACCTATCAGAGGTGCTATTGCTATTGTAACCACACGCCACCCAACAGTATAAACAGCCACACCATCAGTATCGCTGACTGCTATAATGATTATGTTCATTACAAGCATCATAAATGCCATGGATGACTGTTGCACGGAAGCAGGCAGGCCAACCCTGAAAATATCCCGGAGTATATCTCTTTCAAAACTGAAATCCTTGAAATCAAAGGAGATGTAGGTATCCTTTTTAAAGAAAAGCCAGCTTGCCATCATAACAGCAGTTACACCCATGGAAATTACAGTGGCCCACGCGGCACCTGCAACACCCATATTAAGCTGGTATATGAAAATCGGATCAAGAATTATATTCAATACAGAACCAAATATCATGGCATACATTGCCCTTTAGTATCTCCCCACTCCTGAGAATTGCATTTGCGACATTTGTAAAGAAAAGGAGAATACTACCTCCGAAGATGATCTGTCCATAGGAAGTAGCCATTCCTGCTGTTTTACCGGCACCTATGGCTATAAAAATCTGTTCTGCGAAGGTGAAAAGTGTAACTGTAAAAATCACGGACATCAAAAACAACAGGATCATTGAAGGAACCGCAACATTGTCTGCACCCTTTTTATCCTTTGAACCAAGTCTCTGAGATTGCAGAACCACCTCCAACACCAAGGCCATTAGAGAGTGCAATAATCAGGAAGAAGAACGGGAAAACAAAACCAACTGCTGCAAGAGCATCTGCCCCAAGACCTGAAACCCAGAAAGTGTCTACCAGGTTGTACAGTGTCTGAATGGACATTCCGAGCATCATTGGAAATGCAAGTTTTATTATTGCTTTTTTGGGATCTCCCATGAGGGCCTTCATACCAGATGTGGTTTTTGTGCAGGTTCCGGGAAGTCACTGTCCTTTTTTTGTTCACTATCAGTCATTTGAAGACTTCCTTATTTCGTTTTCTGATGAGATGTTTCCCGCAGCGTTTGCAATCAGGGATATGAATATTGATCTTTCTTCATCATTAAATCCCCTGAGCAATACATCATTAAGATGGGAACTGATTCCAAAAGAACGGGTTTCATGTCATGTCCTTTTTCAGTAAGATAAACACGATATGCCCTCCTGTCAGTTGATCCCTTTTTTCGTACAACATAATCCATTTGTTCCAGTTTGTTAAGCGAGCGGGTGATTGTTGCCCTGTCATATTTCAGAAGGTTTGCAAGTGTTTCCTGACTTACTCCGTCATTATGCAACAAGCGCATGAAAAAAGGAAACTGCCCACTGCCAATTCCATAAGGTTCCAGTTCTTTTGAAATATAGATATTGATAGACCTGAACAGATGAGATATATCTCTGGCTATTGATTCGTGTTTCATGACACAGCATTGACCTGAGGGCTCTTGATTACCTTTTGTATACAGAATATCACCGGGAACTTTAATTCATTTTTGTTGCGTACGCAACTATTGCATATGCAACTATTATATAAAAAGGCATTTACAAAAAAAGATTCATGGAATCAGTCTACAAAAAGCCCACGCCCATCAACTCAAGGAAGATTTCCTCCAGAGAAGGCACAATGGTACGCATTTCAACAATGTCACCATCACTTGCCGCAACCCACTTGGTAGTACGGTTTACTACTTCGATATCATTAGTGACAACAACAAAATTACCGTCAATCTCCTGACATCCGCAATATCATACTCCTCAATATTGGAAACTTAAACTCAAGACGGTACTGTATTTTTCCATATTCCTTTCTTATTTCCTCAGCAGTACCAAGTGTTACCAGTTTTCCACCTTTAGGATCAGTATCCTGTCGCAGATACTTTCAACCTGGAACAGGTTGTGAGCACTTGAAAATTATAGTCTTACCGGATGCTTTCAGTGAGCGAACATAGTCAGTTAGTAGCGGGAAGTCATAGGATCCAGACCGATGCAGGCTCATCATAGATCAGTATATCAGGGTCATTGATAAGAGAACGTGCAATGGCAACTTTACGCTTCATACCCTTGAAAGATCACCAATTTTCTTTCCGTTTGCATTCAGGCAAGGTCAAAAAGAAGTTCACGTATCCTTTTTCTGGCATGATCTTTTGAACGCAGTAAAGTTCGGCAAAACATAAGGTAATCTTCTACTTCCATACCTTCATAAAGAGGAGACTCTTCCGGCAGGAATCCAAGAAAAGATTTGATCTCAACGGAATCCTCGGAAACATCAAGCCCTTTCATGTAAATATTACCAGAAGTTGGCCTGATAAGACTGCTGAGCATTTTTAGTGTGGTAGTCTTGCCGGCACCGTTGGGGCCTACTATACCAAATATCTGGCCTTTGCCTACTGAGAAAGACAGGTTGTCAACAGCTACAAAATCGCCATACTTTTCCTGAGTCCATTAACTTCAATTATGCCGGGTTCCACAATACGACTATATTGTTGACTATATATAAACAATGTTATAATTATAAAACAGAGAAAAAGCATAGCTGAAAAACAACTATGCAAACATTCCGGTAAGGACTTAATCTTTGTACATGTGAATATCCATCTGCTGGAAAGGAATCTCGATATCCTTCTGGCCATATGCCTCGTATATGGCAATGGTTAAATCGTTCTTTACACCCCAGAAGTCACCTGTGTTGACCCATGCCCTCAGCTGCAGGTTAACGGATGAATCTGCCAGTTCCGTTGTGACACTGCAGGTGCAGGATCAGCAAGCACACGTGAATCCCGTTTGATAACGTCCATTGCAACCTGTACTGCCTGAGGAATATCTGTAGAATATGAAACGCCAACATCAACCGAGACCCTGCGTGTAGGCATTCTGGTTGCATTAACCATTGGGTTTCCCCAGACTAATTTGTTAGGAATTGTTATTAGCTGGTTGTCAGGAGTCAGCAGCTCTGTAGCCATGATTCCAACTGCATTAACTGTTCCTGAATAACTGTCCACCGTGACGTACTCTCCTTTATCAAGAGGCCTTAAGGATGCAATCCAGACACCTGCTGCCAGATTGTTTAGAGAGTCCTGCATACCGAATCCAAGAACCAGGCCTATGACTGCCGAAAGACCTACGACAACTGAACTTATGTCATCACCAAGGGCACTTACAACTGCCAGCAATACCCCCACGTATAAGAGTGCACGCAGGAAACGTACAAGAAATTCAATAACAAGATCAGGTAGTTGTGTTTTTTTAAGTCCTTTCTTAAACATGCCGGAAAGTATTCCGGCAACCAACATACCTGCAACCAATACAACAATTGCAAATACAATGTTTGCTACCGTAACATCAGTATACGGTATAGTTTGGGCTAAAATATCTGCCATTTGACCACTCTCTTTGTTTTATAAAAAATATCACTTAATTGTAAACAAGTGTGTCCATATAACCTTTATTAATTATATAAAAAGTTAGAAATATCTATTAATATAATAGATGCGTAATAAATATCTATGGCAGGCTGGTATACCATCGCGAAATGGGAATTATTAAGGTCAAAACTGAAATTTGACCTGCGCTCAATTATTTTGCTCACACTATCCTTGATTCTTGTTTTGGCTGCATCCCATGCAGCAGCCCAGACAGGAATGAGCATGAACCAGAAAATATACCTTGCAGCCATATCCCAGCCAGATGTGCAGCCAATAATCGAAACTGATCAGAGATTTGATTATGTTATGGTTGACCGTTTCACCGCAGGGATTTATTACGAATACAATGCAGACCTTGCAATTATCGGTAACAATGTTTATCTTGGAGATGACAGGAAAGCTGCGCAGCAGGCGATGCACTGGAAAATACATTCATAACATACAGGGAACTTACACTGACGGCATACAATGACGTGAATAACAGCCACCCTGTATGGGTAACTGTCCATGACCTTGAGAGACCACAGGACTTCCAGTTAGTCGGAAGCGAGGAAACAATTGACAATATCAGAAGCGGAGCAAATGCAACAGCCGGCCTGAGAAATGTCCCGGGTTATGGAAGCGGTACAGGAACCGGGGCAAGCGGAACAGCCAAAGTAGGGTTCTTCAACATTGTCAGCTGAAGAAATTGCAGCCCTTGATGAAATGCAGGGAAAGACATTTTTTGAAACACAAACAATAGCCACTCCTTCTAATTTCTCACCACCTGTACCTTTTACAGCAATACTTTATGCATTCCTGTTTATATTCCCGATTTACTTTGTTTCCCAGTTCTATTCAACCAGCCTTATGGATGAACGTACAAACAAGAAAGGTGAACTTGTACTTGCAGCCCCTCTCAGGGAAGGGACTTAGTCATTGGAAAGACGCTTCCATACCTCCTTATTACAATGGCAATCCAGGCAGGCATAACCATATACATACTTGGCGTACCCACAAGCTTCAGGGGACTTGAAAGAATATTGCTTGTACTGGCAGCAATACTCCCTGTTGTACTTTTGTTCTTTGCACTTTCATTCTACAGTGCCATCCTTTCAAGAAGTTTTAAAGAACTGACATCAGCAAGTGTGTTCCTTTCAGTAATCATTTCAGGATACCTGTTTTCCCTGCAATGTTTGCAAATATACATGCAATTAGCTCAATTTCGCCAATAACATTGATCGTCAGGCTCATTGAAAATGAAACGGTACTTCCGGAAACATACCTGTTCTCTACGCTGCCATTTTATTTTGTGGCAATTTCTGTTTATTCATTCGGGACATTGATTTTCAGGGAAGAGGACCTTTTCACACAAAAGTCCATAACTTCAAAAGTAGTTGACTGCTTTGAGTTGTTCCTTTCATACCCATACGGTTCAGTATTCCTGCTGAGCATCATTTTCATACCATTCGTTTACATGGCCCAGTTGATGCTCATTGTAATGCTTTTCAACCTGCCACTCCCATATTCCATTATTGCAATGATACTCCTGTCTGCAATGGCAGAGGAACTGGTAAAATCCATAGGAATTTACACTTTGTTTAAGCGAAAAATTGAAGATATCACTTTGAGAAATGCCGTAAAATTTTCCGTACTATCGGGTGCAGGTTTTTTTGTAGGGGAAAAGATCGTTGCGGTACTTACCCTTGCACCAATTGCAAGTTCTGCTTTTGGTTCTGTTATGACAATGGGAGCACTTCTGTTGATACCGCTGTTTCTCCATATTACAACGGTACTCATCAGTTCATTTGTAATGTACAAAAAAGGAACAAATTACTATCTTGTATCTGTTGTGTTAGCTACCCTTTTCCACACCTTGTATAACATAGTAATTCTCAGGGGGCTTTTTGTTTGAGTAAACACAGTAATTCATGCAGGAAAGCAAAAACCATTGCTAAAAAGGAATTCAGGGACCTGATCAAAGAGAAAACATTTATTCTTGCAATAATAATCCAGCTCTTTATAGCTTCATTCTCAACCTTCCTTGTAATCGGACTTACTTCCTTCTATGACCCCAGCATGCTCAGTAATGTGGAAATGGAAGGAACATCCGTTGCAGTAGTAGGCACCGAAACCGATGAACTGTACCTGATACTTGATGCGAGCAATGTAAATGCATACCTTTATTACGACTACCAGGCCGCTTACAATGATTTCTATGAACGGAAAATAGATGCTATAATTGTAACCCCTGTTGGCTCTGCCGACGGGACAGAGCTGCTTAATGTAGATATTTATCTCCCGAAATCAGAGATTAAAGCAACAATAGTGTCGCTTCAGCTAAAGGAACCACTTGAACAATATGAACAGAGTGTCAGGGATATAAGGACACAGAGACTACCCGGATACTCACCTGTAGAGTTCAATATTATTAAGAGAGGACTCAGGGCAACATCCACTTACTTTGAATTCATATACGTGGCACTCCTGCCCCTGCTGGTCTTTACTCCTGCATTCATCTCAGGAGGACTGATTGTGGACTTTATCACAGAAGAATATGAGCGTAAGACAATGGATATGCTCCTTGTGACTCCTGCATCAATGATAGAAATTGTCAGCGGAAAAGCATTCCTTGCCACACTGATAGTTCCGCTGCAGTCCTTTGCGTGGATGTTTTTGTTATCTATGAACAGGGTTTATATCCACAACTCATTGCAAATACTGCTTATTGTAACTATCATTGCTTTCATACTGGTAATGGCAAGTACCATTGTTTCAGTACTGTTTAAGGACAGGGAGTTGCACAACTGCTCTACTCACTAATACTTATATTCCTGTTTATGTCATCATACCTTTTCACGAATTCACCACTGAACCTGGTTACACGCCTTTCCATTGAAAGCATTCCTGCACTTGAATCATGGGCCTGGACCGGACTCTATCTGCTGGTAGGAATAACTCTCTTTATTACTATGATGATTACCGTCAAAAAAGACCCGGATAACATTTAAAAGATAAAAATACATAGATAGATATTAATGCCAATCAAAAAACTCCCAGCCCTGATTTTCATCCTGCTGATACTATCAGCTACTGCTAGTGCCTATGGCATAAGGGAGGAAGACATATGGATTTTCCAGGGAGCATATGAGCTAGGATTGGTGACAGGGCATACCTTGAAGGCTTTACCCTGAAAGTGCATGAACTTGATCCGGAAAACGGGGAAACGGTAAAGCTCCTGATATACAGGAATGGTGTTTTCAAGGAAGCTTTTGAAGCAGACAGTACACTTAACAATGAATATATCTACAACAACGAGCTTAAGATAAATGTCCCGGACATTAGCGAAGAAAAAGTATCTCTGGAAATATACAAGAAAAAATCAGAGCTCGTGTGGATTACTGACATACCCAAGACTTCTTTTAAAACAGGCGATACACTTACCGGGAACAATTACAAGATCAGTCTTGTGGAACTGACTGAGGAGGGTGCTTTTGCTTTCCGTTGAGTATGAGGGAGTGAACACTGAAAAGATCTATAGCTCAGGCGATTACGAGAAGTTTTCAGAAGATTTCATGATAAATGTAGTTTACATTAAAAAAGACACAAATGAAGTCTTTATTGAGACACTCAAACCAGGATCACCTAAAATCAGGTTATCTGCTGCAAACCTGCAAAGTAGTTATGAGCCAAATGAATATGTGGAATTTGAACTTATAGTCACAAATAACGGCACCATACCACTGCATGGAATAATTGTGAATACTGAATGCGAAAACGGACAGGTTGAAACAGTAAACACAGCAGCACTCAATACTGGATCCGGAAAAATCAACGAAATTCAATATAAAGGTTAAACTCTGAAATGGAACCTGAAGGTAAGAACATAAGTATAGTTTCAAAAGTCCAGGGATATGATTACAGGGGAAATGATTACCAGGGAGAACTGGCAACCGAAGTAAATATTGAAACCGTATCTTTCAATTGAAAAGGAAGTTTATTCCAGGGATAAAAGTTCAGAAGACCCGGAATTTGGAACTGAACAATACTTTGAGATAGTTATTAATGTTGAAAACAGGGCAGATTTCCAGAAAGCTGTCACGGTAACTGATGATTTACCGGAATCATTTATACCAAACGACCTTGAAAATACAGAATGGGCTGTAGCTATCGGGCCCGGGGAAACACAGACAATTGTGTATTTTGCTTCTCCCACAGAACCCGGTGATTTTAGTTTTGTTCCGGCAACTGTCCTCTGGAACGACGGAGGAGAAACTTATAGCCTTGTATCCAATGAAATTGATGGAAATTTCCATGTAAGCGGATCAAAAGTAGTACTCACAAAAGAGCTCAGCTCAAGCTATATGCTTGTGGGAGAAGAAATAACTGTAACAATAAGAGTCAGTAACGACGGGGATAAAGATATAGAAGCCTCATTCCAGGAAAAAATACCTGAAGAACTAAGTCTTGTCAGCGGAGTCAGTACATGGAACGGGAACTGAAAACAGGAGAGGGAAAGGAATTCAGCTACAATGTCAAAGGAGAAAAAGCAGGAGAAATATACCTGCCTGCTACTACACTATCTTATGTGAATGAAGACGGGAAAAAAGACAGCATGGATTCAAGGGAAGAATTCCTCTATATTGATGAGCCGGTGCCTGATGAAGATACAGGAGTTATTATTGAAGATTATCCGGAAGAACAAATTCCTGAAAGCGAGGATGAGTACCCTGAAGAATATGGGATAAGTGGAACAGAAGCCGCCGGTTTCCTTGCATCTTCTTTTGTAGCACTTTTCTGCCTTATTGCAATAGTACCTGCCTTTGCATATTTATATATAATCAGAATATATAAGTAACTAAAAAAGTTTGTATGAGGGGAAGAACACCATGGAATTACTGTCATTTATAGGATCCGGAATTCTTTTTGCATTGTTTGCCGCAGTAGTCCTTTTTGTACTCATAAACATGTCTTCCAGACTTGCTATGATTATACTTTTCATCATCCCCGTTTTAGCTGTCCTGATAATGCCGGAAACTATCACTTCTTTCCTTTCAATAAGGCATATGCTTCTTGCAAACGGACTGGTACCCATCAATAATTACCACATACTATTGATGCTCTGGTCAACACTCATAGGAATAATTCTGTATACCGAATTCCTGACATGGTACCTATCAAAGGAAAGAAGTACCAAAAAAGCGATGCAGGATAAAAGTAAGGGTAGCGCCCCTGCTATCAATATACAGGAAAACATCTTTGCAGTAGTTGAAAAAGCAAAGAAAGGATTGCTTAAGCGCAACTGATTCCTGGTAAGTTTGTTATATTAAGCCTGCGTGTTTTTGACAGGAGGAGTATTCCTGGAAAATAAAGAAGAAACTTACGGGACAAAGCAGCAGGAAGAAAAAAGACTTGCTCTCAAACCATGGAGGGCCGCACTCTATTCTTTTGTGTTCCCGGGCCTTGGCCAGATGTACAACGGGGAACAGGGCAGAGGTTCGTACTTTTTTGTAATTGCATTCATGCTAATTATAGCGTCACATCTCATAATCCCAATACTGGCACTTGCAGGATTCTGGATCTACAATGTCTACCAGGCTTACACGTATGCCAGGAAATATATGAAAGATAGTTAAAAAATGAAAAAGAAAAAAGAACCGGATTCAGGTTCTTTATGCAGGATTATTCCTGTTATAAGGTGCTGCAGCAAGGGAGGAAACACTGCCTGCAAGAATTGTACGATATACCGGCTGTGTCGGGGCAAGCCATACAGAACCAGTTCCCTCAAATGTCTGTAAAAGACCTTCGCCGGATGTTAGTTTGCCTGCAAGTCCTTTTCCTGATCTTTCCACACTGAACTTTACGGATTCTGACCTTAAGATAGCAAAGTTCCCGTCGACCTGAAGTCTTTCGTTGTCAAGGTTATATTTGAGAATTTCACAGGGTGGTACCGGACTTTCCAGTATGCATGTACCGGTTCCACTGATTTTTGTCTGGAACCATCCTTCTCCTCCGAATAAGCCCGCTGTAATATTCTTCTGGCTTGCAACTCCAACTTCCATAGTTGATTCAGAGCAGTAGAAGATTCCCTTATCAACTATAATAGAACCGTTATCCAGCGTGATAGGGACAAAGTGACTGAAGCTTGGTTCAAGGAAAATCTCGCCGCTTCCTTTGTACAGGGGATTAAAAGCTGATTCATTGGTGAGCTTGTTCTTAATCATCTTTTTTGCAAGACCACCGACACCACCTATATTTGCATCACACGTAATATTCCCTTTCTGGAAATAAAGAGCACCTGGCTCAACAATTACACCACTGTCATTCAGGGTTATTTTTACCTGTTTCAAGGACATACCCGCCTTTTCAACGCAATAAAGGTTCTTTGCAAGAGATGGGTTTTTACTGCCAGTTAAAGAATTATACTGAAGGATTTCGACTTGAAATTACCCTTATCGACACTGCTCAAGAACAGTCATATTGTTGTAGAATTTTGTTTCCATGATAATACCACATCCAATTAAAACAGTACCAGGACACACGCCTACCCGTTTTTTTCGAATAATATATTTATATATGTATATTATATAAGTATAACTGCCCCTGAACAAATGGATAGATATAGATACCCATGAAAAGAATAGAAAATAAGGCAATATGAAACCAAATCCCAGAAAATACGGAACTGAACCTTATAATGTAGCTGTGGTTCATGGGGGGCCGGAGTGCTCCCGGTACCGTAGCAGAACTTGCTAGGGGCCTGTCAGGAAAAAATGGAGTACTTGAGCCACTTCAAACGTCAATGAGCATAGAAGGACAGATTAATGAACTCAGAATAATGCTCCGCAAACATGGGAAACTTCCAATAACATTTGCAGGTCACTCATGAGAGCATGGACTTCCTTTCTATTTGCAGCACGGTACCCTTCCTATGTAAGGAAACTCATACTCATATCAAGCGGGCCTTTTGAAGAAAGATATGCATCAGGAATAATGAAAACAAGACTTGACCGTATGAATGAGAATGAACTTGAAGAATACCTGCACGTTAGTTCAAAAATAAGTGACCCTTCAGTGGCAAATAAAAACCACTTTTTTGTAAGGTTCGGAAAGCTCATGTCAGCCACAGACTCCTTTGATTTTACTCCTTTGAAGAAACAGAAGGGTTTCATCACCAGGTTAATAAAAGTGTCTGGAATGAAGCAACTACCTGAGAAGCAGCGGAAAACTGCTGCGAACAGGTTACCAGATTAAATGTCCTGTAGTAGCCATACATGGCAGTTATGATCCCCATCCTTTTGAAGGTGTGGAAGAGCCCTCTCAAGAGTATTGAATGACTTCAGGTTTGTCCTGCTGGAAAAATGCGGTCATTACCCGTGGCTTGAAAAGCAGGCTTCTGATGAATTTTACAGGATTATGGAAAAAGAATTGTTGTAAAAGAAAAGGAAAAGGGTTACTCATCCACAAGATTGTGGTAGTAGTATTCACCCCTGGCTTTCTGTTCCCTGTCAAGTCTTGAATCCTTCTTGTTTACCCTTGGACGTGATGTATCCTCATCACGCCTGAATGTAATATCAAGATTAGCAAGGAACTTGTTCATACCATCCTGCATACTGGAAGGCTCATGTGCCTTACCGTAGACTGCAGGTTCACCTTCAAACACAATAAGACGCTCACTGAGCATATCAATCATGTAAATATCATGATCAACCACCATTGCAGTCTTGCTGTTGTTCTCTGCAAATCTCTTGATGACCTTTGTTGCCATGGAACGCTGCTCTACGTCAAGGTGGGCACTTGGTTCGTCAAGAATGTACATGTCAGCTTCCTGCATGAGGCATGCTGCAATGGCAACTCTCTGGAGTTCACCACCACTAAGCTCTGTAACCAGGCGTTCATAGAGCTTTTCAATGTTCAACGGTTTGGCAATCTCGGACTGGAAATAACTGCTGTCGAACTTGTTTGAAATCCCGCGCAGGAAATACTGTACAGGAATCGGATTGTCAGCCTTGGATGTATTGCGGCTTGTATGCAATCCTGATATCAATGTCAAGCTTGCCTTCATCAGGTTCGACCTCCCCTGCAAGTATCTTGACAAATGTAGATTTACCGATACCGTTCGGGCCCACAATTCCCAGATACTTCTCCTTCTTTCAGTGACCCATCATCTGTTGAAAGGAAAAACCTTCTCCGTATTTCTTGAGAGAAAGTAATTCATGAGTCCACAAGTGTATTAATGTCTGTCTCAACCCTTGGAGGATGTACTTCGAATTTGATGGCTTCAGGACGTACACGTACGTTCTCTTCAGGAAGATAACCCTTCAGGTACTGGTTGATAGCAACACGCACCCCTTTTGGATGAGTAATAACACCATATGCTCCGGGCTCACCGTATGCAACGTGCACAACATCAGCAAGCACATCAAGTATGGCAAGGTCATGCTCTACCACAAGTACAGCCTTATCCTCAGCTATCTCCTGTATGAGCTGTGCCGGTTGATACGCTGGTAAATATCAAGATAAGGACTTATTTCGTCAAAGAAGTAGAAATCGGCATCTTTTGCCGCACAGGCTGCAATGGCAACCCTCTGGAGTTCACCACCACTGAGTTCTGTGATCTTCCGGTCAAGGACGTGTGAAAGGTCAAGGCGTTCCACAAGTTCCGGGAGTATGTCTCTTTCATCTGTCTTGTCAAGGAGTTCACTTGTCTTACCCTTTGAACGCCTTTGGGGATAAGGTCAACATACTGTGGTTTCTGTGAAACCCTGATGTTGCCGTCAATGACATCTTCGAAATATTCATGCAGCGCTGTACCTGCATAGTGTTCAAGCACCTTTTCCCAGTTTCCTGTTTCCTGTGAGAAGTTTGGTACAAGGGTTCCTGAAAGTATCTGGACGGCAGTACTTTTACCGATACCGTTTGGTCCCAGAATACCTGTAACCCTGCTAACCTGGGGGACAGGAAGGCCGTAGAGTGCGAAACCGTTTGGCCCGTACCTGTGGGTTGGGTTCAGTAAGGGCTTCCGGAAGCCCGATGATCATAATAGCTTCAAAAGGACATTTGTGGATACATATTCCGCAGCCTACACACATTTCTTCGGATATTACAGGCTTACCGTCATCACCGAAAATAATGGTTTCATCCCCGGTCCTTACACGGGGGCAGTATTTTTCACATTCATGACTGCAACGTCTTGGCTGGCATCTGTCTTTGTTCAATATGGCAATTCGCATGTGAGATCCCTGTTAGTAAGTGGAAATAGATAAAAGGTAAAAAGAGAAGATCAATTCAGGAGCAGTGTCCATGTTACAAGACAGAAATCAATTACAATGAATTCGACATAGAACCAGTCCTTAAAGCCAAATTCCTTTGTCCTGACTTTTAACATAGGGAAAATAAGTCTCATTCCGTAGTATGAAAAACCGGCTACAATCATCAGTGTTGCATACCACAGTTTGTCCTCGCCTGTTCCAAGTTGTGTATAGGCAATTATACCTGCTATTATACCGACAATAGCTGCAACTGCCGTTTTGATGATTCCCTCCTTGTGAGCTTTTCTCTTTTCTTCCGGAGTCTTTGGCTTGTATGCTGACCTGCCAAAACCCGGTGAAGCAGAATCCTGTTTTGCTTTATCTACAGCTTTATTGGAAGATGCTGAAGATTGTTTTTTCTTGGATGATTTGGACAATTGATCTGATCTCCTGGTACAACTTGGATAGGGGTACTATAAAAACCAATACTTATATAAATGTTTATCCTGCCAGAAGAGAATTATACAAATTCATTGCTAAGTACATTTTCTATTTTGTCAATTGAAAGTGCATTAAAACCGATGGAATGCAGGTGTTTTGCAAACCTGCCGGGACGGTGTCCTCCCGGATGGTACACAACAGTAAATTCAGGATCTATTTTCTTTACTATTGCCTCAAGTCCCCTTGCGTCCAGGTGATCACTTATCTGTATGGCAGGATAACGATAATCGCTGCGTCCTGTCATCACGTATTTTGATATATGGGATGGAAGCTTGTCAAGATCCCAAGGAGGAACAACACTTATGCAGTCTTCGCAGGAATTACCGAGATAGTCAAGTTCCCCGGCATTCTCAAGAAGGGTTCGTGTAAGGGAAAGAGACTGTTCATCCATCTCTATTATGCCGTCGTACCCAAATCCCCTGAGCAGTTCAACTGCCCGCTGTGCCTTGCCAAAAGCGTATGCTCCAAAGGCAATGGATGGATTGTCCCTGAAGGCACATTCAAAGCCTTCCAGGTCATCATCAAAATAACAGGTTGTGTCCCCTGGATCACCATAATTGGCCTCGGTAATAAGAACATCGCATTGTGGAAGCATGGAAGCGTCTTTCACATCCCCTGTTACAAGAATTCTTGTACCCAGTTCGTTTTCCCACATAAAAGAAGTCGAGCCAACTGTATGGAAATTAGGGAAAGTATAAACTTTGACACCTTTGATGTCAATTGTGTCCCCAACCTTGAAAGTACGTCCTTTGTATTCACGCTGGTGGCGTATCTCAAGGGCAAGGGCAGTCTTTTCAGAACATACGGCACGATCTGAAAGCATGGCTGATTTGCCATTATGATCTGAATGCGCATGAGTTATAAGATAAGCATCAGGTTGCTGGTATTTACCGGGTGTGCGGGTTGTGTCTATGGAAAATGTCACAAGGTCTCCTTCAACAGACCTGAATTTAACAGAAAGATGTGGTTTGAATGAACCCCGGGAGTTCTTCTCCCTGAAAACCATTACACCAAGATCAACCAGTTCCTTCAATTTGCGTAACCCTCGACATTGGATTGACTTTAAGGTATTTACGCTTTTTCAAGGATATAATAAAAAAGTAATTTAAAAACAAAGAACAGGTGCTTAAAGCACCTTGTTTAACTCTTCAAGGAGAATGCCTGCTGTTGTAAGTCCGGTAAAGCGCTTTACAACTGCACCGTCTTTAAGAATAATAAGTGTAGGCACTGCCTGAATTCCATATTCAGCAGCCATTGCCTGGTTCTGGTCTACATCAACAACTTTCACTTCAATCTTGTCACCAAGCTCTGCCTCTACCTTCTCAAGGAAAGGTTTCTGCATCTTACATGGTCCACACCAGGTTGCACTGAAATCTAAAAGTTCCACTTTACTCATATAAACACCTCTGATATTGTATAATCGATGAATTAATTATTTTTACTTGACGATACGCTTCATACATCAATGGACGGAAAAAGACTTCCTGCTACAAAAAAGCCCACGAAAGCATAAGTCTCTTTGCACCGGTCATGCATGTTACATACACAACCATGTCAATTATTATATATAATGTTTGCGCTTAGTATATATACCTCATCCGACTCAAACCTTTCTGATTTTTGAAGTCAAATCCAGCGGCTTCGCATAATACGGGGCAGTGGTCACTATAAAGTTAACATGTTTTGCATATTCAGAA
Organism: Methanolobus sp.; assembly: GCA_041395005.1. Lineage (GTDB taxonomy): Archaea > Halobacteriota > Methanosarcinia > Methanosarcinales > Methanosarcinaceae > Methanolobus. The sequence goes on along the minus strand of JAWKHE010000004.1, from coordinate 18,035 downwards.
ACCATGTTAAGCTCAATTCCACCAACCGCAATCTCAAGATGTGGATTCAGGGCACGCAACTCCGGCACAAATTCTTCCAGTTCATCAGGACTATAGTGATCAAGCAGAAGTATATCCGCAACAGGGGCAGCTTCCAGTGCTTCCTCCTGGTCCTTGGCTCAATCTCGATCTTGCGCATTGCCTTGAGATTAACCTGCTTCTCCATGACATCCAGGTGGTTCTGCGTAACAAGGATTGAATCACTTAAGGAATTACGGTGATGCTCGCCACCACCTATCTTTACAGCCTTGAGTTCATACTTGCGAAAACCCGGATGGGTCTTGCGGCTTGTGGCAATCATAATATCAGGATTTGATTTCCTTGCAAGTTCCACGGTAAAACGGGTTTTTGATGCTATGGCACATACCATGGAAAGGAAAGTCTGTGAGATGCGCCATAGTTTGAAAATAGTAGGGAGATCTCCCTGAGCCTCAAATATTACATCATTAGGATTAAATTCCGCACCGTTCTGTACCATATTTACGACTTCAAGACCATTCTTTTTGTAGAACGCTGCCAGGTCATCCATGCATGCGGCAACGCCATGCTCCCTTGATTTAATCCGAATCCTGCCATTACCTTCTATTTCAAGGAACTCTGTGGTCTCATCACCGTAAGGACAATCCTCTGAGAGATAAAGGTCAAAAAGATCAATCATGGTACTCACAGAGTAGTAGATAGAGTGTATACTTCATAATAATTACTATTTTTGTGGCTCTGTAGAAATCCTGTTAATTATAACCTTGAACTCAGCAATTTAGAATTAATGCGTTATTTCAACAATCTTCAGAATGGCAGTGATGGAATGTGCCGCATGCAGCGGTTGGTCGTGTTGTTCTTTGATTGTCAATAATCTTTTGCAGAGCCATCATAAACACACTTTTGTAGTGAAAATAAGTATCAATGGCCGGAAGTCATGAATAACTTCAACAATCCAGTAGGGTTACGGCGAAGCCGGCACATTCCGAAAAAAAGAAAATGAAATATATCGTCTCAATTCTTTTTCCGCATACCAGTAGTGTGAAAAACGCCATTATTGTGCCTTACTGTAAGACTAACGATTCCATTAGTCGTGCAAAATACTTTCGATAAAAATATATAGATTTTATGATAATTCATGCATATATAATTAATATCTTTGACCATTTGTCACAAGCCAGTCAGTCTGAGATAAAAAATAGTAGGATAGGCATCTAATGTTCAGAAAAAAGATAGCACCGGTCATTATATTTTTGCTGATAATCGGGTCATGCACACTGCTTGCAAACGCAGACCAGACGAACGATTCGGACAAATACACTTTCCAGAATTACGGTGGTGAGGTTTACACACCGGAACCGATGGAATTTGGTGCGAACCTGAATGACGATTTTATTCCGGAATATGGAACTGAAAGGAAACATATGATGCTCCAGTTTTACGAAAATACCACCGGAGAACAAATTTCATTACTAGATTCATATGGTCTCATCTATATAGGGAAGGCTACAGATTATACATTTACTTTTTCAATGCCTGCTGACATGACAGCAGCTGACCTGCCTGCAGAGAGCGGACTGAGGTGGATGGGAGAGATTCCTGTAGAGAACAAGTATGACCATATTTATGGGTTGGATGTTCCTGAATGGGCACGAACAGAGAATGGAGATGTAAAGCTAGGGATTCTGTTTTATGAAGATGTAGTTTCACAAGATTCAACAAGTGTAGTAAGAAAATACTCTGACAATTTCTCAACACCTCTAAATGGAATACCTTGTGTATAGACCAATAATCAATGAAACCAGATATCATTTTTGATTGTTAGTGAAGATTCCGTCCAACGCGTCGACTATTATGGTGCTGAAGTTGTGCCTGACTATAAGTGATTCTGTAGACTACGGTGATTACTGAAGAGGATGAAACTGAAACTGTGAACGAACAGGAAGGCGACATTCAGGAAATCACTGAGAACAGCGATGAGCAGGAAGAAGAAATCTCCGGGATTCACAGCAACCATCGGAACTCCTGATACTTGCATTAATAGCTATTTTCAAGGGAAAGACAAAATCAAAAGAAAATGAAAGGAGGAAATCAATCCTCCAATTGGAAACATCTCGGATCTGTCCGAGTTCCTGTGCCTTGAGCAGGCGTCTCGCCAATCTTACCGCTTCGTGTCTTTGGAAGTGATTCCACAAATTCGATTTCAGATGGCATGGCAATTGGACCAAGGTTCATCCTTACATGATAGACAAGGTCAAGTTTCAGCTTTTCACTTGCCTCATATCCCATTCTGAGTATGATGAATGCCTTGATTGAATCACCCTTGAGAGGATCAGGTTTTCCAATAACTGCAGCTTCTGCAACTGCCTCATGGGAAACCAGAGCACTTTCAACTTCAGCACTGCCGATGTTGTGACCTGCAACGATGAGGACATCGTCGGAACGGCCGAGGATCATTATGTAACCATCCTTGTCCTTTACTGCAAGATCACCTGCTGCATAGTAATTCCCGATAGTATTCCAGTACTGGCGATACCTTTCATCGTTGTTGTATACAGTTCTCATCATTGATGGCCAGGGTTCCTTAATGACAAGGAATCCACCTGTTTCCGGTGGAACCGACTCACCGTTCTCGTCAACAACATCTGCAATGACACCCGGTACAGGCCTGCCTGCAAATCCCGGTTTCATTGGCTCACCGATTGCCGTGGTCAGCATGTGCATACCTGTCTCGGTCTGCCACCATGTATCAAGAATAGGACATTTTTTCCTTTCAGATGACACGATAGTACCATTCAAATGCCTCAGGATTGAGAGGCTCGCCGACCGAGCCCAGTATACGCAGGGAACTGAGGTTATACTTTTCAGGCCATTCTTCACCCATTCTCATGAACATGCGAATTGCAGTTGGCGCGGTGTAAAGTATTGTAACGTCAAACTCCTCGACCATGCTCCACCATACCCCGGATCAGAGGTAATCTGGTGTACTCTCTGATATCATGATAGTCGCACCCATAGAAAGAGGCCCATAGACGATGTAACTGTGACCTGTGATCCATCCGGGGTCTGCAGTACACCACATGACATCGTTGTCCTTAAGGTCAAACATGTTTTTGGTGGTGTAGTATGTACCTACCATGTAACCGCCACATGCATGAACAATTCCTTTTGCGGACCGGTGGTTCCGCTTGTATAGAGAATGAAGAGTGGGTCCTCGGCATCCATAACCTCAGGTTCACACTCTTTTTCAACATTCTCCATGATTTCGTAGAAATCAACCTCGATCTCTGAGAAAAGCTCCATCTGCGGAGTCATTCTCCTGAGGACAACAATCTTTTCCACGGAGGAGGAATTGACAACTGCCTCATCTACAAGTGTCTTGAGATCGATGCGCTTTCACGTCTGAGGGTGGCATCTGCCGTAATAACGATCTTTGCCTGTGCGTCCTTTATCCTTGAATGCAGGGCATTGGCACCAAATCCACCGAATACAACACTGTGTACTGCGCCTATACGTGCACATGCAAGCATTGCGATAATCTGTTCAGGAACAAGAGGCATGTAAATACAGACCCTGTCACCTTTCTCAACTCCCAGTGACTTCAGGCCGTTTGCAAATCTCATGACCTCGCGGTAAAGCTGGCGATATGTGAGAATCTCTTCCCTGCCATCATCACCTACCCATATAAGAGCTACCTTGTTTCTCTTCCCGTTGAGAACGTGCCTGTCCAGACAGTTGTAGGTAATATTCAGTTTGGCATTGGTAAACCACTTTGCATATGGGTGATCCACTCTTTCACCTTATCCCATTTCTCGAACCATTCAAGTTCATCTGCAACGTTTTCCCAGTGTTTCTCCGGGTCTTTCAGGAACTCATTATAGGCGGTTTCATAATCCTGTATCCAGGAATTTTCCTTTACAGAAGGATCTGGAAGGTAGCTTTTACTATCCAGCTTAACATCAAAATTTTCAGACATGCTATCACCATTTGTCATTATTATCTATGATATTTCTTCCCTGACCCTGGGAAATCTCAAGGAGAAACCAGAGTCAATCGAATCAATTATTTTTGGCAACCGCACCATGTCATTTTGAAGAACAAACAAAGGTTCCCAGAGGAACCCCGGGACATGAGAGGACCTTCTTGAAAAAGGCCTGTAATTTAACAGGAAGGTTTCAATTATCATGTATAATCATGATGTTAATATATACCTATTTTGGTCTGGTAGAAAATAAACGCTGAGTCTTACAAAGAAACAAAAGCAAAGCTAAAATCCAAAAACAATATCAGAACAGAAAATACAGTAAAAATAAAGCCTGAAATAAGAAATAAAAAGAATTATGATGAGAGTGCCAGAATTGCTTCTGCCAGATCACCGTTTGCATTCTTTAATGCTTCACGTGCCTGATCCTCAAGAAACACCTGTCTGCTCGGCAACGAGCCTCACATCATCATCGGGTATTTGTAATTCCCTGGCGACCTCTTCCGGGGTACCGACTACCTGATAGGTATCCACACCTGGGCATTCATTATGGAAACATTTGCATCGTTAAAAACGATGTCCTTATCTGGAGTTCTTATAATGACCTGCTCAACATCATTGATTTCAGTGATGTTAATACCCATCTGTTTCATCATCTGTTTGACTTTTGCAGGGTTCATGCCCCTGCCACCTATTCCCGGAAACATCTAATCACCTTTAATATGAATAAATAACCCAATTAGTTTATTCTATTAAAAAGTTGCTTAGCAGCAACCGCCGCCACATGAAGATGTGTTGCAGCCGCCACCATTCTGGTTGTCAATTACGAAACCTTTTCCGGATGGACCGTCAACGTAGTCGATCTTAGCTTCTGCAAGGCCGTCTGCATCGTCTTTGTTCATTACGATCTTAAGACCCTTGTCTTCGACTACTATGTCATGTTCCTCACTGATGTTATCTTCGAGGGACATTCCATACTGCACACCGCAGCAGCTCATGCCTGCAACGAAAACTCTGAGAGCGAGATCCTGTTTATCCTGTTCCTCAAGCAGTGATTTTAATTCAGCTGCTGCATTGTCAGTTACTTCTACCATAATTGATTCCTCATTATTTGATTGAATTTAATACAAGGTGACTAAACGGGTAATCCCTTATATGTGTTATTGATATATAAATCATTCGTATAGATACGAACTTTTTGATGGCTCGCCCTTTATCATACAAACTCGACGTCATCGTCCACAGGATTCTGCAAAACTTCCCCGCTGTAGCATTGATTTCCACAGAGTTCCTCTGGCTTTGACTTCCCAGACAGGAACATAAACAAGTTCCGTCTTAAGATCTATATCTTCGGCTGCTGGCTTAAACCGTTTGTGCTCAGAGATAATTGCATCCCCTGGGTTGCATCAAAGCCCTGATCTCTTGTGTACTCATCTATAAGCATATCAAGCAGTTGCTTTCTGGCATCATCTTCTGTTGTAACAGCCATCTTTACATCATATTCCACATTTGGAACTGCAACTGTTTTCCGTACATCATCAAGATGCATGGTTTCAACATTTCCATTAAGCGCATTAAGACATCCGGAACCATCTCCGGAGATATCGATTATTTTGGACCTGTAGCGGTGTTCCACATCCAGTGAATAATTATACTTCCAGAAAGGCACAAATTTCAATATGGCGGAATTTGCTCCCCTTACAAAGGGTGTTGCTATTGAAAGTGCACGGTCCTTCTGGATATTTACCGGAGACGAATGAAGACTCATAATAATAGAATCATCTGTCAGCGGGACACTCTGTGCATTTTGAACCAGTGGTGGTTTCTCTGCAGGAACTTCAGGAGCATTAGATAATATTTCTACGTCCTGGTCCTCCAGAGTAGGTTCCGGAGAAGATGTACCCGGGCGATAATACCTGACCTCAGCCATACGTTCAGTTGCACTAACAGTGGGTTTGGATGCCAGTGAAAAAGATGGTTCCTCAAAAGCCTTCTGTTCAACAAGGGAAGAAGTACCTGTTCCAAATATTGCATTAATTGCCTCCTGAGCTACTTCTTCGACCTTACTTACAGGTTTTTGCACAGCTGTTCCTATCAAATCAAGTTCTGCGGTTTTTCCCTCCATGTCTGCAAGAACCGCCCTGCCTATTTGTAAAGCAACATCGTCACGGGTCCATATTCTTACACCTGCGGCCCTTGCCTTTCGTAAAATATTCTCATCTGCATCCCCTGCAATTACATAGAGACCCTGTCCCTCTGTAAGCTGGCCTGCAAATTCATTTAATTCTCCGGGATCCGGAGTATATGATAATTTAATTACCGTTTTCATACCATTTTTCTCTGCCACGAGGTCATGCCTGAAAGAGTCCGTGACTTCATAACCAGATGATGTGAAAATATCCCTCAAGATTCGCACTAAGTCCTGTTTCATTATGATCATTATCCATTTTGCCGATTAAGTAAAATAGTTTTCTGTGAATAAAAAGTATGAGGATAAAAAACATGTTTCCAGTCCAGGAAACATGAAAAAATAATTAAAGTACACGTGTTGTGGTTTCCAGCTCAATTCCTTTCTGGGTAACCATATAGGAAATAGTACGATCAGGAACCAGCATCCCTCGCATTTTACGTATCATGATATTACGCTCGATTTCACTGCCACGCTCTCTAATCCTGAATTCAATAACACCATCACATATATGACGAAGTGTATTTTCCGTAACAGGATCATGCATACCACTTGTCATCAGAATTAAGTGAATTGCACCTGTTGCCTTGCCAATGGAAGAGATCATTTCTATGACCTCTACAACATTATTCAGGTCATAGGAACGCAGGAAATATGAAATCGAATCAATTACTCCCCTGTATTTTCCATTTCTTTTCTGTGTTGCAGTAGCCTTAAGAAGACCCATGGAATCTGTACCTTTTTAAGGAAATCCTTTGCGGAAAGATCGCTTGTGAATTCCTTGGGCAGGACATTGTAGAAGCGAGGAAGATAAGCATCGATGAATTCAAGGCTTTCGTCTTCCAGGAACTTGTCTACTTCCCATTTCATATTATCCATTTCACTTATGATCTCACTTGCAGGATGCTCAGATGTGAAATAAAATACTTCTTCATTGTTTAGAAGTCCACCGTACACGAACTGCTGGGCAAACATCTCAGAGTTTGCGCCAGGTTCTGCCAGAACTAAAATCGTTGCTCCTGGGGGAACTCCTCTCAAGCTGCACATCAAGTCCGCCTATTCCAGTTGGGATTCGATATCCACCAGTGCCATCAAAACTGTAATCCATTATTAGACCCCGATTAGCAATTATTGTGTTACCAATTATATTAATACAGATAGATAATAGTATTTTATACTATATAGCAATTAGTGATTCACATGATAAAACCTGAAAATCTGAAGTATGATAACGGCCTCATCCAGGCAATTGCTCAGGACAGTCAAACAAAAGAGGTCCTTATGTGTGCTTTCATGAACAGGGAAGCACTTGAAAAAACAATTGAAACCGGTATCGTGCATTACTGGAGCCGCAGCAGGCAGAGTCTCTGGAAAAAGGTGAAAGCTCCGGACATACCCAGAAAGTGGTTGAAATCAGGATTGACTGTGATATGGACGCTGTACTGGTTCTTGTGGAACAGGCAGGAGGAGCATGCCATACTGGTTATCGTTCATGTTTCTGGGACTATAGATGACAGAATTATCGGTGAAAAGGTATTCGAACCGGAAGATGTCTATTAGTATAGGAACCGGCGGGAATAAAGCAATAGTTTCTGCCATTATTTGAGATACTTATTTTTATTTCTATTTTAATCAAAATTATGTCGTGCGACTTAATTAAATAGTCAGCCACCGTATTCATAATTATGGAAGAGCAGAAAGAAAACAGGCAGAAAGTGGTGCCTGATACCAGTGCAGTCATTGATGGAATTCTCTCAGAGAGAATACGATCAGAAGGACTGGAAAACGTAGACATATATGTCCCTGAGGCTGTTATGGCTGAACTGGAAGCCCAGGCCAACAGGGGACTGGAAATCGGGTACAAAGGACTCGAAGAAATTCAGGAACTCCAGAGATTTACAGAAAAAGGATCAATAGGATTATTTTTCACAGGACCCAGGCCTAACCTTGATCAGGTTAAACTTGCCAAGGGCGGGGAAATTGATGCACTCATCAGGGAAACGGCAGTAGAACTCAAGGCAAAATTTGTCACAGGGGACAGGGTACAGTCACTTGTTGCAAAGGCAAAAGGACTTGACGTTGATTTTGTTAAGCCTCCAATTGAAGAATTTGGCCCAATGCTTGTTGATGAGTTTTTTACACCGGACACAATGTCGGTCCACTTAAAACACAAAGTTCCTCCTATGGCCAAAAGAGGCTCAATAGGAGATGTGAAATACGTAAAAATAAGGGAGGAGCCCTGTACATACGGAGAGCTGAAAATGATCTCAAGGGAACTGCTCGACAGGGCACGTTCAGACCTTGAATCTTTTACGGAAATGTCGTTCAGCGGTGCTTCTGTTCTCCAGATAAGGAACATGAGGATTGCCATTTCAAACCCTCCGTTTTCCGACGACATAGAGATCACAATTGTACGTCCTATTGCATCTGTTTCACTTGAAGAATACCGCCTGAGCGATGTACTGAAGGACAGGATACGCACACAGAGAGGAATTCTTATTGCAGGTCCTCCAGGTGCTGGAAAATCAACTTTTGCCGCAGGTGTTGCAGGCTATCTTAACGATGGGGGATTTGTTGTTAAGACAATGGAATCTCCACGTGATTTGCAGGTTCCACAGGAAATAACCCAGTATGCACCACTTGATGGCAGTCTTGAGAATACCGCAGACGTTCTCCTGCTTGTACGCCCGGACTATACTATATATGACGAGGTGCGCAAGACAAAGGATTTCGAGATATTTGCTGACATGAGGCTTGCAGGTGTGGGAATGATAGGAGTGGTGCATGCAAACCGTGCAGTGGACGCAATCCAGAGACTTATCGGTAGGGTAGAGCTTGGAGTTATACCTCAGGTAGTGGACACTGTAATTTTCATCGACAAAGGTGAGATTGCAAAGGTGCAGATCCTTGAGTTCACCGTAAAAGTCCCGGCAGGTATGATGGAAGCTGATCTTGCAAGACCGGTTATACTTATTTCAGACATTGAAACAGGCAAGAACGAGTTTGAGATATACACCTACGGCGAACAGGTAGTTGTCATGCCCCTTGGCGGCGAACAGAAAAGAAACCCTGCCTGGAAATTTGCAGAAGAAGAAGTGAGGGAAGTAATCGGGAACTATGCAAACGGCCCGGTTGAAGTGGAAATGGTTTCAGATAACCGTGCAATGGTGCGGGTAAGGGACAAGGATGTTCCCAGGGTCATAGGAAAAAGTGGGAAGACCATTGACGATATTGAAAGGATGATTGGTATTCACATTGATGTACGTAAGTTCGAACCCGGGGAAGAACAACGATCCAGGAAGAACAGCGATTCTGAAACACGTGAAAAGAAGGAACATCACCCTATCATAGAACGCACAAGAAAACACGTCATTCTTAACGTTCCTGAAGCTGCCGGACGGGATGTAGAAGTTTATTCAGGAGAAGGATTTTTGTTTTCGGCAACCGTAGGCAGACACGGGGATATTAAGGTAAGATCTGATTCAGATGCGTAGCCTTTGATATTTTTGAGGCTATGCAAATGGGAGAGGTCATCTGGATAAAGGAAATCTGACAGGATTATAATTTAAGGACAGCTGATATTTGGCCTTACATTTTTCTTTTGCGTAAAATGAGTTATATGATGTATCAAAATGTATTTATATTTATTTTTTTAATTAAATTTTAGTGAATGAAATAGACATAAAACGTAGCTATGAGATTCTTCCAGACAACACTATAATTTTTGGAATCAGAATCACGAACAATTCAGAACTGGTAATATTCGATGTGCAGGTGATCCTTGATTGCGTCGAATCGCTTTTCAAGCTGCAGGGAGACAGGTTTTGAAACCTGGCAGCATCCCGCCTGAGAGAGCCCTGACTGCAAAATTTTACCATGAACGGCGGGAAGTTTTTCCCCAGCGAAAAAATCGGGGCAAGTATAATATATCGTGACCCGAAGGGAAAAAACACGTCCTGATGTACAGGCAAAGGAAATACAGGCACTCACTAACCATTCAACCAGAAATTCAGAAATTGACATAAACCGCAAAAGGGAAAGCTAAGCAAAAAAAGAAGAGCCTGCTGCCGGTAAGAAGCCCCAGAGCCTACAGGACAAAGATGTTGCTAAAATGTATGATGCCTACCTGAAAGAAATCAGGAGTAAACACGATGAAAATGGAGAAAGCAGAGACAAGCATCATTCCCTATTCCCGCAATCCGGTTCCATCTGACAGGAAGCTCACGACTTTCGAAGTACAACACCGTCACGTAAAAAAGAAAAGCCTGATACAACAGACAAGAAAAAAGACAAGAAGAAAATCCTCATTCAGATAAGTTTTGTTCTGACCTTTCTAATTGTTGCAGCTGCTTGATGCAGGTTCCCATTATTAAAGAAAATATAGGTGGGCTTATGGAAGTCCTGATACAGATTCCAACAAGGTGGAAACAACAGTTATCACTTTCCTAAGTGCAGTTAATGAAAGTGAATACGCTATTGCTTTTAATATGTACCAGGGACCGGAACTTCTTGTACCTGCAAGTGTTGAAATGCTGTTCAATAACGGAGGAATTAAATCCGACAGTATCAGGCAGATAGAGATTTCCTCAAAGGAAATTGGAAGGCGATATCGCTATTGTAGCTGTAAATCACTGTGGTCAATGTTAATATCCTTGGGAAGGAAACTGACAGGTCAGTTGTACCTGCATATTTTGAGCTGCAGGATATTGAACAGGGATGGACTGTGACTTCTATTTCATTTAGCCAGGCGGCAGATGAAAGCAGCGGAACAGCAGAAACCGTTCAGCAGTAACGTCTATTTTATGGCACGAATAATGAACAACGTTCCTGAAGTGCCCTGAAAAACTCCTGCGATAACAGGTGACCACAAAGCGGGATATATAGAATGTGGTCACCCATTTATATATGCATATTGAGAAGAGAAAACTGGGAAATAATACGAAATATTACCTGTCCCACTCCTACCGTATCGGAAAAAAGACAAGAAAGATACGGCATTACCTTGGCCTTAACCTGACAGAGGAAGAGATAGAGGAACGCAGGCCGGAAGCTACAAAGGAAATTGAGCAGGAGATGCAGGCTAAAACCGACCTGCTGAAGTTCTCACTTACTAAAAAAGAGATTGAAAAGCTCAACGAGTACGACAGGGAAATTGAAGTGGTTCACCTTGATGTGGACGGCTGGAAAGCCTTCACGGAGAAATTCGTATTCAATACCAATGCCATAGAGGGCTCGGCTGTTACTCCGGAGGAAGTCCATGATTTGCTCCACCACAATGAGGATGCCACCAATTCCGATGAAATAGAGGCATTAAATGTTGCAAAAGCCGTGGATTTTATTCAAAGTACTGATGAACAGCTTTCAGTTGAACTCATAAAGAAGCTGCACAGGATATGTTTTTGAAGGTTCAAAGAATTTTGCCGGCAGGCTGCGGGATGTGGAAGGCGGTAATCCGCAATGCCTATGAGAGAGGTTGTACACCGCGGCATCCCTAAAGAAGAAATAGAAAATGAGCTTCAGGAGCTTGCAAAATGGTATGCTGAAATGCAGAGGAATTAAAGCCGCTTGTGCTTGCAGCCCTTGTACACAACCAGTTTGAGTACATCCACCCCTTCACAGGACGGAAACGGCAGGGTCGGAAGACTGCTGCTGAATTATGTACTGCTCAAACACGGGTACCCTCCTGTTAATATACTGTTCGAGGACAGGGGCAGGTATTACTATTGCTCGCAGCAGTATTCCAGTGAAAATAAGCTTGAGGATACACTGGAGTTTCTTGTGGAGCAGTATCAGAAGGGTGGATGTGAGTGGGTGACTACATTTTGCAGGAGGATTTTGTGGTCACCCTACTATGAGCCTTGCAGTTTCTCTTAATAAGGAGTGTGGCATTGGATACTTTAGTTTCACACAAAATTGATAGGTTTTTCGTCTTCATGACTTACATACTTGCTGGTCCTAAGAAATAATAAGGTTGGGAGAGAGAACTAATTTTTATTTACCCCCTCACAAAAAGTAGAATTTTTTGACCATTTTTTTTATGATTAATGTATCTCTGCCTCTGTTTCAGAAGCAACTCTAGTAGATGCTTGACTTTGCCAATGGAAAAGATTTTCGTTAATTGCATAGTCATTGTACATCGTCGTTGGGGAATAATCCTTCTCATTCTTGTTTAGCGTGATGAAAAACACATCTGTCTTTTTGTATTTAATATACAATACTCCGGTCTGTATAGTATGATTATTCTGCAAATTAAAATATCCAATTCCAGCAAGTGCTTCTGCTTGTGTGTATTTAGAATGCAAATTTAGAGAAGAAACGTAAGGCAATGTAAGTTTAGAAGAAATAGTTTTTATGATGCTCTTTTTGTATTCTAGAAGCATGATTATTTCATCATAGATAACAGGATTATCTAGCAACTTAGAAAACGCATCTTTTAATGAAGCAAACTTTTCTTTATTCCAGATAGTAAGAATTAACATTGTCAAATAGTATCTTTCTTTTTCAGAGAGATTTTCTTCATCTAAATTTTTGCCATTTAGACGGCTGAGAACAAAATCAATATAACTACTATCATCTGTATGTTGAATTCTTCTTAGACCACCAGTTAATTGTTTTTCATCAGGATCATTGAAATCATCAATGATTTCAGCTTCTGCCAGTGCTCTTGACCAGCACATCTTTTTGTAAATATCATCGAGATCTAAATTATAATAGTTTATGAAATTCTCAAAAGATAATTCTATTCCTGTATCTGAAACAAAGCTAGAAATTCTACTCACAATTGTTTGTCGTCTTAAATTGAGAACATGACTAATGTTATCTAAAATATATTCTTTAGATTTCCTTTCTAGTTCTATGCTACACCCAGCAGGCAAATGTGGAAATCCTTGCTCTATTTCTATAGCAATGTCCTGACCGATATTTTCGATCAAGGCTTTAAACTTCAAGTCAAACCTATAATTTTTGTTCGCTTGCCCTACAAAATCAAGTACCGTTAAGCAGTCTTTATCATCACTTAATCTGAGTCCACGTCCTAATTGTTGCAAGAATATTGTTAAACTTTCAGTAGGACGTAAAAAGAGAACAGTATCTATTTCTGGAATGTCAACGCCTTCATTGTATAAATCTACGACAAAAATAAAGTTGATCTCTTTATTCAACAACCGTTTTTGAACAGAGCTTCTTACATCTTTACTAGAATCAGAAGTTAAATACTCGCTTGGAATACCATATTTATTGAATATTCCAGACATGTATTCTGCATGTGCTTTTGAAACACAGAAACCTAGACCTTTAACGTTTCTGATATCCAAAACAGTCTGTACAGTTTTCTCACAAATCATTTCTGCACGATGATTATCGGATAAATATCGATCACTTAGTTCACTTTGGACATAACCGCCACGTTGCCATCTCAACTTGGAATAATCAACACTGTCAGTAATACCAAAATATTGGAAAGGACACAACAACTTTCTGTCTATTGCATCTGGCAAACGAATTTCAGCGGTTATATGATTATCAAAATATTTCTTAACATCTAAATTATCAGCACGTTCCGGAGTTGCCGTTAAACCTAGTAGACAGCTTGGATTTACATGACCTAAAAGTGATTTATAGCTTGGAGCTGCTGCATGGTGGAACTCATCTACTACAATATAATCGAAATATTCAGATTCTAAAAGAGTATGAATTTCTCTTGAGTTGTATGTTTGGATTGATGCAAATATTTGTTCTGTACTTGATGGAATGTTTCCACCAACCATCATATCCCCAAAATTGTGATCTCTTAGAACCATTCTAAATGTGTACAGAGATTGTTTTAATATCTCTTCCCTATGTGCTATGAACAATAGACGTGGCTCTCTTTTATGGGTTTCAAAAAACTCCGGTCTGAATTTCTTGAAATCAAAAGCTGCAATCATAGTTTTGCCTGTACCCGTTGCAGCCACGATTAAGTGTTTGTTTCTATGCAGTTGGCGTTCTGTCCATATTGATTCAAGTATTTCTCTTTGGAATGGATATGGCGTTAAATCGAAGTTGGGCATCACAAATTCAGTATTGTTATCGTATTTTTCTGCCTGTAACGCTTTTATCAATCTAAACTTATCATCTTTATTATAAGTCTCAAATTCTCTATCGTTCCAATAAGTATCAAAAGTAGCTTTTATTTTAGCCCACTGAAACGGCTGTTCATATTGACTCAGTTTTAAGTTCCACTCCAATCCATCAGTCAATGCTGCATTTGAGATATTGGAAGAACCAATATATGCAGAAGAAAAGCCAGTTTGTCTTTCAAATAAGTAGGCTTTTGCATGCAACCTCGTTCTCCTAGTATCATAACTAACTTTTAAAGTTGTTCGATCCAAGTCTGCTAGAAAATCAATTGCTTTCGCATCTGTTGCACCCATGTAACTTGTTGTAATAATCCTCAATTCACTTCCTTTTCTTGAAGTGAATTCTTTTAATTCTTCTTGGAGTATTCTTATGCCACTCCATTTAATGAATGAACAGAGAATATCTACTCTGTCAGATGACAAAATCTCTTTTTTAAGTTGAGAAACTAACGAAGGGTCCTGTCTTGTACCTGTAAGTAATGCACCTAAAGAAAGTGGAGTATCTGGACGTGAGAAATCAACACTCGGGTCTTCATCTAAAACAGCCATGAGTTTTTCAGCAGTTTCAGAGACATCTAAGCCTTGAGTTTCTATACCATAACGATTTAAAATACCTACTATTTCATTGCACAGTTCTATTTGTATGTCGATCTTTGTTTTTCCGTTCTTATCAGCTTTGATCTCAGATAAAGCATGAGAAAGAACTCGATGCAGATATTGAGCTAAATAATCGTTGCTATCAGCATCATTTAATCGGAGATAAATGTTTATGCTTGTCATCAATGTTGAACAAGTTTTCAGAAAGAAATTCATTTACAATATGTTCATACAATCCTGATTTCATAGAACCCACATTCATCAATATGTATTAAGAAATAAGATTAAGAATATATTAAGAAATTGCTTTTAAAAATAATCAATTGAAATCACACCAAATCCTAATATACTCTTTCCAACAATTTACATCTCAGGAGAAACATACAATGAAAGTATCTATTATAGGCTCAGGCTACGTGGGCTCAGTCTCTGCGGCCTGCTTTGCAGACCTCGGACATGAGGTAATCTGTATTGACATTGATGAGGAAAAAGTAAAACAGATCAATGCAGGAATCGCCCCTATATGGGAAGAGGGACTTGATGAGCTTCTTGCAAAATACACCCAGAAGAGTCTCATCGCAACCTCAGACTATGATTATGCAGTGCAGAACTCAGATGCATCATTTATCTGCGTGGGAACTCCATCCGACGAAGATGGCAGTATTGACCTCTCAATTGTAAAGGCTGCAAGTGCCAGCCTTGGAAAGGCAATTGCAAAGAAAGACCATTACCATGTGGTTGTTGTGAAGAGTACCGTGGTACCTGAAACAACCGAAAAAGTTGTTCTTCCTATCGTTGAGGAGTACTCCGGCAAAAAGGCAGGAAAGGATTTTGGAATTGCAATGAACCCTGAATTCTTAAGGGAAGGAAAGGCGGTTTATGATTTCATGCACCCTGACAAGGTAGTTGTCGGTGCAATTGATGAAAGATCAGGATTTGTTGTATCAGAACTCTATCGCGGGCTGGATTGTGAGATTACCCACACAAACCCGAGGACAGCCGAGATGATCAAGTATGTCAACAACTCATTCCTGGCAACCAAGATTTCCTTTGCAAATGAAATAGGAAACATCTGCAAACAGATAGGTGTTGACACATATGAAGTAATGGATGCCGTGGGAACTGATTTCAGGATAGAGAGACAGTTCCTCAACTGCGGTGCGGGCTTTGGCGGCTCATGCTTCCCCAAGGACGTAAAAGCCATCATCGGCAAGGCAAATGAGATTGGATACGCACCACAGCTTCTTGAATCCGTTATTGGTGTTAATGACAGGCAGCCACTGAAAATGATAGAGCTCCTTAAAGAAAAAATCGGTGAGCTCAAAGGCAAAAGAATTGCTGTGCTTGGACTTGCCTTCAAGAATGACACCGATGACATAAGGGAATCACGTTCAATTCCCGTAATTTCCGAACTGCTCAAACAGGGAGCAGATATTGCAGCATATGACCCCATGGCCGAGGAAAGCATGAGAAAACTCTTCCCTGTAATCACATATTGCAAGACCTCATCCGAGGCCCTCGAAGAGGCCGAAGGATGCCTTATTATGACAGAGTGGAGCGAGTTCAGGAACCTGGATAAAGAGTTCAACGCAATGGCAAACAGGGTGGTCATAGACGGCAGGCACATGATAAGACCTGACAAGCTCAGTGTTGAAATCGACTATGAAGGCATCTGCTGGTGAGTTTGAAGAGATATCATCTTCAAAGTGTTAATCAGAGACTGCTTTCTTTAGAATCTGTTTTTTTACAAAAGGGCATTACACATGCTCTTAACCTTTTTTCAAAAATCCCACATACCATGCCAAATAAGAGGACTCTTTAAATATATGAGCTAAAATCGAAGTATTTTTATATCTTTGGGAAATTTGAGTGGTCTGTTGGTGGTATACCATATGAAAAACGAAAAACAGATCAAAGAAGATATTAACGGCAGGTTGCACTCTCTTGACCAGACCGTGAGAAGTGTGGAAAAAAGACTTCGTGCGGTGGAACGCAGGCTCTCAGTGGATGTTCCCCCGGAAGATACTATCCCGGAGTACCAGATTGATTTTGAAGATGCTATTAATAATGCAAGAGAAGAGATTTTCATCATTAATTCCGAGATCGAGGAACTGAAGGAATTAAGTTCCCAAAATGCATGTCTTGGAGAAAAGTTAACTGAACTGGGTTCACAACTTTCTATTTTGAATACTCAGGTAAGCGAACTTAAGGATGAAAACTCCATTCTGCATGAACA
This sequence comes from Methanolobus sp., assembly GCA_041395005.1. GTDB lineage: Archaea > Halobacteriota > Methanosarcinia > Methanosarcinales > Methanosarcinaceae > Methanolobus. The sequence continues at coordinate 897 of JAWKHE010000004.1, read as the reverse complement.
GCTAACAAAGAAAAATTCCCCTGCTAAATTACCCGGTACAGACCCTCTTATTGTCGAGATGAAAAATGAGATTGAACAACTCAACATGCGTCTTGAAAAAGCCGAGAACCACAACCGCATTAATATTGGTTCCGTGAAAGTTCCTGTGGAACTCTCAGGTATCGTGGGAGCAGTAATACTCATACTCACAGGAGTTCTCATAACCGGAGGACGCTGGGACATCATAAGATCGGCTAATTTTTCATTTGCTATTGCACTTGTATTTGCCGTAGCAGTGTTCATGAAGTTTTATATGGTCAATAACAAGAATGTCTAAAAAGGGAGCTCTGTAGAAATCCTGCCATTATGAGTTACCGTAGAGTATGAGTAGCTTACGTGATCCCGAAGGGTCCGGCGAAGCCGGCGCCTTCCCATAAGAAAAAACAAAAAAATCTGCACATAATACAATAGAATACTTTACTTTCAGATCTCCGTCGAATTATCTGTATTAATGCAATAACCTTAGGGATAATCTTCTGTATAGCATCACTGGAATGTGCCGCCTTCGGCGGATACTTATTTCAGTTTTAGTTCACTGGTTGTTTTTGTGGAATAAAAAAGTAAGGTTTCTGTCACTCACGTAAACAGGATTTCTACATAACCAAAAACATGGAAAATAATAAATGAGATTTCTAAAATTCAGAATCTCATACTCTTTTTACTTTTACAAAATAATCATTGGTGTAATCCAGATAACCTTCTTCCATTACCTTAACCGAAAGGTAAGCCTCTGTTTTACCGGGAGGAAGTGAAATATCCTGTAACTGGTAACGGAATTTCCCATCAGCATCAGTTACTCCTCCGACTACTTTTTCCCTGCATGGCCCCCATACAATTACATTGGCACCGGATACAGGC